>NZ_JAQURE010000048.1 GCF_028715765.1 Rhodoferax sp.
CGCCGTGACAGATGCACTGCGCATGGCGTGGTTCAGGCGCAGTCCAAAGCCAGGGTTGATCTTCCACTCAGACCGTGGCAGCCAGTATTGCAGTCATGAGTTTCAGGGTGAACTCAAACGCTTTGAAATGAAATCGTCCATGAGCCGCAAAGGCAATTGCTGGGACAACGCGCCTACTGAGAGCTTGTGGGGTCGATTGAAGGTTGGCAGGTTGTACGGCAGAAAGTTTGCCACTCGGCGCGAGGCCATGGATGAGGTCATGGACTGGATCAACTTTTACAATCACAAAAGATTGCACTCAACGTTAGGCTACGTCAGCCCAATGACGTTTGAGCAACGCTGGACAGCGGCCCAGCAGCAAGACAAGAAGTCCGCATAAATGGTGGCTTAAGGAGTCCGGAAAACAGGGGCAAGATCAATTTGATGGAGCAGGGCTTGACCGAATACCAAGCTCGGATCGAAGTCGATGCAATCGTCGCAGCGAACCTTATTTAGTAGTACTCACTTGCTACGATCATTTTTAGGAAGTTGTAACTTTAGATTCGATCACGAACGCGATTTGTGGCAATTAGTCAGCCACTAGCTCCCGAATACCTAGAGACATGACCCCCAAATTAGGCCGTTTGCAAGATGCTTGTGGCGAATGGCCACTTCTGCCTCAGACCCAACAGCCAAGAGTCCGAAATAAACATAACTTTCCACATCAAAATAGCTATTATTTAAATAGCTACTCGCGCATATTTTATAAGGGCTAGAGGCCTAAAAGGCTTAAAAACCTACTCCGAACTCTGCTGCAGCGCCCACATCTGCGCATAGCGGCCATTGGCTGCCAGCAACTCCGCATGCGAGCCGCGCTCCAGAATGCGCCCGGCTTCCATCACCAGAATCTCATGCGCATCCACCACCGTGGACAGGCGGTGCGCAATGACCAGCGTGGTCTTGTTTTGTGCCACGCTTTGCAGTTCGGCCTGAATGGCACGCTCGTTGGCACTGTCCAGCGCGCTGGTGGCTTCGTCAAAAATCAGAATCGGCGGGTTTTTGAGCAGGGTGCGGGCAATCGCCACGCGCTGCTTTTCGCCGCCCGAGAGTTTCAGGCCGCGCTCGCCCACCATGGTGTCGTAGCCCTTGGGCGTGGCGGCGATGAAGTTGTGGATGTGGGCGGACTTGGCGGCCTCCTCCACCTCAGCGCGTGTGGCGCCGGGTTTGCCATAGGCAATGTTGTATTCCACGGTGTCGTTGAACAACACGGTGTCTTGCGGCACGATGCCAATGGCAGCACGCACGCTGGCCTGGGTGACTTGCTTGATGTCTTGACCGGCAATCAAAATCTGGCCGCTTTGCACGTCATAAAAGCGAAACAGCAGCCGTGCCAGCGTGGACTTGCCCGAACCCGAGGGTCCGACCACGGCCACGGTTTTGCCAGCCGGAATGTCAAAACTGATGTCGTGCAGAATAGGTCGGGCGGGGTCGTAGGCGAAGTTGACATGACTGAAACGCACGCTGGCTTGGCTGGCAGACGCGTCAAGCCCCCATCCCAACCTTCCCCCAGCGGGGGAAGGGGTCAAATCCGCTTCTGCCTTGCCCCTTCCCGCCTTTGGGGGAAGGTTGGGATGGGGGCTTGCAACCAAACCATTCCCCAACTGCAACGGCAACGCCCCGGGCACATCGGCAATTTCGCGCTCGCGCTCCATCAGGGTGAACATTTTTTCCAGGTCAGTCAGACCCTGTTTGATCTCGCGGTAGAGCACGCCCAGAAAACCCAGCGGAATGTAGAGCTGGATCATGAAGGCGTTGACCATCACCAAGTCGCCCAGCGTCATGCGGCCGTCCACCACGCCCTGCGTGGCGCGCCACAGCATCAGCACCAGGCCGGCGGCAATGATGAGCTGCTGACCGGTGTTGAGCACGCTCAGGGTGGTTTGGCTTTTCAGCGCCGCCTTGCGGTAGCGCTCCAGGTTGTCGTCGTAACGCTTGGCCTCGAATTCTTCGTTGTTGAAGTACTTGACCGTCTCGTAATTCAGCAGCGAGTCAATGGCGCGGCTGTGCGCGGTGCTGTCCAACTCGTTCATTTGCTTTCTGAACTGGGTGCGCCACTCGGTCACCACAATGGTGAACACAATGTACAAAATGAGCGCGGCGATGGTGATCCAGGCAAACCACGCATCAAACTTGACCGCCAAAATGCTCAGCACCAGCGTCACCTCAATCAGTGTGGGGAAGATGCTGTAAAGCGAGTAAGAAATCAGCGAATGCACGGCCCGGGTGCCACGCTCAATGTCGCGCGTCATACCGCCGGTCTGGCGCTCCAGGTGAAAGCGCAGGCTCAAGGCGTGCAGGTGGCGAAACACCTGCAGGCTGATGCTGCGGGACGCGCCCTCGGTGGCCTTGGCAAAAATCAGCTCGCGCAGCTCGGCAAACACGGTGGTTGACAAGCGCAGCAGGCCATAAGCCACCAGCAGCCCCAGCGGCACCACCAGCAGCGCCTGCGCCCCCAGCGCGCCCTTGGGGTTCATGGTATCGACCAGGTCTTTCAGCAGCAGCGGCACGCCCACATTGGCCAGCTTGGCGCCCACCATGAAGGCCAGCGCCGCCATGACCCGCCATTTGTATTGCCACAGGTAGGGAAACAGGCGCTGCAGCGTGGCCCAGTCAGAGCGCGGCGCAATGTCGCTGGAAGAGGTGGACAGGCCGCTGGAGGCGGCAGAAGCATGGCGACGCATAGAGGACAATCAGTGAGAACCCCAACCATTGGGGAAATTAGACAAACTGACAGGATTGTGCCCATGTCTGCAAACCCCCTCACGCCCCAGCCCCAAGCCACCGCCCCCAGCGGCCAGGCCAGCACCCCCACGCCCGCCAAAACCGACCGCAAAAGCAGCGCGGCGCGGGTGCAACTGCCCACCGACGAAGAGCTGGTGCTCAAGGTGATTCCGCTGCCGCGCGACTGCAATGCCAATGGCGACATTTTTGGCGGCTGGGTCATGGCACAGGTTGATCTGGCCGGTGCGGTGATTCCGGCCCGCTACACCCAAGGCCGCATGGCCACCGTGGCGGTGAACGAATTCGTCTTCAAGCAGCCGGTGCGGGTAGGCGACATTTTGAGTTTTTTCAGCAAGCTGGTGCGCATTGGCCGCACCTCGATCACGGTCAAGGTGGAGGTGTATGCCGAGCACTTCAGGCTGCAAGGCCAATACACCAAAGTGACCGAGGCCTCGCTCACCTACGTGGCCATTGACGAGCAAGGCAACCCGCGTGAAGTGCCCAAACCAACGCCGCCTGATACTATGTAATAAATAGCTGTATACGCTTATTCCATAAGCGCTAGAGGCCAATTTTTCATAAAAATCAGGCAGGCAGCAGCGCGGCTTGGTGAGCGCGGTAAAACGCCACAAACTCAGGCACTGGCATCGGCTTGGCGTAGTAATAGCCCTGAATTTCGTCGCACTGCTCGCGCTTCAAAAAGGCCAATTGGTCGGCGCGCTCCACTCCTTCGGCAGTCACAGACAGGCCAAAATTTTTGGCCAGGCCAATGATGGCGCGGGCTATGGCCTCGCTGTCGGGGTCGCCGGGCAGGCCGTCGACAAACGATTTGTCGATTTTCAAGCGGGTAAACGGCAGCTTTTTCAGGTAGCTCAAAGACGAGTAACCGGTGCCAAAGTCGTCAATGGCCAGGGCAAACCCCATGGCGCGAAAGGCGTGCAAAGACTCAATGGCCAGCGGCGTGTCTTGCGCCACATAGCTCTCGGTGATTTCCAGCTCGATCTGGGACGCCTGCACCTGGTGCTGCTGCAGCGCCTGCGCCAGCACCGCCTTCAGGTCATGGCCTTGCAGCTGCACGTTTGACACATTCAAACTGACGTGCTGCAGCACCACATCCAGCCGGGCAAAGTGCACCAGGTCGCGGCAGACTTGGCCGATCAGCCAGTCGCCCATGGCAATGATCTGGCGGGTTTCTTCGGCCAGTGGGATGAACTTGAACGGCGGCACCAGCCCCACCCCCGGCTTGTGCCAGCGTATCAGCGCCTCGGCCGACACCACCTGCCCCGTTTGCGCACTGACCTTGGGCTGGTAATACATCTCAAACTGGTCACCAGCGTCAATGGCGCGCTTGAGGTCGCGAATCAACTCGACCCGCTCACCGGCCAGACGCGACATGTCTGGGGTGTAGTAGCAATAGGTGTTGCGGCCTTTTTCTTTGGCCGCGTAGACCGCCAGGTCGGCGTGCTTGAGCAGGCTCACGCTGTCATGCCCATCGGCCGGGTACAGCGCCACGCCAATGCTGACGGTGATGTTGATCTGGTGCTCTGCGCAAGTGAAAGGCGTGGCAAACAAGGCCATGTATTTGGCCAGCACCCGCTCCAGGTCGGCAGGCGTTGGCAGGTTTTCAATCAGGATGTTGAACTCGTCACCGCCAACCCGCGCCAGGGTGTCACTGCTGCGCATGGCTTGGCCAAAGCGCTCGGCAATTTTGGCCAGCAGCTGGTCGCCAACGGGGTGACCGAGCGTGTCGTTGACCAGCTTGAACTGATCCAGGTCCAAAAAAAGCAACGCCAATTGGCTGTGGTTGCGGTGCGCAAGCTGCAGCGCATGCGCCATGCGCTCGGCCATGAAGCGCTGGTTGGGCAGGCCGGTGACGACGTCGTGCTTGGACAGGTAATCGGCCTCCTGGCGGGCTTTTTCCAGCGCAGCCTCACGCTGCGCCACGGTTTGCCCCAGGGTGTTGATGCTTTGGCCAATTTCTTCAAGCTCGTCGCCAGTCGCCATGTGTGTGCATTCGGTGTAGTTGCCTTGGCGGATGCGGCGAATGTGCAGCATCAACCGGTCAATCGGCGCGATCAAGTTGCGCTGCAGCACCAGGCGCATGTAAAACAAGATGCCAACCGCGATCACCAGCAAAAACGCCGCCATGCGCCAGCGCTGGGTGTTGATGAGCGCGTTCTCACGCGCCTTGTCCAGCGCCACGGTGAAGTACACCGGGCCATCGAGCGTGTCTTTTTTCAGCACGCTGAGGTATTTTTCTGGCGACTCCAGCACCGTCAACGCGGCACCCTCGTTGCGGGCGGCCAACGGCTGTGCCTGGGCGGCATAGGGGCTGTCAAAGCTGCGGGTCAGCTCAATGTCCATGTCGTTGGACAAGCGCTTGAAATAAGCATCATCCAGGGTGAAGCTCAGTTCCATGTGCCCTAAATGCTTGCCGGTTGCGCTGTCGCGCATGTTTTGGTGGCTTTGCAATTGCAATTGATTGCCCGAGCGCAGCAGAGTGACCAGCCCGGCGGTTGAGGCAGCCTCGGCCACGGCGCGTGCCACATGCGCTGACTCGATGTGCCCGTGGACAGGCAGCACGCCGGGTTGAAATTCGCGCTCGGTCTCCAGCCGCGTCCAGACCAGCGCATCGCCCTGGGCAAAAGACACAAACCCGAGCTGGTAGCCGGCCGGCAAGCGCGTGACAAACGCCACCAGCTCATGGTGTTGGTCATACAAGGCCGCATCGCTGTTGAGCGAAAACTTGACCCGCTCCAGCAGCTCTTGCGCCAGGGTTTTTTTCTCTTCGTCCAGCAGCACGGTGTTGTAGTGCGCCTTGTCTTGGTAGTGGTTGATCAGCTCGAGCGAAGCTACCAATGGTTCTTCGCGGCTGGCATAGTCCACCCCTGAGGTCAGCTCTACGGCAATGTTGTTGAGGTTGAAATCAAGCCGCTGGTAGGCGTGCTGCATGCGCACGCGAGTGCCGTCGAGCAGACTTTGGCGCAAGTAGAGCTCAAAATAAATGCCCAATGCCGCCACCGTCAAGATCACCGCGGTGGTCACCAGCAAGGCCAGCTTGTTGGCCAAATGGAGCCGAAGCGACTGTAAAAATGTCATCAGGCAGCGTGACAAAAAAGATTAAAAAATAGGCTTGACCTGGTTCACATTGTCGCGCGTCACCAGCTTGACCGGAATCAACACATCTTTGGGCACGGCTTGGCGGGCCAGCAGCTGCAGCGCCACCGCCACGGCTTGCGTGCCGCCCAGCGGAAACAGCACTGAGCCGGTTTGGCTGCCGTTGCGAATGGCGTCGCGCGCCTCGCTGGTGTAGTCGCAGCCCACCGTGATCAGGCTGGTGGGGGCAATGCGGTGGTTTTGCAGCGCCACCCGAGCACCGCTGAGCATGCTGTCGCTTTCAGAAAAAATGGCCTGCACGCGGGTGCCCTGAGCCAGCAGCTGATCCATGGCAAGCAGGGCGTCTTTGCGCAAATAGTTACCCGTGCGCTTGATGACCTTGATGCCCGGGTGGCGCGCCATCACGGCCATGAAGCCTTTGCTGCGCAGGTGTGTCACGTCGGCCGTTTGCAGCCCCTCAAACAGCAACACCTGGCCTTGCCCCTTGAGCTGTTTGGCAATGAACTCGGCACCGATGGCGCCAATGTGGATGTTGTCAGAGTGAATGAAGGCGCTGTAGTCTTGGCCTTGAATGCCGCGGTCGAGCACGATGACGCGAATGCCCGCTTGGTAAGCCTTGCGCACCACCGGCGCCACGGCATGCTCGTCATTGGTGCCCAGCACCAGCACATCGACCTTTTGCGCAATGAACTGCTCAATCTGGTGAATCAGCAGCGAGGTTTGTCCCTGCGCGTCTGAGTACACAAACGACAGCGTGGGCTGCTGCGCCGCAGCGTCGCGCACTTCATACAGCTGCGCCCGCCGAAAGTCGTTTTTCAGGGTGTCTTGGGCAAACGCAAGCACCCGGGTGCGCGGCGACTTCGCCACCCCTTGCGCCCAAGTATCAGCAGTCAACCAAGCCGATGCCAGCGCCAGCAAACACGCCCGGCGCGGCGCAACAAGACCTGCGCACATATATTTTTTTGATAGCTGGTGACGCATATAAATAAAGGGCTAGAGCCACTTTTTACATATAAAAACCCGATTCAATTCTGGGCGCCGTTCAGGCGGACTCGGGCTGCCAACCTAAACAAACCCCAGCCGTTTGGCCGCAGACAGCACGCTCACCACCTCGCTGGTGGCCTGGGTAAAGGCGGTGTTGGGTGCCAGGGCATCGATGGCTTGCTCAAAACGCCCGGTGTTGATGAGCGTGCCCACCTCTGCGGCCACGGTGTGAAAGTTCGCATGTTTGGCTACCAATGCGGTAAAGCTGGCGCGCCCGCGCAGGCGCTGGCCGTCGGCATAAATCCACTGGCCCAGCCCACAACAGTCGTCACGCGAGAGGGTGGCCACATCGACCTTGTCGCCAGACTCAATGGCATCACGCAGTTTCACCTTCCATTGGCGGTGGCCGTCAATGATGGCATCCACATCAATGCCTTCCACCAGGGGTGAAGCGGGTGCGTTGGGCAGGCGGAACTCATCGACTTGCGCCGCCATGCGCACCGCAGCGGTACTGAGGTGGCTGGAGGCGGCGGCGGTTTCTTCCACCAGCGCGGCATTGGCCTGGGTGTTGCGGTCAAGCTCATGCACGGCTTCGCCAATTTGGCCAATGCCCAGGCTTTGTTCACGCGCACCGTTGGCCACTTCGTCAAGCAGGTCTTTCACGTGCGCCGCGTTTTCCACAATCTGGTGCATGTGTTCACCAGCCTGGCGCACGATGTCTGCGCCACGCGCCACCTCGTCGGTGCTGGTGGTGATGAGGGTTTTGATTTCTTTGGCAGCGGCCGCACTGCGCCCCGCCAGCGCCCGCACTTCGATGGCCACCACGGCAAAACCGCGGCCTTGCTCACCGGCGCGGGCGGCTTCTACCGCGGCATTGAGCGCCAGGATGTTGGTCTGGAAGGCAATGCCGTCAATCACGCCAATGATGTCGCTGATTTTTTGCGACGAGGCTTGGATGCGCCCCATGGTGGCCGCCACGTCTTGCATCACCGCACCGCCCTGGCTGGCGGTGTTGGCGTTGCCACTGGCAATGTCAGAGGCCTTGCCGGCGGCCTCAGCCGTCATGGCCACGGTCGAGTTGGTTTGCTCCAGCGCGGCAGACGACTGCTCCAGCGCCGCAGCGGCCGACTCGGTGCGCGCCGCCAGGTCTTGCGTGCCGGTGGCAATCTGCACGCTGGCGGTCACCACCGCGTCGCTGGCGTGCTGCACCTCGGCAATGGTTTGCGACAGCGCCAGCTGCATGTTGGAGAGCTCTTTGAGCATGCCGGTGACTTCATCCCGGCCATGCAGCTCAATGGTGGCACGCAAGTCGCCCATGGAGATGTTGATCAAGTGGCAGCGCAGTGCCGCAAAGCCTTGCGTGAGGGCGTTGTAAAACCCCATGCACAGGTAAGCCCCCAGCAACAAAAAAACGGCCGTCAACGCCAGCATCAGCCACAAGCTGCGCTGCAAATCGGCTTGCTGCTGGGCCAGCATGGCATCGAGCACCTGCAAGTTTTTCTCAACTTGACCGAACTGGCTTTGCAAGGTGTCATTGGCCTGGTGCACAAAGGCAGCCGCGTCCCCGGCGACCTCGGTGGCACCCACTGGCACGCTGGTGCGTACGCTTTGCAACAGCGCATCGGTGGCCACAAGAGCACCCCGGGTCAACTGCGCGCCATACAGCGGCGCTACCGCCTGCACTTTGTCCAGCACCAGCTTGGCCTGCGCGGTGTCGCGCTCTAGCTGCGCAAGCAAACCTTGCAGCCGCGCGGCTTGGGCTGGGGTGATGCTGCCGGCTTTGAGCGCGGTGCGCACCAGCCCACGCACTTCGACCGTGTTTTGAATCACATCGGGTGCTTTTTGCAGCACGGCGGTGGCCAAGTAGTTGCTGGCCAGCTCTGAGGAAAGCGTCAGCCCCGCGCCATCGGTGAGGGTGTCAAGCAGTTCAGCCAAGCTGCGCGAGACGCCAATCATGCCGCTGTAGACCGCCTCGGGGTCGGCTTTCACCCCGGCTTGGGGTTGGGCGGCGCGGGCGGCCTGCACGGCGCGGTGAAGGGTGGCAAAGCTCGCCTGGGCGTTGAGCCGAGCACCCAGTTCGGCGTCTAGCGCTTGCAAGGAGGCAAAGGTTTGGTCAAACGCCTGGCGCGCTTGCGCCAGCTGGTCGGCCGACTCGCCAAACGCCGCATTGCGCGACTGCTGGCGCCATTTGCCGGCCAAGTCTATGGCGGGGTAAGTGGCGCTGGCGTAACGCACTCCGGCGCGCGCTTGCTGCACCACGGCAATGTGGTGCATGCTGCTGCTGACCATAGACCCCACCAGCCAGGCCATGGGAATCAAAAAAGCCACCGCAATCAAGCCCATCTTGGCGGGGAATTTGAGCCCGCGCATGAGCCTGCAGGCGGGTTGCCACAAGGGCGACTGGAGCCAACCAACAACGATTTTTTTCATGTTTTTTTCCTGCTTGTCTGAGCCGAAGATTCTAGACCTCGGCCAGTGCCAGCCACGGCCTCACGACACGATGTAAGCCGCCGACGCGGTGGAGAGCAGTTTGCCGTCGGCGCCCAAAAACTCCATGCGGGTGGAGGCCACGCGCGAACCCAACCGCATGACCTCGGCACGCAGTTCAAAGCACTCGCCAATGCCGGGGCGCAGGTAGTCCACCCGCAGGTCGATGGTGCCAAGCTTGGCAAAACGCTGCAGCCGCTGCGCCACCGTCTCGTCCATGTGGCGCGCACCAATGGCAGCCATCACCGCCAGACCGCCCATGGCGTCCAGCCCCGCGCTGATGACGCCACCATGCACCCGGTTGTAGGCGTAGTGACCGACCAACTCGGGGCGCATGTCAATGCGGGCTTTGACCTGGGCGGGCGCAATTTGGGTGATCTTCAAACCCAGCACACGGTTGAACACAATCAACTCTTCAAAAATGTGCGCCACACCGGCAATGAAGTCGTCTTCAAAAACAATGGCGGCGGCGGGCGGGGTGCGTTGGGTCATGGTGTGGGTTGGGTTGGGGCGTTTGGCTGAAGAAAATTACTTCATTAATAATAGCTACTTAAGCTTATTTAATAGGCTCTAGAGGCCAATTTTATATACAAATCCGGGCAAGCTCTTGCCCCCCCAACCCGTGCGCTCCGATTCAAACGGATGTGCGGCGGCGGGGTTTACCCCATGCGCCCGTTAAAGCGCGCTGAAGTCTGGCTTGCGCTTGGCCATGAAGGCTTGGAAGGCCTCTTGCGCAGCGGGCTCGCCCAACATCCGGCGAAACAGCGCCGCTTCTTCGGCCATGCGCTGCGCCACCAGATCGGCCTGCCCCTGCTTCATCAGCTGCTTGGTAGCCAGCAGCGAAGCAAGCGGTTTGGTGGCCAGCTTTTGCGCCTGGCGCTGCGCCAGTGCATTGACCTCAGTGGGCGGCACAATGCGGCTGACCAAGCCCATGTCCAGGGCGGCTTCGGCCAAAAAGGGCTCACCCAGCAGCAGCGCCTCGGCCGCACGGCCATAGCCCATGCGCTGCGGTGCCAGCAAGCTCGAAGCCGCCTCAGGGCACACCCCCAGGTTGACAAAGGGCATGGCAAACGCCGCGTTGTCGCCGGCATAGACCAGGTCGCAATGAAACAGCAGCGTGGTGCCAATGCCCACCGCCGGGCCCGCCACAGCGGCCACCAGCGGCTTGGTGAAGCGGTTCAACGCCTGCATGAACTGAAATACCGGCGCGTCTTCAGAAACGGGCGGCGCGCTTAAAAAATCTGCCACGTCGTTGCCCGAGCTGAAGACCAGCGGGTGACCTTGAAACACCACCACACGCACTGCGTCATCGGTTTGCGCCGCAGTCAGCTGCCGCGCCATGTCGGCGTACATAGCTTGGGTGAACGAATTTTTTTTGTCTACCCGGTTGAAGGTGATGGTGAGCACCCGCTCGCTGGTGTCAATCAGAAGGTCGGTCATGGGAAATTCCTCTTTCAGATAGCACAAAATCCCGGCACGAGCCAGGATTTTGTGGAGTTGGGTTCAGCACAACGCAGACCCTGGTGAAATCTGAAGGTTATCAGACGCGCTCAAAAATACCAGCCGCGCCCTGCCCCATGCCAATGCACATGGTGACCATGCCGTATTTGCCGCCGGTGCGTTGCAGGCCGTGAATCACGGTGGCGGCGCGGATGGCGCCGGTAGCCCCCAGTGGGTGTCCCAGCGCAATGGCGCCGCCCATCGGGTTGACGCGAGCCGGGTCTAACCCCAAGGTGTTGATGACGGCCAGGCTTTGCGCGGCAAAGGCCTCGTTGAGCTCAATCCAGTCGAGCTGATCCAGCGTCAGCCCACCGTTTTTGAGTGCTGCGGGTATGGCCTCGATCGGGCCAATGCCCATGAACTGCGGCGGCACGCCCTTGGCGGCAAAACTCACAAAACGCGCCAGCGGTTTCAGGCCAAATTGTTTGACGGCCTTTTCGCTGGCCAGTATCAAGGCACCGGCACCGTCAGAGGTTTGCGAGCTGTTGCCCGCCGTGACAGAACCGCGTGCCGCAAAGGGTGACTTGAGCTTGGCCAGCCCTTCCAGACTGGTGTCCGGGCGGGCCCCTTCGTCCACACTCACCACACGTTTTTTCTCAATGACTTCGCCGGTGGCCAGGTTCGGCGCGCGGTCGGTCACTTCAATCGGGGTGGTCTCGGCGCTGAAATAACCCGCGGCTTGGGCAGCCAAGGCGCGCTGGTGCGATTGCAGCGCAAAGGCATCTTGCGCTTCGCGGCTCACCTTCCATTGCGTGGCCACTTTTTCAGCCGTGAGACCCATGCCGTAGGCAATGCCAATGTCTTCGTCACGCTCAAACATCAGCGGCGAGAACGACGGCGCGTTACCGCCCATGGGCACCATGCTCATGCTCTCAACACCAGCGGCGATCATCACGTCGGCCTCGCCCACACGGATGCGGTCGGCGGCCATCTGAATGGCAGTCACGCCCGAGGCACAGAAGCGGTTCACGGTGACCCCGCCAACACGGGTGGGCAAACCCGCCAGCACGGCGGCGGTGCGGGCAATGTTCAGGCCCTGCTGGCCTTCGGGCATGGCGCAGCCGCAAATGATGTCTTCGATGGCCTCGGGGTCCAGCCCCGGCGCTTGCGCCAGCGCAGACTGCAGCACCTTGACCAAGAGGTCATCGGGGCGCATGTTGCGGAAAAATCCGCGAGAAGATTTGCCGATGGGGCTGCGCGTGGCAGCAACGATGTAGGCATCAGAAATTAGTTTCATGGTGAGACTCCTGTAGGAATTGGTATTGCTCCTTCCCCCTCTGGGGGAAGGCAGGGATGGGGGCTTGATGTAGCCAATAAATTGACCCGATTCAAGATGGTTTGCAGCACAGCTTCAAGATCAACAAGCGGTGCATTGGAAGGAAACCGGAGCAGATCAAAACCTTGATCGCAAAAAAAGGCACTGCGCTGCTCGTCATAAGCGCCTGCAGCCTGATGTTGCGAACCATCGAGTTCGACAATGAGCTTCGGTGCCAGGCACGCAAAGTCTGCGATGTAGCACCCTAAGGGATGCTGGCGGCGGAATTTGAAACCCAGTTGTTCCGAGCGCAAACCCGCCCATAAACGACGTTCTCTGTCGGTCATGTTGCGGCGCAATGCTTGGGCGAATGCGCGGATGCGTGGCGGAGCTTGGTGTTGCATGGGTCTGGTGGCAGGGGTCAAGCCCCCATCCCAACCTTCCCCCAGAGGGGGAAGGAGCAAGACAGATGCCCGGCGTTGCATGCCCAAAGTAACAACCCATTGAACAACTTGTTCATGCGCACGAGGTCAATTGCGAACCGGCTTGCCGGTGGACATCATGCCCATGATGCGCTCCTGCGTTTTGGGGTTGGCGAGCAGGGTACCGAAGGCTTTGCGTTCCAGCGTCATCAGGTAGTCTTCGTCCGCCAGGCTGCCGGCATCCACGTCACCGCCACACACCACCCAGGCGATCTGGCTGGCAATGAAGAAGTCATAGGCGCTGATGAAGCCGCCGTCGCGCATGTTGACCAAGGTGCCTTTGATGGTGGCCAAACCACTGCGCCCGGCCACCGGGAACTGGCGCTTGAGCGGCGCGCGGTAACCGCTGTTGAACAGGGCGCGGGCTTCGTTGATGGCCACAAACAACAGTTCGTCCTTGTGCGGCACGATCACGTCGCTGTCGAGCAGATAGCCCAGTTTTTTGCATTCAAGCGCGCTGGTTCCCACCTTGGCCATGGCGGCGGCGGTAAAGCCTTCGGTCAGGAACGGCAGCAGGTCTTTGCCGGTAGAGTTGGCGGCATTTTCAGCCGCACGCCGGGCGATGTAGGCCAGACCGCCACCACCGGGCACCAGCCCCACACCCACCTCCACCAGGCCCATGTAGCTTTCCATGGCTACCACGCGTTTGGCACTGTAGGCCGCCAGCTCGCAGCCGCCGCCCAGCGCCAGGCCGCGCACGGCAGAGACCACCGGCACATTGGCGTAACGCAGCTTGAGCATGGCTTGCTGCATCTCCAGTTCGGCTGTTTCAATGGCTTTGACCCCACCCGTCATGAAGGCAGGCAGCATGGCTTGCAGGTCGGCGCCGGCCGAGAACACCTCGTCGTTGCTCCAGATCACCAGGCCTTTGTAGCTGTCTTCGGCCAAGGCCAGACCTTGCAACAGGCCTTCGATCACGTCCGGGCCAATGGCGTGCATCTTGGTCTTGATGCTGGCAATGACCACCTCGTCGTCGAGCGTCCACAGGCGGATGGCATCGTCTTCAAACAGGGTGGTGCCTGCCGTGGCAGCTGACGGTGCGTTGGCACCCAGCACGCTCTCCGGGAAGTGCTGGCGCGCATACACCGGCAAACTGCGCACGGGCACAAATTGGCCTGTTGTCGGATTCCACGAGCCTTGCGGGGTGTGCACGCCACCCGCATCAGCCACCGGACCTTTGAAGACCCAGTCGGGCAACGGTGCACTGCACAGTGCCTTGCCCGCGTCAATGTCTTCCTTGACCATGTTGGCCACGGTCAACCAACCGGCTTCTTGCCAGAGCTCAAACGGGCCCTGCTTCATGCCAAAGCCCCAGCGCATGCAAAAGTCCACGTCACGCGCGTTGTCGGCAATCGTGCCCAGGTGCACCGCAGCGTAATGGAAGGCGTTGCGCAAAATGGCCCACAAAAACTGGCCTTGTGCGCCCTCTGCATTGCGCAGCAATTGCAGGCGTTCAGCTGCGGGCTTTTTCAGCATGCGGGTGTAAACCTCGTCAGCCTTTTGACCCGCAGGCACATACTCTTTGCCAGCCAGGTCAAAGCGCATGATGTCGCGCCCGACTTTTTTGAAGAAACCGGCTTTGGTTTTCTGCCCCAGGTTGCCCATTTCCAGCAGGGTCTTGAGCACTTCGGGGGTGGCAAAACTGCCATAAAACGGATCGGTGTCGATCGACAAGGTGTCTTGCAATGTTTTGATCACGTGCGCCATGGTGTCCAGCCCCACCACATCGGCGGTGCGGAATGTGCCCGAGCTGGCGCGGCCAAGCTTTTTGCCGGTGAGATCATCGACCACGTCATAGCTGAGGCCAAAGTTTTCTACCTCTTTCATGGTGGCCAGCATGCCGGCAATGCCGACACGGTTGGCAATGAAGTTGGGCGTGTCTTTGGCGCGCACCACGCCTTTGCCCAGGGCGCTGGTGACAAAGGCCTCCAGCTTGTCCAGAATGTGCGGCTCGGTGGTGGGCGTGTTGATGAGCTCCACCAACTGCATGTAGCGTGGCGGGTTGAAGAAGTGGATGCCGCAAAAGCGTGGCTTGAGTTCTTCAGGCAACACTTCGCTCAATTTGGTGATCGACAAGCCCGAGGTGTTGGAGGCCACGATGGTCTGGGGGCCAATGAACGGGGCGATCTTTTTGTAAAGGTCAAGCTTCCAGTCCATGCGCTCGGCAATGGCTTCGATGATCAGGTCGCAGTCACGCAGCTGCTCCATGTGCTCTTCGTAGTTGGCTTGGCCAATCAAGGCCGCATCGGCCGCCACGCCCAGCGGCGACGGTTTGAGCTTTTTCAGGCCATCCACGGCACGGGTGACGATGCCGTTTTTGTGGCCTTCTTTGGCCGGCAGGTCGAACAAGACGACCGGCACTTTGCAATTGACCAGGTGTGCGGCAATTTGCGCGCCCATCACGCCTGCACCGAGCACGGCAACTTTTTTCACATTGAATCGGGACATGTTTTTTTCCTTGATAAATGAGTTCAGGCCAGGGCGGCATCGGTGTCCATCAAGACCTTGCTGCCGGCGCGGGCCGTGCGCATGGCGGTAGCGGTCTCGGGGAACAGCTTGGCAAAGTAAAAACGCGCCGTTTGCAACTTGGCGACGTAGAACGGGTCGGTCGGCTTGCCTTCCTGTTCAGCGGCCGCGATTTGGCGCAGTGCCACTTGCGCCATGCGTGCCCAAAAGTAACCAAACACCAGGTGGCCCGCGACACGCAAGTAGTCCACCGCGGCTGCGCCCACTTCGTCAGGGTTCTGGAAGCCTTTGAAGCCCAGCTCGGTGGTGAACTTGGTCATTTGCTCGCCCAGAATGGCAATCGGGGTAATGAACTCGGCCATTTTTTCATTCACGCCTTCTTCAGCCACCAAGGCGCCCACCAGCTTGCCGAACTTCTTGAGCGTGGCGCCGTTGTTGGAGAGCACCTTGCGGCCCAGCAAGTCCAGGCTCTGGATGGTGTTGGTGCCCTCGTAAATCATGTTGATGCGGTTGTCGCGCACAAACTGCTCCATGCCCCATTCCTTGATGAAACCGTGGCCGCCAAACACCTGCATGCAGGCGTTGGTGGAGATGTGGCCGTTGTCAGTCAGAAAAGCTTTGCAGATCGGGGTCAACAGAGCAAGCAGTTCGCCGGCTTCTTTGCGCACTGCCTCGTCGGGATGGTTGTGCTCTTTTTCCAGTAGCATTGAACTAAAGCATAGCAATGCGCGGCCACCTTCGGCATAGGCCTTGGCAGTGAGCAGCATCTTGCGCACATCGGGGTGCACGATGATCGGGTCTGCCGGTTTGTCTTTGGCCTTAGGGCCGGTGAGTGAGCGCATCTGGATGCGGTCTTTGGCGTAGGCCAACGCGTTCTGAAAAGCCACTTCGGTCAGGCCGAGAGACTGGTTGCCAACCCCCAGGCGGGCCGCGTTCATCATCACAAACATGCCTTGCATGCCTTTGTTGGGCTGGCCCACCATGGTGCCCACCGCGCCGTCGAGCACGATTTGCGCCGTGGCGTTGGACTTGATGCCCATCTTGTGTTCCAGGCCACCGCAGTAAATGCCGTTGCGTGCGCCCAAAGAGCCATCGGCGTTGACGAGAAATTTGGGCACGATGAACAGGCTCACGCCCTTGATGCCGGGAGGCGCATCGGGCAGGCGTGCCAGCACCAGATGGATGATGTTGTCAGCCAGGTCGTGCTCACCGGCGCTGATGAAAATCTTGTTGCCAGTGAGCTTGTAAGTGCCATCACCCTGAGGCTCGGCTTTGGTGCGCATCAAGCCCAGATCGGTGCCGCAATGCGGCTCGGTCAGGCACATGGTGCCAGTCCACTCGCCGCTGGTCATCTTGTGCAGGTAGGTGGCTTTTTGCTCGGGTGTGCCATGGGTGTGCAGCGCGGCATACGCACCGTGGGTCAGGCCGGGGTACATGGTCCAGGCCTGGTTGGCCGAGTTCATCATCTCGTAAAAACACTGGTTCACCACCAGCGGCAGGCCCTGGCCACCAAACGCGGGGTCGCAGGCCAGCGCGGCCCAGCCGCCGTCAATGTACTGTTTGTAGGCGGCTTTGTAGCCGGTGGGGGTGGTCACCGCATGGGTGGTGATGTCGAGCTGGCAGCCTTCAGCATCACCCGAAATGTTGAGCGGTAGCAAGACTTCAGCGGCAAATTTACCGCCTTCTTCCAGCACGGCGTTGATGGTGTCGGCATCCATGTCAGCATGTACTGGCATGGCTTGCAAATCAGCCGTGACGTTGAGCAACTCGTGCATCACAAACTGCATGTCGCGCAGCGGGGGGGTGTAAACAGCCATGAGAGTCTCCTTGAAAAAATGGTGGGGTAAAAAAGCGGGCAATGCGTGCGTCAGCGCGAGGTGGTTCGGGCAGGTGCTTTGCCGTAGCGCAACAAGATGTTTTCAAAACCGGTGTGGGCGCGTTCAATGGCACCAGGGTTTTTTAAAAACCGGGCTTCGTAGTGCAGCGCCAATATCAGGCCATGAATTTCGAAGGCCATTTGTGCCTCGTCTGCGTCGGGCACCAGATGGCCAGTTTCTTTGGCTTGCTCCACGGCGCGGTGCATGGCGGCCAGCCAGGTTTGTACCGAGCTGGCCAGGGCATCGCGCACTGCGCCCGGGCGGTCGTCAAACTCGACGGCCCCGCTGATGAAAATACAGCCCGACTGGATTTCGATGGCCACGCGCTTCATCCAGTTGTCAAACAAGGCACGCACGCGCGGCAAGCCACGCGGGGCATTCATGGCCGGGTAAAAAACTTCGTCCGAGAAGCGCTGGTAGTAAGCGCGAATGACCGAGATTTGCAGCTCTTCACGCGAGCCAAAGTGGGCAAACACGCCAGACTTGCTCATGCGGGTGATTTCAGCCAGCGCGCCAATGCTCAAGCCTTCCAGGCCAATTTGTTCGGCCAGCCCCAGGGCGGCATCCACAATGGCTTGCTTGGTTTGCTGGCCTTTTTGCAGCGCGCGTGCGCCGTTGCTGCTGCGGCGGCGGGTCGGGGTAGACGAGGTGACAGTGGTCATGAGATGTTGGCACAAAAAGAACGACCGTTCTATTTTGCACCAACTCAAGCCCCGAAGGCACCCCCAAACAGGTCTTAGATAGGCTTATCTAGGACTTTTAAGGGTAAACACCTAAGTCAGAAGTTGACCCGGTTTTATGAATGAAATCATGCTCTAGCGCTTGTCAAATAAGCGTAAGCAGCTCCACTTTAAATAGCAACTCAATGCGAGCGGATCATGGTGCCAAAAGCCTGATCGGTCAGGATTTCAAGCAGCAGCACATGGGGCACGCGGCCGTCAATGATGTGCACCGAGTTAACACCGCTTTTGGCGGCATCGAGCGCACCGGCAATTTTGGGCAGCATGCCACCCGAAATCGTGCCGTCAAGAAACAGCTCGTCAATGCGCTTGGCGGTCAAGTCGGTCAACAACTCACCGGCTTTGTTGAGCACGCCGCTGATGTTGGTCAGCATCATCAGCTTTTCGGCTTTGAGCACGGTGGCCAGTTTGGCAGCCACCACGTCGGCATTGATGTTGTAGCTTTCGTTGTGCTCACCAAACCCAATCGGGCTGATGACGGGGATGAAGGCATCTTCTTGCAAGGCTTTCACCACACTCGGGTCAATGCTGACAATGTCGCCCACCTGCCCCACGTCGTGCTCTTTGCTGGCGTCTGCGTTGTCAACCATCTTGAGTTTTTGGGCGCGGATCAAACCGCCATCGCGCCCGGTCAAGCCCACCGCTTTGCCGCCCGCATGGTTGATCAAACCCACAATGTCTTGCTGAACTTCACCAGCCAGCACCCACTCAACCACTTCCATGGTCTCGGCATCGGTCACGCGCATGCCCTGAATGAATTCGCCTTTTTTGCCCAGGCGTTTGAGCAAGCCTTCAATTTGCGGGCCGCCGCCATGCACCACCACCGGGTTGATGCCCACCAACTTGAGCAGCACCACGTCTTCGGCAAAGGCTTGCTGCAAAGCAGGGTCGGTCATAGCGTTGCCGCCGTATTTGATGACCATGGTTTTGCCGTGGAATTTGCGGATGTAGGGCAAGGCCTTGGCCAAAATATTGGCTTGGTCGCCGGGTAAAAGTGAGGGAGTTTGGGTCATGGCAGGGAACAGACAGACTGCAAGAGGGAGCACAGCACGTGGTGCAGTGGCTTGGAATTTGGCACTTGTCGTGGTCAGAGCAGCGCACTGCCCAGACCACGCAGCACACACATCACATCACTTTAGATGGCAAATGAGTCTTTGCTTTGCCCTTGCGCCACCAAGGCCGCCAACCAGCGCGGCATGAGGCCACGGCCGCTCCAGGTTTCGCCATTGGGGCCACGGTATTTGGCAGGCGCGGGGTTGGCGGATTTGGTGGTGGGTTTGCGCACGCGGTTTTTACCGCTGTCAAGGTCAGCCAAGGTAATACCAAAGGCTTCCATTTTGGCTTTGATTTCAGCCACTGTCTTGTTAAATTCTTGGGCTTTGATTTCTTCGGCTTGCTTTTGCAGCAAGGCAATTTGCGCTTGAATCTCAATTAAATTTGTCATATCCAACACCTGTAGGTAAAGTTTTTTAAAATCCCTGTTGCCACATGGAAAGTGGTTCTTAATGAACGATATTATCTCGTTTTATGACCTTGATGGCAGTGAGCAGAATAATTTTTAAATCAAACCAGAAAGATTGGCGCTTGAGATATTCTGCATCCAAGGCTACTTTGGCAGGTATTGGCAGCTCGTCACGGCCGTTGATTTGAGCCCACCCTGTGAGACCCGGCACCAGTTGGTGAATGCCAGCTTGGGTTCGCAACTCAATCAAATCATGCTGGTTAAACAAAGCTGGCCGCGGGCCGACAAAACTCATGTCACCGACAAAGATACTCCACAGTTGTGGCAATTCATCCAAACTGGATTTACGCAAAAAACTCCCAATGGGCGTGAGATAAACATCAGGATTGGATAATAAATGCGTTGCCACCGCTGGCGTGCCTACCTGCATGCTGCGAAATTTGGGCATTTTGAAGAGTTTGTTGTCGCGCCCAACCCGATCCGACCAATAGAGAATCGGGCCATGAGAGGTTAACCTCACCATCAGGCAGGCAATGATGATGGGAACAAACAAAATAACCCCGGCAACCAGGGTTAACACCAAATCTAAAAATCTTTTCATATCAATGGGTGGATGCCATGGCTCGCCTTAATCCTTCTTCCACAGACAAGGGGGGCGACCAATTTAAAAGTTTTCGTGCTTTGGAAATATCTAATTGCAAATTACCACACAAGCGTTGTACGGCAGCCCCTTGACCCAGCCATTGACCCGCCGTTTGCAACGCCCACACAGGTATCGGCAGCAAACGTGTGGGCACGTTGGCCGCGCGTGCCATGCCGCGCACCAGCTCGGTGGTGGACAGGTCTTGCCCGTCGCTGACCAAAAAAGTCTGGTTGGCAGCGCTGGGGTGGGTGGCACAGGTGAGGATGAAATCGACCAAGTTGTCCAGCGCCACCAGGCTGCGCTGGTTGTGCGCCGCGCCTAAAGGCAGCGGCCAGCCGCGCTGCACGGCGTGCATGAGGGCGGCAAAATTAGCTTTCACACCCGGGCCGTAAACCAAAGGAGGGCGAATGATGACGACTTCCATGCCCGTGACGGCAGCGATCTGGCGCAAGCCTTGTTCGGCCTCAAACTTGCTGATGGCGTAGGGGTCTTGGGGGTTGGCTGTGTCGGCTTCGGTAAAGGAGTGACCAGATCGAGTGGATTCACCATTGACCTTGACGGAGCTCATAAAAATATAGCGCTTGACACCTGCTGCGCTTGCCTGACGGGCCAAATTGAGCGTGCCATCGACGTTGACTTTGCGGAACTCAGACAAAGGGTCTTGAGCGGTGTCGGTCATGACGTGGACGCGGGCGGCACAATGCAGCACGGTGTGGATGCCTGAAAGTGCAGGCGCCCAGTGGGTCTGGTTGTTCACGCTGCCCACTTGCACCACATCATCAGGCAAGTCAGCCACTGAAGTCGACCGCACAGCAGCCCGCACAGACCAGCCACGATTTTCAATCGAGGCACACGCTGCACGCCCAACCCAGCCATTGGAGCCTGTGACAAGCAGCTTATTTATATGACTGATACCACTCATCGAATCACTGCAATATTATATAAATTAAACTTTAAACCAGTGTAAATATACTAAAAATCGACATATATCTGTTTTTAGAGATATTTTTATTTATTAAATTGATTAATTTCTAAATCCAACATACCAAGCAACTGAGGATTGATTTTTTTGACATCAAACCGCGCCTCCACCATGCGCCGGCTTTGCAAGCCCATGGCTTCAATCAATTCCGGATGCTGGACAAACTTCAGCATGGCCTGAGCCAGCGCTGCAGCATCGCGTGCGGGCACCAAAAAGCCATTGACACCATCTGCCACCGTCTCGCGGCAGCCCGGCACGTCAGTGGTGATTACTGCGCGCCCCATGGCCATGGCTTCTTGTGTGCTGCGCGGCAAACCCTCGCGGTAGGACGGCAGCACATAGACGCTGGCCTGTGCCATCCAGGGTTTGAGGTTGACATGGCCTGGCCACTCCATGATGCCGTCATTCACCAGTCGCTGCACCTGTGCAATGTCCAAACTGCCAGGATTGGGGTCGAGTGCGCCAAGCAAAATGAAGCGGGTCTGCGGATAACGCGCCTTGACCTGGGTGGCCGCTTGCGCAAATTCAATGATCCCTTTTTCTCGCAGCAGCCGCGCTGCAAGCAAGAACGTCACAGGGGAGGCAACCGGTGCCGCTACAGTCCAGTAGTCAAGATCAACACCGATGCCGTCCAGATGACAGATTTTGGGCAAGTCAACCAAGCCCAGCTTGAGAAAATTAAAAATGTCATCCTTGTTCAAGAAAATGACCCGGTGCGCCCGCGACAACGCGATGCGGTACAACAGCGACACACCTTCACGCAGCAGCACGCGCGACCAAGACAGCTTGGAGCCGGTTTCGGTGAACACATAGCCCAAACCTTCAATCATGGCCACTCGGTGTGGCACCCGTACAATCCAACCCGCCAGCGTACCGTAAATCACCGGCTTGATGAAATAGCTCAACGTGACATCTGGCTTCAATTGACGCAACAGAGTGGTCAGCTTGATCGTGCTGAGCAGGTCATGCCACGGGCTCATGCCGGTGCGGGTCAACTCGAACGAGACTGGTATGGCGCCCAACGCGCTCACCTGTGCATGAAGGTCTTCGGTGTAGTCGGGGGCCAGCGCGTATACCCGATCCCCTTGCGCGACCAAGTCCGCAATCAAACGGCCCCGGAAATTGACCAGAGAAAACGCCTGGCTGGAGATGATGGCGAGGGTTTTCACGGCGTGCGGCCTTGGGGCACGCAAACAACGTTAACCGATGCAAGGTCAACACCCAAAAAAAGTGCAAGCAAGCCGCCCATCGTCAATGCACGCCAGCATCCATGAGAAGGCGAACCAACCTTGGCGCTGTTTGCTGCAAACAATAGTTGGCTTCGACTCGCACGCGTCCGGCCTGCCCCAAAAGCTGACGTAAAGCCACATTACACAAAAGCATTTCTATTCTTTCTATCCACTCATCATCCGTGTCGGCAAAGAAACCAGTTTCACCCTCGCGCAGCACATCCCGGTTGGCACCTACGGACGATGCCACTGTAGGCAATCCGCACGCCATGTACTGAATCAGCTTGTAGGCGCATTTTCCCTGCTCCCAGGGCGAGTTTTTCAAGGGCATGATTCCCACATCACACTCAGCAATTTGCGCCGCCTCTGTGTCAGCCGACCAATTCACAGCCTCCACATCCACACCCGGCATGGTGACCACGCCACCGCCAATGACCCGCAACGAGAACGGCTGTCGTTTAGCCAGCGCACTCAGCGGTTGTGCCAATGCCAGCAAATACGGCACCGTAGAAGGCGAGCCAATCCACACAATACGTGGTTTTGCGGCAACCCGATAACTTGGTTTGGCAGCGTACAGCACCAAATCAACCACCGTTGGAAGCACCTCAACCCACTGGGCAGCGGCAGCGGTTGCCCGATCTGCCATATACCGATTTCCCGTGACCACCAACCGGGCGCCCGCCATCAACCGATCTATTCTCCGCCCATACACATGGCGCACCCAAAGAACGCGGTGCAAATCGTAATTGTGAAAAATGGCATCATCAAAATCCAAAACATAGGGCACACGGCGCAACAGCAAGCGCTCAAACCACGCAGGAAACCATGGCAGGGCTTCTTTTTCAATCCAGACCAGATCAAATTGCTGGCTGCCAAGCAATGTCATCAGCCGCCTTGAATAAGCTCGTAAAAGCGCCCACACCCCATACGCACCGCGCTGATAACGCGCCTGCAGCATCGCATCAGACAGCAACGGACTCACAGTCACTTCAGCACCTGCTTGCTCAAGCTGCGGTACATATTGAAACAACCGCATTCGGGATGAAGCGCCTAATTTACCATATTTAGGTAAAACCAAAAATTTGAGCATTTAATAATCAGGTCGTATTCAGTTAATTTTTACAAAATAAATAATCACAAAATATACTAATTTAAGCCATTAAGCATAAGTTAGATACGTTAAAACGCGAATTTATATTTTGAGCCGAAGTTGTCAAGTATTTCATCTACATCCGCCTCCAAGGTTTTACTGTCGCGGCATTTCGCAGACATCCATGTG
>NZ_JAQURE010000049.1 GCF_028715765.1 Rhodoferax sp.
CCACCACCTCGCCGCCTTGCACGGCCACCGTGCTGGCACTCATGGCCAGCTGGTTGGCCTGGCGGGCGTTGTCGGCGTTTTGCTTGACGGTGGAGCTTAGCTCTTCCATGCTGGCGGCGGTTTGCTCTAAGGCGCTGGCCTGGCTTTCGGTGCGGTTGCTCAGGTCTTGGTTGCCTTGGGCGATTTCGGCGCTGGCCATTTCAATGCTTTGTGAGCTGGTGCGCACGGCTTCCACGGCTTGGTTCATGCGGGTCAAGGTGCTCTTGAGCACGGTGCCCAAATGCGACTGTGCTGGGATGTGTTTCACATCCAAAGACATACCGTCTGCCCGGTTGACCGCAGCCACCAAGACCGCCATTTCGTCACCCGCCACCGCAGCGCGGGTGAAGCCCATCACCAGCAACACCTCTACCCCAGACTGCACCACCACATACACCGCGTGCAGCATGATCACAGCAAAGTCAGGGGTCGACAAACAATACAGGCCATACCCTGCGGCTTGAAGCCGGTCAAACACCACGTGGTGCACGGCATAGACCAACGCGCCAAACACAATGATTTTCCAGTCGCGGTACACCAGCAGCAAGGCCAGTGTGACAAATACGCCAAAGTGAAATTCCAGCATGCCGCGGCTGAGTTGAATGTGCAGCACCACCAGGCCGATCAATGCAAAGGTCAGCACATATTTGCTCAGCGCGGTGCCCTTGGCAGTGGCGTAGGTCAGCCCGCCCAGCAGCGCCAGCACCGCCGTGGCCATGATGGCCAGGCTGGTGTCAACAAATTGGAAGCCCAGCACCAGGCCGGCCACAGCGCTCAGCGCCATGCCAAACAAGATGATGCGGTCGCCAAACAGCGCTGCAGCTTGGGCGGGGTGAGGTTGGTTTGTGTTCATAAAAAAGGCTCTTTCTGCTTGTGAAGATGCACAGGTGGTTATCTTAATCTGAGGACTATCATTCGCCACATGTCACAGCCCGCCCGCCCCGTTTTGCCGTTGCGCCAATTTTTATTGCGCCGGGTCGGGCTTTTAGTCGCTGCCACGGCGCTGCTGGTGGCGGGCAGTTTTGTCTGGTTTGGCATGCTGCCCATGGCGCAGCAAATTGCCAACGACCAATTTGATGTGGCCGTCGCCAAGGTAGAGGCTGGCCTGGATGCGGCCTTTTTGCCCCCGGTGCGATTGCTGGCCATGAGCCCGCAGTGGCTGCAGCAGCAAGCGCCAAGTCTGCAAGACCCAGCGGCTTTTAACCATGTGTTCAAACCCATCTTGGGTCAGTTGCCACAAGTCACTTCGGTGGTGGCGGGCACAAGCACCGGACAAGGCTGGCTGTTGCTGCAAAAACCCGAGGGCGGTTGGCGCAACCGCATGACTGATGTGCCGCGCTGGGGGGAGCGGCATCACCTGCTCACTGACCAGGCCGCGGATGGCGGCCAAACCAGCAGCGTCAGCAGCACCGCTTACGACCCGCGCCTGCGCCCCTGGTTCACCGGTGCCATGGCCATGCCGGCGCCTGGCCTGGTGCATTGGACCGCGCCTTACACTTTTTTCACCACCGGTGATCCCGGCATCACCGCTTCTGCACGGCTGAAGTTGACCGATGGCCGCGACCTGGTGCTGGGGTTTGACTTGACCCTGCGCGACTTGTCCCAGCTCACCATGCAAGCCAAAGTGGGGCAACACGGACAAGTGCTGGTGCTGACACAAGACGAGCAGGTGCTGTGCTTGCCCGCGGCACCTGGCGGTGTGTCGGCGGCCAGCTGGCTGGCGCGCGTGTTGCACCCGGTGGAGGTGCTGGAGCTGCCAGCGGTGTCGGCGGCCATGCGCAGCTGGCGCGAGCAGCAGCGCCCAGTCAGTCGGGTGCTCAGCTTTGCTGCTGACCACACCCGCTGGCTGGCCAGCGTGCACCCCTACGCCTTGGGCAACCAGCGGTTTTGGGTGCTGGTGCTGGCACCGGCGGCAGATTTCGCCCCGGCTTGGGCGCCAATGGCGCTGGCGTTAACGGCCGCGCTGATGCTGCTGCTGGCGCTGGCCATGTGGGTCACGCACGTCGGCAGTGCCCGGTTGGCGCGCCCGCTGGAGCTGCTGGCAGACCACAGCCGGCGCATTGGGCTGCTTGACTTTGCACCGCTGCCAGCCATCCACAGCCGGGTGGCAGAAGTGCAGCAACTGGCGCAATGCCAGCGCACCATGCTCCAAACATTGCAGCAAAACCACGATACGCTGGAAGCCCATGCCGATGAGCTCAGCCACCAGGTGCAAGCCCTCAAAGCCACCGAAGCGCGCTTGCAGCAGCACAACGACACGCTGCAAACCATCATTGAAAACTTTCCCGGTGGCGTGTCGGTGGCTGATGCCAACCTGCGCCTGGTGGCCTTCAACCAAGAGTTTCAAACCCTGTTAGACCTGCCAGACAGCCTGCTCAAACAGCCGGGTGGCTTGAATTTTGAAGACATCTTCCGCTTCAATGCCCAGCGTGGCGACTACGGCCCGGCCGATGTCGACACGCTGGTGGCCGAGCGGGTGGTCTTGGCGCGCCAGTTTGCGCCGCACCGGTTTGAGCGCAGCCTGCCCAATGGCCGCACGCTGGAGGTGCGTGGCATGCCGCTGCCCCAGGGCGGCTTTGTCACCCTGTATGTGGATGTGACGGTGAACAAACAGCATGAGCAAGAGCTGGAGCGCTTGGCGCATTTTGATGCCCTCACCGGTCTGCCCAACCGCGTGTTACTGGCCGACCGTCTGCGCCTGGGCATGAGCCAGGTGGCGCGCCGTGGCCAGCAATTGGGTGTGGTGTTTTTAGACCTGGACGGCTTCAAGCTGATCAATGACACCTATGGCCATGAAATGGGCGACCAACTGCTGGTGGCGCTGGCTGCCCGCATGCGCCAGGCGCTGCGCGATGGCGACACGCTGGCACGCATAGGTGGCGACGAGTTTGTGGTGGTGCTGATGGACGTGGCCGGGCTTGACGAGAGCGTGCCCATGTTGCAGCGCCTGCTGCATGCCACAGGCACCACATTGAACGTGGCCGGTTTTGATGTCACAGTGTCAGCCAGCGTGGGGGTGACCTTTTACCCGCAAGCGCAAGAGGTCGATGCCGACCAGCTGATGCGCCAGGCCGACCAAGCCATGTACCAGGCCAAACAGGCTGGCAAAAACCGTTTTCATGTGTTTGATGCGGAACAAGACCGCAGCCTGCGTGGCCAGTTTGAAAGCCTCAAGCGCATTGCGCAGGCGCTGTCTCAGTCAGAGTTTGTGCTGTATTACCAGCCCAAGGTCAACATGCGGTTGGGTCAGGTGGTGGGTGCCGAGGCCTTGATTCGCTGGCAGCATCCGCAGCAGGGCTTGCTGGCCCCGGCCCACTTTTTGCCCTTGATTGAAGACGACCCGCTGGCTGTGGCGGTGGGCGAATGGGTGGTGCGCACCGCGCTGGCGCAAATGGCGGCATGGCAAGCACAGGGCTTGCGCCTGGTGGTGAGCGTGAATGTGGGGGCGCGGCAATTGCAGCAGCCTGGTTTTGTGGCGTTTTTGCGCACCGCGCTGGCCGCGCAACCCAAAGTGCCACCCAGCCAGTTGCAAATCGAGGTGCTGGAAACCAGTGCCCTGCAAGACATGGTGCGCGTCACCGAGGTGATGTTGCAGTGCCGCCAGCTGGGTGTGACCTTTGCGCTGGACGACTTTGGTACCGGTTACTCGTCACTCACTTATTTGAAGCGGTTGCCGGTCTCGCAGCTCAAAATTGACCAAAGTTTTGTGCGCGACATGCTTGACGACCCCGATGACTTGTCCATTTTGCTGGGTGTGCTTGACTTGGCGGCGTCGTTTCACCGCCAGGCCATTGCCGAGGGCGTTGAAACTGTGGTGCACGGCCAAATGCTGTTGCAACTGGGTTGCGAACACGCCCAGGGCTACGGCATTGCCCGCCCCATGCCAGCGTCAGACTTGGCCGGCTGGGCGGCGGCCTGGCGGCCAGATGCACTGTGGCAAACCGCCAAAGCGTTAGACCGCAGCCAGCTGCCGCTGCTGTTTGCCCAAGTGGAACACCGCGCCTGGGTGCTGGCGGTGCAAGCCTACTTGACAGGCGAATGCAAAGTGATGCCTGAGCTCAATGCCCACCAATGCCACTTGGGCAAGTGGCTCGATGCAGGCGATTGGCGCGCTGACATCCGGGTGGCCGAAGCCGATGCCTTGCTGGCCTTGCACGCGCAAGCCCACACCCAGGCCGACCACCTGTGCGAGCTTAAAAACCAAGGCCAAGAAGCCGCCGCCCTGGCGCAGTTGCCCAAACTGCTGTCGGTGCGCGACCACCTGCTGGCGCATTTGCAAAGCCTGGTGCAGGGTTGATGCAAGCCAGGCACCATGGCACTGTGGTGCTGCTGGCCTGGGTGCTGGGCACCGCAGTGCAAACTCTGCAACCGAGTTTGTGGGGTGTAAAAACTTACATGCTTTTTATGGCTCTAGAGCTTATTCCCATTGCGCTGGTAGCTATCAAAAATGTAACATTTAAACTGCCTGCGGCAGCTTGGCTGCTGGTCACTGGCATGCTGGCGTTTGGCCTGACAGGCGTGCGCGCCGGTGTGTTTGCGCAGCACGCCCTGACCCCTGCGCTGGAGGGGCGCAACCTGCTGGTGACCGGCATTGTGGCGGCCATGCCGCAGCGGCTGGAGGCGGGTTTACGCTTTCGCCTGGCGGTGCAGACCGCCGCGCTTGACGGCCAGCCAGTGGCCGTGCCCGACCAGCTGGAGCTGGCTTGGTACAGCGGTGTGTTGCCCAAGGGCGACAGCTCTGGTGATGTGCGCGGTGAGCTGCAACGCTTGCCCGCCGACCTGCACGCGGGTGAGCGCTGGCAGATGACAGTGCGACTGAAAGCCCCGCACGGTGTCCTCAACCCCCATGGGTTTGATGTCGAGCTTTTTCAGTGGGAAAACGGTGTGCAAGCCACTGGCTATGTGCGCGCGGGCAGCCAAGACCCGCCCCCGGTGCGCTTGGGCGCCACCTGGCAGCACCCGGTGGAGTGGGCGCGCGGCCTGGTGCGTGAGCGCATCATGGCGCATGTGCCCGACAACCCACAGGTGGCTGGCCTGCTGGCGGCGCTGGTGGTGGGTGACCAGCAGGCCATTGAGCGTGCCGACTGGGATGTGTTTCGCGCCACCGGCGTGGCGCATTTGATGAGCATCAGCGGCCTGCATGTCACCATGTTTGCCTGGGCTACCGCCTTGCTGGTGGGCTGGCTGTGGCGCCGCTCGGGCTGGCTCTGCACACGGGTCAGCGCACCCAGCGCGGCTTTGCTGGGTGGCACTGGGCTGGCATTGGCTTATGCCTTGTTCAGCGGCTGGGGTGTGCCAGCGCAGCGCACCGTGCTGATGTTGGCCTGCGTGGGTGTGCTGCGCCTGCTGGGCGCGCGCTGGCCGTGGCCGCAGGTCTGGTTGTTGGCCTGCGCGGTGGTGGTGCTGGCCGACCCTTGGGCGCTGTGGCAAGCCGGATTTTGGCTGAGTTTTGTTGCGGTTGGGGTGCTTTTTGCTACAAATTATGAAGCTATTAGTGCTTATACTGTAAGCGCTAGAGGTCGATTTGTTGCCTTAATGCGGGAGCAGTGGGTGATCACCCTGGCGCTCACGCCGTTGAGTTTGCTGCTGTTTGGTCAGGTCTCGCTGGTGGGCTTGCTGGCCAATGCGTTGGCTATTCCGTGGGTGACTTTGGGCGTGACGCCGTTGGCGCTGCTCGGCACGCTGTGGCCCTTTTGCTGGACGCTGGCGGGCTGGGCCATTGACCTGTTGATGGTCTTTTTGAGCTGGCTGGCCAGCTGGCCCGGTGCCACGTTGGCCACGGCGCAAACGCCATTGTGGGCGGGCGCCGCCGGGCTGTTGGGCGGTGTGTTGCTGGCATGGCGCTTGCCGCTGGCGTGGCGGCTGCTGGGTGTGCCACTGTTGTTGCCTGTGCTGTTATGGCGTGCGCCAGTGCCACCCCAGGGACAGTTTGAACTGCTGGCTGCAGACATTGGCCAGGGCAACGCGCTGCTGGTGCGCACCGCCCACCACGCCTTGTTGTATGACGCCGGCCCGCGCTTTAGCCGCGACAGCGATGCCGGCCACCGCGTGCTGGTGCCGCTGCTGCGCGCGCTGGGGGTGCGCTTGGACATGTTGGTGCTCAGCCACCGCGACACCGACCACACCGGCGGTGCGTCGGCTGTGCTGGCCATGCAACCGCAGGCTACGGTGCTGAGTTCTATTGCGCCTGACCATGCGTTGCAAAGCATGGCGCAGGTGCAGCGCTGCCAGGCTGGCCAGCGCTGGGTGTGGGATGGTGTGGTGTTTGAGGTGCTGCACCCGCAAGCGCCTGATTACACCGGCCGGGCCAAACCCAATGCCATGAGTTGCACCCTGCGCATTGCCAACGGCACGCAGTCTGCGCTGCTGGCCGGGGACATTGAGCAAGCGCAAGAAACCCGATTGGTGGCAAAAAGCCAAGTGCTGGTCGCCGCCACTGCCCAAGCGGATGCCCATCAAGCCACCACCACGTCTTTGTCCGCCGGAGTCATGTCTGGGCATCTGCTGCACGCTGATGTGCTGCTGGTGCCGCACCATGGCAGCAAAACCTCTAGCAGTGCCGCGTTTTTGGATGCGGTGCAACCGCGCCTGGCATTGGTGCAAGCGGGCTATCGCAACCGCTTTGGCCATCCAGCTAGCCCTGTTTTGGTGCGTTACCAAGAGCGCCACATTGGCGTGGTGGATTCGCCCCGTTGTGGTGCGGCCACCTGGCAGTCTTGGCGGCCTGAATCGGTGCAGTGCGAGCGCCAAGTGCGCCAGCGTTATTGGCACCACCAGGTGCCTTGATGTGTGGGGTGGGGCTTTTCTACACAAAGTGAGCTTGCAACACACATCCGTCTGGCCTGAACCTTGCTAAGCTTTACCCAGGAGTAAACATGATGCAGAAATTTGACGAGATGTACACCCAATTGCCCTACGAGTTCTTCTCTGGTGGCAAGCAAATCCGAGACCACTACAAGCTCTACGACGAGTGGTTAGCCCGCCAGCCCGGCGACATGATGGCCAAGCGCCGCGCCGAGGCTGAAATGATTTTTCGCCGGGTCGGCATCACCTTTGCGGTGTATGGCGAAAAAGACGAAGACGGTGCGGGCACCGAGCGGCTGATTCCGTTTGATTTGATTCCACGCATCATCCCCGCGCACGAATGGCAGAGCATGGAAAAAGGCTTAACGCAGCGCGTCACCGCCCTGAACCGCTTCTTGCATGACATCTACCACGACCAGGAAATTTTGAAAGCAGGTCTGATACCGCGTGAGCAAATTGAGCAAAACGCCCAGTTCCGCCCCGAGATGATGGGGGTGGATTTGCCTAACCAGGTGTATTCACAAATCTCAGGCATTGACATCGTGCGTGCGCCTGACGCCAAAGGCAACGGTGAGTATTACGTGCTGGAAGACAATCTGCGGGTTCCTAGCGGCGTGAGCTACATGCTGGAAGACCGCAAGATGATGATGCGGCTGTTCCCCGACCTGTTTGCCATGCACCGGGTGGCGCCCATTGCCCATTACCCCGATTTGCTGCTGGAGACCCTGCGCGAAAGCAGCCCAGCCACCACCGCCGAGCCCACCGTGGTGGTGCTCACCCCCGGCATGTACAACAGCGCCTACTTCGAGCACGCCTTTTTGGCGCAGCAAATGGGTGTGGAGCTGGTGGAAGGGCAAGACCTGTTTGTCAAAGACAACTTCTGCTACATGCGCACCACCCGCGGGCCGCAGCGGGTGGACGTGATTTACCGCCGCGTGGATGACGACTTTTTAGACCCCAACGTGTTCCGCCCGACGTCCACGCTGGGTTGTGCCGGGCTGCTGGAGGTGTACAAGGCCGGGCATGTGAACATTTGCAACGGTGTTGGCACCGGCGTGGCAGATGACAAATCCATCTACCCCTATGTGCCCAAGATGATTGAGTTTTACCTGGGTGAAAAACCCATTTTGAACAATGTGCCAACCTACATGTGTCGCAACAAAGACGACCTGTCTTACGTCATGGCCAACATGAAAGACCTGGTGGTCAAAGAAGTGCACGGCGCAGGCGGCTACGGCATGCTGGTGGGGCCGGCAGCCACCAACGCAGAAGTGGAAGACTTCAAAAAGGCCGTGTTGGCCAACCCCAGCGGCTACATTGCCCAGCCCACCTTGAGCCTGTCAAGTTGCCCGACCTTTGTCGAGAGTGGCATTGCCCCGCGCCACATTGACCTGCGCCCCTATGTGCTCACCGGCAAGGGCGTGCAAATGGTGCCGGGCGGGTTGACCCGGGTGGCGCTCAAAGACGGCTCGCTGGTCGTTAATTCGTCACAAGGCGGCGGTACAAAAGACACCTGGATTTTGGAAGATGCAGAACAAATGGACGCCCCAGCAGGCGCCATTCAAGCCCAGAGCCAAACCTCATAAAGCGCTTGAAATTTATGAAAAATCAGTTCCTAGCGCTTACAGAATAAGCGTAACCAGCTATCAAATTTGAGGATACATGTATGTTGTCTCGCACTGCTGACCACCTTTTTTGGATGAACCGTTACACCGAGCGCGCTGAAAACACGGCGCGTCTGCTGGATGTGAACTACCAAACCTCACTGTTGCCACAGTCAGATGCGGTGGCACGCGCAGGCTGGCAGGGGCTGCTGTCCATCAGCGAGTTGCTGCCCAGCTACCGTGAAGCACACGGTGACATCACGGCCAAGGCGGTGATGGACTTCATGGTGAAAGACGAAAGCAACCCGTCAAGCATCTTGTCTTGCTTGAGCGCGGCACGTGAAAACGCGCGTGCGGTGCGCGGTACCCTCACCACCGAGGTCTGGGAAACCCAAAACCAGACGTGGCTGGAAGTCAAGCGCATGATCAAACAAGGTGACTTCGAGGCCGACCCTTCGCAGTTTTTTGAGTGGGTCAAGTTCCGCTCACATCTGTCACGCGGGGTCACGGTGGGCACCATGCTGATGGACGAGGCGTTGTATTTCATGCGCCTGGGTACTTTTCTGGAGCGCGCCGACAACACGGCGCGCTTGGTGGATGTGAAGTTTCATGCGGTTGAGAGTGATTTTTATGGCGCTGCCAATGAGAAAGACCAAGAGTACGATTTCTACCATTGGAGCGCCATTTTGCGCAGCGTGAGTGGTTTTGAGGTTTACCGCAAGGTCTACCGTGATGTGATTCGCCCAGAGCGCGTGGCCGAGCTGCTGATCTTGCGCCCCGACATGCCGCGCAGCCTGCACGCCAGCCTGAATGAAGTGGTGGGCAACCTCAAAATGGTGGCTAACGACCAGTCGGTTGAAACCCAGCGCCGCGCTGGCAAACTGCGCGCTGAGCTGCAATATGGCCGTATTGATGAAATCTTGGCCACCGGGCTGCACGCTTACCTGACCCAGTTTCTGGATCGCATCAACGATTTGGGCGCCCACATCAGCCGTGATTTTTTGGTGCCGGTGCCGGTTTGAACCCGGTTGGGGGCGGGGCTTGTCCTGATAATGGGGGCTAGGAGAGCCCTGCATGAAAGCCACCGAGATCAACCGTGAGCTGGATCACGCCCGCGATGCTGGCCCAGTCAAAGACATTGTCATTCCCCCGTGCCCGCAATTGCTGGTGCAACTGCAAGCCGAGCTGAACCAGCCCGACCCCGACCCCTTGGCCGTGGCGGCCATTGCCGCCAGCGATGTGGCCATGACGGCGGCGCTCATTCGCTTGGCCAACAGCCCACTGTATGCCCGGCGTGAGGCCACCACCTCCGTGGCGCAAGCCGTGTCCATGCTGGGGCTCAAGCCCACCGCCACCTTGCTGACCGGGTTTTTGTTGCGCCACACCATTCGCATTGACCCCACCTTGATTGAGCATTTCTGGGAGTCTTCCACCCGCCGTTCCATGGCCATGGCACACATCGCCCGGCAGTTGTATGGGGTGGATGTAGAAATTGCCAAGACCTGTGGGCTGTTTTTTCATGTGGGCATTCCAGTCATGCTGCAAGGGGTGCGTGGCTACAGCGGCACGCTGGTGGAGGCCATGGCGCGCCAAGACCGCACTTTTATCCAAACTGAAAACGCAGCACACCGCACCGACCATGCTGTGGTGGGTGCCATTGTGGCCAGGACTTGGCGGCTGCCACAGGTCATTTCCCATGCGGTGCGGCTGCATCATGATTTTGCGGTGCTCAGTGATGACTCTGTGGCCTTGCCCGTGCGTCAATTGGTGGCCATTGCGGCCATTGCAGACCACTTGGTGGCGCACCATGAAGGCGTGCGTGAGCAGCGCGAATGGCTGCAGCATGGCGCAGCTTGTTTGAGCTTTTTGCAAATTGGCCAAGATGAAGTAGACACCTGGGTCGACACGCTTTACCCCGCCTTTGAATCGGTGGTGGTGGCTTAAGCACACTGCCTGTTGTTTCATGACCGTTTTGACTGCTGAGTTGACCTCTGCTGAGGTGTCCCAAACTGCACTGGCCGCCTTTGACCAGGTGGTCTCAGGCACGCCAGGTTTTCGGGCGCGCCCGGGTCAGCGCGACATGGCGCTGCGCATTGCCACCCATTTGCACGGCGTGACCTTGGGCGAGCATGACGCGCCCTTGAGTGCGGTGGCCGTGATCCAGGCTGGCACTGGCGTGGGCAAATCTGCCGCCTACTTGTCCACCATGGTGGCCATGGCGCTGGAGCGCAAAACCCGTGTGGTGGTGTCGACCGCCACGGTGGCGCTGCAAGAGCAGTTGATGACCAAAGACTTGCCCGCCCTGGCTGCTGTGTTGGACACCCCATTTGTCTTCGCCCTGGCCAAAGGGCGTGGCCGTTATGTGTGCAAGCTTAAATTGGAGCGACTGGCCGGCAGCGATGGCGAACCCTTGGACATGTTTGAAGGTGACGACGCGCCCGAGCCCACTGCACCCGCTAAGCCGGTGCCGCCTGTCAAAGGGGTGACCTGGATCGACCCCATGGAGCGGCGCATGCAGCTCTATGACACCTTGGCCTCTGGCTTGGCCGCAGGCAGGTGGGATGGCGACCGCGACAGCTTAGCCGAGCAGCCTGAAGCCTCTGACTGGGCTACCGTAGCCGCCGAGCGCCACACCTGCACCGCGCGGCATTGCCCACGCTTTGGCAGCTGCAGCTATTACCAGGCGCGCATGCAACTGGCGCAAGCGCAAGTGATTGTGGCCAACCACGACCTGGTGCTGGCCTCGCTGGGCATGAAAGCCTTGCCCGACCTGGACAACTGCCTGCTGGTGTTTGACGAAGGCCACCATTTGCCCGCTGTGGCGTTAGACCAGTTTTCCAGTGCCATGGACTTGAGCGGTCTGCGCTGGTTGGACAAATTGCCCAAAATCTTGCTGGATGTGGCAGACAAAATGGGTGTGCAACTGACCCAGGATGTGGCCACCCTGGCGCAGCAGCTTAAAACTGCCTTGCTGCAGGCCAGCAGCTTGGCCATGGACTTTTTGCGGGGTGTGGCCAGCAGTTACGACGTGGTGCACCGTTTTAAAGAAGGTGTGGTGCCAGAGGCCATGTTGGAGCCGTTTCGGCTGATTCATGGCCATGCCCAGGCGCTGTCTGATGCGCTTGAAGCCTTGGGCAAAGAGCTTAAATTGCGGACCAAAGAAGACCCGTCTCAAGCCACCCAAAGCGCCGTGCAGTACGCCCGGCTGGGACAAATTGCGCCCAAGCTCAATGCCGTGGTGGCCACCAGCGCCATGTGGCTGGCCAGCCCTGAGCCGCCGTTGGCCAAATGGTTGAAATCAGATACCAGCAGCGGTCTGGTGCAATTAAGCGCCCACGCTTGCCCGATAGTTCCTGGCGATTTACTGCGCCAACACGTGTGGCGGCAAGTGCGGGGTGCGGTGGTGACTTCGGCGTCGCTCACCACCTGCGGCAATTTTGATTATTTTTTGGCCGAGGCTGGCCTGGCAGGCTTGCCGCAGGTCAGCACCTTGGCGGTGGATAGCCCGTTTGACTATCGCCAGCAAGGCGAGCTGATCGTCACCGATACCCGCGCTGATGCGCGAGATGTGGCGGCCTACACCGCTGAAGTAGTCACGGCTTTGGTGGCAGATTTGCACACTGTGCCGCATGGTGCGCTAGTGCTGTTTACCTCCAGGGCGCAAATGCAGTCGGCCGTGCAGGCGCTTGATGCTGTGCTGCAAGAGCGGGTGCTGGTGCAGGGGCAAATGGCGCGCGGCAAGCTGCTGGGCATTCACCAGGCACGGGTGGAGGCCGGTGATGCGTCGGTGATATTTGGCTTGCAATCGTTTGGCGAAGGGCTGGATTTGCCTGGCGCGCTGTGCGAGACCGTGTTCATCACCAAACTGCCTTTTAGCCCCCCCAGCGACCCGGTGGAGGAAGCCCGCGCTGAGTGGCTCAAACGCAGCGGGCGTGACCCATTTACCGAGCTGGTTGTGCCTGCCACGGGCATCAAGCTGCTGCAGTGGACCGGCCGAGCCATCCGCTCTGAGACTGACCAAGCACGGGTGATTTGCTACGACAAACGCCTGCTGAACATGGCCTATGGCCGGCGCATGCTGCAAGGCTTGCCACCCTATGCCGTGTCGCGCCGCCCCAGCAGTTGATGATGTTCAAGTGTAGATTTGACACAATGGTGTCTTACACAGGAGTTTGAATGGCTGACTTGGTGAAATCGTTGTTGGGCTTGATCGTCCGCTTGGGGCTGCTGCTGGCGGGCTTGGTGTTTTTTGCCAGCGTGTTGGCTGCGGCTTTGCTGCTGCTGTTGGTGTGGCTGGTGCGAGCCTCGTGGGCACGCTTGACAGGGCAACTGGTGAAGCCATGGGTGTTTGCCTTTAACCGCCGCCCGCCCTGGCAGCAAGGTGGTGCGGGGTTTGGCCAGCGCACGCCACCTCAAGACGATTCCGTGATGGATGTGCAAGCCAGAGATGTCACGGTGGTGACCGATGTGGAGCCCAAACGCATCGAGTCCAAGCCTTGATGCGTTGACTCGGTTCAACCGCCGCGACGCATCAGATCGAAGAACTCGCTGTTGGTCTTGGTGGCTTTCATTTGCTTCAAGACCATTTCCATCGACTCGATCTCGTCCATGTTGTACAAGAACTGACGCAGGATGCGGGTTTTGGACAAGATGTCGGGTGACAACAGCAACTCTTCGCGCCGGGTGCCGCTGCGGTTGAGCTGAATGGATGGGAACACGCGCTTTTCATAAAGGCGGCGATCAAGGTGAATTTCTGAGTTGCCGGTGCCTTTGAATTCTTCAAAAATCACTTCATCCATGCGGCTGCCGGTGTCTACCAGTGCGGTGGCAATGATGGTCAATGAACCACCTTCCTCCACGTTGCGTGCGGCACCCAAAAAGCGTTTGGGGCGTTGCAGTGCGTTGGAGTCCACACCGCCGGTCAGCACCTTGCCACTGGAGGGCACCACGTTGTTGTAGGCGCGAGCCAGCCGGGTGATGGAGTCGAGCAAAATCACCACGTCTTTTTTCAGTTCAACCAGGCGCTTGGCACGTTCGATCACCATTTCCGCCACATGCACGTGGCGGGCTGCAGGCTCGTCAAAAGTGGACGCAATCACTTCGCCCTTGACGGTGCGCTGCATTTCGGTCACTTCTTCTGGGCGCTCATCGACCAGCAGCACCATCATGTAGCTGTCGGGGTAGTTGGCCGAAATGGCGTGGGCAATGTGCTGCATCATGACCGTTTTACCGCTCTTGGGTGGCGCCACCAGCAAGGCACGCTGGCCTTTGCCAATGGGGGCAATGATGTCAATGATGCGCCCGGTGATGTTTTCGTCGCTCTTGATGCCGTCGCGCTCCAAGCGCATTTGCTCCTTGGGAAACAGCGGAGTCAAGTTTTCAAACATGACCTTGTGCTTGTTTTCTTCCGGGCCGCCACCGTTGACTTTTTCAAGCTTGTTGAGGGCAAAGTAACGCTCGCCATCTTTGGGAGTGCGCACTTCGCCTTCAATCATGTCGCCGGTGTGCAAGTTGAAGCGGCGCACCTGGCTGGGGCTGATGTAGATGTCATCGGTGCTGGCGGTGTAGCTGGTGTCTGGGCTGCGCAAAAAACCAAAACCGTCAGGCAAAATTTCCAGCACGCCATCGGCAAAAATCTGCTCACCAGCACGGGCGCGCTTTTTGATGATGGCAAACATCAACTCTTGTTTGCGCATGCGGCCGGTGTTTTCAATCTCAAGATCTTCGGCTTGCTTGAGGACTTCTGACACGTGCAGTGCCTTGAGTTCGTTTAAATGCATGAAATGGCTCTGTGGAAATAATTGACTAGCGCTGGGAGGTGGAGGGCGCATCAGGCTTGTGAGGATTCAAGCCGGTTGGGTTTGCGCTTATGACTCTGGCGGGCACTGTGTGAGTGCCAGCGAGTGCATTGAATTATGACAGGAAAAAACACCCAGACAGAACGCTGGGCAAGTGTGTGGATGCAGCCCGTGCACCCACAGAAAAATCAAGCCAATTGCTGGTCGATGAAGGCGGTGAGTTGTGCTTTGCTCATGGCGCCCACTTTGGTGGCTGCCAATTGACCGCCTTTGAAAATCATCAGGGTAGGAATGCCGCGAATACCAAATTTGGCAGGAATGTCACGGTTTTCGTCCACGTTCATTTTGGCAATTTGCAACTTGCCTTCATAAGCTGTTGAGACTTCATCCAAGATTGGGGCAATCATCTTGCACGGACCACACCATTCGGCCCAATAGTCCACCAGCACGGGGAGTTGGGCTTGCAGCACATCACCTTCAAAGGTGGCATCAGACACATGTTTGATCAGTTCACTGGCCATGTTCGTTTCCTCAAGAAAAGGGTTGGAAAAAATTGATTGAGGGAAATTGTGACAGAAAGTGAAAGTGCGTTGACCAAACACGCCATTGCAGCTGCCTGTATGTCGCAGCGCATGGCATCACAGACAATGCACCCCAACATCATCAAGGTAAACAAATGAAAAAAGTGGCAGTGATCGGGGCTGGCCCCGCAGGGTTGATGGCGGCAGAGGTACTGTCTCGCGCGGGCATGAATGTGGCTATTTTTGATGCCATGCCCAGCATTGGCCGCAAGTTTTTGCTGGCTGGCAAGGGTGGCTTGAATTTGACGCACTCTGAGCCTGCCGACATTTTTGCTTCACGCTACGGGCAGCGCCGTGCCCAAATTGAACGCTTGTTCAACACCTTTGATGCCGCCAGTGTGCGCCGCTGGGCGGCGTCTTTGGGCATAGAAACCTTTGTGGGTAGCTCAGGGCGGGTGTTTCCGGTTGACATGAAAGCTGCCCCCTTGCTGCGCGCTTGGCTGAATCGGTTGCGCCACCCCGAGCCCCAGGCTGTGGCGGCTGTGCCCGTGACATTTCACATGCGCCACCGCTGGCTGGGTTGGCCGCAGGGGCGGGTGAGCTTGCCAGCGCAGGGCGCGACTGAGTCCATGGTGTTGGACTTTGACACGCCCCAAGGCCACCAACAAATCTGTGCTGATGCCCTGGTGCTGGCTCTGGGTGGGGGCAGTTGGGCGCGCTTGGGCTCTAATGGCGCTTGGGTGCCTTGGCTGCAAGCGCAGGGTGTGGCGGTGGCGCCGCTGCTGCCATCGAATTGCGGATTTGATGTGCAAACACCCTGGAGCGCGCACTTTGCCAGCCGCTTTGCTGGGCAGCCCTTCAAATCGGTGGCGATTTCCTTTGCTGCTGCTGACGGTCAGCATTTTGCCCGCAAAGGTGAGTTTGTGGCCACCGCCACTGGCGTGGAGGGCAGTTTGATTTATGCCGCATCCAGCCTGCTGCGCCAAGACATCATGCGCCATGGGCAAGCCACCTTGGTGCTTGATTTGCTGCCAGATGTGTCAAGTGAGCGGGTACTGGCTGAGGTACAGCACCCACGGGGCAGCCGCTCACTCTCTAGTCATCTGAAAAGCCGTTTGCATTTGGAGGGCATCAAAATGGCCATGCTGTATGAGAGTTTGACCCCAGCTCAACTGCATGACCCGCATCAGCTCGCCACAGCCATCAAAGCCTTGCCGCTGACCCTGTCAGCCATGCGGCCGCTGGATGAAGCCATCAGCAGTGCTGGCGGTGTGTTGTTTGAGGGGCTGACCGACGGCCTGATGCTAGAGCCGCTGCCCGGTGTGTTTTGCGCGGGTGAAATGCTCGATTGGGAAGCCCCCACGGGTGGCTACCTGTTGACCGCATGCTTGGCCAGCGGCGCGCATGCTGGCCAAGGGGTGCTGGCTTACTTTAAAAAATAAATAAGAAAAAAAGCAGCTAGCGCTTATGGATTAAGCGCTAGCTGCTATTATTTTTGATTTTTTATTTCAAATCATCAGACAGCACCTGCGCAATGCGCTGGGCATCGGCTGTGGCAGCGGTGGTGCCATCGGCGTTTTGCACAGACACCGCTGTCAAATTGCCTTGGCTCACCACAGAAATTCTGAATTTTTGGGGTGCATTGTCTTTTTTGGACGAGCTGAAGAGGTTGCTGAAAAAACCTGGCTCAGCTTTGTCTGGCTGCGAGGCCACGTAGCGCACAAAATAAATGCCTTTGCTGCGGTCGCGGTCTTCTACGGTGAAATTGGTTCGGTCTAAAGCCAAACCCACACGCCGCCAAGCGCGGTCAAACCCATCTTCAAGTTGCACCACCGGCTGGCCATTGACTTGGCTGATTTGAGCGCCTTTGGGCGCTGCGCCAGCCGCCACCAGCGCTTTGGACTGCTCTTGGGTGACCCCCAGCTTCACCATCAAACGGCGCAAAAATTCGGCTTCAAGTTCAGGGTCTGCGGCGCGGGGTTGCCACACGGTTTGGTCTTTGTTGGTGGTGCTGTAGACCTCAATCATGCCGCGGTGACTGATGAAAATGTCAGTGCCACCGGCTGCATTGCGCTCAAGCCGGGTGCGAAATTTGTCGCGTTCGCCGGTGGAGTACAAAGAGTCAAAAACCTTGCCCAAAGCATTGCGCACAAAGTCTTGAGGTAACTTGGCTCGGTTTTCAGCCCAATCGGTTTCCATGATGCCCAGGTTGGTTTGATCCATGGCGAGCAAAAAACCATTTTCTTGCCAAAAATCTTTCACCGGTTCCCACAGCTTGTCGGCGGGTCGGTCTATGACCAACCAGCGCTGCGAGCCTGCGCGTTCAATGCGCACGTCGCCCAAAGTGGCCACTGCCGTCGGCATGGTTTGCACATTGACCTGGCCCAATTGAAAGCTGGATGCCGTCACCGGTGCCCCCGGCACAGCGTAGCGGGTTTCGCGCGAGAGCTGGGTCAAATCGGGGGGTATTTCAAGCGATGGTGCTTTGCCGGCACTTTTGTAATCTACTTTGTCGCCTTGCAAGACGGAGCACGCACCCAAAGTGAAGGTCAAGCCAAGAAGGGCGAGTCTAGAGAAATGGTTCACAAAAGTCCTTTGGTTCAGGGTCAAAACAGACGCAGATTTAAATCAAGCCAACTTCACGCAACGCGGCTTCCACCACAGGCTGATTGGCCGCGGTGAGTTCGGTCAGGGGTAAGCGCATCGTGCCACCGCACAAATTCATGCGTGCTGCTGCCCATTTCACGGGAATCGGGTTGGCTTCGACAAACAAATGTTTGTGCAGGGGCATCAATTTGAATTGAATGGTCATGGCTGTTTTCACGTCGCCCGCCAGCGCTGCTACACACAGCTCGTGCATCAATCGGGGTGCCACATTGGCGGTGACGCTGATGTTGCCATGACCGCCGCACAGCATCAAGGCCACGGCAGTGGGGTCGTCCCCAGAGTAAATAGCAAAGTTTTTGGGCGCTTGTTTGATCAACCACTGGGCGCGGTCGATGTTGCCGGTGGCTTCTTTGATGCCCACAATACCCGGCACTTGGGCTAACCGCAAGACCGTATCGACCGCCATATCTGCCACCGAGCGCCCTGGCACGTTGTACAGCACCAGCGGCAGATCAACGGCCTCAGCAATGGCTTTGAAGTGCTGGTACTGACCCTCTTGGGTGGGCTTGTTGTAGTAAGGCACGACTTGAAGTTGGCTGTTGGCGCCCACTTTTTTCGCAAATTTGGCCAATTCAATGGCCTCTGCCGTGCAGTTTGAGCCACAGCCCGCCATGATCGGCACACGCCCGGCAGACTGCTCAACCGCCACGCGGATGATCTCGCAGTGTTCGGCCACGCTCACCGTGGGTGATTCACCCGTGGTACCGACCACGCCCACACAGTCTGTGCCTTGGTCAACATGCCAGTCAATCAATTTGCGCAGGGCAGGGTAGTCAACACTGCCATCTGCCAGCATGGGGGTAATTAAGGCAACAATACTGCCGGTGAGTGGGGGCTGAGAAAGTGTCATTTGGTCAATTGGGAGTGAGGTCTGCCAATGATTCTAGCGAGACTGCACAGTGCGCCAGTGGCTCGGTGGCGTCATTGGCGGCTTGAATGGCCACAATGCGTTGCACGCATCTGGCTGGGTTTTCAAGGCGACCCTCTTCAAACGCCACCACCTGAAGCTGCGCGCAGCGCTTGAGCAATTCTCCAGGTTGCAGCAAGAAGTCTGGGCGTGAGGGCTTGCCCAGCCGCTCATTCCCCGCAGAAAACGTCTCATACAGCAATACCCCACCTGGTGCCAGACTGGCCAGCAGCGTGGGAAACAGCGGCCGCCAAAGATAGTTAGTCACCACCACAGCGTCAAAGGTTTGTAGCTGCCCGTGCGTCATCAACGGCCAGTCGCCTTGCTCTATGTCCGCATGACACACCTGCCCAAAAGCTGCTGCCACCTGCAGCGATTCAGCGCACCGGTCAACCCCTAAGCACTGAAAACCCGCCTCAGAGAGCCATTTCATGTGACGGCCTTGGCCGCAAGCCACGTCAAGCACGCGCGCGCCAGGCTTGAGCAAATGACGCCAGCACCGTACCCATGCAGAAGGCTCGCCCATTGGATGTGCCACCATCAAAAACACCCCCACACCTGGTTGGCCAGATTGAACATGAAATCTGGCCTTGTATACAACCCAAACACCATGAGCAGCACGGCAAGCGTAGCCACCACACCCAGCCATTTCACTGAAAGCTTCATGCGTTGGCACCTTGCGCCAAGGGTTGGCGCACCACAGCCGCTTCTTTAATGGGCAAGTTCAGCAGCCCAGCCACCAGACCCAAGCCGATGGCAATGAACCACACCACGTCGTAACTGCCGGTGCGGTCATACAAAAAGCCACCCAGCCAAACGCCTAAAAACGAGCCGACCTGGTGGCTGAAAAACACAAAACCACCCAACATGGAGAAATGCGCCAGCCCAAACATTTGCGCCACCACCGCATTGGTGGGCGGCACGGTAGACAGCCACAGCAACCCCATGGCCGCAGAAAACACATACACGCTCATGGGTGTCAGGGGTGCCCATAAAAACACACTGATCACCAAGGCGCGCAACACGTAAATGGCTGAAAGAATGTATTTCTTTTGCAGATGCTGCCCCAGCACACCAGCGGCATAGGTGCCAAACACATTGAAAAGGCCAATCAAAGCCAGCGCATAACTGGCCACCTGGGGTGCCAGACCGTGGTCTCGCAGGTAGCTGGGCATGTGCACGGCAATGAACACCACCTGAAACCCGCAGACAAAAAAACCGGCCATCAGCAGCTGGAAACTGCGGTGTTGAAACGCTTCGCGCAGCGCTTGCACAATGGATTGTTCCCGCACATGGCCGGCACCGATGCGCAACTGTGGCTCGCGCAGCCCCCAGGCAAACGGCATCATCAGCAGCGCCGCTGCTGCCAGCACCACCAAAGCGATTTGCCAGTCAAACCAATGCATCAGCAAGCCCTCTGTGGGCAGCATCAAAAACTGGCCAAACGAACCCGCTGCAGCCGCTAGCCCCATGGCCCAAGAGCGCTTGTTGGCGCTCACATTGCGACCAATCACACCGTAAATCACCGAATAAGTGGTACCCGCCAGCGCAACGCCAATCAACACCCCTGCGGTCAGCGCAAACATCAGCGGCGTGCTGGCATAAGCCATTCCCCACAGGCCCAAGGCGTACAGCACTGCGCCCAGCAAAATCACCAAAAACGCACCAAATCGGTCGGCCACCATGCCCATAAAAATGCCAGCCAGCCCCCACACCAGGTTTTGTATGGCAATGGCCAAGGCAAAGGTTTCACGGCTCCAGTTTTGCGCTTGCGTGATGGGTTGCAGCCACAAGCCAAAGCCATGCCGAATGCCCATGGACAAGGTCAAGATGATGGCGCCGCTCATTAAAACTTGATTGACGGAGAGTGAATGGGGGTGTGCGCGATGAGTCATGGCTTGAATATAACGAATTTGGCATGCTGGCCACGTCACTCAAGTGTCATGTTTTTCACTGTTTGGATGTACAGCACATTGACGCTTGCATGATTACAATGCGCCGCTATGGCAACCCAACCCTCACTTGACACTGCCGATTACGGCGAAAGTTCGATTCGCGTTTTGAAAGGGCTTGAGCCCGTCAAACAACGCCCGGGCATGTACACCCGCACCGACACCCCCGCGCACATCATCCAAGAAGTGCTGGACAACGCCGCAGACGAAGCCTTGGCGGGTCATGGCAAAAAAATCAAGGTCACGGTTCACCTGGATGGCTCCATCACCATTGAAGACGATGGCCGTGGCATTCCTTTTGGCATGCACCCAACCGAACATGCCCCGGTGATCGAACTGGTGTTTACCCAGCTCCATGCCGGTGGCAAGTTCGACAAAGGCAAAGGCGGCGCCTACAGCTTCTCTGGCGGCTTGCACGGTGTGGGTGTGAGTGTGACCAACGCCTTGTCATTACGCCTTGAAGTCAGCACCCACCGCGAAGGCCAAATGGCGCGGCTTGTGTTTGCTGGCGGAGATGTCATTGAACCCTTGGTCATTCGCCCCCTGGCAGACGGCGAGCGCAAGTCTGGCACCACCGTGCGGGTCTGGCCCGATGGCAAATATTTTGAGTCGTTGACCTGGCCGATGGCGCACCTAGAGCACTTGCTGCGCAGCAAAGCCGTGCTCATGCCGGGTGTGACTGTGACCCTGGTGCAAGAAAAAAACCGTGACACCCAAACTTGGGTCTTCAAGGGCGGACTGCGCGACTACCTGAGCCAAACCCTGCCGGCTGACCCGGTGGTGCCCTTGTTTGAAGGCGACGGCTTTGCCGACGCGCACCATGACAGTTTTGCCGATGGCGAAGGCGCCGCCTGGTGCGTGGCGTTTACCGAAGACGGCCAACCGGTGCGTGAGAGCTATGTCAACCTGATTCCCACCAGCGCCGGTGGCACGCACGAGTCTGGCCTGCGCGACGGCTTGTTCACCGCCATCAAAAGCTTCTGCGACCTGCATTCGCTACTGCCTAAAGGCGTCAAGCTGTTGCCTGACGATGTGTTTGCCCGCGCCAGCTATGTGCTGTCCACCAAAGTGTTAGACCCCCAGTTTCAGGGTCAGATCAAAGAGCGCCTGAACTCGCGTGACGCGGTGCGTCTGGTGTCGGGCTTTGTGCGCCCCGCCTTGGAGCTATGGCTGAACCAAAACGTCGACTACGGCAAAAAACTTGCCGACATGGCCATCAAAGCCGCCCAAAGCCGCCAAAAAGCCGGGCAAAAAGTTGAAAAACGCAAAGGCTCGGGCGTGGCCGTGTTGCCCGGCAAGTTGACCGATTGTGAAAGCCGCGATTTGTCAGAAAACGAAGTGTTTCTGGTCGAAGGTGATTCCGCTGGCGGTAGCGCCAAAATGGGTCGCAACAAAGAAAGTCAGGCCATCTTGCCCCTGCGCGGCAAAGTCCTCAACACCTGGGAGGTCGAGCGTGACCGCCTGTTTGCCAACAACGAAATCCACGACATTGCCGTGGCCATTGGCGTTGACCCGCACGGCACCGACGACTCGCCTGATTTGTCAGGCCTGCGCTACGGCAAGATTTGCATCTTGAGCGATGCCGACGTCGATGGCTCGCACATCCAGGTGCTGCTGCTGACGCTGTTTTTCAAACACTTCCCCAAGTTGATTGACACCGGCCATGTGTTTGTGGCGCGCCCGCCCTTGTTTCGGGTAGATGCCCCAGCACGCGGCAAAAAACCGGCGTCCAAAGCCTACGCGCTCGACGAAGGTGAATTGACCACCATTTTGGACAAGTTGCGCAAAGAAGGCGTGCGCGAGGGTGCCTGGAGCATCAGCCGTTTCAAAGGTCTGGGCGAGATGAATGCCGAGCAACTGTGGGATACCACCCTGAACCCCGACACCCGCCGCCTGCTGCCGGTGCATTTGGGTGACTTGAGCAGTTTGCAAACTGCCGCGCTCATGACCCAGCTGATGGGCAAAGGCGAAGCCGCCGCCCGCCGCGAGTTGATGGAGTTGCATGGGGATTCTGTCGAACTCGATGTGTAGCTTTGTTTTTGATAGCTGCTTGTGCTTTATTCATAATAGATAGAGGCCTATTACGTATAAATTTTGTGATCAGCAAGGGCTTCCTGGTTAAATTTACGCGGTGGCGTTGCGGTGTTGGCTTGCTAAGCATGGCAGCTACCAAACGTCAAGCACCATGTGCCCAGTGATTTGCTCAAAAGCTTTGTCACGACGGACTAACTGTCATGAATCCAAGCCGACGCCCCGGATGATGAAAGAAACTCTAGGGTGGAGGTGACGGGGTCGATGCCGAGAAAATTCTTTGGGAGCGAGCATCCCGATAACTAACTTGGCACGCCT
>NZ_JAQURE010000050.1 GCF_028715765.1 Rhodoferax sp.
TCCACCGCTGCTTTTTTGGTACTCACACCCGCGCGCAACATGGCTTGGGCGATAAGGTCGTCGTCAATCACGATGTTGGTTCGGGTGTTCACGGGGGTCCTTGCTTGCGTTGCTTGCGGTTGATTCTTGTGTCCATTCCTTCGCATACACCTTCAAGGTGTATGGCTGGATTATGCCAAGGAGGGCACGTTCGTCAACGCGCCCAAAGCTGATACACCCAATGAGCATGTGATTGGTGCGTAAGCTCAACTCAACGCGTTTTCATGTAAGCCGCATACAGCCCGGCGTGCAGGCCGCGCAAGTTTTTGCGCAGTTTGACCAGGTCATGGTGGCGGCCTTGGTGTTCCAAGCCCAACAGGTTGATCAGCAGGCGCATGGCCTGCTCAGGGGCGCTGTGCTGGCCGGGTTGTGCCAAAGCCAAGTCTGGCGCGTGCTGCGGCTGGGTGGTCAGCACCCATGCAGGAAACCAGGGAAAAGCCTTGCTGCTTCCTGCATCAGCAGCTCTTTTTAAAGTAGCAGCGTCTGGGGGTGCAAGCGCCTCCAACTCGTCCCAGTCAGACTCAAACTGCGCCATCAGGCGTTGCAGTTGGGGCGCGGGGGTAGCCACGTTCAGGGTCACCAGGCGCTGCGGCGCCAGCCAAGCCAGTTCGGCCAGCAAAGGCCAGGTGGCACGCAAGCCGTGCAGTTGCAGCTTGGCTTGAACGCGCCAGCTCAAGGGGGCGGGAATGCGCCGCCAAGACGCAATCTGCGCCACGGCGTCGCTGCACGCCTGCCAGTCTTGCAGTTGCAGCAGCAACCAGGCGGCATGGTCTTGCTCTGACTCTGAAGCAAACGGCAGGTGGGCGGCACGCGCCGCCAGGTCTTGCCAAAACGGACCTAACCAAGCTTGCACCGCCCGCGCATCCATCACGCGCCGCGCGCTGGGCGCAAGGGTTTCCAGCAGCCAGACACGCTGGGCACGCAACTCGGCGTGCTGGGTAAAGGGCACCACTTGACCTGCCTGCTGCGCTTGCTGGGTGCGCGCATGCAAGGCTGTCAGCATCACCTGGGCATGAGGCAACAACAGGTCTTGCGGGTAGTCAAGCTGCAGCTTTTGCAGAGCCGCCTGGGCTTGCGCCGCGTCGTGCGCCTGCAAGGCCTGCAGCAGGTCGTTGCGCAGCATCACATCACGGCTGTCGTTGAAGATGTCAAGTTGCATGAGGTTTGATAAAAAAAGGAGCTGCTCACGCTTATTCTATAAGCTCTAGAGGCCTATTTGGCATGTAAAAAGCCACCCGCAGGTGGCTTTTGAAATCAGACGCATGGACTCTGCCATGGGGTTGGCTGAGTGGGTGGTGAGCCACAGCCAAAAGTCACTTGCGCTCAGTTCACCAGCTGAGCCAACTCGCCGCGGGCGTATTGCCCAGCCACCACTTGCAGGCTGTGGCCTTTGATTTTGCTGCCCTGGCCTTCGCAGCCGAATTCAAGGTAACGCTGTTTGCACAAAGCTTTAGCTGCTTCACGGGCGGGTTTGAGCCAATCGCGGGCATCAAATTTCTCGGGGTTTTCAGCCATGTATTTGCGCACCGCGGCGGTCATGGCCAGGCGGATGTCGGTGTCGATGTTGATCTTGCGCACGCCAAATTTGATAGCTTTCTGGATTTCTTCCACCGGCACGCCGTAGGTTTCTTTCATCTTGCCGCCAAATTGGTTAATCAGCGCCAGCGACTCTTGCGGCACCGAGCTTGAGCCATGCATGACCAAATGGGTGTTGGGCAGGCGGCGGTTGATTTCCATCACCCGGTCAATGGCCAAAATGTCGCCAGTGGGCTTGCGGGTGAACTTGTAGGCGCCGTGGCTGGTGCCAATGGCAATAGCCAGCGCGTCGAGTTGGGTGCGTTTGACAAACTCAGCGGCTTGCTCGGGGTCGGTCAGCATTTGCTCGCGGGTCATATGGGCATCGGTGCCGTGGCCGTCTTCCTTGTCGCCTTTGCCGGTTTCAAGGCTGCCCAGGCAACCCAGCTCACCTTCAACCGTCACGCCTACGGCGTGCGCCATGTCGACCACTTGGCGTGTCACATCGGCGTTGTAGTCAAAACTGGCAATGGTTTTACCGTCGCTCATCAAAGAGCCATCCATCATGACCGAGCTGAAGCCCAGGTTGATGGCGCCCTGGCACACATCGGGGCTTTGGCCGTGGTCTTGGTGCATCACCAGCGGGATGTGGGGGTAGGCCTCGATGGCGGCCAGAATCAGGTGTTTGATGAAAGGCTCGCCAGCGTATTTGCGTGCCCCGGCGCTGGCTTGCAAAATCACCGGCGAGCCCACCTCGTCGGCGGCGGCCATCACGGCTTGCACTTGTTCGAGGTTGTTGACGTTGAAAGCCGGAATGCCGTAGCCGTTGACAGCGGCGTGGTCAAGCAGTTCGCGCATAGAAACAAGTGCCATGGTGATTTCCCTCTAGAGTTGGTAACTGGGTGGTAACTTTTAGAGATTTTAGCGATGCGGCTTGCTCAAGGCTGAACTGCAGCGGCAAGTCAGACGAATGCACCATCCCCACGCACGATGCCAAAGCGGCTTAACTGACCCGGCAAATCTTGAGCATGTTGGTGCCACCGGGCTGACCCATGGGTTCACCACAGGTGATGGCGTAAACATCGCCCGACTGCACCACCCCGCGGGATTTGAGCTCGGCCTCGGCCTGCTGGAGTGCGGTGTCGCGGTCGTTGCTGGTGTCGCTGAACAACGGGCGCACCGTGCGGTAAAGCGTCATGCGGCGCTGGGTGGCCAGCTTGGAGGTGATGGCGTAGATCGGGATTTGAATCAAATGGCGGCTCATCCACAGTGCGGTGGAGCCGCTGTCAGTCAAGGCCACAATGGCTTTGGCACCCATGTGGTGGGCGGTAAACAGTGCCCCCATGGCAATGGCATGGTCGATGCGGTTAAAGGTCTTGCCAGTGAAGTCAGCCTCTAGCTTCAAAATGTTGCCGCTCTCTGCCGCGTGGCATATTTTGGCCATCTCGACCACGGTTTCCAGCGGGTACTTGCCGGCAGCGGTTTCGGCTGAGAGCATCACCGCGTCAGTGCCGTCGAGCACGGCGTTGGCCACGTCTGACACTTCGGCGCGGGTCGGCACCGGGTTGGTGATCATGGATTCCATCATTTGCGTGGCGGTGATCACCACACGATCGTTTTCACGCGCCAGCTTGATCATGCGTTTTTGCAAGGCTGGCACCACGGCGTTACCCACTTCCACGGCCAGGTCGCCGCGCGCCACCATGATGCCGTCACTGGCCAGCACAATTTCAAGCAGCTTAGGAATCGCCTCGGCGCGCTCAATTTTGGCAATCAAACCGGGGCGGTGCCCGTCTGGGGCGGCCACATTGCAGAGCTGGCGCGCCATTTCCATGTCGGTCGCGCTTTTGGCAAAGCTCACCGCCACATAGTCGGCCTTGAAGCTCATGGCGGTGCGAATGTCGTCCATGTCTTTGGCCGTGAGGGCTGGGGCGCTCAAACCACCGCCTTGCTTGTTGATGCCCTTGTTGTTTGACAACTCGCCACCGAGCTTGACGGTGGTGTAAATAGCTTCGCCCTCGACCCGGTCCACCACAATGACGATCAAGCCGTCATTGAGCAGCAACACGTCGCCCGCGGTCACTTCACGCGGCAAGGCTTTGTAGTCCAGGCCGACGCCGTGCTCATCGCCGAGCTCGGTGCGCGTCGCGTCCATCACAAACTGGGCACCAGGCTCCAGCATGATGCGACCCTCGGCAAATTTGCCAACCCGGATTTTGGGCCCCTGCAGGTCGGCCATGATGCCCACCTCGCGCCCGGCACGCTTGGCCGCCTCGCGCACCAGTTGCGCCCGGTTGATGTGGTCTTGCGCCGTGCCGTGGCTGAAGTTCAGCCGCACCACATTGACCCCGGCGCGAATCATTTGCTCCAGCAACGCGGGTTCGCTTGAGGCGGGGCCTAAGGTGGCAACTATTTTGGTGGCGCGACGGGGCATGAATCAGTCTCCTGGTAATGATGATTTGCACAAAAATATCCCAGCCAAGCATTTCAACGCAAGCAGTACAAACGTACGACAAGGCGAAACCACAACGCTGGGACAGTTTTGAGAAAGTTTTGGTAACAATGTTTCTTGATTTTCACACACAAGCAGTTACCAAGCTACAACGAAATCCAGGCGTCAATTTGTGGTTCAATAGAATTTTCAGTAAATCCAGACCTCGCCTGCATTTGTTCATGCCACACACAGAGAACTCGATTGTCTCGTTGCTGAGCACGCCAGCTGCCAAACCACGCCTGCTGGTGGTGGATGACCAGCCCATCAACATCCAGGTCATGCATCAAATTTTTGCAGCTGACTGCCAAGTGTTCATGGCCACCAGTGCGGTACAGGCGCTTCAGTTTTGCCGCACCACACCGCCCGATTTGGTGCTGCTAGACGTTGTGATGCCCGACATGGATGGCTTTGAAGTCTGCACGCGCCTCAAAGCTGACCCCGCCACCCGCGATATTCCAGTGATCTTTGTCACAGCACACACCGAGGCCGACCAAGAAACCCGCGGGCTGGAGCTGGGGGCGGTCGATTTCATCAGCAAGCCGGTGGTGCCTGCGGTGGTGCGGGCACGGGTCAAAACCCAGCTCACACTCAAGTTCCAGTCTGATGTGTTGCGCAAACTGGTGTTTCTGGATGGGCTCACCGGCGTGTTCAACCGGCGCTATTTTGACCAGCAACTGGCCATTGAAGTGGCGCGCTCGGCACGCGCCCAATCACCTTTGGCACTGATCATGCTGGATGTGGACTTTTTCAAGCGCTTCAATGACCACTACGGCCACCAAACCGGAGACGATTGCTTGCGCACCGTGGCTCAAACCCTCAAAGCCTGCCTGCGCCGACCCGCGGACTTGGTGGCGCGCTATGGGGGTGAAGAGTTTGCCTGCATCCTGCCCGACACGTCTTATTTAGACGCCATGACGCTGGCGCGTGAACTGGAACAAGCAGTTCGCCAGCAAGCCATGGCGCATGCCGACTCAAGCGTGGCTGATGTAGTGACCATCAGCCTGGGGGTGGCCGGGCAAAACGGCCAAACCCCGTGCCAAGCCGCTGAACTGCTGGCATTGGCGGATGCGCAGTTGTACCAAGCCAAGGACGCTGGTCGCGCCCAAGCCTGCGGCAGCGAACTTAACAGCCCAGCATGACCGCCAACCCCTTGCACCGGCTTGGGCAGTGGCTGCGCCAGGCGACACCACACAGCCTGGAGCGCCAAATCATGCTGCTGGCAGCAGCGTGTTTGCTGGTCAGTTTGGTTGGGTATGGCACTTACGTGGCCAGCTTGCAAACAGCCGTGGCCAAAGACGCCATCACCGCCCAAATGAAAGCGCTGGCGCAAAACCTGGCCACTGTAAATGCCCATTTTTTAAACACCAACGAGCCTGCTGAAATTGAAAAACTGACGCTGCAAACAGCCACTGTGCCGGGTATTTTTTCGGTGCTGGTGACCGACATGAATGGTAAGCCGATCACTGAAGTGATCAACAAAAATGGCAGTTGGTCACCGCGTTTTTTCCTGGCACCCGTTCAGGTCCCCAGCGCCAATGGCCCCAAAGATGTTTTTGTGGTGGCACCGCATGACCCCCAGCGGCGCGACTTTCTGGCTGGCAACGCGGGCACCATGTCGGCCTGGCAGCGCATGGACGCGGATCGCCCCTTGGGCTGGGTCAGGGTGAGTTACCGACTGGATGCGTTCGAGAAAATCACCGCTGACATTCGCGCCCAGTCTTACCTGGTGATTGGCGTGGCGCTGGTCGTCATGCTCAGCCTGCTGGCCTGGCTGCTGCGCCACCCCATGCGCGCCCTGACCGAGGCCACGCGCTTTGCCAATGCCTTGGACAGTACTCAGGGTGGCACGGTCAAGGTGTCGCACCGTGCGCTTGAAATTGAAAACCTGGGCAACGCGCTCAATGCCGTCAGCTTGCGCTTGCATCGGCAAATGAGCGACCTGAGCAACCAGATTTTTGCGCTGGATCAGCATGCCATTGTCAGTGTCACTGACCTGAACGGCAACATCACTTACGCCAACAGCAAGTTTTGCGAGATCAGCGGCTACAGCCAGGAAGAGTTGATTGGGCAAAACCACCGCATCGTCAAATCAGACGAACACCCACGCGCCATGTTCGAGTCGCTGTGGCACACCATCAGCCAAGGGCAGGTCTGGCACGGCGATGTGAAAAACCGCAAAAAAGACGGCACTTTTTACTGGGTCAGTGCCACCATCGTGCCGCTGGTGGGCAGCGACGGCTTGCCGCATCACTACATGGGCATTCGCACCGACATCTCGGCCAACAAAGCGCTTGAGCAAAGCCTGAAACTCGCGCGCGACCAGGCTGAAGAAGCCACCCAGGCCAAGGCACGCTTTCTGGCCAACATGAGCCACGAAATTCGCACCCCCATGAATGCCATTCTGGGCATGCTCAGGCTGATTCAAAACACCGAGCTCAACAAACGCCAGCTTGATTACGCCAGCAAGGCCGAAGGGGCCGCGCAATCGCTCTTGGGGCTGCTCAATGACATTCTGGATTTCTCCAAAATTGATGCCGGCAAGATGACGCTGGAGGTGCACAGCTTCAGGCTCGACAAGCTCATGCGCGACCTGTCGGTCATTGTGTCGGCCAATGTGGGGCAAAAAAAGGTCGAAGTGCTGTTTGACATTGACCCCGCCAGCCCCAAAGCTCTGATGGGCGATGCCATGCGCTTGCAGCAAGTGCTCATCAACCTGGCCGGCAATGCCATCAAGTTCACTCAGCAAGGTGAAGTGGTCGTCAGCATCACGCAAGTGGCGCGCAACGCGGACCACGCCAGCTTGCGGTTTGCCGTGCGCGACACCGGCATTGGCATTGCGGCTGAGCACCAGCAGCACATTTTCAGCGGCTTCTCGCAGGCCGAGGCCTCCACCACCCGGCGCTTTGGCGGCACCGGGCTTGGGCTGTCCATCAGCCGCAAGCTGGTGGCTTTGATGGGGGGTGAACTCTGCCTGGAAAGTGAACTTGGGAAAGGCAGCACCTTCAGCTTTACCCTTGACCTGCCGGTACCTGCTGCAGAGCCAGCCCTTGAACACCCGGCCAGCCCGGTCAACCACTTGCATGTGCTGGTGGTGGATGACAACGCCAGCTCGCGTGACATTTTGTGCAGCATGGCCAGTTCATTGGGTTGGCAAGTGGATACCGCCGACAGCGGCGAGGCAGCTGTGGCGCTGCTTCAAGGGCGCTTAACTGCTGGGCAGCTGCCCTACCAAGCGCTGCTGATTGACTGGCAAATGCCAGGCATGGACGGCTGGCAAACCATTGAGAAACTACAGACCCTGGGCATGGGTCACGCTGCGCCCGTGGTGATGATGGTCACTGCCCATGGCCGTGAGATGCTGGCTCAACGCAGTGCGCAAGAGCAAGCCCGACTGCATGGCTTTTTGGTCAAACCCGTCACCGCTTCCATGCTGCTCGATGCCGTCTCAGACGCGCTCACCAGCCGCCAGGCGCCGGTGGCCAAGGCGGCTCCGGTCGAAAAGCCCCAACCACTGCAAGGCATGCGCCTGCTGGTGGTGGAAGACAACCTCATCAACCAGCAAGTGGCGCAAGAAATGCTCTCAGGCGAAGGCGCGCAAGTGAGCTTGGCCGACAACGGCCATCTGGGGGTAGAGGCGGTGCAGCAAGCGCTGGCAGCAGGCCAACTGTTTGATGCAGTGCTGATGGACATTCAAATGCCCGTGATGGACGGCTACCAAGCCACCCGTTTGTTGCGCCAAGATGCCCGCCTGGTCAATTTGCCGATTGTGGCCATGACCGCCAACGCCATGGCCTCAGACCGCGAAGCCTGTCTGGCTGCAGGCATGAACGAGCATGTGGGCAAGCCCTTTCAGCTGGCACATCTGGTGGCGTTGCTGCAAAAACTCACACAAAACAAGCCCGCGCAAGCCCCAAACACGCAGCGGGAGGCACTCAAAACCAAGATGCTCAGCACCAGCGTCTTGACGGTGGTGCCCTTGCCCGCCCCTGACACGCTTGACGTGGCCAGTGCGCTGGAGCGGCTCGGTGGCAATGAGGCCTTGTACGGCCAAGTTTTGCAAGCCTATTTGGCCGACCTGGCTACCCAGCCAGAACAGTTGGAACAGTGTTTACAGCAAGCTGATTTACCGCGTGCAGTGCGCCTGCTGCACACCCTCAAAGGCCTCTCGGCCACCGTGGGTGCCAGCTACCTGGCGGCCGTGGCGCGCAAGTTGGAGCTGGCAGTGAAAGCCGCCCAAACCGATGCCAGTCAAGCCAACTTGGACACCCACCACCTGCTGGCTGAGTTTTCCGCGGCGGTTCACAGCACACAAAACGTGTTGCTGCCCGTGGCCAATGCCTACCAAACACCGGACACGCACCAGACAACCCGGGCGACTGCCCCAAGCCCCACCACCGCCCCCCTGACTGAGGCCGAAAGTGCTGCCGTCAAGCGCCTGCTGGCTTTGCTCAAAGCCTCAGACATGCAAGCCATGCTGGAGTTTGAGCTGCTGCAGCGCTCCGAGCACTTCAGCCAGCAGCCGTTTTACCCAGCGCTGGCCAGCGCCATGGCCAACCTTGATTTTGCGGCGGCTGCGGCGTTTTGCGAAAGCGTTTTGTAGCCGAAGCGCAAGCCCCAGCGCTTCCCAGTCGGCGAAAAGACGCAAGCCTCATGGAAGCCATATTACTTGAGTTTTAACCCTCTAACGCCCGTCAATTAAGCGTAAATAGCTATTATTAATATAGCATTTCAAGCGCCACTGCGGTGCCTTCGCCACCACCAATGCACAGTGTGGCCACGCCTTTTTTCAGGCCACGGGCTTGCAGGGCGTACATCAAAGTGACCATGATGCGCGCGCCGCTGCAGCCAATCGGGTGACCCAAAGCGCAGGCGCCGCCGTTGACGTTGACAATGTCATGGCTGAGCTGCAGGTCATGCATCAGCGCCATCGGCACCACGGCAAAGGCTTCATTCACTTCCCACAAATCCACGTCTTTCACACCCCAACCGGCTTTGGCCAACGCCTTGTTGACCGCGCCAATGGGTGCCGTGGCAAACCAGTTGGGCTCTTGCGCGTGCACCGCGCTAGAGACAATGCGCGCCAGCGGCTTGCAGCCCAGCTGGGCGGCGGTGCTCTCGCGCATCAGCACCAAGGCAGCGGCGCCGTCGTTGATGCTGGAGCTGCTGGCAGCGGTGATGGTGCCGTCTTTTTTGAACGCTGGCTTCAAGCTGCTGATCTTGTCAAGCTTGACCTTGCCGGGACCTTCGTCGATGCTGATCACCTTGTCACCGGCACGCGTTTTGACCGTCACAGGCGTGATCTCTGGTGCAAACCCGCCGTTGCTGGTGGCAGCTTGTGCACGCATCACGCTGGTGGTGGCGAAATGGTCTTGCTGCGCGCGGGTGAAACCGTATTTGGCGGCGCAGTCTTCACCAAACGTGCCCATGGAGCGGCCAGGCTCGTAAGCGTCTTCCAGGCCGTCGAGCATCATGTGGTCAAAAATGCGGTCGTGGCCAATGCGGTAGCCAGCGCGGGCTTTGGGCAGCAAATAGGGCGCATTGGTCATGCTCTCCATGCCGCCAGCCACCAGCACTTCAGCACTGCCAGCCACCAGCATGTCGTTGGCAAACATGGCTGCACGCATGGCCGAGCCGCACATTTTGCTCATGGTAACGGCACCGGTGCTGATGGGCAAACCCGCTTTGAGCAAGGCTTGGCGCGCCGGTGCCTGGCCTTGGCCAGCCATCAGGCAATTGCCAAAAATGACTTCGTTGACCCGCTCAGGCGCCACGCCCGCTCGCTGCACCGCAGCGCGAATGGCGGCACCGCCCAGGTCGTGCGCTGCCAGCGTTGAAAAATCGCCCTGAAACGCCCCCATGGGGGTACGGGCTGCGCCCACAATCACAATGTGCTCTGCCATGCTGACTCCTGAAAAATGAAAAGAAGCCAACATTGTAGAAGTTGACGTTGACGTTCACGTCAATTGATTGCGCCAGCAAAGTTCGCCCAGAGCTGGCTCAGAGCGAACAGCTCACCAGTGTGAATGGCGCGTCAATCGGACTATTGCGGGGTAATGGGAATGTAAATCTCGCTGCCCTTTTGCTTGAAGGTCTCCGACATGGTGTGCATGCCCTCAGCCAGCGCCTGCTCGTCACTCACACCGAGGCTGTTGGCGTACTCGCGCACCTCTTGGGTGATCTTCATCGAGCAAAACTTGGGGCCGCACATGCTGCAAAAGTGCGCCACCTTGCTGGCTTCTTTGGGCAAAGTTTCATCATGGAAATCACGCGCCGTATCGGGGTCAAGAGACAGGTTGAACTGGTCCAGCCAGCGAAACTCAAAACGTGCTTTTGACAGCGCGTCATCGCGTGCTCGTACCCCTGGGTGCCCCTTGGCCACGTCGGCCACGTGGGCGGCAATCTTGTAGGTGATGATGCCGGTTTTCACGTCGTCCCGATCCGGCAAGCCCAAGTGTTCCTTGGGCGTCACGTAGCACAGCATGGCAGTGCCAAACCAGCCGATCATGGCCGCGCCAATGCCGCTGGTGATGTGGTCATAGCCCGGCGCAATGTCAGTGGTCAGGGGCCCCAGGGTGTAGAACGGTGCCTCGTCACAGTGCTTGAGCTGCTCGGTCATGTTGGCCTGCACCATGTGCATCGGCACGTGGCCGGGGCCTTCAATCATCACTTGCACGTCTTGCGCCCAGGCTTTTTTGGTCAGCTCGCCCAGCGTGCGCAGCTCGGCAAATTGGGCTTCGTCATTGGCGTCCGCACCGCTGCCGGGGCGCAAGCCGTCGCCCAGTGAGTAGCTCACGTCGTAGGCACGCATGATCTCGGTCATCTCGTCAAAGTGCGTGTAGAGAAAGTTTTCTTGGTGGTGGGCAATACACCACTTGGCCAGAATCGAGCCACCGCGCGACACGATGCCGGTCACGCGCTGAGCCGTCAGGTGGATGTAGGCCAGCCGCACCCCGGCGTGCACGGTGAAGTAGTCGACACCCTGCTCGGCCTGCTCAATCAGCGTGTCGCGGAAGATCGGCCAGGTCAGGTCTTCGGCCACGCCGCCCACTTTTTCCAGCGCCTGGTAAATCGGCACGGTGCCAATGGGCACAGGCGAGTTACGCACGATCCAGTCGCGCGTGGTGTGGATGTTTTTGCCAGTGGACAAGTCCATCACCGTGTCTGCACCCCAGCGAATTGACCAAACCAGTTTTTCCACCTCTTCTTCAATGCTGGAGGTGACGGCAGAGTTGCCAATGTTGGCGTTGATCTTGACCAGAAAGTTGCGGCCAATCGCCATCGGCTCAATCTCGGGGTGGTTGATGTTGGCTGGAATGATGGCGCGGCCGCGAGCCACCTCGTCACGCACAAACTCGGGCGTGACAATTCTCGGGATGCTGGCACCAAAGCTGTTGCCCGCCAAACGCGCTTCACGCTCAGGGTTCGCCAGGTACTGCGCCTGCCAGGCCAGGTTCTGGTTCTCGCGCAGCGCCACGTACTCCATCTCGGGGGTGATGATGCCGCGTCGCGCATAGTGCATTTGCGACACATTGGCACCCGGCTTGGCGCGGCGCGGCGGGCGTTGCAGACCCGCAGCTTGCGCGCGCAGGGCGGCCAGCGCATCAGATTCACCGTGTTTGAGACCATCGTCTAGCGCAAACGGGGCGCGGCCGGTGTAAAGCTCGGTGTCACCACGCGCCTCAATCCAGGGGCTGCGCACGGCGGGCAGACCCTGGCGCACGTCAATGTGAGCCTGCGGGTCGGTGTAGGGGCCGGAGGTGTCGTAGACGGTGATGGCCTCGCCATTGCTTTGCATGATTTCGCGCAGCGGCACCTGAATGTCGGCACGGCTGCCTTGCAGGTAGCGTTTGCTGGAGGCCGGCAGGGGTTCGCGCGTCAGGCGGATGAATTGGGCTAGTTTGTCGGGGGCGTTCACGGGTTGGGTCTCCTGGTTTGAATCCTGGGTTTGGGTTACCCAGGTTTAAAACAGCACCCCAACTCCACAAACCTGACAAGACTTCACGTGCCCGGCATGTGCTGGGCTGCTCTTCTTACGCCGGTATGAGCCGGATCAAGTTCGCGGGTTTGGTCGTCCATCTCAGCGCAGCCTTGCGCACCCCGGGCAGCGCAAAGTGTAAAGCCTCAGCGCATGGGCCTTGGTTTGCAGGTGGCATCAACCCTGCGCCCGTTCGGGGTGAAAACGCTTGTCTTGGTCGTAAGGAAACACGTCATACACATGCCCGGCCTGGATGCGCTCCTTGTGACTTTGCCAAAAAGCCATGTCCAGCAGGTCGGCATGGTGCTTCATGAAAACTTGTTTGACCGCCGCATTGCCCAGCAGGAACGGGCCAAAGGTTTCAGGAAACACGTCTTTGGGACCGACGTGGTACCAAACCTCACCTGACATTTCTTCTTCTTCGGTACGCGCCTGGGGCACGCGGCGGAAGTTGCAGTCGGTGATGTATTCGATTTCGTCGTAGTCGTAAAACACCACCTTGCCATGGCGTGTGATGCCAAAGTTTTTCCACAACATGTCGCCGGGAAAGATGTTGGCCGCAACCAGGTCTTTAAGGGCGTTGCCGTACTCAATCACCCCGTGTTCCAACTGCTGGCGGGCTCGCACTGCCGCTGGTGAAGTGTTGCTGGGGTCAGAACCACCAGCATCAAAAGCCTCTTGCAAGTGGATGTTGAGCGGAATCATGCGGCGCTCGATGTAGACGTGTTTCAAAATCACTTCAAGCTGGCCATCGCCATCACGGTCGCTCACCTCCAACTGACTGGGGGCAAATTTTTCAATTTCTTGCATCAGCTCGTCGGTGAAGCGGCTGCGCGGGAAAGCGACTTCGCTGTACTCCAGCGTGTCGGCCATGCGCCCCACCCGGTCATGCTGCTTGACCAGCAAATACTTGCCCTTGATCTGCTCACGGCTGGTTTCTTTGGGCGGTGGGTAAAAGTCTTTGATGACCTTGAAGACATAGGGAAAACTGGGCAAGTCAAACACCAGCATGACCATGCCCTTGATGCCCGGTGCAATGCGAAACTTGTCTGAAGAGTGCCGCAGGTGAAACAAAAAATCGCGATAAAACAGCGTTTTCCCCTGCTTGGCCAAGCCTAACGCGCTATAGAGTTCATTGCGCGGTTTGAGCGGCATCATGCTGCGCAAGAATTGCACATAGGCGCTGGGGATTTCCATGTCGACCATGAAGTAAGCCCGGGCATAGCTGAACAGCATCAGCAAGTCGTCTTGGCCAAACAAAATGGCATCGATGGCCAGCTGGGTTTCACCGGGGGTGTACAACACCGGCAAGGCAAACGGAAACTCGTTGTAGCCGTTGATCAGCTTGCCCACGATGTAGGCACCTTTGTTGCGGAAGAACAAGCTGGAAAGCACCTGAATCTGAAAATTGGCGCGCAGTTTCACGTCGCCCAGCACGTCTTTCATGGCTTGCGCCACCAGCGCCACATCTGCCGGCAAATCCACAAACTCACGGCGCAGGTCAAAGTCTTGCACCAATTTCAGCAGCACTTCGGCCAAATTGTTGCCGCTGGGGTCGGGGTAGTAGGCGTGGTAGGTGGGGCGCTTTTCGGTTTCGCCGTTTTCAATGTACTCGGTGCTGACCGCTGGGCGAATGAAAATAAAGTCGTTTTGGAAGTAGCTGCGGTGTAGGATTTTGGTGGTGACCGAGTTGAAAAAAGTCTCGGCCAGCTCGGGCTGGTGGTGGTCGACCAGCAAGCCGATGTAGTGCAGCTTGACCTGGTGCCAAATCTCCATGGGCTGCTCACCGGCTTTGAATTCGCGCTCCAGCCGCATGGAGGCTTCGCGCACGCGCAGGTCATAAAACTCGATGCGCTCACGCTGGGCGCGCTGTTGACCATGCCAGTCGGCGGTCTCAAAACGATGCTTGGCACGGGCGGATTCGGTGCGAAACAAGCGGTAATGGCGGTTGAAACCATCTATCAAAGCCTTGGCAATGTCATAAGCCAGGCTGGAGTCAAGGCGGGTTGGAAACATGTCTACTCTGTATTTAATAGCTACTCACGCTTTATTTATAAGCGCTAGAGTGCATTTTGTTTAATAAAACATCAACGCGAAATTCATCACGCATGGCGCCGAGGGTAGCGCTTGAAAGCCTGACGAAACACGTCAACCACTTCATGCGAGCCTTGCATGCTGACACACAAATCTTTCACCAAACCGTCTTTCAGGCCGTAGCACCAGCCATGCACGGCCACCTTTTGTCCACGCGCCCAGGCATCTTGCAGCACGTTGCTAAGCGCCACGTTGCCCACTTGCTCAATCACATTCATCTCGCACAAGGTGTCTTCTTGCTCGGGCACGCTCAAGTGATCCAGGCGATGGCGATGGCGCAGCTTGACATCATGCACATGGCGCAGCCAGTTGTCGGCCAAGCCCACACGTGTGCCACGCAAGGCGGCCAGCACACCGCCGCAGCCGTAATGCCCGACCACCATGATGTGCTCGACCTTGAGGTGGTCCACGGCAAATTGAATGACCGAGAGCGCATTCAGATCAGAGTGCACCACCACGTTGGCAATGTTGCGGTGCACAAACACTTCACCCGGGTCGAGCCCGGTGATCTCATTGGCGGGCACGCGGCTGTCTGAGCAACCAATCCACAGGTATTTGGGCGTTTGCTGCTTGGCCAGAAAGCTAAAAAACCCTGGCCGCTGCAGCGCCATGCGCGCTGCCCAAGCGGCATTGTTGTCAAGCAGGTGTTGAAGTAAAGCCATGCGCAGTGTGTGAATGGAAGGGGCTTGATTTTGCCCGAGCGCCGCGCCGGCTCAACAGGTCTGGGCAAACAACTCCCGGCCAATCAACATGCGCCGAATTTCAGACGTGCCCGCACCAATCTCATACAACTTGGCGTCGCGCCACAAACGACCCAACGGGTACTCATTGATGTAGCCGTTGCCACCGAAAATTTGCACCCCCTCACCCGCCATCCAGGTGGCTTTTTCGGCTGTCCACAAAATCACCGAGGCACAGTCTTTGCGCACCTGGCGCACGTGCTCGGCACCCAGCAAATCCAGATTTTTGGCCACGGTGTAGGCAAAACTGCGCCCGGCCTGCAACACCGTGTACATGTCAGCCACCTTGCCCTGAATCAACTGAAATTCGCCAATGCTTTGACCAAATTGCTTGCGGTCGTGGATGTAAGGCACCACGTTGTCCATCACCGCTTGCATGATGCCCAACGGGCCACCGGTGAGCACTGCACGCTCATAGTCAAGCCCACTCATCAACACTTTGGCACCGTTGTTGACACCGCCCAGCACATTGGCGGCGGACACTTCGACGTTGTTGAATACCAGCTCGCCGGTGCTGGAGCCACGCATGCCCAGTTTGTCGAGCTTTTGCGCAATGCTGAAGCCTGGCATGGTTTTTTCGATCAAAAAGGCAGTCACCCCCCGCGCCCCAAGTTCGGGCTCGGTCTTGGCATAGACCACCAGGGTGTCGGCATCAGGGCCGTTGGTGATCCAGAATTTGCTACCGTTCAAGAGGTAATAACCACCTTTATCTTCGGCTTTGAGCTTCATGCTCAGCACGTCGCTGCCGGCACCTGGCTCGCTCATGGCCAGTGCGCCCACATGCTCGCCAGAAATCAGCTTGGGCAGGTATTTGGCGCGCTGCTCGGGCGTGCCGTTGCGCTTGATCTGGTTCACGCACAGGTTGCTGTGCGCGCCATAGCTCAGGCCAATGCTGGCGCTGGCGCGGCTGATTTCTTCCATCGCCACCATGTGCGCCAGGTAGCCCATGTTGGCACCGCCGTATTCCTCGCCCACGGTGATGCCCAGCACACCCAGGTCGCCCATCTTGCGCCACAAGTCCATGGGAAATTGGTCTTGGCGGTCAATCTCTGCCGCGCGCGGCGCGATCTCGGCCTGGGCAAAGGTGTGCACCGCGTCACGCAATGCGTCGATGTCGTCGCCGAGTTGAAAGTTCAGTCCGGGTAATTGGCTCATGGCTGGGTCTCCTGTGGTTTTTTGAGTTGGAAAGGGGGTTGATTCGGGGGGATGCTTCAGCGCAATGGAGCGAAGACGAACCCTAATAGGTTTTGGCAACAGGCATGATGGTTTGTTGCAGCAAGGCGCACAGGGTTTGCTTGCCGTCATCAGCCAAGTGGAAAACTTCTGCGCTGGTCACCATCACACGACGACCCGGTTTGACCACGCGCCCCACCGCACGCAACACGCCACCCTGGCAAGCTGACAAGAAGTTGATTTTGTACTCAACAGTGACCACTTCCATGCCTGCTGGCGCCTGGGTGAGAGCCGCATAGCCTGCCGCAATGTCTGCCACAGCGCCGATGGCGCCACCATGAAAGGCACCCTGCTGCTGCGTCACTTTGGCAGAGTAAGGCAACTCAATGGTGCATTCGCCTTGTGCCACATGGTGCACACGTGCACCCCACGCTCGCATCAAACCTTGCCGCTCGAAACTGGCTTGCACACGCAAAAATGGGTCTTCAGAGTGAGTCATGGCGATGGATGCAAGGAAATGGTGGTTGAAAAACGCTTGAACTCAGGACGATTCCGGTTGTGAGGACGCAGCAAGTTTGCCTTTGGCACGCACGCGAGGCTTGACGGGCAATCCGTTCGCCGAACCCAGGCTCTTGGCCAACAAGGCTTTGGCCTCGCGCTGATGCACTTTGAGCTCATCCAGATTGGCCTGCAGGTCTGCCATTTGCGCCACCAGCTGCTGCTGGTGCAACGCCAGCACTTGCAAAAATTTTTCAAGCTGCGCGGTGGTGTCTCGCGGGCTGTCGTAGATGTCAATGATGTCTTTGGCTTCCACCAAACTCAAGCCCAGGCGCTTGGCGCGCAGGGTGAGCTTGAGGCGGGCACGGTCGCGGCTGCTGTAAACCCGTGTGCGCCCAGCCGAGCCCGTGCGCTCGGGGCACAACAAGCCCATGTCTTCATAAAAACGAATGGCACGCGTGGTCAAGTCAAACTCTTTGGCCAGGTCACTGATGCTGAAAAGTTGAGCCATAAAATGTGGATTTGATTGACGTGAACGTCAACGTAAAATTCAATTATGGCTTATTCAACTGGCTGTGCGGCTTTTCACCCAGAATGAACTTGATGTTCATCAATATGACTCTGTCGCAAAGATGTACAGTAGCTCGTTAAAAAAAGAAAAGGCATTCATGACCCAAAACGCATTTCATTTCACCGACGCCCAAGTTGAGCAAATCATTGAAGAAGGCATGATTTACATGTGTGCTTGCCCGGCGCAGGTGGCACAAAACATCATGGTGCTGCGCCAGCTCAACAACTACCAACAAACCTGTCTCAATGAAGTCAGCAATGACCAACGGGTCCACCTTCGCATTGCCCAAGCGGCAATGGCGGCTCATGCATTGATGGAAGAATGCATGGAAGACGTGTTACGCATTGAAAAATGGGATCGTGAAACACTCAAAATGCCAGAGTGCCTGAGAAGACGCCAGCTGAAAGAAATTTAGCCTCAGTGACGACTACAACCTCAAAGGTGCCGAAATCCGCCACCTTGCGAGCCCAAGGTTGGCGGGTTGGATGCTGAAACGCTTGTCAAGCAGCACCCAACTGGGTCAATGGCATCTTATGCAACAAAAGCACCGCAAAGCGTCAATGGGGTGCTTTTGTTGACTTAGGGATCAGCTGTTGCGGCTGGCTTTCTTGCGATCGTGCTCAGACAGGTGACGCTTACGCAGGCGAATCGACTTGGGTGTGATCTCGACCAGCTCGTCGTCTTCAATGAACTCCACACCATATTCAAGTGTCAACTGAATCGGCGGCGTGATCTTGATCGCGTCTTCTTTGCCAGAGACGCGGAAGTTGGTGAGCTGCTTGGTGCGAGTGGCGTTCACCACCAGGTCGTTGTCACGGTTGTGGATGCCCACAATCATGCCCTCATAGACCGGATCATTGGCGGTGACGAACATGCGACCACGGTCGTCGAGCTTGCCCAGCGCGTAGTTGAAGATTTCGCCTGCATCCATCGAGATCAGCACACCGTTTTTGCGGCCACCAATTTCACCTTTGTGCGGCTCATAGCTGTCAAAAATGTTGGAAATCAGGCCAGAGCCACGAGTTAGATTCAAAAACTCGTTGGTAAAACCGATCAAACCACGGGCTGGAATGCGGTATTCCAGGCGCACGCGGCCGCGACCATCGGGTTCCATGTTGACCAGATCACCACGGCGCTCGCCCAGCGCTTGCATCACACCACCTTGGTGTTGTTCTTCAATGTCAGCGGTGACCAGCTCAATGGGTTCGTGGCGCTCGCCATTCACCTCGCGGAACACCACGCGTGGTTTACTCACAGCCAGTTCATAGCCTTCACGGCGCATGTTTTCCAGCAAAATGGTCAAGTGCAACTCGCCACGACCCATGACCTCAAAGATACCTTCTTCATCGGTTTCGCTGACGCGCAGCGCCACGTTGGACTGCAGTTCTTTTTGCAAACGATCCCACAGCTGGCGACTGGTGACAAACTTGCCTTCACGGCCAGCCAAGGGGCTGGTGTTGACGCAAAAGTTCATGGTCAGCGTAGGTTCATCCACCAGCAGCATCGGCAGCGGAGCCGGGGTGATGGGGTCAGTGATGGTGACACCAATGCCAATGTCGGCAATGCCGTTGATCAGCACAATTTCACCCGGACCGGCTTCGTCAGTCTGCACCCGATCCAAGCCCTGGAAGGTCAGCACTTGGTTGACGCGGCCTTTGATGGCTTTGCCGTCTGTGCCTTCCATCACCACCACGTCCATCATTGGCTTGATGGTGCCTTGCTTGATGCGCCCGACCCCAATGCGGCCGACAAAGCTGGAGAAATCAAGCGCCGAGATTTGCAACTGCAGCGGTGCGCTGGGGTCGCCTTCTTGGTGCGGCACATGGCTCAAAATGGTGTCAAACAGAGCCGACATGTCTGGCCCCCATTGCTCGCCCTGACCACCCTCTTCCAGCGACGACCAGCCGTTGATGCCTGAGGCATACACCACCGGAAAGTCAAGTTGCTCATCCGTGGCACCCAGCTTGTCAAACAAGTCAAATGCGGCATTGACCACAAAGTCAGGGCGTGAGCCGGGTTTATCGACCTTGTTGACCACCAAAATCGGTTTCAAGCCCAGCGCGAGCGCCTTTTTGGTCACAAAACGGGTTTGCGGCATGGGGCCTTCTTGAGCGTCAATCAACAACACCACACCGTCAACCATGCTCAAGGCGCGTTCCACTTCACCGCCAAAGTCGGCGTGGCCGGGGGTGTCAACGATGTTGATGTGGGTGCCTTTCCAGGTCACGGCACAGTTTTTGGCCAGAATGGTGATGCCACGCTCTTTTTCAATGGCGTTGTTGTCCATCACCGTGTCGACCACTTTTTCGTGCTCGGCAAAGGTACCAGACTGGCGCAGCAACTGGTCAACCATGGTGGTTTTACCGTGGTCAACGTGGGCAATGATTGCAATGTTTCGGATTTGTTTATGGGCCATGGTTCTCTTTCTTAAAGGGTTTGGGCTTCAGACGCGCTGGTGCACGCTGGAGCTCGGGTTGCTTGTGCAATCTGTTCAATTTCAATCGGGCTGAGCAGCCGCCCGGGGATCAACTCACCTGCCGCCACATGGGCAGTGCCCAGCAGCGCGTGTGTTTTTTCTGCATAAACCGCCACTTGCGCAGCGTCTGACCAAGCGCCTCGGCGCGGCAAACCGCTCAAAAAACGACTTGCATTGTCGCCATCAAGTGTGACCACTGCATGTTGCGCCAACAAGCTGTCCACTGGCAGCAGGCAGGCCAGTCGTTCCTGCTCTGACATGGCCTCAAGCGCCGCCAACGTGACGCACTGCGCTATGTCAAAGCCACCGGTGCCGATGCGGCGCAAGGCGCTCAAATGCGCACCACACCCCAGGGCTTCGCCGATGTCTTCGCCGAGCGTGCGGATGTACGTGCCCTTGCTGCATTTTACTATAATATCAATAGCTACTTGATCAATATCCATAAGCTCTAGAGGCATATTTAGCTCATAAATTTCAACCTCACGTGCAACCCGCTCGACCTCGATGCCAGCGCGTGCATATTCGTACAAAGCTTTGCCATCTTTCTTCAAAGCGCTGTGCATGGGTGGCACTTGCGAAATGCGCCCGGTGAATTGGGCTTTGACACGCGCCAAATCGGCCGCAGTTACGGTGACTGCGCGGGTGGCAATGACTTCACCTTCGGCATCGCCGGTGCTGGTTTTTTGACCCAGCCGCAGTGTGGCGGCATAGGTCTTGTCAGCATCTAATTGCAACTGGCTGAACTTGGTGGCAGCACCAAAGCACAGCGGCAGCACACCGCTGGCCAAAGGGTCAAGCGTGCCGGTATGACCCGCTTTTTCAGCCCGCAGCAGCCATTTGACCTTTTGCAAGACATCGTTGCTAGACCAACCCAAAGGTTTGTCGAGCAACAGCACGCCGTGCACAGGATGCCGCACGACCTTGCGTTTGAGAGTGGGAGATGCCAATGTCTGCATACGTTAGGAAACTGAGAGCAGCTTCCAAAGCATTGGAATCTGACCTCAATTTTTTTCAGTCTTCCTTGGCCCGTGAAGCCACCGCACGGGCAATCAAGGCATTCATATCCGCCGCGCGCTCAGGCGTTTGGTCATAGATGAAATGCAGCGTGGGCACGGTGTGGATGTGCAGGCGCTTGAACAAGCCGGCACGCAAAAAGCCCGCCGCTTGGTTCAGGCCTTCAGAGCAGGCTTTGATGTCACCCGCCAGCAAACTGAAAAACACTTTGGCATGGGCATAGTCAGGGGTGACTTCCACACCCTGGATGGTGACCATGCCGACGCGCGGGTCTTTCAACTCGCGCGCGATCAGCTCGGTGAGGTCACGCTGAATTTGGTCAGCCACCTTGAAGGCGCGGTTGGGCGTGGCAGATTTTTTAGGCACAGTGTGGTCTCAACGGTTTACAGCGTGCGCGCAACTTCGCGAATTTCAAAGAACTCCAACACATCGCCCTCTTGGATGTCGTTGTAGTTTTTGATGTTCAAGCCGCAATCAAAGCCTTCACGCACTTCTTTGGCATCGTCTTTGAAGCGTTTGAGCGACTCCAACTCGCCGGTGTAGACCACCGTGTTTTGGCGCAGCAAGCGCAAACGTGCCGCACGGCGAATGACCCCAGAGGTGACCATACAACCAGCAATCGAGCCAATTTTGGACACTTTGAAGATTTGGCGAATTTCGGCTGTACCGATGATTTCTTCTTTTTTGTCGGGGGTCAGCATGCCCGACATGGCCAGCTTGAGGTCATCGACCGCGTCGTAAATGATGTCGTAGTAACGAATATCCACACCATTGGCTTCAGCCAATTTACGCGCGCCAGCATCGGCACGGGTGTTGAAGCCAATGATGACGGCTTTGGCAGCAATGGCCAAATTCACGTCAGATTCACTGATACCGCCCACTGCAGCGTAGACCAGTTGCACCTTGACCTCGTCGGTAGAGAGTTTGAGCAGTGATTGACCCAAGGCCTCTTGCGAACCCTGCACATCGGCCTTGACGATGATCGGCACCATCTTCACCTCGCCAGCGGTCATGTCGGTGAACATGTTTTCCAGCTTGGCGGCTTGCTGTTTGGCCAGCTTGGTGTGGCGGAATTTGCCGGCACGGTAAGTGGCAATTTCACGGGCACGACGTTCGTCTGACAGCACCATGAATTCGTCGCCCGCTTGCGGCACTTCGGTCAAGCCCTGGATTTCAACCGGAATGGATGGACCGGCGGTTTTGATCGGCTTGGCGTTTTCGTCCAGCATGGCTCGCACACGGCCAAAGGTTTGACCGGCCAGCACAATGTCGCCCGTTTTCAAGGTGCCCGACTGCACCAGCACCGTGGCCACGGGGCCGCGCCCCTTGTCCAACTGGGCTTCAATCACCAGGCCTTTGGCCATGGCATCGACCGGCGCTCTGAGTTCC
>NZ_JAQURE010000051.1 GCF_028715765.1 Rhodoferax sp.
AGACAAACACGGTTTATCAAGCCTACCAGGCGAACACCTACCTTTTTGGTGGGAACGCCCCGTACGTCGAAGAGATGTACGAAAACTACCTGGCTAACCCAGGCAGCGTGCCAGACACCTGGCGTGATTATTTTGATGCGTTGCAGCATGTGCCCGCAGTCGATGGCTCCAACGCCAAAGACGTTCCCCACCAACCTGTGATCGATGCCTTTGCTCAGCGTGCGAAAGCCGGCGGCACCAAGGTGGTGATGGCCAGCGAAGATGCTGAAATGGGTCGCAAGCGTACTGCGGCACAGCAGCTCATTGCGGCCTACCGCAATGTTGGTTCCAACTGGGCTGACCTTGACCCGTTGAAGCGCACTGAGCGCCCAGCCATTCCAGAGCTTGACCCCGCTTTTTACGGCTTCAAAGAAGCTGATTTTGAGATTGTGTTTGACACCAGCAACACGTTTTTCGGCAAAGACAAAATGCCGCTGCGTGAGTTGCTCAACGCCCTGCGCGAAACCTACTGCAGCACCATCGGTGCAGAGTACATGTATGTCACGGATCAGACGCAAAAGCGCTGGTGGCAACAAAAACTCGAGAGCGTTCGCAGCAAACCCAATTTCAACGCAGATCAAAAGAAGCACATTCTTGACCGCTTGACAGCGGCTGAAGGCCTGGAGCGCTTCTTGCACACCAAATACGTGGGGCAAAAGCGCTTTTCGTTGGAAGGTGGCGAGAGCTTCATTGCCGCCATGGACGAGCTGGTTCAGCAAGCCGGTGCCCTTGGTGTGCAGGAAATCGTGATCGGCATGGCGCACCGTGGCCGCCTCAATGTGTTGGTGAACACCTTGGGCAAAATGCCCGCTGATTTGTTTGCCGAGTTTGACCACACCGCGCCTGAAGAGTTGCCTTCTGGTGACGTGAAATACCACCAAGGGTTCAGCTCAGACGTCACCAGCCCTGGCGGCCCGGTGCACTTGAGTCTGGCGTTTAACCCTTCACACCTTGAAATCGTCAACCCAGTGGTTGAAGGCTCCGTGCGCGCCCGCATGGATCGCCGCGCCGACCCCACAGGTCGCCAAGTGCTGCCGGTGCTGGTGCACGGCGATGCTGCGTTTGCAGGTCAAGGTGTGAACCAGGAAACCCTGGCGCTGGCGCAAACCCGTGGCTACACCACCGCAGGCACGGTGCACATCATCATCAACAACCAGATTGGTTTCACCACCTCTGACCCACGCGACATGCGCTCCACCCTGTATTGCACCGACATCGTCAAGGGTGTTGAAGCCCCGGTGATGCATGTCAACGGTGACGACCCCGAAGCTGTGGTCATGGCCATGCAATGGGCGCTGGAATACCGCATGGAGTTCCGTAAAGATGTGGTGCTTGACATCATTTGCTACCGCAAACTGGGTCACAACGAGCAAGATACCCCAGCGTTGACCCAGCCGCTGATGTACAAAAAAATTGGCCAACATCCTGGCACGCGCAAACTTTATGCCGACAAGCTATCCGCGCAAGGCTTGGGTGCCACGCTGGGCGATGACATGTTCAAAGCCTACCGTGCGGCCATGGACTCCGGTAAACATACCGTAGACCCGGTGTTGACCAATTTCAAGAGCAAATACGCTGTGGACTGGTCTCCGTTCCTGGGCAAGAAGTGGACGGATGCAGGCGACACCGCCATTCCCATGGCTGAATGGAAACGTTTGGCTGAAAAAATCACCACCATCCCTGAGAGTGTCAAACCTCACCCTTTGGTCAAAAAGGTCTACGACGACCGTGCGGCCATGGGTCGGGGCGACATTCCGGTGGATTGGGGCATGGGCGAGCACATGGCGTTTGCATCGCTGGTGGCCAGCGGCTACCCAGTGCGTTTGAGCGGTGAAGACTGCGGCCGCGGCACTTTCACCCACCGCCATGCCGTCATTCACGACCAAAGCCGTGAAAAATGGGATGTGGGCACCTATGTGGCCTTGCAAAACGTGGCTGAAAATCAAGCCCCCTTTGTGGTCATTGACTCCATCTTGTCTGAAGAAGCGGTGTTGGGCTTTGAATATGGCTACGCCTCGAATGACCCTAACACCTTGGTGATTTGGGAAGCTCAGTTTGGTGACTTTGCCAATGGTGCACAGGTGGTCATCGACCAGTTTATTGCTTCTGGCGAGGTCAAGTGGGGTCGTGTCAATGGTCTGACCATGATGCTGCCGCATGGTTATGAAGGCCAAGGCCCTGAGCACTCATCCGCTCGTGTCGAACGCTTCATGCAGTTGGCTGCCGACACCAACATGCAGCTGGTTCAGCCCACCACGGCCAGCCAAATTTTCCACGTGTTGCGCCGCCAAATGGTGCGCAACTTGCGCAAGCCGTTGGTGATCTTCACGCCTAAGTCGTTGTTGCGTCACAAAGATGCTGCGTCTCCGCTGGCTGAGTTCACCAAAGGCTGCTTCCAGACCATCATTCCTGAGCACAAAGTGCTCAAGGCGGACAAGGTCAAGCGCGTTGTGGTGTGTTCTGGCAAGGTGTATTACGACTTGGCCAAAAAGCGTGAAGAAAGTGGTCACACCGACGTGGCTATTTTGCGGGTGGAACAGCTTTACCCGTTCCCACACAAAGCGTTTGCCAATGAGCTCAAAAAATACCCCAATGCCACTGAGGTGGTTTGGACGCAAGACGAGCCACAAAACCAGGGCGCTTGGTTCTTTGTGCAGCACTACATTCATGAAAACATGCTTGAAGGGCAAAAATTGGGCTATTCAGGCCGGGCTGCTTCAGCTTCGCCCGCGGTGGGCTATTCGCACTTGCACCAAGAGCAGCAAAAAGCGCTGGTGGATGGTGCGTTTGGCAAGCTCAAAGGTTTTGTCCTGACCAAATAAGGCGCATCCCGTCCAATGAACGTTGAGCAGCACATGTGTCATGTGCTGCTCCCCTCAAGATTATTTTGAAAGAATTGTTATGGCCATCGTAGAAGTCAAAGTCCCGCAACTCTCTGAATCTGTGGCTGAAGCCACACTGTTGCAGTGGAAGAAAAAAGTCGGCGACGCAGTCGCTGTGGATGAAATCCTGATCGACGTTGAAACCGACAAGGTGGTGCTGGAAGTGCCCGCACCTTCTGCCGGCGTGATTGTTGAAATTGTGCAGCCTGACGGCAGCACGGTGGCAGCTGATCAGCTGATCGCCCGCATTGACACCGAAGCGGTGGTGGGCGCTGCTGCACCCGTTGCACCCGTGGTGGCGGCCATGGCTGCAGCGGCTGCACCGTCTGTGCAAGTTGCCGCTGTGCCAGCGCCAGTGAGCAACACCATGGCTGGTGTGGCCATGCCAGCGGCTGCCAAATTGATGGCAGACAACAACTTGGCAGCAGGCTCTGTGGCGGGTTCAGGCAAAGACGGCCGCGTCACCAAGGGTGATGTTTTAGCGGCTGTGGCTGCACCTAAAGTAGTAGCTGCTCCCGCAATGCCAGCAAGGTCTACAGCCCCATTATTGCCTCAAGTTGCAGCACCGGCTGGCAGCCTGGCTGAACAACTGGCAAGCCGCCCTGAACAGCGCGTGCCCATGACCCGCCTGCGTGCCCGTGTGGCAGAACGCCTGCTGCAGTCTCAGTCCACCAACGCCATTTTGACGACCTTCAACGAGATCAACATGGCCCCGGTGATGGACATGCGCAAACGCATGCAAGACCGGTTTGAGAAAGAACACGGTTGTAAGCTGGGTTTCATGAGCTTCTTTGTCAAGGCGGCGGTGCATGCCCTGAAGAAATTCCCGGTGCTCAATGCGTCGGTGGATGGCAATGACATTGTTTACCACGGTTACTTTGACATTGGTATTGCCGTGGGCTCGCCACGTGGCTTGGTGGTGCCCATTTTGCGCAATGCCGACCAGATGAGTTTTGCCGAGATCGAGAAAAAGATTGCCGAGTTTGGCAAGAAGGCGGGCGAGGGCAAGCTGGGCATGGATGAAATGACCGGCGGCACGTTCTCGGTCAGCAATGGCGGCACGTTTGGCTCGATGATGTCTACCCCCATCATCAACCCGCCACAAAGCGCTATTTTGGGCATTCATGCCACCAAAGACCGCGCCGTGGTTGAAAACGGCCAGGTGGTGGTGCGCCCCATGAACTACTTTGCCATGAGCTACGACCACCGCATCATCGACGGCCGCGAAGCCGTGTTGGGCTTGGTGGCGATGAAAGAGGCGCTGGAAGATCCGGCACGCCTGCTGTTTGACATTTGACCGCTCCAAATCAATTTGACCAATGGGTAGTTTTAACCCGCCGCGCGTGTTGGGTGTCTAACTACGCGAATGTCCCCCGGCTTGGGGCTACGCTCCAAGCCTCCTCCTTGATTTCGCTACGTCAGACACCCAACCCACGCAGCTAGTCACTCGTGGTCATCTCATTCATCAGTGTGGCGGTTCGTCACCAACGTTAGAAAGTAATTTATGAGCAAACAATTTGATGTGATCGTGATTGGTGGCGGCCCTGGTGGCTACATTGCCGCCATTCGTGCTGCCCAATTGGGCAAAAACGTGGCTTGCGTGGACGAGTGGAAAAACACCAAAGGCGGCCCGGCTCCAGGTGGCACCTGTACCAATGTGGGCTGCATTCCCAGCAAGGCTTTGCTGCAATCTTCAGAGCATTTTGAGCAGGCCAGCCATCATTTTGCCGACCATGGCATTGAGGTCAAGGGCTTGAGCATGGATGCCGCCAAGATGGTGGCGCGCAAGGATGCAGTAGTCAAGCAAAACAACGATGGCATTTTGTACTTGTTCAAAAAGAACAAGGTGAGCTTTTTCCACGGCCGCGCGTCGTTCGTGAAGGCCGTCGACGGTGGTTATGAAATCAAGGTGGCAGGCGCTTCTGATGAAATCTTGGTGGGGCAGCAAATCATCGTCGCCACCGGCTCCAACGCCCGTGCGCTGCCGGGTGCGCCTTTTGACGAGAACTTGGTGTTGTCCAATACGGGTGCGTTAGCGGTGACATCTGTGCCGAAAAAGCTGGGGCTCATTGGCTCGGGCGTCATTGGCCTGGAAATGGGTTCGGTCTGGCGGCGTTTGGGTGCTGAGGTGACCATTCTTGAAGGTTTGCCAGACTTTTTGGGTGCGGTTGACCAGCAGATTGCCAAGGAAGCACAAAAAGCTTTTGTCAAGCAGGGGCTGAAGATCGAACTGGGCGTGAAGGTGGGTGAAGTCAAGGTTGGCAAAAAGGGCGTGAGCGTGGCCTGGGTTAATGCCAAGGGTGAAGCTCAGACCTTGGACGTGGACAAGCTCATTGTGTCGATTGGTCGCGTGCCCAACACCATTGGCTTGAATGCTGAAGCGGTTGGCTTGCAGCTTGATGAGCGCGGTGCGATTGTGGTGGACGGCGATTGCAAAACCAATTTGCCCGGTGTTTGGGCGGTGGGCGACGTGGTGCGTGGCCCCATGCTGGCGCATAAGGCTGAAGAAGAGGGTGTGGCAGTGGCTGAACGCATTGCTGGGCAACATGGCCATGTCAACTTCAATACCATTCCGTGGGTGATTTACACCAGCCCAGAAATCGCTTGGGTCGGGCGCACTGAGCAGCAGCTTAAAAAAGACGGTGTGGCTTACAAGGCGGGCACATTCCCCTTCTTGGCCAATGGCCGCGCCCGTGCTTTGGGCGACACCACCGGCATGGTGAAGATGCTGGCCGATGCCACCACCGATGAAATTTTGGGTGTGCACATCGTTGGCCCCATGGCTAGCGAGTTGATCGCCGAGTGTGTGGTGGCGATGGAGTTTCGCGCCAGCAGCGAAGACATTGCCCGGGTTTGCCATGCGCACCCCTCGTTGAGTGAGTCCACCAAAGAAGCTGCGCTGGCTGTAGACAAGCGCACATTGAACTTTTAAATTTATAGAAAATTGGCCTCTAGCGCTTATAAATAAAGCGCTAGTAGCTATATATATTATAGCAATAAGAGCGTGTTGTGACGGTCAGAAAAATCTACCAAGACGAGCTTTCAGCTCGCCATTACAGTTCTGATCCGGCACAACTGCGTGCGGTGCAAGTGCTTGAAACTTGTGCCCGCGAGTGGTCTAAGTACCGCGAGCAGCGTTCCAATGCGTTCAAAAAACTGATTCATCGGCCACCGATTCCGCAAGGTGTTTACATGCATGGCGGGGTGGGGCGCGGAAAAAGTTTCTTGATGGATTGCTTTTACAGTGCGGTGCCGCTCAAGCGCAAAACCCGCTTGCACTTTCATGAGTTCATGCGTGAAGTGCACCGCGAGCTCTCGGGCTTGCAGGGCACGGCCAACCCGCTGGATCGCTTGGCCAAGCGCATAGCTGAGAAGTACCGCTTGATTTGCTTCGATGAGTTCCATGTGTCGGACATTACCGATGCCATGATCTTGCACCGTTTGCTCAAGGCGTTGCTGGCTGAAGGTGTGGGGTTGGTTACCACTTCCAACTTCAAGCCGGATGATCTTTACCACAATGGTTTGAACCGTGATCGGTTTTTGCCGGCCATTGCGTTGCTGAAGCAGTATTTTCATGTGATCAATGTCGACAACGGCACCGACTACCGTGGGCAAACTTTGTCGCAGCTCAACCTGTACCACAGCCCGCTAGGTGAGCTGGCCGATGCTGCCATGAAAGATGCTTTCGAGCGGCTGGCAGAAAGCCAGGATGAAGACCCAGTGTTGCACATTGAGGCGCGCAAAATTCGTGCGTACCGCAAAGCGGGTGGCTTGGTTTGGTTTGATTTCAAGACTTTGTGTGGCGGGCCGCGCTCTCAAAATGATTACCTTGAAATTGCCACTCAGTTTCATACCGTGTTACTCAGTGATGTGCCACACATGCCGCCGCGCATGTCTTCTGAAGCACGGCGTTTTACTTGGTTGATTGATGTGCTGTATGACCGGCACGTCAAGCTCATCATGTCCGCCGAAGTGCCTGCCGATGAACTCTACACAGAAGGGCTGATGGCCAACGAGTTTGCGCGCACCGTGTCACGCTTGCACGAAATGCAATCGGCTGAGTTTTTGGCACTGGAGCGGCGTGATGTTGACACGCAGTTGACGGCATGATGCGTTGTTTGCTCTTATTCCTCGCCGCAGTGTGTATGGTTGGCGCGGCGCAAGCTGCTGACGACATGGCCGCTGTGGATCACGTGGCCACAAAACGTGAGCGGATTCGTGTGCAGCGGGCTGCGGTAGATGCTGAGTTTGTCAAGGCGCAGCAAGCTTGTCTGATGCGATTTGCCGTCACTGACTGTGAACGTCATGCCAAACGGGAGCGCCGTGCCGCCATGGATCTATTGCGTCGAGAAGAGTTGACATTGAATGATCTGGATCGGCAGGCCAACGCAACTGCTGCCATCAACCGCTTGACAGACAACTTGTCGCCAGAAAAGCAGCGTGCTGCTGAGGTGCGGCGTTTGCAAGCCGAACAAGAATTCAAGACACGTCAACAAATGAGTGATGAAAAAAAAGCTGCTAAAACGCCCACGTTGACGCTGCCACAACCTAAAGCGCTTGACTTGAGTTCACCCTCACCCGTTGAAGCCGCACGGCAACAACGCATGTATGACGAAAAATTGCAACAAGCGCAACAACACAAAGAAGACAAGCTAAAAGAAGCCGCTCAAGCTCAAAACTCGTCCATCAAGCCGCTGCCCATGCCCGCTGAAGCTCGCTGACCTACCACCTACGCTGTCTTCTCGGTGGCCTCAAGTGGTTCGAATTTGACGATCACCATCGAGAGGTTGTCGCCACTGCCTTTGGCGCGATTGCGTGCTTTTTCAATCAAAAACTCACTGGCTTCACGCGGGGGAAGTGTTGCCAAAACGGAGCCCAGTTCGACCTCAGTGAAGTAGTGCCACACCCCGTCACTGCATGCCAGCAAGGTGTCTCCTGGTTTGAGACGTGAAATGAAGTGTGTATCGATGACGGGTTCAGTTTCCGTACCCAAGCACCCCGTCAAAATGTTGGACTGTGGATGAAAGTTGGCTTGTTCAGGGGTGAGTTCACCGCGGTTGACCAAGGTTTGAACATACGAGTGGTCAAGCGTGCGCTTGACCAATTGATTACCGTGGTAGTGGTAGATGCGGGAGTCCCCCGCGTGCGCCCAGTAGCAGTCGCCGGCGGGATTGATCAGAAACGCTGCAGCGGTGCTGTGGGGCTCTTCTTCAGTGGAAATTGCTGTGAGTCTGATCACAGTGTGGGCTTCCAGAATGAGCTGTTTCAGTGACGCCACGGGGTCATCTGCTTCCGGTGCGTAGCGTTCAAACAGCTGTTTCGCAGTGAGCATGACTTGGTCAGAGGCCTTGCGGCCACCACTGCGTCCTCCCATGCCATCCGCCACCACACCTAAGAGGCAACCTTTGATGCGGGCATGGCTGAGCAGCGCGACTTGGTCTTGTTGGTAATCGCGATCACCTTTGTGAATGGCGGTTGCCGCGCTGAGCCGGTAGCCCTTGAACTTCATGCGCCTACCAAATTTTCCACCAGGGGTCGCTTTTTGATCTGAAGCCTTGGGTCAAATAAGGGGTCTGGGGGAAATTTTTAGCAAGGACACGCTGCGTGTCATCACGCAAATCAATCATGCCAAGTGCATCGTACGACTTGACCATGATGAACAAGGCCTCTTCCAAAGCAGGTACGCCGGCATAGTCTTTGAGTGCTGTCTGAGCCCGGTTGATGGCCGCCAAGTAAGCACCCCGCTCAAAATAATAGCGAGCCACATGCACTTCAGATTGAGCCAATGAATTCACGATGTATTTCATTCGCGCGGTGGCATCAGGCGTGTAACGCGACTCAGGGAAGCGAGTGATCAGTTCTTTAAACGATTCAAATGAGTCTTTGGCTGCTTTTTGATCTCGTTCCGCCAAATCTTGACGCGTGAGCCCTGAAAAAAGACCCAAATCATCGTTGAAATTGATGACACCTTTTAAATACAGAGCGTAGTCAATGGCAGGACTGGCTGGGTGAAGTTTGATAAAACGATCCAGCGTGGCAATGGCCAAGAGTGGCTCACCGGCTTTGTAGTGGGCGTAAGCCTTGTCAATTTGTGCCTGCTGAGCCAGCGGTGTGCCAGCAGCACGACCTTCAAGTTTGTCAAACAAAGGGACGGCTTTGTCGTACCCCCCGGCGTTGAGCTCATCTTTGGCTTCGGCGTAAATTTTGTTCGGACTCCAACCTGCAGTGGGGTCTTTGGGGGCTGATGAACAAGCCCCTAACATGACGCTACATGCCAGCCCGCAAGCGTAGACGACTGATAATTTGAGTTTTGGCATGGGGAAAAGCTTTCTTGGAAACAGCAAAATTGATTATATCTAGCCCCCCGGCGACAGAAGATATTGATGCATTGACTGACTCAGTCGTTGAGGTTGACGATGGTGCTGAATTGAGGGCGCTGAGTTTTTCAATTGCGCACCATGGTATGCGACTTGATCGTGCCTTGGTCGAGCTCGTCCCAGAATTTTCACGAAGCTATCTTCAGCAGTTGATTGAACTAGGTTTTGTCAAACTGAATGCTGTTCAGACGCATAAGCCCGCCCAAAAAATCAAGGCTTTTGATACCGGCAGCATTGAACTGAGACCAACCCCGCAAAGCCAAGCCTTTAAGGCTGAGCACATGGCGCTGGAGGTGGTTTATGTGGACGAACATTTGATGGTGATCAACAAACCAGCAGGTTTGGTGGTTCACCCCGCACCAGGCAATTGGAGTGGCACTTTAATGAACGGTTTGCTGGGTTTTGATGCCAATGCCTTTCATTTGCCACGTGCTGGCATCGTGCATCGGCTCGACAAAGATACCAGTGGTCTGATGGTGGTGGCGCGCAATCGGAGCACGATGGATGCTTTGGTGAAAGCCATTGCTGCGCGTACCGTCAAGCGTCAATATGTGGCTTTGGCGCATGGGGCGTGGCAGGGTGCTTCGCGCCGAGAGGTAAATGCGCCGATTGGCCGAGATCCGTCAAACAGGCTGCGCATGGCGGCGGTTGATCTGGCAGTTCATGCAGGGAAAACAGCCTTGACTGAAATAGATTTGATTGCCAGCGGTGCGACAACTTGCCTGGTCAGGTGCACCCTGCATACGGGGCGAACGCATCAAATCAGGGTTCACATGGCTTTACTCAAGCACCCTCTGATCGCTGATGCTGTTTATGGTGGTGCTATTGCAGCAGGCATGCAGCGGCAAGCTTTGCATGCTTTTCATTTGCGTTTCGAGCACCCTCAGACCCAGCAATGGTTGTCATTTGAGTCTCCGTTGCCAGTGGATATGCGCGCTGCCATTGAAAATTTGGGGCTCCAGTACAATTCATAGGCTTTCTAGCACTCATTTGATATGAGTCTTTACTCAACGCAGCCTTTGTTTGCTGGCTTCTGCGTATCTCCTATTCTTTTAATTGAAGTACTTTTGACATGGTGAATCATGAATTCGCTGGATGCCAAGCGCATTCTTGAAACGGCGCTGCTTTGTACGCCATTGCCCTTGACCTTGAGTGATATGCGCACGCTGCTGGGTCAGTTGATTGAGCCAGATGCCATTCAAGCTTTATTGGCAGACCTGCAACGTGATTGGTCAACATCAGGGCTTGAATTGGTGCCGGTGGCAAGCGGGTGGCGGTTTCAAAGCAAGCCAGAAATGCGTGTTTACCTGGATAGGTTACACCCAGAAAAGCCACCTCGGTACGCACGTGCAACGCTGGAGACTTTGGCCATCATTGCGTATCGACAGCCCGTAACACGTGGTGATATTGAAGACATTCGTGGCGTGACGGTCAACTCTTTGACCCTCAAGCAGCTTGAAGATCGGGGTTGGATTGAAGTGATTGGCCACCGAGATACTGTGGGAAGACCGGCCTTGTTTGCCACAACCCGACACTTTTTGAATGACTTAGGTTTGTCATCGTTAGATGAATTGCCTCTCTTGGAGGCAAGCAACTTGTCAGACAGCATGTTTGACGCGTTGTTGAATGACGACATACCAGCCCAAGTGAAGTTGGCCTCCAATCAGGCTGCCTCATCTTGGTCACCCTCACCATCTGTAAAGATGAAAGAAGTTAGCAGTTTGACTGATGCTGTTAACCCACAAGCAACCCTCATTGGGGATTAGACATGAGCCACTCACCTATCAAAACTTTCGTTCAGCCAAACCCCTCCGAGCATTCTGCGTCTGATGCGATTCAATTTCAGGATGTGGTGTCCGGGCAGTTTGATGCCGATGAGACCTCAGAGGTCGCAGGAGTTGCCAAGCGGGTCTTGTTGCCGCAACCAGAGTCTCCCAAGTTGCACAAAGTACTGGCACAGGCTGGGATGGGTTCACGTCTTGAGATGGAGCAATTGATTCTTGAAGGCAGAATCACAGTCAATAACGAGCCTGCGCACATTGGGCAGCGGGTGCAGTTTGGTGATCATGTGAAGGTCAACGGCAAGCCGATTCGATTGCGAATTGATCCCCCACCTGCACGCGTGATCGCTTATCACAAACCTGCCGGCGAAGTGGTCACGCACGATGACCCACAAAATCGGCCGACTGTGTTCAGAAAACTTCCTAAATTGTTTCAAGGCAAGTGGCAATCTGTGGGTCGACTTGACCTCAACACGGAGGGCTTGTTGCTTTTCACCAGTTCCGGTGAGTTGGCCAACAACTTGATGCACCCAAGATTTGGGTTGCAACGCGAGTATGCGGTTCGTGTGTTGGGTGGTTTAAATTCAGAGGAAAAGCAACATCTGCTCTCAGGCGTTCAATTGGGTGATGGCATGGCTCAATTTGGTGCCATTGAAGACGGTGGAGGCGAGGGGGCCAACACGTGGTATCGCGTCACCATTGCTGAAGGCCGAAATCGTGAGGTAAGGCGCATGTTTGAAGCGGTTGGGCACGCAGTGAGTCGACTGATCCGCATCCGCTACGGTGCCATGGTGTTGCCACGGGGGTTAAGGCGTGGCGCTTGGATGGAGTTAGATGCAGTGGATATTGGCTTGCTGACAAAAGCCGTTTCACGCCAGCCTAATCAACTGACTGATGCACCCACGACGGCTTCTACTTCCAAGCCAAACTTTCCCAAGAAACCCAGAGATGGCTCAAATCTGCGCTCAAGAAAACCCTTCTCCAGAGCGAATCAAGCAGATCACACGCAACCTGATCCATTAAAAACATCAGTGGGTTACATTGGTGCAGATAGCTTTTCACGTCAACGCCAAGAGGCAGGAAAGAAGCGTGGCGGTGGCTCAGGTTCCAGAGGTGGACGCCCCATGTTGGGCCAGGGTAAATAATGGTTTAAAGGGGGCTTGACAGTGATGACATCAAAGCTCTTTGGGCTTGATTCGAGTCTTGTTCAGGGTAAGATCCCATCTTTTTGATTTCACTAGGAATAACTATGACGCTCGAACGTACTCTCTCAATCATCAAACCTGACGCAGTGGCCAAAAATGTGATTGGTCAGATTTATGCACGTTTCGAAACTGCAGGTTTGAAAATTGTGGCTGCCAAGATGGTGCATTTGTCACGTGGAGAGGCTGAGGCTTTTTATGCGGTTCACAAAGAACGTCCTTTCTTCAAGGATTTGGTTGATTTCATGATCTCTGGCCCCGTCATGATTCAAGCGCTTGAAGGCAAAAATGCAATTGCTAAAAATCGCGATCTGATGGGTGCCACCGATCCGAAAAAAGCAGCTTCGGGCACCATCCGTGCTGATTTTGCCGACAGCATTGATGCCAATGCAGTGCATGGCTCAGATGCGCCAGAAACTGCTGCAGTAGAGATTGCATTTTTCTTTCCCGGTATGAACGTTTACTCGCGATAAATTGAAATGACGGTCAACCTGCTCGATTTGGATCTCGAGGGCTTGGCCGTTTTTTGTGAGCGGCTGGGTGAAAAACGTTTTCGTGCGGTTCAGCTTTTTCGCTGGATTCACCGAAAAGGAGCACAAAATTTTGAAGACATGAGTGACTTGGCCAAGTCATTTCGTGAAAAACTTAAGTCGTTGGCAACCATCACCCCTTTGTCGGTTGTTTCCCAGCATATCTCAGCTGACGGCACCATCAAATGGCTTTTTGATGTGGGTGGTGGGAATGCGATTGAAACGGTTTTTATCCCTGAGTCAGACCGCGGCACATTGTGTGTTTCTTCCCAGGCTGGGTGTGCAGTGGGTTGTCGCTTTTGTTCAACGGGGCATCAAGGCTTTAGCCGTAATTTGACGACTGGCGAGATCATTTCTCAGCTTTGGCATGCAGAATTTTTTCTTCGCAAACATTTAGGCTGTGATGAAAGAGTGATCTCCAACGTGGTCATGATGGGCATGGGTGAGCCTTTGCAAAACTACAAAGAGCTCATTCCTGCTTTGAAAGTGATGCTGGACGACCATGGTTATGGTTTGTCGCGTCGGCGTGTCACCGTGTCGACTTCAGGCATCGTGCCAATGATCGATCGACTCTCTCAAGATTGTCCTGTGGCATTGGCTGTTTCTGTGCATGCGCCTAATGATGGTCTGCGTGATCAACTGGTGCCGCTCAACCTTAAATACCCACTGTCTCAATTGATGGCAGCTTGCCACAGATACCTCGCGTTTGCCCCAAGAGATTTCATTACATTCGAATATTGCATGCTCGCGGATGTCAACGATTCTGACGAATGTGCTTGGCAACTTGTTCAACGTATCAAAGCGCATCCTGGCACGTGGTGTAAGTTCAATTTGATTCCATTCAACCCTTTCCCTGCATCTGGATTGACTTGTTCGTCCCCTGAACGAGTCAAAGTATTTGCTCGGATTTTGAATGATGCTGGCATCATCACCACGGTGCGAAAAACCCGAGGGGATGACATTGATGCAGCCTGTGGACAGCTCGCTGGCGATGTCAAAGATCGAACGCGCGTTGTAGACCGGATCGCACGGCAGCGTTCAATTCCGATTCATCCTGTGGCTGATTCAACACTTGCAAATTCAGGGGCTGTTCAATGAGTGATTTGGAAGTTTTTTCTTTAAGCAGACTGAGATTTCGTTTGCTCATTTTGCTTGCATGTTGCATGGTGTCTGTCATCTTTTCTGGGTGTTCTACGCAAACTACGTCTGCCAATGCATCAGCCGGCCGATCTGAAATCGTCACTGACTCTGATGAAACGCCAGAGCGCAAGCGCGCGCGCATTCGAGTGGAGTTGGCCTTAGGCTATTTTGAGCAAGGGAAAACAAACATTGCATTGGATGAAATCAAACAAGCCATTGCAGCTGACCCCAATTTCTCAGACAGTTACAGCCTGCGTGGTTTGGTTTACATGCGCTTGAACGATTTCGGTTTTGCTGAAGACAGTTTCAAAAAAGCCCTCTCGATCAAACCAAAAGACGCGAGTATCTTGCATAACTTGGGTTGGTTAAAGTGTCAGCAAGGACAATTTAGTCAAGCTGTTCAAATTTTTTCTGACGCTTTAAGTGATCCTTTGTATGGTGGTCGAGCGAAAACGTTGATGGCACAGGGCTTGTGCCAAGCCAAAGCTGGCATGGACAGAGAGGCCGAAGCCAGCTTGATTAAAGCCTATGAATTTGATGCTGCGAACCCTGTGACAGGTTACAACCTGGCCTCTTTGTTATTGAAGCGTGGTGATTTTGTGCGTGCCCAGTTTTACATCAGAAGACTAAACAATTCAGAATTCGCTAACGCCGAGTCTTTGTGGCTGGGCGTAAAAATTGAAAATCGACTTGGAAATGCCGAAGCCAGGCAGCAACTTGGAGCGCAGTTGGAAAAAAGATTTTCACAGTCCCATCAAGCTGAACTTTATCGTTCGGCCGCTTTCAATGATTGATTCGCTGTCGCCCAATTTGGATGCGCTTCGTGACAGTTCATCTCAGCCAACCGCCGGCGCAAGACTGCGTGCTGCGCGGGAAGCTCAGGGGCTGCACATTGCCATGTTGGCTTTTTCTCTCAAAGTCCCCGTTAAAAAATTGGAGGCGCTCGAGGCAGATCAATTCGATGTGTTGTCCGATACGGTGTTTGTCAGAGCCCTGGCGAGCAGTGTCTGTCGTGCTTTGAAAATTGATGCTGTTGAAGTGCTTGATTTGTTACCGCACGCTGAACAGCCAAAAATTAAAACGGATGAGTTTGGCTTGAATGCCAAATTTACAGATGCTTCAAAGCCGTTAACTCATTCTTTTTTTGTGTTTTTCAAGCGCCCCTTTGTTTGGGTCATGTCATTGTTGTTCATGGGAATCTTAGTTTTGGCTTTTTGGCCAAATAATTTCTCATTGGGTCAATGGGGTGTCAAAAAGTCTGTGCTAACCCAAGCTGATGCACCAGTGTCAAGCCCCTCACAAAAACCAATGGAGCTGACCCAGCAAGCAACTGATGCCAAACCATTGAAACCTGATGGTGTTCCTTTGGTGCTAACAGCTCAGGACCAGATGGCACCGGTTCCAACGCTTGAGCCAACTTCAGCGCCAACAGTTCAGGGTGGTGAGATCATTGCCAAGTCAGCCAGCTTGCTTGTTTTGCGTGCTTTAGGTGAAAGCTGGGTTGAGGTGATTGATGCCAAAGGTGTCGTTCAATTGCGCAGAATCATGACAAAAGACGAGTCTGTATCTCTCTCAGGAGATTTGCCAATTTTTGTGGTCTTAGGTCGAGCCGATCAAATTGAAGTGACTCTGCGCGGTCAATTATTTGATGCTGTTTCTATTGCTAAAAATAATGTTTCTCGCTTTGAGGTGAAGGAGTGAATTTGTTAAAACCTGTGGCTTCTGCGTCTGCCTTAGGCAGTCGATCCAAACAGACAAAGGTTGTTTGGGGAAATCGTTTGGTGACTGTGGGGGGGGGCGCACCAGTTCGTGTCCAGTCGATGACCAACACCGATACGGTTGATGTCATAGGAACTGCGATTCAGGTGAAGGAATTAGCTCTGGCTGGCTCTGAAATGGTTCGGTTGACAGTGAACACACTAGAAGCTGCGAATGCCGTACCGTATATTCGTGATCAGTTAGATCGTATGAACATTGACGTGCCCTTGATCGGTGATTTTCATTACAACGGACATCGACTTCTGACTGAGGTACCCAGTTGTGCGCAAGCCTTGTCTAAATATCGAATCAATCCTGGCAATGTCGGTAAAGGCGAAAAGCATGATCGACAGTTTGCAGTCATGGTTGAGTCAGCCATTCGATGGAACAAGGCCATTCGCATTGGGGTGAACTGGGGTAGTCTTGACCAGGAATTGTTGGCAAATTTGATGGATCAAAACAGTCAACGTGCCCAACCTTGGGGCGCCAAGTCCGTCATGTACGAAGCATTGATTTCTTCAGCCATCGGCTCAGCAACTCAGGCAGTTGATGTGGGTATGGATCCGTCGCAGATTATTCTTTCTTGCAAAGTCAGTGGTGTTCAAGACTTGATTTCTGTGTACAGGGAACTGGCCAAGCGCTGTGATTTTGCTTTGCATTTGGGGCTGACTGAAGCTGGCATGGGCACCAAGGGTGCAGTAGCGTCTACAGCCGCTTTGTCTATTTTGTTGCAAGAGGGTATTGGCGACACCATACGTGTGTCATTGACGCCTCAACCCGGCGAATCCAGAACGCAAGAAGTGGTGATTGCTTCTGAGATTTTGCAAGCTTTAGAGCTTCGTTCCTTTGTACCCAGTGTGACTGCTTGCCCTGGATGTGGTCGCACAACCAGCACAACTTTTCAAGAACTGACGCAACAGATTGAAAGCTATTTGCGCGAAAAAATGCCTGTGTGGCGCAGTCTTTACCCCGGGGTTGAAAAAATGAAAGTGGCTGTGATGGGCTGCATCGTGAACGGTCCTGGCGAAAGCAAGCAAGCAGATATCGGAATCAGTTTGCCTGGTACTGGTGAAACCCCTGCTGCACCGGTTTTTATTGATGGTGAAAAATGCATGACGCTTCGGGGTGATGCGATTGCCCAAGAGTTTCAAGCGGTTGTTGAAAATTATGTCGAAAAGCGTTACGGCAAGTCTGCAGTTTGCCAAGCTTGAATTGAAATCTCATGACTCAACCAGTGACTTCCAAAAAAATTGAAAAATTGACTGCTGTCAAAGGCATGAATGATGTGTTGCCGCCTCATTCAGCAACACTTGAGTGGTTTGAAGCCTCCATTCGAACTTTGATGAGGCAATATGCGTATCGAAATATTCGAACACCAATCGTTGAACGCACGCCGTTGTTCATCCGTGGCTTGGGCGAAGTGACAGATATTGTTGAAAAAGAGATGTACTGTTTTGAAGATCGGCTCAATGGCGATTCGCTTACATTGCGCCCTGAAGCAACTGCTGGTGTTGTTCGCGCCGCAATCGAACACAATTTGCTCTACGACGGCGGCAAACGGCTTTACTACATGGGGCCGATGTTTCGGCACGAGCGACCACAAAAAGGCAGGTATCGCCAATTTGATCAAATTGGTGCTGAAGCCTTGGGTTTTTCAGGGCCTGAGGTAGATGCTGAATTGATCTTGATGGCCAACGCCTTGTGGAAAAAAATTGGGCTAATGGATGTTCAGCTTGAGCTCAACAGCTTGGGGCAGCCCGCTGAGCGGCTTGAGCACAGAAAAGCATTGATCGCCTATCTTGAACAACACGAAGATAAGCTTGATGAAGATGCCAAGCGAAGGCTTTACAGCAATCCGTTAAGAATTCTTGATACAAAAAATCCGCAGTTGCAGGACATAGTGAACGCCGCGCCTCGGTTGATGGATTTTTTGGGTGCTGATTCGCTCATGCATTTCAACACGCTAACTTCCATACTTGAAACGAATGGTGTTGCCTTCACTGTCAATCCCCGCTTGGTGCGGGGCATGGATTACTACAACTTAACTGTTTTTGAGTTCACAACCAATCGTTTGGGTTCTCAAGGCACCGTGTGTGCGGGTGGTCGTTACGACTATCTTTTTGACCAACTTGGTGGCAAACCAACACCTGCTGTGGGTTGGGCGCTGGGTGTGGATCGTGTGCTTGAGTTGGTTAAATCTGGTGGTGAGCGTGCTGTAGAGCCTGTTTTGGATGTGTTTGTCATTGTGACCGAGGCTACAGCTTTTCCCTTTGTCATGAAGCAGATTGCAATGTTGCGCGATTTGGGCCTTAGCGTGCAAATGCATGCCCATTCCGCCACTGGGCTGGGCAGCATGAAAAGTCAGTTCAAACGTGCAGACAGCAGTGGTGCACGTTTTGTCTTGGTTTTTGCAGCAGATGAAATGGCTGCAGAGCAAGTCACCATCAAACCTATGCGTGATGCATCCTTGGCTCAGCAAACTGTGCCTGTGCAGCACCTTCCAATTTGGGCTCGCACCCTACAATCACTCGATTAATCGGATACTTTCATGGCCAACCATTTAGATTTAGAAGAGCAAGAGCAACTTGATCAAATCAAGCATTTTTGGAAGCAATACGGCAACGCCATCACATGGGTTTTGATTGCTGTTTTGGGTAGTTTTGCCAGTTGGAACACCTACCAGTATTGGCAGCGAAATCAGGCAGTTCAAGCGGCAGCACTTTTTGATGAGATGGATCAAGCAGCCAAGACGGATGATGTGTCGCGGATTGAGCGTGTCTTTGGCGACATGAAAACTGGTTTTGGCTCCACCATTTACGCTCACCAATCAGGCTTGTTGACGGCTCAAAAGTTGGTGGCTCTAGGTCAATATGACTCAGCTAAAAGTGCGCTCACTTGGGTAGCTGATCATGCTTCAGACAGCAACTATCAAGCATTGGCCAAGCTTAGATTGACCGCAGTGCTCATTGAAGAAAAAAACTACGATGCCGCTTTGACGGCACTCAACGCTAAATTTCCTGAAAGTCTTCAACCTTTGGTCGCTGACAGAATGGGCGATGTTTTCTTACTGCAAGGAAAAAAAGACAAAGCCATTCTCGAATACCAAAAGGCCCACCGTCTGATGGATTCACGGATGGATTACCGTCGATTGATTGAGGTCAAACTGAACGCCTTAGGTGTTGAGGTTCAAACGCAATCACCCCTCACCACTGTGTCAGTGAAGTGAACCTTATGTTCAATATGTCGTTTTCCAGATTTCTTTGCGTTGTTTTGACTGGTGTATGTGTGCTGGCTGTGACAGCCTGCGCCAGCGGATCAACTGCACCAAAGCCCGTTGCGTTAGAGCCCACGCCGACTTTGCTGGGGGTGCGCCAGGTCTGGTCTGCGCAGCTGGGTTCTTTCAATTTACCTTTGCAACTTAAAGCGACTGGTAAAACTGTGGCCGTTGCCAGTACCACGGGTCAACTTGCTGTTATTCATGCTGACTCAGGCAAAGCACTTTGGCGAGTGGACGTGGGTGCACCACTTTCTGCGGGTGTTGGCAGTGATGGTCGATTTGCAGCGGTGGTCACGCGTGAGAACGAATTGGTCGTGTTTGAACAAGGTCTTCATCCTTGGCGAGTGCGTTTAAATTCACAAGTCTTCACTGCACCCCTGGTCGCTGGTGAACGTGTTTTTGTACTGGCTGCAGACAACAGTCTGACGGCTTTTGATGCTAAAAATGGCCAAGAGTTGTGGCGAAATCAGCGGACAAGCGCTGCATTGGTATTGAGGCAAGCTGGTGTGTTAACAGCCGTAGGCAACACGCTGATTGCAGGTTACTCTGGACGTTTGCTAGGCATGAATCCACTCAATGGAAATGTGATCTGGGACGCACCTGTGGCAACGCCTCGAGGCACGAATGACATTGAGCGCCTGGTGGATATGGTTGCAGGCGTAGCACGTCAATCTGTTGTTCTTTGCGTGCGGGCGTTTCAATCAGGTGTGGGTTGCGTTGATGCGCAGCGTGGCCAATTGAATTGGAAAAAATCTGCGAATGGATCATTGGGCTTGGATGGCGACGCTCACCAGGTCTATGGGGTTGAATCAGATGGCCAAGTGGTGGCTTGGAGGCAGACGGATGGTGAAGTCGCTTGGAAGTCTGATCGTCTTCGCTACCACCAGTTGAGTGCACCACTTGTTTTGGGTCGTTCAGTGGTTGTGGGTGATGAATCTGGGTTGGTTCACTTGCTTTCTCGCACAGATGGAACATTTACGGCTAGGTTAACAACCGATGGCTCACCCATTTTGACGACTCCCGTCGCTGCTGATGGCACACTGGTTGTGGCAACGAGCAAAGGTGGTATTTTTGGGTTTAGGCCTGAATAGCTACTGATCACTTTTTTGGAAAAAAATTAATGAAACCTGTTTTGGCTTTGGTAGGCCGTCCCAACGTCGGCAAGTCGACGCTGTTTAACCGGTTGACCAAGTCACGTGATGCCATTGTTGCTGACTTTGCCGGTCTTACACGAGACCGCCACTATGGCAATGGCAAGCAGGGCAAGTATGAATACATCGTGATCGACACGGGTGGGTTCGAGCCAGATGCCAGCTCTGGCATTTTCAAAGAAATGGCCAAGCAGACCACGCAAGCTGTTGCTGAGTCTGATGTGGTGGTCTTTGTTGTGGATGCCCGCGCTGGCGTGTCGTCACAAGATCATGACATTGCAAGCTATCTCAGACGTTTAGGTAAACCTTGCATTTTGGTGGCAAACAAAGCAGAGGGATTGCTTGAAGGTGTTCAGCTGGTTGAGTTTTATGAATTGGGCTTGGGTGAAGTGCATCCGGTTTCTGCGGCTCATGGACAAGGCATTCGCACACTGATTGAATTGGCACTGGCGCCACTTGATTTGGCTGAAGATGAAGATGCAGATGTGGATCAACCTGGTGTCATCAAGCTTGCTGTGGCTGGGCGACCCAATGTGGGTAAATCAACCTTGATCAATGTTTGGCTGGGTGAAGAGCGTTTGGTTGCTTTTGACCTTCCTGGTACGACCCGTGATGCTATCTCCGTGCCGTTTGAGAGAAATGGTCAAAAATTCGAATTGATCGACACCGCCGGGTTGCGTCGTCGTGGCAAAGTTTTTGAAGCCATTGAAAAATTTTCAGTGGTTAAAACTTTGCAAGCCATTGAATCAGCCCATGTGGTTTTGTTGTTGATTGATGCCACACAAGGGGTGACTGATCAAGATGCGCATATTGCTGGCTATATTTTAGAAAATGGTCGTGCTGTGGTATTGGCCGTGAACAAATGGGATGCGGTGGATGAGTATCAGCGAGAGCTGGTGAAGCGTTCCATTGAGACGCGGTTGCCGTTTTTGAAGTTTGCCAACATGCACCTTATTTCTGCTCAAAAACGGCAGGGTTTAGGGCCACTCTGGGCATCGATCACTCAAGCCTACAAAGCTGCAAATTGCAAGATGTCTACGCCGGTTTTGACGCGACTCTTGCTTGAAGCGGTTCAGTTTCAAAGTCCCAAACGCGCCGGCATGTTTCGGCCTAAGCTGCGGTATGCCCATCAGGGTGGTATGAACCCCCCCGTGATCGTGATTCATGGCAACTCACTAGAGCATGTGACAGACGCTTACAAACGCTTCCTAGAAGGACGCTTCCGCCATGAATTTGATCTGGTTGGTACGCCTTTACGCATAGAGTTCAAAACCTCTGCCAATCCTTTTGCTGATAACTAACTGTCATGAATCCAAGCCGACGCCCCGGATGATGAAAGAAACTCTAGGGTGGAGGTGACGGGGTCGATGCCGAGAAAATTCTTTGGGAGCGAGCATCCCGATAACTAACTTGGCACGCCT
>NZ_JAQURE010000052.1 GCF_028715765.1 Rhodoferax sp.
AGGCGTGCCAAGTTAGTTATCGGGATGCTCGCTCCCAAAGAATTTTCTCGGCATCGACCCCGTCACCTCCACCCTAGAGTTTCTTTCATCATCCGGGGCGTCGGCTTGGATTCATGACAGTTAGTCCAGTTCACTGATGTATTACCAACTCATACGTCTACGTAACTTTGTTTTACGAATGATTTGACGAACTCGAGCCTCACCCAAAAGCTTCGTCCCAGAGCATGGTCGATTTCATGTAATTCTTTCGTTTCGTAAGCTGCCATCTTCACATATCTTCCTGTGCAATTATTCGATCTAACACCTTTTGTCCTTCTGGTATCGCGGACATGACCCTTAGAAATACCACGCTCCGGCCTGCGATTTTCTTGATTTCAGCAGCTGGTAGCGGTTTTGAAAGCACCTTGAAAGCATCTAGCTTCTGGTAATGCGTCTCTTCTGAATCGTCGCCACGGTCTTGGCGTATTACCTTTCCCGTTCCATTACCGTAGGCCACAATTCCAACGCCGTTTTCGTACAAAAATACGACATCCCCTTTCTTAATTCGGTCAATGTTAAATTTCCATGGGTCATAGAAGGCGCCAGCAACACCTTCTTTGAGCATCCATACCTGATCCTCAAGGCTATGTCGTTTATTCGTGTTTAGGATATGGAAACCACAGCTTTTCTGATCCCTGTCCGCCTGATCCTGATTCTTTTTCTCGTCCTCAGGGTCGTCCAGCTTCAACTCATCCTGAGCAATTTTTACACCGGCCTCGATCAGATGCAGCAGTGTTTCTTGCTTCGACAGAGAAACTTGGTCAGCGAGTGCCTCGACAAAAGAATTCAATTTCATTGGAAGACGCACTGTAGATGCGACTAATTCTTCTTTCTGCGCATTTTTGGAATCCCGGATCAGTTCAACTAGCTTATTCATTTCATTGTTCCTTAAGTTTGTTTGAGGCTTTCATTATGTATCAGAATTTATTCTGATTCAATAAGTGCATCAAAATAAATTCATTTTTGATTTTAATGTTGAAAAAAAGAGTTTTGTCGAAAATCACCCTGCTCTCTTGGGACATCCATGTGTTTTTTCACCTGTCGACACCCTTGCCCCCTCACTTAACATAACCCCTTCGTCTCAAGTGACTCTTGTACGGTCATCCCGGCCAATATTGGCTACCTATCCGTAGCAGATCAGCAAATCGAATTTCGGCAACGGGTCTAAAGCTGGCGCAGACATCACCCCCTCAACACAGATTCATTGAAAATGTATCTCTAGCCCCATCAATACAAGCGCAACCAGCTATTCATTTCATAGCTATTTTTGATAAAAAATCTTGTATTTCCATCCCAACTCTGCTCCCCGCCCGACACCCTTGGTAGCATCCAATCCCCCCCCGCATCCATCTGCGCATGCTCAAACGCAGGCATAAAGCCATCAAGCTCCTTGGCGAGCAGCCCCACCTCGCGGCTGAAATCGTCCACCGCGCTGAGGTCATCGGGCGTTGAATGCTTTCTCAGCTGCAGATTGGTTTTGTGGGCCTTGGCGTGTGCTCTGGCAATCACGCGACGGCCCCAGACATCAGGCTCGGTGTCGGCCAGAGCCAGGTGAAAGCACGAATCACCGCGCCTGGAAGTTTAAGAAAAATTGGCCTCTAGCGCTTGTTAATAAAGCATAGCTAGCTATTTAAAGCATAGCATCTTCAGCACCCACCAGCACCCTGCGTTACCTGCAAGGCTAGAATTCACACCGCGCCCGACTCAGGGCGCATTCGCTAGGGGTGTTGGCCTGCTGCTGCAACGCACAGGTCGACTGAGAAAGTCCCTTTGAACCTGATTGAGGTAATCCTCGCGCAGGGAAGCATGTTGATTTTGGGCTGCTCACCACTTTCTCTGGTGCGGTTTTCTGCCCTGCCAAGCGTGCCGTCCTGCCCACTTTTGCTGGGAGCAAATCGCATGAAGATCGTCATTTTGGGTGCTGGCTTGTTAGGCCGCTTGTTGGCGTGTGAGCTGGCGCGCACTGGTCACGCGGTAGAAGTGTTTGATGCCGGTGGTCCGCAAGCGCTGGACTCTGCAGCACGCGCCGCCGCCGCCATGCTGGCGCCCCTGGCTGAGTCGGCTGTAGCCGACGACTCTGTAGTCAAAATGGGGCTCTACGGCTTACCCAGATGGCGTGAGATGCTCTCAAAATTAAAGCAACCCGTGTACTTTCAGCAGCACGGAACGATGGTGGTTTGGCATCGGCAAGACCAGCCCGAGGCGGCGCGTTTTGCGCAGCTGCTCAAAGCCACGCAAACACGCTTGCCCCAAGTGCTGCCTTTGCAAACGCTGGATGCTGACGGCCTCAAGCAACTCGAACCAGGCCTGGCCGAGCGCTTTCACCAGGCGCTGTATTTGCCCGGTGAAGGTCAGCTTGACAACCACCAGCTGCTCGATGCCTTGCTGTTTGAGCTGCAGCAGCTGGGTGTGGCGCTGCACTGGCATGCCGCACGTCAACCCGGCGACTTTGCCCCCAGCCCAACGCCGGCGCCAGACCAGCCAGACTGGGTGCTTGACTGCCGTGGTGTGGGGGCACAGCCTCAATGGGCGCAGGTGCGCGGCGTGCGCGGTGAGGTGGCCATGCTGCACGCCCCGGCAGTGCGCCTGTCGCGCCCCACCCGGCTGATTCACCCGCGCTACCCGCTCTACATTGCGCCCAAAGAAAACGGCCTCTTCAAAATTGGTGCCACCGAGATTGAGTCTGACGACCTGTCACCCGTGAGCGTGCGCTCTGGCCTGGAGCTGCTCAGCGCCGCCTACACCGTTGATCCAGGTTTTGGCGAGGCGCGCATTGTGGAACTGGTGGCGCAGTGCCGCCCCACCCTGCCCGACAACCGCCCGGCTGTGCACCGCATAGGCGCGCGCTGCCTGCAGGTCAACGGGCTGTACCGGCATGGCTACCTGATTTCACCCGCCATGGTGGACATCACCCTGCAGCTGATGCAGGGCGACCAGTCGGTCTTGGCGCAGCAGTTTGAGGTGTCTGTGTCCAAGCAATGCGCCGCAGCATGAGCGCGCCTGGCATCTCCATGCAGATCAACGTGCTGATCAATGGTCAGCCGTTTGCGCTAGCCAGCTCCGCTACTTTGTTGGATGCTGTGGTTCAGTTGGGCATCACCCCACCCTTTGCCGCTGCCATCAACCTGCAGTTTGTGCCCCAAACCCAGTACCCGCATACCCAGCTTCAAGAAGGCGACCAGATCGACCTGATTGCACCCGTCACAGGGGGCTAACCCCTGCCACGGCGACCACTTCCAGCCCCCACATTTCACCCAGACACCAGACCGCTTTCAGCCACTCCACCATGACCCACGCCACCCCATCCACCTGCCCACCCACCTGTGACACACCAGACAGCATGGTGCTCTACGGCCAGACGTTTGCCAGCCGCCTGCTGCTGGGCACGTCGCGCTACCCGTCGCCCGCGGTGTTGCAAGCGGCCGTGGCGCTGGCGCAGCCCGCCATGCTGACAGCCTCTTTGCGGCGCCAAAACCTGAGCGCCGGTCAAACGCCTGACAACGCTTTTTGGCATTTATTGACCGCGCTCAAGGTGCCGGTGCTGCCCAACACTGCGGGGTGCCACAGCACCCAAGAGGTCATCACCACCGCCCACATGGCGCGCGAGGTGTTTGGCACCCCCTGGCTCAAGCTGGAGCTGATCGGCGACGACTACACCCTGCAGCCCGACACGCTCAACCTGGTGGTGGCCGCCAGCCGCCTGATCAAAGACGGCTTCAAGGTGCTGCCCTACTGCACCGAAGACCTGGTGCTGTGCCTGCGCTTGGTTGACGTGGGTTGCCAAGCCATCATGCCGTGGGCCGCGCCCATTGGCACCGGCAAAGGCCCCCTCAATCCCTACGCCCTGCGCACCCTGCGCGAGCGATTGAACGTGCCCATGCTGGTGGACGCCGGGCTGGGCTTGCCCTCGCACGCTTGCCAAGTGATGGAATGGGGTTTTGACGGCGTGCTGCTCAACACCGCTGTGGCGCTGGCGCTTGACCCAGTGCGCATGGCAGGCGCGTTTGCCCAAGCCGTGTACGCCGGGCGAGCCGCCTTTTTGGGGGGTGTGATGCCCGCCCACGACAGCGCCCAACCCAGCACGCCAGTGCTGGGCACACCGTTTTGGCATCAGGCTTGAGCCGAGAAATCACCATGCCAAACGCTCACCCTTTTGACGATGTTCAGACACTGGCACTGCAGCTGGTGCGCAGCCACTGCCAGCTGGCCTTGCAAGCCAACCCGTTGCAACGGGTCAGTGCACACCTGGCAGAGCTGACCGGACACACCGACCTGGCCACCTGCAGCGCGCCACAGCTGCAAACCCTGGCGGTGTTGGCCGCCTGTCTGGCCCTTGATTTTGTGCCGGCAGACGCGCAGTGCATTGCCCAAGCCTGGCAAACGCAAACCCAGCGCACAGGTGGCTTTGACCCCAGCGCCTGGCCCGTTGAACCCACAGATTTTGGTCTGCCAGAGGCATCAACACAAAGCAGCACGCGGGCAGATCGCACCCCGGACACGCAGCGGGTGGCACCCGCTTTTGCGCCCAGCCCGCATGCGCTGGGGCTGTATGCCGTGCTGCCTAATGCGGCTTGGGTTAAACGCATGGCGCACGCCGGTGTGCCCACGCTGCAACTGCGCTTCAAGTCAGATGACCCAGACGCGGTGCTGCGCGAGGTGCAGGCGTCGGTGAACGCCGTGCAGGGTACCGCAGCCCGGCTGTTCATCAACGACCATTGGCAAGCTGCCATTCAAGCCGGTGCCTACGGTGTGCATTTGGGTCAAGAAGACCTGCAAGCCACCAGTGCCCCGCAACTGCAGGCCATTCGCACCGCCGGCCTGCGCTTGGGTCTAAGCACCCATGGCTACGCCGAGATGCTGCGTGCCGCCGTCGTGGCACCCAGCTACATTGCCCTGGGCGCGGTCTACGCCACCACCCTCAAGCGCATGGCTACGCCCCCCCAAGGGCCACAGCGCCTGAAAAAATACGCCCAACTGCTGCGCCACTTCCCCACCGTGGCCATTGGCGGCATCGACGCCAGCCGCCTGCCCGAGGTGTGTGCCAGTGGCGTAGGCTCAGTGGCCGTGGTGCGGGCACTGGTGGCGGCAGACCAGCCAGAGCTGCAAGCCCAAGCCCTGATGAATTTCCTCGGTTAAAAACACTGTGTCAATGGCAGCTCGGTGCTGCTTTTGATGCGTTGCAACACAATGTTGGAGCGGATGCTGTTGACCCCCTGAATGCGGGTGAGCTTGCGCAACACCGAGTCAGACAACTGCGCCAAGCTGCCTGCCACCACCTGCAAGATGTAATCGGCCTCACCCGCCACCGCGTCGCAGGTCAAGACCTCTGGAAACACCGCCATCTCGCGCTCAAAGGCCAGGCCCTCTTCACCCCCATGCCGCACCAGCGACACATAAATGATGGCACGCACCCCCAACCCCACGCGCGCCGGGTTCAGCAAGGCCACGCTGCGCTCGATGATGCCCGCCGCGTGTAACCTCACCACACGCCGACTGACCTGAGAGGCTGACAAGCCAACGCGCTCACCCAACTGCTGGTGGGTTTGGGACACGTCGGCTTGCAATGCAGTCAAAAGCGACAGATCAAACTTATCAAGCGACATTTGTTCATTCATCATGTTTTTCATGCATGAATTATGCACAACACCGGCCAAATAGGGTTGAAGATGCACGCCTGATGCAGCCCTGCGGGGCTAAGATTCTTGTCAATTCACCCCTCAAATCACATGCACGCCTCCACACTCAACCCCGCATCTGGCGCTTTGCGACCGTCCGCACAAACGGCAAACACAACCCAAATGTTGCCCGTGGCCACACCCCACCGCCCTTATGAAGATATTCAGGCCATGCTGACCGGCACGTTGTTTGTGGCGCTGGGCGTGGTGATGTTTGGCCAGGTGGGGTTGCTCACCGGTGGCACCAGTGGCGTGGCGTTTTTGATTCACTACAGCTTGGGCTGGCACTTTGGGCTAGTGTTATTTTTAGTCAATGTGCCGTTTTACATCTTGGCCTGGCGGCGCATGGGGGCGGTTTTTACCCTGAAAACCTGCGCTTCGGTGGGCTTGCTGTCAATGTGGGTCACGCTGCTACCGCATTGGGTGGGGTTTCACACCCTGTCGCCGGTGTTCACTGCGGTGATGGGGGGGCTGCTGATGGGCGTGGGCATTTTGATCTTGTTTCGCCACCGGGGCAGTTTGGGGGGCTTCAACATCTTGGCGCTGTTTTTACAAGACCGCATGGGTTGGCGCGCAGGCCGGGTGCAGATGCTGCTGGATGCTGCGGTGCTGCTGTTTGCCTTGCCGCTGGTGGCTTTACCCATGGTGGCGCTGTCGGTGCTGGGCGCGCTGGTGCTGAACCAGCTGTTAGCCACCAACCACCGCAAAGACCGCTACGTAGCCCTGTAGACCCTCACCTTTCTTTCACAACTCTTGTAAGATTTGTATTTGTTATATTCAGTCAAAACCTGTTATATTGCACTGCAACATTTTTCAAAAAGGTGAATCTCCGTGCTTTACAAACTCTACGAAACTCAACGTTCACTGATGGAGCCTTTTACTGATCTGGCTCAATCCGCTGCCAAGATTTACAGCAACCCACTGTCGTTGCTGGGCAAGCACCCGATGGCGCAGCGTATTTCAGCGGGCTACGATTTGTTGCACCGCTTGGGCAAAGATTATGAAAAGCCAGAGTTTGGTTTGCGCACTGTGGATGTGAATGGCGTGGAAGTGGCTGTGCACGAGCGCGTAGAAATTAAAAAACCGTTTTGTGAGCTGCGCCGCTTCAAGCGCTTCACAGACGATGTGGAAACGCTCACCCAGCTCAAAGGTCAACCGGCGGTGCTGATTGTGGCGCCCCTGTCTGGCCACTACGCCACGCTGCTGCGTGACACTGTGAAGACCATGCTGAAAGACCACAAGGTTTACATCACTGACTGGACCAATGCGCGCTTGGTGCCCACCTCTGAGGGTGACTTTCATTTAGACGATTACGTGAACTATGTGCAAGAGTTCATTCGGCACGTGCAAGGCCGCTATGGCAACTGCCATGTGATGAGCGTCTGCCAGCCCACCGTGCCGGTGCTGGCGGCAGTGTCATTGATGGCCAGCCGGGGTGAAACCACGCCACTGAGCATGGTGATGATGGGTGGCCCCATTGACGCACGCAAGTCACCCACAGCGGTGAACAATTTGGCCATGAACAAAAGCCTTGAGTGGTTTCAAAACAATGTGATCTTCCGGGTGCCCACGCGTTTTCCTGGCGCGGGGCGCAAGGTTTACCCTGGCTTTTTACAGCACTCAGGCTTTGTGGCCATGAACCCCAGCAACCACGCCCGCAGCCACTATGATTATTTTCAGGATTTGGTTAAGGGCGACGGTGCCAGTGCCGATGCACACCGCAAGTTTTATGACGAATACAACGCCGTGCTGGACATGGATGCCAATTACTACCTGGAAACCATTGCCACAGTGTTCCAAGAGTTCAATCTGGTCAAGGGCACTTGGAATGTCAAGGGTGTGGATGGCCAAGTGGAGCGCGTGCGCCCCCAGGACATCAAAACCACAGCCATGCTGTCGGTAGAAGGTGAGTTGGATGACATTTCTGGCGCAGGCCAGACCCGTGCGGTACACGAAATTTGCAGCGGTGCTGACAAAGCCAAGCAACAGCACATTGAGGTTGAGGGTGCCGGCCACTATGGCATTTTTGCTGGTCGGCGCTGGCGCGAGGTGGTTTACCCACAGGTGAAAGCCTTTATTCACACCTACCAAGCTACTGCTGCGAAGCCAGCCGCGGTGGTGCAGGCTGATGTGCCAAGCCCCCAAGCCGAACCGCAAACTGTGGCTTTTGTTTTGCCAGAGCCAGCCACGCAAGCTGACATTCATGTGGAAGTCATCACAACTGGCGTTGAGATACCACCCGTGCCAGTGGCTGTGGAGCAAGCCGTGAAAGCCCCACCCGTCAAGGCCAAAGCCGTCACAGCCAGCACGCAGGGCTCTGCATTGGTCAGTGCGACCAAGCCTGTGCGCAAAACCACAGCGCCAAAACCAAGCACCCAGCGCAAGGGATGAAGCCCAGCGCCGCAGAAGTGCTGGCGCTTTTGCCGCAAACGCAGTGCACGCGTTGCGGCTATGTGGACTGTGCTGCCTACGCGCAAGCCATTGTGGAAGGCCAGGCCCACATCAACCAGTGCCCACCTGGCGGCATGGAAGGTGTGCGACGCCTGAGTGGCCTCACTGGGCTTGAGGCGTTGCCGTTGAACCCCACCAACGGTGCCGAGAGCCCGCGCACTGTTGTGTGGATTGATGAGGACTGGTGCATTGGCTGCACCCTGTGCATCAAAGCCTGCCCGGTTGATGCGATTGTGGGTGCCAACAAGTTGATGCACACCGTGCTGGAGCCATATTGCACTGGGTGCGAGTTGTGTCTGCCGGTTTGCCCGGTAGATTGCATCAAGGTTGAAGCTGTTTCAGGCTCTGCCACAGGCTGGTCAGCTTGGACGCCAGAGTTGGCCAAACAAGCCCGTAGAAGGTATGATTTTTATAGCTTCAAGCGCAAGCGTGAAGAGCTTGAGAACAATGAAAGGCTGCTCAAAAAAGCAGAGCTTAAATTGTCAGACCTGGCACATCACTCACAGCATACAGACCCTGCCATCCTGGATAAAAAACGTGCGGTGATTGAGGCTGCGATGAGTCGGGCACGAGCCAAACGTGAGCCAACACAGCACTGATCGTCTGTTTAGACCAGGCTACGCCTGCCGAGCTGGTTTTAGAAAGCCTTGTCGTGATGCAACACCCTGTGATGGCCTCCAACCCGGTGCAGTTCTATGACACCGCTGCGTATGCGTGCAGTTATTTACCAGGTCGAATTGCCCGCTCTCAAGTGGCAGACACCACCAAAGCCTTGGACATCTCGCTTTACAGTGCATTGATGAGGCAGGGGTTTCGTCGCAGTGGCGGGTTCGTGTACCGCCCACTGTGTGACCACTGCCAGGCTTGCCAGTCTATTCGTGTGGCTGTGGGCATTTTCCAACCCAATCGCAGCCAGAAGCGTGCCTGGCGGCAGCATGCGCCATTGGTGGCTCACATCAAAGCACCCGGTTTTTCAGAGGAACATTACGCGCTGTTTCGCAGCTACCAACAAGCCCGACATCCGGGTGGCGGCATGGCGCAGGACGACAAACAACAATATGTCGAGTTTTTGGTGCAATCGCATGTCACTACTAGGCTGGTTGAGTTTCGTCTGCCTGCCCCCTCTGGCGAGTTGGGCGCCCTCAAGATGGTGTCTGTCATTGACTTGCTCGATAACGGACTTTCAGCGGTTTACACTTTTTTTGACCCACAAGGTGGACAGAGCTTAGGCACCTTCAACGTGTTATGGCAGCTTCAGTATGCGGCAGGCTTGGGGTTGCCTTACGTCTACCTGGGTTACTGGATTGAGGCATGTCAAAAAATGGCGTACAAGACCCATTTCAAACCCAATGAACTGTTGCGCGACGGGCAGTGGCACACTTCAAGCTGAATTTGCTTCAGTTCCATATTTCACCAGATAAAATGGAGGCCATCTAAACAGGAGTCGACATGCGCCACCCAGAGAATGGAATTCCAGCAACCCCCACAGTGCAGGTGATTGAGCGGTTGTTCTCATTGATGGATGTATTGGCTTCGCGCGAAGAAGCTATTTCGCTCAAAGAGATCAGCGAAAAAACAGGGTTGCACCCTTCTACAGCACACCGCATATTGAATGACTTGGCTTTGGGCCGATTTGTGGACCGCCCCCAACCCGGCAACTACCGGCTGGGTATGCGTTTGCTTGAACTTGGGAATCTGGTGAAAAACCGGCTCAATGTCCGTGATGCAGCGCTGGAACCCATGCGCGAATTGCACCGAATGACACAACAACCCGTCAATTTGAGCATGCGCCAAGGGGATGAAATTGTGTATGTGGAGCGCTCTTACAGTGAGCGCTCGGGCATGCAAGTGATTCGTGCCATTGGTGGGCGTGCGCCCTTGCATCTGACCTCTGTAGGCAAGCTGTTTTTGGCTGCCGAAGACCCGCAAAAGGTTCGGGCTTACGCAACCCGAACGGGCTTGGCCGGGCACACCAAAAACAGTTTGACGCAGTTGCCTGCGCTTGAGCGTGAGCTGCAAAAGGTGCGCCGTGATGCATATGCCAATGACAATGAAGAATTGGAGCTGGGCGTGCGCTGCATGGCGGCAGGCATTTACGACGATCAGGGTAAGCTGGTGGCAGGGTTATCGATTTCAGCCCCGGCTGGAAGGCTTGATGAAGCATGGCTGGAGAAACTCAAAGCCACCACACGCGAAATCTCTCAACACTTGGGTTTCCAACCCCAGCACAAAGCTACATGAGCTTGTGAGCACCCAAGCCAGCGGCTGGTGAGCTGGTTGACACACTGGGGACAGATTCGACCCAATGACGCACTCGCTCGGCATCGGCCAAACGTGTCAAGGTACCGGCAGAATCCAAAAACACCATGATCAACTGCCGCCCCGCTACTTTGGCTTGCATCACCAAACACCGACCCGCTTCAGAGATGTAACCGGTTTTTTGAAGACCAATGTCCCATGTTGGATTTTTCACCAATCGGTTGGTGTTGTGATACTGAAGCACCCGGTTACCCACAGCCACTTGGTAGCCCGGCGAGGTGGTCAACTCACGCAACAGGGGTACCTGATGCGCCATATTGACCAGCTTCACCAAATCGCGTGCACTGGACTGGTTTTGGCTAGATAAGCCGGTAGGCTCTACATAGCGGGTGTCGCTCATGCCCAAGGTTTTGGCTTTGGCGTTCATCAAGTCCACAAACACAGGCAAGCCGCCTGGGTATGTGCGCGCCAAGGCGTGTGCTGCACGGTTTTCACTTGACATCAAAGCCAGATGCAACAGCTCTGCGCGGCTTAACTCCGAGCCCACACTCAAACGGGAGCGACTGCCCTTTTCGGTGTCCACGTCTTCTTGGGTAATGGTGATTTTTTCATCAGCTGACAAATTGGCTTCAGTCACCAGCAAACCTGTCATCAGCTTGGTTAAAGATGCAATTGGCAACACCGCTTGGGCATTTTTGCTGAAGAGCACTTCGTTGGTGTTTTGATCGACCACCATGGCCACGCTAGATTTCAAATTTAAATTGTCTTGCGCAGAATGCAACCCAGCCAGTTGACCATAGGAGGGTTGAGCCATGGCCACGGGTGCTTTGTTGACTGCGGTACGTTTACCAGACACATAGGTCTTAACCACGCGACGCTTGGCTTTGGCCACCACCTTTTTGGGCTGTGCAGCTTGATGCCGCGTAGGCGCAGCCACCGCCACTGAGGTAATGGCAAGCCCAGAGACAAAACTTAAAAGACACAACAAGCCGCGCATTTTTTTACCCAAAAAGCTGTGTGTTGGCAGGTGTGTCATATTTTTTCCTTGGGAGAGGTTTTCAAGCCACCAAGTTTAAACTTAAAAAGTCTCGCTGTGACAAATACTTGCGAGACTCTTCTCAACTGATTTACCTGATTTAGCCTTGGGCAGCCACCCGATCAGCCTGACTGGCAAGCTTGTTCAAGGCATTCAGATAAGCCTTGGCAGAGGCCACCACAATGTCTGGATCAGCACCCACGCCGTTGACCACACGCCCGCTGTGCTGCAAGCGTACCGTCACTTCGCCTTGGCTCTCAGTCGATCCACTGATGGCGTTGACTGAATAAAGCACCATCTCAGCACCGCTTTTGGCATTCACTTCAATGGCTTTAAGGGAAGCGTCGACTGGGCCATTGCCGTTGGCTGTACCCGTGACCTCTTGTCCAGCCATGGTCATGACAACCGTGGCTTGAGGCAATTCACCTGTCTCACTGTGCTGCGCGAGTGACACAAAAGCAAATTGGTCATGGCTTTGAATCATGTTTTCTTCACTGACCAAAGCCAAGATGTCTTCGTCAAAAATTTCGCTCTTGCGATCTGCCAACTCTTTGAATTTCGCAAAAGCCAAGTTCACATCGGCTTCGCTGTCCAATTGCACGCCCAACTCTTGCAAGCGCTGCTTGAACGCATTGCGGCCGCTGAGTTTGCCGAGGATCATTTTGTTGGCAGTCCAGCCCACATCTTCTGCGCGCATGATCTCGTAGGTGTCACGGGCTTTCATGATGCCGTCTTGGTGAATGCCTGCAGTGTGGGCAAATGCATTGGCACCCACAATGGCTTTGTTGGGCTGAACCACAAAACCTGTGGTTTGACTGACCATGCGGCTGGCAGCCAGGATATGACTGATATCCACACCCACATCCAAGTCAAAGTAATCACGCCGCGTGCGCATGGCCATCACCACTTCTTCAAGGCTGCAATTGCCTGCGCGCTCGCCCAAGCCATTGATGGTGCACTCCACCTGACGGGCACCACCAATTTTGACCCCGGCCAACGAATTAGCCACCGCCATGCCCAAGTCATTGTGACAATGCACTGACCAAATGGCCTTGTCTGAATTTGGCACACGTTCACGCAAGCGCTTGATGAAGTTGCCATAGAGTTCGGGAATGGCGTAACCCACAGTGTCGGGCACATTGATGGTGCCAGCACCTTCATGGATGGCCGCTTCAATGACGCGGCACAAAAAGTCTTCCTCACTACGGTAAGCGTCTTCCGCACTGAACTCAATGTCAGCCACCCGGTTGCGAGCAAAGCGCACCGCCTGTTTGGCCTGCTCCAGCACTTGTTCAGGTGTCATGCGGAGTTTTTTCTCCATGTGAACAGGAGAGGTGGCAATGAAGGTGTGAATGCGTGCCCGGTTCGCACCTTCAAGCGCATCAGCCGCCAAGGTGATGTCGCGGTCGTTGGCTCTTGAGAGAGAGCACACTGTGGAGTCTTTGATGGCCTTGGCAATGGCTTTGATGGCTTCAAAGTCACCATTGGAGCTAGCAGCAAACCCGGCTTCGATCACGTCCACTTTGAGCCGTTCCAACTGGCGGGCAATACGCAACTTTTCGTCACGTGTCATGGATGCGCCGGGTGACTGCTCGCCATCACGCAAGGTGGTGTCAAAAATGACCAATTTGTCTGACATGTTGATTCTCCAGTTCGGTTACCAAAAATGATGAGATGGATTGAGCACAACAAAAAAGCCCGTTGCGGTTGCTAACGGGCTTTTAGGTTTGATGCAATCACGCGCTAACCACTCCGCCCCAATGACGACAGGTTTAGCAGTAGTGAAGTTGTGTGCATAGATTCAATATACCACAAGCCGTTATTTATGCAGACCACGTTCCTCAGGCTCATCGGTAGACGTGCTGATTACGCTAGTGGGTATACCTTTGGCTTTGCGCCAAAAATACAAAACAAAGCCGCTTAATCCGTACAGCACAAATAAACCAAACATCACAATGGGGGGGTCTATATTGATAGCAGCAATTGCAAGCGCAATAAGCACTATCACAACAAAGGGTACGCTTCGCTTCATTTGAACATCTTTGAAGCTGTAAAACGGCACATTGGTCACCATGGTCAACCCCGCATAGAGCGAAATCACAAACATCGGCCAGGCCCACCGAGCCCCCTCAAAACCCAAGTCTGTCATGACCCAAATAAAACCAGCCACCAGAGCGGCAGCAGCCGGAGATGGCAACCCTTGAAAATATCGCTTGTCAACCACGGCTGTGTTGACGTTGAACCTTGCCAAACGCAAGGCCGCACACGCGCAATACACAAAAGCGGCAATCCAGCCCCAACGACCTAAGCCTTTGAGCGCCCACACATACGCAATCAAGGCTGGCGCGGCACCAAATGACACCATGTCAGACAAGGAGTCCATTTGTTCACCAAAGGCGCTTTGGGTGTTGGTCATGCGCGCGACCCGACCATCCAGGCTGTCGAGCACCATGGCGCAAAAAACACCGACTGCAGCCAAGTCAAATCGACCATTGATTGACATCACAATGGCATAAAACCCACCAAAAAGAGCCGCCAAAGTAAACAGGTTGGGCAATATGTAAATGCCTTTGCGGCGTTTTTTGACCAAAACCAGGTCTTCAGGATTCGCGTTAGTTGAGTTCACATCATCCATTCATTTGGTATTTGACAAGTTTTCATAATAACAAAGGCCACCGAAGTGGCCTTTGAACTGCAGTCACCGCATGGGGGATCAGTTGCGAGTTTGGTCAACCAACTTGTTCTTGGCAATCCAAGGCATCATGGCGCGCAATTGGCCGCCAACGATTTCAATTTTGTGGTCGGCGGTGTTGCGACGACGAGCCGTCATGCTGGGGTAATTGGTGCGACCTTCCAAAATGAACGCCTTGGCGTAGTCGCCATTTTGAATGCGTTTCAGGGCGTTGCGCATGGCTTCGCGGCTTTGAGCATTGATGACTTCAGGGCCGGTCACATATTCACCATATTCCGCGTTGTTGGAGATGGAGTAATTCATGTTGGCAATGCCGCCTTCGTAGATCAAATCCACAATGAGTTTGAGCTCATGCAAGCATTCAAAGTAGGCCATCTCAGGGGCGTAGCCAGCTTCCACCAGTGTCTCGAAACCCATTTTGATGAGTTCAACAGCACCACCACACAACACGGCTTGTTCACCAAACAAGTCGGTCTCGGTTTCTTCTTTGAAAGATGTTTCGATGATGCCAGCCTTGCCGCCACCGTTAGCCATGGCATAAGACAACGCCAATTCGCGTGCTTTGCCGCTCTTGTCTTGGTGAATGGCAATCAGGTGTGGCACGCCACCACCTTGGGTGTAGGTGTTGCGAACGGTGTGACCCGGTGCTTTGGGCGCCACCATCCATACATCCAAGTCGGCACGAGGAATCACTTGGTTGTAATGCACGTTAAAGCCGTGAGCAAACACCAAAGACGCACCTTGGCGGATGTTAGGTGCCACATTGTTGGTGTAGACCTCGGCAATTTGCTCGTCAGGCAACAAAATCATGACCACATCAGCAATCTTGACTGCGTCATTCACTTCCATCACGTTCAGGCCAGCCTTGCCCACTTTGTCCCATGAGGCGCCGCCTTTGCGCAGACCCACCACCACTTTGACACCACTGTCGTTCAAGTTTTGGGCATGTGCATGGCCTTGACTGCCATAGCCAATAATGGCCACAGTTTTGCCTTTGATCAGGCTCAAATCACAATCTTTGTCGTAAAAAACTTTCATATCGCTCTCCAATGTTTAACTAAATTGATGGGGCCAATGTTTTGGCTCTGCCCCTGACTAACCACTTAAAAGAACAGCACCAAAGCGCTGCCCAAGACTTTCTAAACACGTAAAATTCGCTCACCGCGGCCAATACCGCTCGAACCAGTGCGCACAGTTTCCAAGATGGCGCCACGTTCAAGGGCATCCAAAAAGGCATCGTTTTTGGATTGGTCACCGGTGAGCTCAATGGTGTAACTTTTCTCGGTCACGTCGATGATGCGACCCCGGAAAATATCCGCCATGCGCTTCATCTCCTCGCGCTCTTTGCCTACCGCACGCACCTTCACCATCATCAACTCACGCTCGGTGTATGCACCTTCAGTCAAATCGACCACCTTAACCACCTCAATCAAACGGTTCAAGTGTTTGGTGATTTGCTCAATCACCTCATCTGAGCCATGCGTTTGAATGGTCATGCGCGACAAACTTGGGTCTTCGGTGGGTGCCACGGTGAGTGACTCAATGTTGTAACCGCGTGCAGAAAACAAACCCACCACACGAGACAAGGCACCCGCTTCGTTTTCAAGCAAAACTGCAATGATGTGTTTCATGGTCAAAGATCCTCCGCGCTCAACAACATTTCGGTAATACCCTTACCCGCCTGCACCATCGGAAACACGTTCTCAGTGGGGTCGGTTCGGAAATCCATGAACACCGTTCGGTCTTTGAGTTTGCGCGCTTCACGTAACGCCGGTTCCACATCAGAGGCGCGTTCAATCAACATGCCAACATGGCCATAGGCTTCGGCCAGCTTGACAAAGTTGGGCAACGCATCCATGTAACTGTGGCTGTAGCGGCCTTCATATTCGACCTCTTGCCACTGTCGCACCATGCCCAGGTAGCGGTTGTTCAAGGCCACAATTTTGATGGGCGTGTTGTACTGCAAGCAAGTGGAAAGCTCTTGAATACACATCTGCACCGAACCTTCTCCAGTGACGCAAAACACTTCACTTTCAGGTTTAGCCAGCTTGATGCCCATGGCGTAAGGAATCCCCACACCCATGGTGCCTAAACCACCAGAGTTGATCCAACGGCGTGGTTCATCAAAGCGGTAATACTGCGCCGCCCACATTTGGTGCTGACCCACATCAGAGGTGATGTAGGTGTCTACATCTTTGGTCATGTTCCAAAGTGTTTCCACCACATACTGTGGCTTGATGATGTCGTTTTTGCCATGGTCATATTTCAGGCAATTGGTCTTACGCCAACCTTCAATGGTGTCCCACCAAGCGCCCAGCGCGTTGGCATCTGGCTTGGTTGCACCCTCTTTGATCATGGCAATCATTTCAGACAGCACGTCTTTGACATCACCCACAATCGGAATGTCAACCCGAACACGCTTGGAAATGCTTGAAGGGTCAATGTCGATGTGAATGATCTTGCGCTCGTTTTGCGCAAAGTGCTTGGGGTTGCCAATCACGCGGTCATCAAAGCGTGCGCCCACGGCCAGCAGCACATCACAGTTTTGCATGGCGTTGTTGGCTTCTACCGTGCCGTGCATGCCCAGCATGCCCAAAAACTTGCGGTCGCTGGCGGGGTAAGCGCCCAAGCCCATCAAGGTGTTGGTGCACGGATAACCCAGCATGTCCACCAACTGCCGCAACTCAGCTGAGGCATTGCTCAGCAACACGCCGCCGCCGGTGTAGATGTAAGGGCGTTTGGCAGCCAGCAGCAACTGCAAAGCTTTTCGAATTTGTCCACCATGGCCTTTGCGCACCGGGTTGTATGAGCGCATCTCCACACTTTGGGGATAGCCGTGGTAGGGCACTTTCTTGAACGACACATCTTTAGGAATGTCCACTACCACTGGCCCAGGGCGACCACTGCGCGCAATGTGAAAGGCTTTTTTAAGCGTATCAGCCAGATCGCGGGCGTCTTTGACCAAAAAGTTATGTTTGACCACCGGTCGGGTAATGCCAACGGTGTCACACTCCTGAAAAGCATCCATGCCAATGGCATGCGTAGGCACTTGACCACTGATGATGACCATGGGGATGCTGTCCATGTAGGCGGTGGCAATACCTGTCACGGCATTGGTGGCACCTGGACCTGACGTCACCAGAGCCACCCCTACATCGCCAGTCGCACGGGCATAACCATCAGCCGCGTGCACAGCCGCTTGTTCATGCCGCACCAAGATGTGCTGAATGGTGTCTTGCTTGAAAAAAGCATCGTAAATGTGCAGCACAGCGCCGCCCGGGTAACCCCAGACGTATTTGACATTTTCAGCCTGCAAAGCCTTGATCAAAATCTCAGCTCCGCGGAGTTCTAACTCAGGCGCAGCGGACTCTTGCTTTGGTTTTAGGGTGTGATGTGTGTGTGATGCCGACGCATCAGCTTTTGAAATTTCCATGATGAACCTTTGTGAATTTCTCTGACGAAAAACCTTGGGTGCTTCTTTGCAAACACTTTTGATGCTGCATCGAAACTTAAGGCCAAAACCATAAGCGCACTGATTTTTGCGCCGAACCTTGACCCGTTTGCATTATTTAGCTTGTCGATTATCGCACTGTCAAAGTCCACGCTTTTCCAGTTGAGGTGAAATGCAATAATCAGTTGTGACATGATGACATCAACTTTTTGATTGATAGCCATCAGTTTTATTGATCATTTTTAAATGGCACTGCCTTGGCTACTCCCGCTGAACTGTCGGATTTTTTAAAAAGTGTCGAAAAACGTGCTTTCATGCGTACCAACTACCACGTACGCAATGACGAATCAGCGTTTGACATTGTGCAAGACAGCATGATGAAGCTGGCCGAACACTACGGTGACAAGCCTGCGCTCGAGTTCCCCATGTTGTTCCAGCGCATTTTGACCAACTGCACCATGGATTGGTTCAGACGGCAAAAAGTCAGGAACGGTCTTTTTTCGTCTTTCAGTGACTTTCAAACTGAGGGTGAAGACGACAGCTTTGATCTGCTTGAGAGCCTTTCAACCGCAACGCCAGCACCAGCATTTGACAACCCGGAAACTCAAAATCAGCGGGCACAAACCTTGCAAGCCATTGAGCAGGAACTTTTAACTCTCCCCAACCGTCAACGCGAAGCCTTTCTGTTGCGTTACTGGGAGGATATGGATGTGGCAGAAACAGCCGCCACCATGGGGTGCTCCCAAGGCAGTGTCAAAACACATTGCTCCCGAGCCATCCATGCGCTGCTCAAAACGCTCACCGCTAAAGGAATCCGGCTATGAATCAAACCCTCTCTTCACACACATTCCAAGATCTAGACCCTGCGCTTGATGCTGCGGGCAGGCAACTCGCACATCGATTGTTGGTTCAAACAGATGACATGGATCCGCACACCCTGCAACGTTTGCGCGCGGTGCGCGAGCAGGCAGTTGATCATCGTCGCAATGTGTTGCTTCAAGAGGCACAACTGCGTCACGCCACGGCTAGCCACAGCGTTCAAGGCCATAGCCTTGCGCTTCAGCCCAACGGGAAATGGCCTCAACATCTAACCCTGGTGGGCATGTTGCTTGCGCTGGTGGTTGGTCTGTGGCTGATCAACACCATTCAAAACGACAACTTTGTCCAAGACGCCGCAGAAATTGACAACGTGCTCTTGACCGATGATTTGCCGCCTGCTGCTTACCTGGATCCTGGTTTCAAACATTTTTTGAAACTAAGCTTCCCAGAACAACCTTTGTGATCTGATGAAGTCAAGCCCTGTGCTAAAAGCTCGCCTGGTCAATCGCGCCCTTGGATGCCTGTTGTGTACTAGTTTGATGTGCTTGTCAACGCACGCTCAAACACCCCCCGCTTCCTCTGCTGCTCATCCCAGCAAAAGTAAACCCACACTTCCCCACCCCATGACCCCATTGGAGTGGGGTAGCATCACGCCTGCACAACAGCTTGCCTTGAAACCCTTGGTTCATGTCTGGCCAAAGTTAAATGACACCCAGAAGAAAAAATGGCTTGCGGTGGGCAACACCTACTCCAACTTGTCCCCGGATGAAAAAAACCGCTTGCAAGAGCGCATGGTGCAGTGGGCCGCGCTCACGCCACACCAGCGAACGCAAGCCCGCGTGAACTTTGCTGTTACCCAAAAAATTCCCTCTCAAGACAAAAATGAGCGTTGGGAGGTTTACCAAGCGTTCACCCCTGAGCAAAAAAAGACCATGGCCGCCTCTGCCCCCAAGCTGCCGCTGGCCGCCCAAGTCAACAAACCAATCAAGCCTCAAAAACCTTTGCCGCCCAGTTCTGCTGCTGGGTTGGCACCCACAGCGCCTAACGCCCACTAGCAAACGCATGATGTGATAGTCGGTGCCTGACGGCATTTTTTTGGATTCCCATGACCTCTGATTTCTCCGACGCTCCCACACCGAGTTTGATGCGCCGCATGGCCTGCTGGCTTTACGAAGGCATGTTGCTTTTTGGCGTGGTGTTCATTGCAGGCTACCTGTTTGGCACCCTGAGCCAAACCAAAAACGCCATGGACAACCGCCACGCCCTGCAGGCGTTTTTGTTTGTGGTGTTTGGCATTTACTTTGTCTGGCTGTGGTCTAAAGGCCAAACCCTGGCCATGAAAACCTGGCACATCCGCGTGCTTGACAGAGCCGGCCAACCCCTGACGCAAAGCCGTGCATTGCTGCGCTACCTGTGCAGCTGGCTGTGGGTGTTGCCCCCCCTGCTCAGCGCTTGGCTGTTTGAGCTCAAAGGGGGTGAGTCGATTGTGATTTTTGTAGGCTGGGTGGCAGTGTGGGCGGTGCTTAGCCGCTTCCACCCGCATCAGCAGTTTTGGCACGATGCCCTGGCAGGCACCCAATTGGTTGACCTCAGACCAGCAAAACCCAACATCTAAGCCCGATTCAAGGCTGCGGTTGGTTCAGATGGCAGACTCATCAACCTCGCCCGTGCGGATGCGCACCACACGCTCAACAGGCGTAACAAAAATTTTGCCGTCGCCAATTTTGCCGGTGTGAGCCGCTTTGATGATGGCCTCCACACAGCGCTCCACGTCATCGGTTTTCACCACCACTTCAATTTTGACTTTGGGCAAAAAATCCACCACATACTCTGCGCCGCGGTAAAGCTCAGTGTGGCCTTTTTGTCGGCCAAAACCCTTGACTTCGGTCACCGTCAACCCGGTCACGCCACATTCAGCCAGGCCTTCACGCACCTCTTCGAGCTTGAACGGTTTGATGATGGCAGTGATTTGTTTCATGATGAACCTCAATAAAAATAAAAAAACGAGACCACGTTCAATGCCAGCCGACGGCCTCAGGCGCGAAAACGATTGGTTATAGGATAACGCCAATCTTTCCCAAAACTTCGGTGCGTGACACGAATCCCCACAGGCGACTGGCGCCGCTTGTACTCATTGATCTTGATCAGCCGTGTCACCCGCTCCACATCGGCGCGGTCAAACCCGGCAGCCACCAGTTGCTCAATGCTTTCATCGTTTTCCATGTAGCGCTCCAAAATGCCATCCAGCACCTCATAAGGCGGCAGACTGTCTTGGTCTTTTTGGTCAGGGCGCAATTCGGCGCTCGGAGGTCGGGTGATGATGCGCTCCGGTATCGGGCACGCCCCGGTGCCATAGGGGTCGTGCGCATTGCGCCAGCGTGCCAGCCTGAACACCGTGGTTTTCACCAGGTCTTTGATCACCGCAAAACCGCCTGCCATGTCGCCATACAGCGTGCAATAGCCCGTGGCCATTTCTGACTTGTTGCCAGTGGTCAACACGATGCTGCCAAACTTGTTGCTCAGCGCCATCAGCAAGGTGCCCCGAATGCGCGCCTGAATGTTTTCCTCGGCGGTGTCCTCGGGCAATCCAGCAAACTCTTGCGCCAGCGTGGTCTTGAACGCCTGAAACTCTGGCACGATGGACAGCTCGTCATAGCGCACGCCCAGGCGCTGCGCCATCTCGCGCGCATCGATCCAGCTGATGTCAGCGGTGTAGGGCGACGGCATCATCACCGCCCGCACCCGCTCCTTGCCCAAGGCATCCACCGCAATGGCCAGCACCAGCGCCGAGTCAATGCCCCCACTCAAGCCCAGCAGCACGCTGGGAAAGCCGTTTTTACCAATGTAATCACGCACCCCCAGCACCAGCGCGTGCCACAAATCGGCATCTGCAGTCTGCTCAGGCACAATGTTTGCACTCAAAAACATAGCATCTTGCGCTTGATTAACGTGCACTAGAAGCTGATTTTCTATAAAACC
>NZ_JAQURE010000053.1 GCF_028715765.1 Rhodoferax sp.
TCACCTCCAGACTGTTGGATAACCGTATGATTTCAAACGGAATTTCTAATGGTATCCATTAGAAATCTGCACTGGGAGGTTTGCACCACTTTTCTTTTGAAAATCCTAATGGACTATCTGGGTTGAAACGACCTATGTGTGGGCTCAATACAGCCTCAAGCCAGACAGTTCAAACTCACCCCCCTACACACGCCATGCACCTGCCCAGCCACCTATGTTTGACCGCCAAGCCAGCCTTTTGATTCAACCCCTGGTGACCGGTTTGGCCAAAACCGCCGCACGCCTGGGGCTGAGCGCTAACCAGCTCACCATGACCGCCTTTTGCATTGGCATGTTTGCTTCGTATTCAATAGCTACTGGCGCTTATTTAACGGGTGCTACAGCCATATTAACCTCAAGACTTCTAGATGCGCTCGATGGCGCGGTGGCACGCTTGACGCAAGCCACGGATGCCGGTGGTTTTTTGGACATCACGCTGGATTTTGTGTTTTATGCCAGCGTGCCGCTGGCCTTTGCATTCAGCGACCCCGCGCGCAATGCGCTGCCCGCTGCGGTGCTACTGGCCGCCTTCATGGGCACCAGCGCCAGTTTTTTGGCCTTTGCCGTGCTGGCGGCCAAACGCGGCTTGAACAACTTGAACACCCCCAACAAATCGTTTTATTTTTTAGGCGGGCTGACTGAGGCGGGGGAAACACTGGTCTGCTTTTTGGCCATGTGCTTGTGGCCTGACGCCTTCATTGAATTGGCCTATGGTTTTGCCGTTTTGTGCGGCATCACCACCGTCATCCGCATTCACTGGGGCTGGCAGGCCTTTCACTGATGATTATCATATTGATAGCTGCTTGCACTTTATTTATAAGCGCTTCAGCCTGTTTTTTCATATATAAATGGACAGCTCTATGAAACACCTGGTGATGCTGGGCGCAGGTCACGCCCATGTGCACATGCTCTCTACCCTGGCCAGCCAGGCACTGGCAGGGGTGCAGGTCACGCTGATCGCGCCTTACCCGCGCCAGCTTTACTCGGGCATGATGCCGGGCTTTGTAGCTGGCCACTATGCGGTGGAAGACTGCGTGATTGCGCTGGCACCTTTTTTAAAAAACACCTCGGTCACCTGGCTGCCACGCAGCGCCACCGCGCTTGATGCCCAAGCCCGCGCAGTCACCCTGGACGACGGCAGCAGCGTGCCTTATGACGTGCTGTCGATCAACAGCGGGCCCGTGCAAGACCGTCAAAAAATAGAGCAGCTGATGCCCGGTGCGCGAGAGCATGCGCTGTTTGTGCGCCCGATTGAAGGGTTTGCCGCGCTGTGGCCGCAGGTGCTGGCCATGGGGCAACACAAGCCGCTGCGCTTTGCCGTGCTGGGCGGTGGCGCGGCCGGGTTTGAGCTGGCCTGCGCCATCTCGCATCGGCTGGCCAACGCATCGATCACCCTGGTCAGTGGCGAGGCCACGGTGGGTGCCAATTACCCGCTGGCAGTGCAAACCAAAATGCTGCGGGTGCTGAAAAAGCGCCACATCACCGTGCTGCAAGAGCGCGCCGTGGCGGTGGCAGCGGGTGAGATCACCCTGGCCAGTGGCGCGCGGCTGGCCTGTGATGTGCCGGTGATGGCCATTGGGGCGCACGCCCCAGCCTGGCTGGGCAACAGTGGCTTGGCGCTGGACAAGCAAGGCTTTGTGGCGGTCGATGCGTTTCAGCGCAGCACCAGCCACGCCGAGGTGTTTGCCGCTGGCGATGTGGCCACGCGCCAAGATGTGCAACTCCCCCGAAGCGGGGTTTACGCCGTGCGCGCCGGTCCGCCCTTGACGAAAAACCTGCGCGCGGTGCTGGCTGGTGTGGCGCCCAGCCCCTACCCACCGCAGCGCAAAACCCTCAATTTGTTGTCTTGTGGTGACCGCACCGCCATTGCCAGCTGGGGCAACTGGTCGGCTCAGGGGCGCTGGGTCTGGTGGCTCAAAAACCGCATTGACCGCGGCTTCATCCAAGCCTACAGCCGGCCGGCTTGAGCGCTTAAGGTTTGGGCGAGCTGAACTTGTCGAAGGAGGGGGGTTAAGCCCAGTGCCCCATCGGCAAGTTTGGGGAGCGCAGTGGGTGCGTCAGCTTGCCGCAGACAAGCGGGCAGGCGACACGTCTTGCGCCCGCACACACAACGCCGCGATGTGCGCAGGTACCGGCAAGCCGCGCACCAAGGCGGCGGCTAGCTCGCCCATGGCCGGGGCGGTTTGAATGCCATAGCCGCCTTGGCCAGCCAGCCAGAAAAACCCCGGCGCGTCAGGCGCAAACCCCACCACGGGTGTGCGGTCAGCCACAAACGAGCGCAGCCCAGCCCATTTGCGCTTGACCTGGCGAATCTGCAACGTGGTGGCAGTTTCCATGCGGTCTACGGCAATGGCCACATCCAGCTCTTCGGGCTGCACATCTTGCGGGCTCATGGGGTCTTCGTTGGCGGGAGACACCAGCAGCAAACCGGCATCAGGCTTCATGTAAAAGGTCTCTAAGGCATCAATCACCATGGGCCAATCGGTCAGCGTACAGCCTTGCGGCACCTCGCAGGTGAAGGCGGTGCGGCGCATTGGCACCAGCCCCAGCGGTGCCACCCCGGCGAGTTGCGCCAGCTCGTCACACCAGGCGCCTGCGGCGTTAATCACCGTGGTGGCCAAAAAGACGCCTGCCGTGGTTTCCACGCGCCAGCCTTGCGCTTGCCGGGTCAGGCGCTGCACCTCGGCATCACACACCAGCTGCGCGCCAGCCTGTTTGGCACCGCGCAAAAATCCCTGATGAATGCCGTGCACATCCATGTCCATGGCATCGGGCTCGTACACCCCAAACACCGCAGCTTCGGGCTTGAGCACGGGCACCCTCGCCAAAATCTGGGCTTGCGTCCACCATTCGATGTTGGGAATCAAGGCACGCTTGTCTTGCAACGCTTGCGCCAGGGCGGCCTCATCAGCCGCCCCGCCCACACTCAATGAGCCGCGTGGCGTGACCAACGGGTAAGGTGAAAACCCTTCGGGTGGGTTGAAGTAAAACGGCTTGGAAGCGGTGGTGATGGCGCGCACCACCGCGTTGCCATAGGTTTCTGAATACAGCGCCGCAGAGCGGCCGGTGGCGTGGTAGCCGGGTTGCGACTCGCGCTCCAGCAGCACCACTTTGGCGTGCGGTGCCAAAAAATAAGCGGCACTGGCACCCGCCATACCGGCGCCCAAAATCAACACATCGGTGGTTTGCATGGCTCAACCTTTCATGAAATAGTTGCATTCGACATGGCTGGCATTATTCACGTGCCCATCGCTGCCAAACGCCCCTGAAGCGCTGTGGGCGGTGAGTAATCATTTTTTTCATGCGGCATTCGCGCCATTGCAAAGCGGGGGCTCTAACATTGGCGAAACACCAGGAACCCTGCCATGCCCATCATCACCCACATTGAAGACCTGCGCGTGCTGGCACAAAAACGCGTGCCACGCATGTTTTACCAATACGCCGACTCCGGCAGTTGGACCGAGTCCACCTACCGCGCCAACAGCGAAGATTTTCAACGCATCAAACTGCGCCAGCGGGTGGCTGTGAACATGGAAAACCGCAGCACTGCCAGCACCATGGTGGGCCAGGCGGTGGCCATGCCGGTGGCTATTGCACCGACCGGGCTGACCGGCATGCAGTGTGCCGACGGCGAGATCAAGGCCGCCCGTGCCGCCAAAAAATTTGGCATACCGTTCACGCTCTCCACCATGAGCATTTGCTCGATTGAAGACGTGGCGGCCGAGACCGGCAACCACCCGTTTTGGTTTCAGTTGTATGTGATGAAAGACCGTGACTACATTGAGCGCCTGATCGACCGCGCCAAAGCGGCTCACTGCTCGGCACTGGTGCTGACGCTGGACCTGCAGATCATTGGGCAGCGCCACAACGACATTCGCAACGGCCTGTCTGCCCCACCCAAGCTGACGCTGGCCAACCTGCTCAACATCATGACCAAACCACGCTGGGCCTTGGGCATGCTGAGCACGCAGCGGCGCGGCTTTGGCAACATCATTGGCCACGTCAAAGGCATTGAGAGCATGGGCACGCTCAGTGAGTGGACTGCCAAGCAGTTTGACCCGGCGCTGAACTGGGGCGACGTGGAGTGGATCAAAAAACGCTGGGGTGGCAAGCTGATTTTGAAAGGCATTCAAGACGTGGAAGACGCGCACCTGGCGGTGAACTCAGGCGCTGATGCGCTGATTGTCAGCAACCACGGCGGGCGCCAGTTAGACGGCGCCCCCAGCTCGATCACCGCCCTGCCAGCCATTGTGGACGCGGTGGGCAGCCAGATTGAGGTGCACATGGATGGCGGCATTCGCAGTGGTCAAGACGTGCTCAAAGCCCGCGCCCTGGGCGCCCGCGGCACCTACATTGGCCGCGCGTTTTTGTACGGCCTGGGCGCCATGGGCGAAGCCGGTGTGACCAAAGCGCTGGAGATCATCCACAAAGAGCTTGACCTGACCATGGCGTTTTGCGGGCGCACGCAGATTGACAGCGTGGACAAGGGGATTTTGCTGCCAGGGACTTACCCGACCTGAATATGCATGAAGAATCAGGCTTTAACCATTATGAAATAAGCACTAACAGCTACAAATATAATAGTAAATTAGCCTGCTAGTAAAAGACTTCCTGGTCATTGACTGGGCTTTGAACCCGACGAACTTTATTGACTAAAACTAAATTTGGTATTAAATTCAGACCAGCTTTTACATAAAGACCAACATGCAGTCTATTGCCAACATCCAGTCCATTTCCTACCTAAAGAGCCACGCTGCCCAGATTTCAGAAGACCTGGCGTTGAACGGCAACCCATTCATCATCACCCAAAACGGTCAAGCCAGCATGGTGATTGAAAGCGTCAAACAGTACCAAGACAAGCAGGCGCTTATCGCGGCGCTGAAAATCATTGCTTTGGGAGAAAAAGACCGGCTGCAAGGACGGGGCATCTCGGCTGCTGATTCTCGGGCGCAGCTGCTGGCGGCTCGTCAAAGCCGCAAATAATGGCCGTTGTCATTCTTCCGGACGCACAAGCTGACTTGCTTGGGCTGCAAGACTACATGCTGGATAAGTGGGGCGAAGCGTCTTGGCTGAAAGCTGAGGACGAAATTTTCGACAAGCTTGCAAAAGTTGACGCCGGTCTTTTCAATGGCTCGCCGGTCCAAGAACTGGCATCGGTTGGTATTTTGGACTATCTGAACGTCTACACCTCACACCACAAGCTGGTCTATCGAAAAGCAGGTCACGAGACTTACGTGTATCTGGTCGCTGGCCAGCGGCAGGATTTCCCGACGCTGTTGATGAAGCGACTGTTCAAAATTTGAGCGCACTGATTGATGCTGGCAAAGGTTTTGGGACAGCGCCCAAAACCTGACCAAGCGTCAAACCACCTGCAAATGGTGCGTGACCAGCTTGAAGTCGGGGTCTTCGGGGAATGACTTGACGGCAAAACCGAGCCCTTTCATGAGTTTGAGCATGTTGGGATTGTTGGCCAGCACCAGACCTTCGATTTCGGTCAGGCCTTTTTCACGCGCAAAGTCCATGATGGACAGCATCAGCCGTGAGCCCAGGCCTTTGCCTTTGAACTCGTCAGCCACCACCAAAGAAAACTCGCAACTGGCGCGGTCTGGGTTGGTGATGTAGCGCGACACGCCCACAATGCGTGTGCTCTCCACTGCGTTACCCTGCGCGTCTTTGGTTTCTTCGGTAACCAGTGCCACCAGTGCCATTTCACGGTCGTAGTCAATCAAGGTGAAACGCGACAACATGGTGGCGGGCAGCTCTTGCATGCTAGAGACAAAGCGGAAGTAACGGCTCTCGGGCGAGAGGCCGCGCACAAAAGCTTGCAGCATGTGGGCATCGTCAGGGTGCACTGGGCGCACCACATATTCACCACCGCCGGCCAATGGGCACAGTTGCTCGTGTTGCGATGGGTAAGGCAAGATGGCCAGGTGGTTGTAGTGGCGCACCGACGGCGCGGCGTTGTCCACCACAATGCGCGCATCCACGGCCAAGGCGCCCGACTCGTCCACGATGATGGGGTTGATATCCATCTCGCGCAGTTGCGGCAGTTCACACACCATCTCTGAGACGCGCAACAAAATCTGCTCCAGTGCCTCCAGGTTGACGCCAGGTGCGCCGCGCCACACCCCCAGGGTTTCAGCCACGCGTGAGCGCTCGATCAGGCGGCGTGCCAAAAACTGGTTGAGCGGCGGCAGCTCCATGGTGCGGTCGGCAATCAGCTCGATCATGGTGCCACCCGCGCCAAAGGCAATGACCGGGCCAAACGGCTCATCGGTCACCAGACCCACACACACCTCGCGGCCACGCTTTTGGTTCGACATGTTTTGAATCGTCACGCCATTGATGCGGGCATTGGGCTGCAGCTTGGTCACCGCGGCAATCATGTCCAGGTAGGTGTCGCGTACGCTGGTGGCATTCAAGATGTTCAACGCCACGCCCTGCACGTCAGACTTGTGGCTGATGTCGGGCGAGTCAATTTTGAGCGCCACCGGAAAGCCCAGCTGCGTGGCAATCATGATGGCCTCGTTGGCACTGCGCGCCAAAATGGTTTTGGTCACGGGAATGTGAAAAGCCGCCAGCAGCGCTTTCGACTCCATTTCAGTCAACACTTTGCGCCGCTCGGCCAGCACGCTCTCGATCAGCAACCGGGCACCTTCCACGTCGGGTTTGGCCAGGTCTGACAAGGGCGGTGGGGTTTGCTGCAGCAGTTGCTGGTTTTGGTAGAAAGACGCAATGTTGCCAAACGCACCCACCGCCGCCTCAGGCGTGCGAAAGCTGGGAATGGCAGCATCGTTCAAGATTTTGCGGGCGTCCCCCACGGTGGCGTCGCCCATCCAGCAGGTCAGCAAGGGCTTGCTCACATGGCGGTTGAAATCGGCAATGGCTTTGGCCACCGCATCGCCATCGGCACCCATTTTGGGCGAGTAAATGACCAAAATGCCGTCAATCTGCGGCGCTTTGCTGACCGCTTCAATGGCCGCACGGTACTGCTCTGGGCCAGCTTCTTCAGACACATCCACCAGGTCGGTCAAGGTGGCCAGTGGCGGCATCACGGGTTTGAGGGCTTGCACCTGCTCTGGGGTCAAGCGCCCCAGCACCAGGTTGATTTCACTCACCCAGTCGGCAGCCAGCACGCCGGGGCCGCCGCCATTGGTGATGATGGCCAAGCGTTTGCCCACCGGTTTGTACCTGGAAGCCAGACATTTGGCAGCAGAGAACAGCGCCACAAACGAGCGCACCCGCACCGCACCGGCGCGGCGCAGGGCGGCATCAAACACATCGTCGCTGCCGACAATGGTGCCTGAGTGGGTGAGCGCCGCCCGGTTGCCTGGGGGTTTGCGCCCGGCTTTGAGCACCACCACCGGTTTGGCATTGGCCGCGGCACGCAGTGCGCTCATGAAGCGGCGGGCGTTGGTGATGCCTTCCATGTAAATCACAATGCTGTGGGTTTTGGCATCTGAGGCCAAAAAGTCCAACACTTGCGCCAAATCGACGGCGGTATTGGGCCCGAGCGACACCACGGTTGAAAAACCCACTGCGTTCTTTTTGGCCCAGTCCAGAATGGAAGAAGTCAACGCGCCAGACTGCGACACCAGCGCCAGTGGTCCGCCAGTGGCCAATTCGCCCGCCACGCTGGCATTGAGCTGCAAACTGGGGCGCTGGAAACCCAAACTGTTGGGGCCGAGCAGGTAAATGCCATCGCGCGTGGCCATTTTGTGCAAATCTGCTGCCAGGTTGGCATCAATGCCGCTGGAGATCACCACCGCCGCCTGACACTTGATGCGCCCGGCAATCTCCAGCGCCGCCGCCACCTCATTGACTGCCAGCGCAATGATGGCCAAATCCGCATGCACCGAGGCCAAATCCGCCAAGGTACCGCTGGCATGGATGTCTAAAAATACCAGTTTGCCGGTAAAACGCTGCGCGGTGAGGGCTTGGTGCAAGGCCTTGGCCTGCGGCGTGTGCGATTCAGGTGCGTCTTGGGCACCAGCAAACACCACAATAGAGGCGGGTGAAAACAATGCGCTTAAAAAATGCTTATCCATGTAATTACCTATTGACTAAGTGTGTGTATTGTGAATGTTAATTGGAACATCTACTGAATTATTTGACACCTTGCCCACCCCCAAGCCGCCACTTGCCACTGTATGCCACATCTGCCAGCCACTGCAAAACCTGCCACCCAGCCCCTGTCCCGGCGCATTGCCCATTTGGACATGGACGCGTTTTACGCGTCGGTTGAGCTGTTGCGCTATCCCCAGCTCAAGGGCTTGCCGGTGGTGATTGGCGGCGGGCGACGCAGTGCTGACGATGCCATGCTGCAAGCCCATGGCGACCAGCCGTTGGCCAAAATTCCCCTGGCTGCGTTCCCGCGTCTGGCGCACTACACCGGCCGCGGCGTCATCACCACCGCCACCTATGCCGCGCGCCAGTTTGGTGTGGGTTCTGCCATGGGTTTGATGAAAGCCGCCAAATTGTGCCCTCAGGCGATTTTGCTGCCGGTGGACTTTGCCGAAATCAAGCGTTACTCGCAAGCCTTCAAGCGCATCATTTTGGACATTGCTCCGCTGATGGAAGACCGTGGCGTCGATGAGGTCTACATTGACTTCACCCACGTACCTGGTGGCCAGCGCGAGGGCGGCCGGGTGCTGGCGCGGCTGATTCAGAAAACCATTTTTCAACACACCGGCCTGACCTGCTCGGTGGGCGTGGCACCCAACAAACTGTTGGCCAAAATGGCCAGCGAGTTCAACAAACCGAATGGCATCGCGGTGGTGCATGAGGCCGACCTGGAGCCGCTGATCTGGCCACTGGCCTGCCGCAAGATCAATGGCATTGGCCCCAAAGCTGATGAAAAGCTACAGGGGCTAGGCATTGCCACCATTGGCCAACTGGCGCAAAAAGACGTTCAGTGGCTGATCGACCACTTTGGCCAAAAAACCGGTGTCTGGTTGCATGACGCAGCGCATGGCATTGACCTCAGCCCGGTGGCACTGGCCAGCGCGCCAGTGTCCATCAGCCGGGAAACCACCTTTGAGCGCGACCTGCATCCGGTGCGTGACAAGGCCGAGCTCGGTGTCGTCTTCACCCAGCTCTGCGAGCAAGTCGCGGCAGACCTGGCGCGCCAAGGCTATGTGGGCAAAACCATTGGCGTGAAACTGCGCTTTGATGACTTCAAGGTGGTCACCCGCGACCACACGTTGGCGCTGCCCGTGGGCGACGCGGCCACCTTGCGCCGGGTGGCGGGGCAGTGCCTCAAACGCGTGCCCCTGACCCAAAAACTGCGCCTGCTGGGGGTGCGGGTGGGTTCATTGATGCCTGCAGCCGAGGCTCAAAAAAATATAGAAAATAGACCTCTAGCACAGGTATATCAAGCGCAAGCAGCTATTATTTTTGATTAAATGCAGACCGACTGGTGCAGCCGCTGCACAGACAGCAGCGGTTGCACCAGTCGGTCTACTGCGTTACTGCCGCGCGTGGCGCGTGTTGGCGGGCAAGGCTTGCGGGTAGCTGCTGCGAAACGGGTTGATGTCGAGCCCACCCCGGCGGGTGTAGCGGGCGTACACGCTGAGCTTGTGCGGCTGGCAACGCGCCTGAATGTCGGTGAACATGCGTTCCACACAGTCTTCATGAAACCCGGCGTGGTTGCGAAAACTCACGATGTAGCGCAGCAGCCCAGCCTGCTCGATTTGCGGACCAAAGTAGCTGATTTGCACACTGCCCCAGTCGGGCTGGCCGGTCACCGGGCAGTTGCTGCGCAGCAGGTTGCTGGTCAGCACCTCAGACACCGGCGCTTCATCGGTGGCGCTGCCCAGCAGCTCGGGCGCCGGGGTGAAACGGTCGCAGTCCAGGTCGAGGCGGTCCAGGCTCAAGCCGTCAAACTCATAGATAGGTTCGCGGTCAAACCACTCAGACGCCACCAGCCGCACACCCACGCTGCTTTGCACCACGCCACCGTGCCAGGCCGCAGCAGACAAATCAGCGCGCAAGGCGGCCTGCACCTGTGCCGCATCGTCAAAACGGGTGTTGTTGAAACTGTTGAGGTACAGCTTGAGCGACTTGCTTTCAATCAGGTGGCTGGACTCGCACGGCACCGTGAAATGTGCCAGCGCCACCTGCGGCTTGCCACGGGCATTGAGCCAACTCAGCTCATACGCCGTCCACAAATCTGCCCCCATGAAGGGCAGCGGGCGCCCCAGCCCCAACGCCGTGCGGTTGGGTGCCCGTGGGATGGGAAACAGCAGCGTCGCATCGTAATGGTCGGGGTAAGCGCTGGTTTTGCCCAAGGCAGACTGGCTGGGGTGGTTCATGAGGGACTTTGTTGGAGTGAAAAGTTGGGGAAATGTTTTTCTGCCAAGTGCGCCGCCCCACTTGCGGCGGTTCTCAAGTGTGGGCTTTTGCACCCAACGTGTGTTCAATGCGCGCATCTTTGTCAGCCCACAGCTGGTTCACCCACTGCTGCATGTGGCTGCGCAGTGCGGCTTCGCTCTGCGGCTCGGGTGCGTTGTGCCGCGCTGGCACCGGCAGGGTTTGCACCTGCACCACCACTTGCGACACCTGGCCCGTTAAAAACTGCACAAAGGTCGGTTGCCCCCGCGGGTAGACGATGGTGATGTCAAGCACCGCACCAAATTTCTCGCCCATGGCTTGCAGCGCCAAAGTGATGCCACCGGCCTTGGGCTTGAGCAAATGCCGATAGGGCGACGACTGCTGGCGCTGCTTGGCCGGGGTCATGCGGGTGCCCTCCAAAAAATTCATCACACTGGTGGGCACCAAGGCATATTTCTCACAGGCGGCGCGAGTGGCGGCGGCGTCTTTGCCGCGCTCTTGCGGGTGTTTTTGCAAATAGGCCTCGCTGCGCCGGCGCATGAACGGAAACTCTAGCGCCCACCAGGCCAACCCCATGATGGGCACCCAAATCAACTCTTTTTTCAGGAAAAATTTCAGCAGCGGAATGCGCCGGTTCAGCACATGCTGCAGCACCAAAATGTCCACCCAGCTTTGGTGGTTGCACACCACCAGGTACCACTGGCGCGGGCTCAGAGCGTCCAGGCCGCTGACTTGCCAGTCGAGCTTTTGCGTGAGCCGCATCCAGCCGCTGTTGCCATCAATCCAGGCCTCGGCAATCTTCAGCAGCAGCGGGTCAAGCCGCAGGCGCACCGCTTGAAACGGCAGCACCAGCTTGACCAAGGCCACCAGCAACAAAACAGGCACCCAAACAAAGATGTTGAGCAGCATCAACACCCCCGCCAGCAGACCCCGCAGCGGCGCAGGTAAGAAACTCAGCATGTCACGCGCACAGCCAACACAGGGTGGAGGCGCTTAAACCGCCGACTCAGTGCCACCGATTTGGCGGGCATGTTCGCCAATGTCTGCCAGCAGCATTTCAGCCGCCTGGGCGCGCATGGACATGGGGTCGAAGTATTTGTCTGCCGAATACGACAGAAACAATGGACGGTTTTTTTCAGTGCGCAGCACATAGCCCATGGTCCAGTCGGTGAACAAGCGCTTTTCAATTTCCGCCGAACTCAAGACCACAGAGCTGTTGTGGCGCGAGTCGCGCAAAATTTTGGCGTAAACCTGGTGCACCGCACTGCGGTCGCCTTCAAGCGCCTGGAAAAAATAGCCATCGGCCATGACCAGCAAGCCGGTGATGCCAGCTTGCGTATTGTTGTGGCGCGATTTGCCCAAAATGTCCCGCATGTCCATGGGCCCAAACTGGGGGGAAACTTTGCTGGCGTAAATCAGGCGAACGAGGATGGTCATGAAAAGGCTCCGTTAATGTCAGTGGGGCACGGCGGGATGTGTACCGTGTTGAACCCATGTATTTTGATGGATGATAGGCGCATGAAGACCTCTGACTTACCCCAACCCTTGCCCCTGGCTGTGGCGTTGATCGGCTATGGCGGTGCTGCGCGGGTGTTCCATGCGCCGCTGATCTCTGGCGTGCCCGGTTTGCATTTGCACAGCATCGTCAGCCGTCAACACGCCGCGGTGGCCCAAGATTGGCCGCAGGTGCGCTGTGTGCCCGATGTGGATGCCGTGTACCAAGACCCCAGCATTGACCTGGTGGTGATCGCTACCCCCAACGCCAGCCATTTTGAGTTGGCGCAAGCGGCACTGAAAGCGGGCAAGCATGTGGTGGTGGACAAACCCTGCACCGTGACGCTGGCCGAGACGCAATGCTTGCTGGCGCTGGCGCAAACCCAGGGCAAGCTGTTCACGGTGTTTCAAAACCGGCGTTTTGACAGTGATTTTTTGACTTTGCAGCAGGTGTTGAAGGGCGGCGCTTTGGGTCGGGTGGTGGAGGTGAATTCGCACTTTGACCGCTACCGCCCCCAGGTGCCCGTGCGCTGGCGCGAGCAAGCCTTGCCAGGCGCCGGGCTGTGGTTTGACCTGGGGCCACACTTGCTTGATCAAGCGGTGGTGCTGTTTGGTGCGCCTGACGCCATCCTGCTGGACTGCGCCAACCTGCGCACCGGCGCGGTGGTGAACGACTGGTTTCACGCGGTGTTGCGCTACACCCGTTCACATGGCGGTTTGCGGGTGGTGCTGCACGCCAGCACTTTGGTGGCCGACGGCGGGCCGCGTTGGGCGGTGCATGGCGAGCGCGGCAGTTTCACCAGCTACGGGCTTGATGGCCAAGAAGAGGCTTTGAAGCAAGGTGCCCGTCCGCACTGGCAAGCCTTGGGCGACTGGGCAGAAAACAAAAATCCTGGGCAGTTGCTCAGTGTGCAGCAACTGCCCGGGGTGTCTGAACCCGTGGTGGTGCGCCAGCAGGTGGCGGGCTGTGCGGGGAACTATTTGGCTTACTACAACCAGTTGTGTGACCACTTGCAAGGGCTTGCACCACAGCCATGTGTCACAACGCACCAGATTCACACGGTGATGAAGTTACTTACCTTTGGCGAGCAAAGCGCCCAGCAGGGACGCTGGGTGAGCTTGACCGAGTCGTGCAGCTTGCCCCAACCGGCGGAGCAACGGGCTTAAACCCCGCTGCTGGACAAGATGTAGGGCACGCAGACAAACGCCACAGTGCTGACTGACATGAAGGTGCCAGAAACAATGGCAAGGTAACGGCCGACAAATTCTTTGAGGTCTGTGTTCATGATGAGGTGTCCTGATTCAGTGTTGCGATGGACTGTATCTTCGGAGTTAAGACCCTCTGAGTCACGCTGTTTTACGCACTGTGACGCATGCAACACGCTGGTTACAACTGTTGAGCAGGGTTTAACAGTTGTGATTCGAAGCGTTGAGGGTTTTACCCGGCAGGGCGACTGGGTCAGGCGCGTGCGGTTTTGGGGTGAAAGCACGCGCGGGGCTAGCGGATCAGTACACCGGCACCAATTTCGCGCGCATTTCACGCAGTAGCCCGGTCACCTGACCCAATCACCCTGCCTCACGGTGCTTGGACTCAACAATTTATAAGAAAACAGCCTGTAGCGCTTGCTGAATAAGCGTGAGTAGCTATTGATTTTTGTTATCTCTGCCAGCACAACCTCCACACAGATAAGGCGTGGTGGTTGGGTCAGGTGACCGGGCTTTGGGGGCAAATGCGCGCGAAAAAGGGGCTGGGCGTACTCAGGCCTCAGCCCCGCGCGTGTTTTGCCCACAAAACCGCACGCACCTGACCCAGCCGCCGCGCCGTGCCAGAGTCACCAATGCAGCATTGCGCCAGAGACGCAAAACAGCAGTGCCAGGCAAAGTGACACGGACATCCGCCCTCACCCTAACCCTCTCCCAAGGGGAGAGGGAATAAGCCCACTTCCCTTTGAAATGCATCCCACAGTAACCACTTTACCTACGTGAAATCGGCTGCAAACGTACACTTGGCGCACTTTTTCACCGTCTGAGTCCCCATGAACGCCCCTGTTGACGTCTCTTTTTTCCCGCGCCACGCCAAACCCCTGAGCAGCTACCGAAAATTTTGGGCTGCGCGCTTTGGCATTGCGCCGTTTTTACCGATGAGCCGTGACGAAATGACGCAACTGGGTTGGGACAGTTGCGACATCATCATCGTCACCGGCGACGCGTATGTAGACCACCCCAGCTTTGGCATGGCGGTGATCGGCCGCATGCTCGAAGCCCAGGGTTTTCGCGTTGGCATCATTGCCCAGCCCGACTGGCAAAGCGCTGAAGCCTTCAAAGCCTTGGGCAAACCCAACCTGTTTTGGGGCGTGACCGCGGGCAACATGGACAGCATGATCAACCGTTACACGGCCGACCGCAAAATCCGCACCGATGACGCCTACACCCCGGGTGATGTGGGTGGCAAGCGCCCCGACCGCGCCGCCATTGTCTACAGCCAGCGCTGCCGCGAAGCCTTCAACGGCGTGCCGATTGTGCTGGGCGGCATTGAAGGCAGCCTGCGGCGCATTGCCCACTATGATTATTGGAGCGACAAAGTCCGCCGCAGCATCGTGGTAGATGCCAAATGTGACCTGCTGCTGTACGGCAACGCCGAGCGCGCGATTGTTGAGATTGCGCACCGCTTAAGCCGCCGTGAACCCATTGAGCAGATCACAGACGTGCGCGGCACCGCTTTTGTGCGCCGCTCTGACGACGCCACCCGGCTGGGCTGGTTTGAAATCGATTCCACCGATGTGGATGTGCCAGGCGTGGTGGAGCCCCACCTCAACCCCTACCAAACCACCAGCGAGCAAGCCGCCGAGCAGGGCAGCACCTGCGCCAAAGCAAATGCCGAAAATGAAGTTGCCTCAATTGATACAAAAACAATAGCTACTAGCGCAATAGACATAAGCGCTACAGGTCAAAAAGGCTTAAATATTACAAAGCTCCCAACCAGCCAGCCGATCACCTTCATGCACAATCCGGCGCTGCCGACGCGTGTGGGCAAGCAGGTGATGCCGCCACGTGAGCGCACCGTGATTCGCCTGCCCAGCTACGAGCAGGTCAAGAGTGACCCTGTGCTGTATGCCCATGCCAACCGCGTGCTGCACCTGGAAACCAACCCCGGCAACGCCAGAGCCTTGGTGCAGGCGCATGGCGCGGGGGCTACCGCCCGCGACGTGTGGCTGAACCCACCCCCCATTCCATTGACCACGCCAGAGATGGACTTGGTGTTTGACCTGCCTTATGCCCGCGCTCCGCACCCCAGTTACGCCGACGAGCACGGCAGCCACGACCACGCCACCAAAATCCCGGCTTGGGAGATGATTCGCTTCAGCATCAACATCATGCGCGGCTGCTTTGGCGGCTGCACTTTTTGCTCCATCACCGAGCACGAAGGACGCATCATCCAGAGCCGCTCGGAAACGTCGATCCTCAAAGAAATTGAAGATGTGCGTGACAAGGTCAAAGGCTTCACCGGCACCATCTCTGATTTGGGCGGCCCCACCGCCAACATGTACCGCCTGGGCTGCAAAAGCCCCGAGATTGAAGCCGCCTGCCGCAAACCCAGCTGCGTCTACCCCGGCATTTGCCAAAACCTGGGGACCAACCACGACCCGCTGATCCAGATTTACCAACGTGGCCGCGCCTTGAAGGGCATCAAAAAAATCTTGATCGGCTCAGGCGTGCGCTACGACCTGGCGGTGCAAAGCCCTGAGTACGTCAAAGAATTGGTGCAGCACCATGTGGGCGGCTACCTCAAAATTGCGCCAGAGCACACCGAGCAGGGCCCGCTCTCCAAAATGATGAAGCCCGGCATGGGCACCTATGACAAGTTCAAAACCTTGTTTGACAAGTTCAACCTGGAGTCGGGCAAAAAGCAATTTTTGATTCCGTATTTCATCGCAGCCCACCCCGGCACCAGTGACGAAGACATGATGAACCTGGCCATTTGGCTGAAGAAAAACGGCTTCAGAGCCGACCAGGTGCAAACTTTCTACCCCAGTCCCATGGCCACCGCCACGGCCATGTACCACACCGACCTGAACCCACTCAAAGGCATTCACCGCGATGACCGGGCAGAAAAAGTGGATGTGGTGCGGGGCGAAAAGCGCCGCCGTCTGCACAAAGCATTTTTGCGCTACCACGACCCCAACAACTGGCCGCTGCTGCGCGAAGCACTCAAAACCATGGGTCGCGCGGACTTGATCGGCAACGGCAAACACCACCTGATCCCGACCTTTCAACCCATGACCGACGGCAGCTACAGCAGCGCCCGGCGTAAAAACTCTACCGTCTCCGATGCCACCCCTTTGAAGCCCATGCGCTTGGGTAACAGCCCCAAACCCGGCCAGCTGCTGACCCAGCACACCGGACTGCCACCACGCGCCACGGGCAAAGCCCCACCGAAAAACTTCAACAACCACCGGCCGAGGTGATTTGGGTACCTGGTGGCCAAATCACCAAACGTTAAGTGCAGAGCACCCAGATCGCCGAATTGAGAGACATTGCACATGGTGGCAACAGGGCAACAGAAGTAACACTCCAGCCCACCTCGCAATTCAGCCGACGGTTGAACACACTCATAATGAATGGTAGTCAACCCATATAGGGAAGATGGTAATTTTCACAAGGAGGAAACATGAACGAGTTCATCGCCAAAGTCGCCAAGCACATTGATCACGTCAAGAAAGTGGGCGAGCATTGCACTACAGAAGAGACTACCAAGCAGGCGCTGATACTGCCTCTGCTGGAGATTTTGGGCTTTAGCCCATTCGACCCCACAAAGGTCAAAGCCGAGTATGCGTCGGACTTTCCAGGGGTCAAAGTAGGTGAGCGGGTGGACTACGCGCTGTTTTGCAACAACGTACCAGTCATGTTTATTGAGGCCAAGGGCTATGCTGCCAACCTGAACAACCACTGCCCTCAGCTGTCACGCTACTACAACGCCACCCCGGAGGTGGCCGTGGGTGCCATCACCAACGGGCGCGAGTGGCGCTTCTTCACCGACTTGGTGAACAAAAACATCATGGACGGTGAGCCGTTTTTGACGATCACGTTTGATGGATCGCCCCAGGATGCTTCTCACCAACTGGCCCAATTTCATCATGACAAATTCCAGCCTGAGGCATTGCGCGCACTGGCCGAAGAAAACATCTATCTCACGGCCTTCAAGGCAGCCATTACGACTGTTTTGCGAGAATGTGATGCCGATTTTGTGAAATACATGGCAGGTCGCGCCAATATTCAGCGCACCTTCACCGCCAAGTTTATTGAAGGCGTGCAGCCCATCATGAAACAGGCGCTGGCCAAGGCCATCAGCGACATGGTGACCAGTTCGCTGTCCACACCGATACCGGAGGAGATGCCTCAAATCGCGTCAGTTGCATTGATCGACCCCTCGGCTCCCACCATTGATCCTACCAACGCAAAAATTATCACCACAGCCAACGAGCGCCGGGTGCTTGAGATTTGCCAGGAGTTGCTGCCGGACGAAGATTTACACGGCAAAGATACTGAGAGTTACTTTACCGTGCTCTACCAAGGCAAAAATAACCGCTGGATGTTGCGCTACTGGGGTGACAAAAAGCGACCCTCCGTCGCCTTTTGCATGCCGCTGACCGACGCGCACCGCATCGAGATCAAGCGCTCAAAATTAGAAATTGGTGCAGGAGACACGATCATGCTGGATCGGCCAGAACACTTGCTGCGGCTGACCGGCTTGCTGGACGATGCCTTGGCATTCAGCAAGAACGATGACAACTTTAAGCGCAGCACAAGTACCAGCGCAGCAAGCTGAAACATCCCATCCAACCGCGCCTTCGGGTGCAGTTTTTTCGTCTACACAAACACCTCAACACCCACACCAAAACGCGCTGCCAGCAGCCGCGCCTGACGCAGGTTAATGTTGCGTTTTCCGGTCAGCAACTCAGACACCACACCCTGCGTGCCTACTTCAGGCAAATCGCTCTGGCGCAGACCGTGCTGATCCATCAAAAACGCAAGAGCCTCATTGGCGGGCATGGCCTGGGGCATGGGGTGGTGCAGACGCTCCCATGCACTGATGCGCTCGCCGATCAAATCGGCCAGCCCGGCCAGCGGATTGGATTCGTCAGCGCCTCCAGCATCAAGCACCGAATCAAGCGATTCAACCGCTTGCGCATATTGAGCCTCACTTGAAATTGGCGAAAGCATGGGCGCTATGTACCCCCAATGCGCTAACGCGACCCCCACTTGTGCGTTCATTTCCAGTCCCCTTTGTCATATTCGTTGTGCGTCAGTATGGCGCGCACAAACAGCCTACCCGTGTTGAAGTGAATGGCAGCGATAAGCCGCAGCTTGTTGCCACCAATGTCAAACACAAACTTGTCGCCGACCTTGTCAACCGCAGGAAAGCATGCCTTGACTTGCGAAAAATTTTGCCACCGAACCCGTTTCGTCAGCCGATACCAGTTGTCCAACGCCACCCAGCATGATGGATATTGAACCTGCGCTTGCAGCACTTTGGCGTGTGAGATGATGTGCATGAATGGATTTTATCTCATTTTGAGATATTTACTTGCTTTGTCGAACCTGAATTTTTCCTACGCTGTGTGATCGTTGGTAGTCAAACGACAAACACATCCTGGCCAGTCGTGCTAAGCCCGCTGCAGCTGAATGTTGATGCACAGCCCGCCACTGCTGGCGTTGCTTAAATTCAAGCTGCCGCCCATGCGCGCCACGGTTTTGTCCACAATAGCCAAGCCCAGACCGGTGCCGTTGGCCGAGGTGCGTGCCGCTTCGCCACGAAAAAACGGCGTGGTGAGTTGCTTGAGCTGGTCTGGCGCGACACCCTGGCCGTGGTCGCGCACGCGCAGCAGCACCTGTTTGCCCTGGCTTCGGGCTGAAACTTCCACCACGGCCACGCCGGTATCGGTGGATTTGCCGTAGCGTGCAGCGTTTTCCAGCAGATTGGTCACCACGCGTTTGAGCTCCACCTCATCGGCCAGCACGCTCAAGCCGGCTTCCAGCGCCACTTTGAACACCAGGTCGGGGTGCTTGTTCAGGCTTTGCAAGCAGGCCTCGACCGCTTCGTTGAGCGACACCGGTACCAGCTCGGTGTGCCCCGGGCGGGCGTAATCCAGAAACTTGTTGATGATGGCGTCCAACTGGGCAATGTCATTGGCCATGTACTCCCGGGCTTGCGGGTCGGCCACGCTCATTTCGGCCTCAAGCCGCAGCCGTGCCAGCGGGGTGCGCAGGTCGTGTGAAATGCCAGCCAGCATCACAGCACGCTCTTGCTCAATGAGCGCCAGTTTTTGCGTCATGCGGTTAAAGCCCACGTTGACGGCACGAATTTCGTTGGTGGTGACCGATTCATCCAGTTCACTGGCCTCAAAGTCGCCCTCGCGCACCCGGCTGGCCGCAAACGACAAGTCTTTCAGCGGCCGGTTGATCAGCCGGGCAATCCAGGCCGCACCAGCCAGCGACAACAGCGCCGCAGTGGTCAGCCAGATCAGCCAGGTTTTGCCAACTGGGGGCTCAAACCGGTCCAGGCTGGTTTGCAGCCAGAAATGGTCTTTGTCGATGGTAAAACCAATCCACAAGCCGGCTTTGCCATTCACACTGCCTGCCACCCGTGTGTCGGTGCCCAGCCGCGCCGTCAACTCATTGACGATGTAGTGGTTGAGTTCACTGTTCTCCAGGTCGATGGCCACGTCTTTGGGCTCGCGCGGCAAGATCACCACATGCTCTTGGTCGCGCATGGTTTTGAACAGTGACACGCGGGTGATGGCATCGGTGTGCATCACCGCGGCACGGCTCAAGTTGACCAACGAGGCAATTTGGCGCGCCGTTTGAATGGCGCGTGGCTCGGCTTCTAGCTCCCGCAAGGTCTGCGTCCAGGCCAGCACACTGCCCAGTAGCAGCAACGACAGCAGCACAAACGTACGCCAGAAAAGGCTCAAGCCACTGCGATGCTTGCGGGTGGATTCATCCTCTGGCGGGTACGGTTTGAAGGGCGACTCAAGCGTTGCCATCGGGGACAAACACGTAGCCTACGCCCCACACCGTTTGGATGTAGCGCGGTGCGGTGGCATCGTCTTCAATCAGCTTGCGCAGGCGTGAGACCTACACATCCAGACTGCGGTCAAACGGCTCAAAGTCGCGCCCGCGCGCCAGCTGCGCCAGCTTTTCACGCGACAAGGGTTGGCGTGCGTGCCGCACCAGCGCTTTGAGCATGGCAAATTCACCGGTGGTCAGGGGCAGCTCTTGGCCGTCTTTGCTCAAGGTGCGGGCTCCCATGTCAAAACTGAAGGGGCCGAAGCTGACCACTTCCAGCTCGGCCGATGGGGCGCCAGGTGCCTCCGGTGGTGGACGCCGGCGCAGCACGGCATG
>NZ_JAQURE010000054.1 GCF_028715765.1 Rhodoferax sp.
CGCGAGGGCATGCCCTCGGGGTCTTTGTTGACCACTTTGCGCCAGTCGTCTGACCAGCCGATGGCCCCAAACCCCAGCGTGACCAGCAGCACAATCCAGACAAACCGGTTGCTCCAGTCAAACCACAGCAGGGTGGATGTGGCAATGCAGCCCAAGATCAGCACGCCGCCCATGGTGGGAGTGCCACTTTTGACGTGGTGGGTGTCCATGCCGTAGCCACGAATGGGCTGGCCAATTTTGAGTTCGGTCAAGCGGCGAATCACGTAGGGGCCAGCGGCCAGCCCCAGCAGCAGCGCGGTCATGGCGGCCATCACGGCACGGAACGTCTGGTACTGAAACACGCGCAGAAAACCCCAGTCGGGGAACGCGCTTTGCAGCCATTGGGTCAACCAGATCAGCATGGGGTGGCCTCTTTGGGGGGCGTGTCGGTGGGGAGGGGGCGGTCAACGGCAGCGCAAATAGCCTCAACCACGCGCTCCATCTTCATGAAGCGGGAGCCTTTGACCAGCACACTGGCCACGCCCGGCAGGCAGGCCAGCACAGCGGCTTGCAAGGCAGCCATTTCGCCATGCACCTCAATGCTATCAAAATCTATAGCTGCTTGCGCAGATGCAGAGCCGGTTACAAGCACTTTTTCTATATTTTTTGCCATGGCCAGCTGCAACGCTTCGTGGTGAAACTCAGGGCCTTGGTTGCCCACCTCGCCCATGTCACCCAGCACCAGCAGGCGCGGAGCGGGCAAGGCAGCCAGCACCTCAATGGCGGCACGCACCGAGTCCGGGTTGGCGTTGTAGGTGTCGTCAACCAGCGTGATGGCACGCCCCTTGACCGTGACCAAGAGCGCCCGGGAGCGACCTTTGATCGGCTCAAAGGCCTCAAGCCCGGCGGCAATCGCCGGCAACGGCACGCCTGCCGCTTGGGCGCAGGCCGCTGCCGCCAACGCATTGCTGACGTTGTGCGCCCCGGCAATGTGCAGGGCAAAAGCCACGCTGCCCTGCGGGGTGTGCGCCTGCACTTGCCAGGCACCATCTGCCCACTCGGCTTGGGTGGCAACCCAGGCACGGCTGGCCGCTGCGTCAGGCGTGGCAGGGTCAGCGCCAACCGAAAAAGTCAGGGTGGTGCGCGCGCCAGCTATGCTTTGCCACAAGGGACTGTAGGCGTCTCTCAGCGGGAAAACAGCCACACCGTCTGGCGGTAAAGCCGCAATCACCGAGCCGTTTTCTTGCGCCACGGCGGCCACGCTGCCCATGAATTCAAGGTGCTCGCGCTGGGCGTTGTTGACCAGCGCCACAGTGGGCTGAGCCACGGCAGCCAGGGTGGCAATTTCGCCCGGGTGGTTCATGCCCAGCTCGATCACCGCCACCCGGTGCTGGGCGCGCAGGCGCAGTACGGTCAGGGGCACACCAATGTCGTTGTTCAAATTGCCCAGCGTGGCCAGGGCGGCATCGCCCTGCCAGGTGCGCAAAATACTGGCCACCATTTGGGTAACCGTGGTTTTGCCGTTCGACCCCGTGACCGCAATCACCGGCAGTCTGAACTGGGCACGCCAGTGGGTGGCCAGTTGTGCCAAGGCCAGCTTGGCATCTGGCACCACCCACCCCGGCAAACCGACTTGCGCCAGTTTGGCGGCGGCTTCTGCTCCTTGGCAAATGGCGGCCACGGCGCCTTGGTGTTGTGCCTGAGCCAAAAAGTCTAGCGCATCAAAGCGCTCGCCTTTGAGCGCTACAAACAGGTCGCCGGGCTCAATGCTGCGGGTGTCGGTGTGCACACGGCAGATGACGGCATCGGGGAGCGCGTTCGCCCTCACCACCTGGGCGCCGGGCAGCCAGCGGCTCACTTGGTCAAAGGTCATCATGGGGCTCATGCGGCCTCCCCGCTGCTGCTGCGGGGCAGCGCCATGACGGCTTTGACCTGTGCCAGGTCTGAAAACGGCAAGCGTTGCCCGGCAATTTCTTGATAGTCTTCGTGCCCCTTGCCAGCCAACAGCACCACATCACGTGCGGCGGCTTGCGCCAGGGTCTGGGCAATGGCGCGGGCTCGGTCTGGCTCCACCTGTACGCCTGCCACGCCGCTCAACCCCAACAAAATTTGACTGATGATGGCGTCAGGGGCTTCGCTGCGCGGGTTGTCGCTGGTGACCATCAGCTGGTCTGCGTGCGCTGCCGCCACCGCCCCCATCAGTGGGCGCTTGCGGGTGTCGCGGTCACCGCCGCAGCCAAACACGCACCAGAGTTGGCCACCACGTGCTTGCGCCATGGGGCGCAGGGCGTCCAGCGCTTTGGCCAGCGCATCTGGCGTGTGGGCATAGTCCACCGCCACCAGCGGGTAACTGGGCGCGCTCACGCATTGCATGCGTCCGGGCACCGGCGTCAACTGCTGACAAGCGGCCACCGCATCCATCAGCGGCACCCCAAGCGAGCGCATGGCAGCCACCACACCCAGCACATTGGACACGTTGTAGGTGCCCAAGAGCTGCGTCACCAAGGGCAGGCGCTGACCGCCCTCCACCACGGTGAAGGTCATGCCCTGCGCGGTGTACGTGACATCTTGCGCTTGCAAGCGTGCCGACGCAGACGTGCTAGATGTCAAAGACACGGTCCACAGCGCCAGCTCAGGTCGATCTTGTGCCAACTGGCTGGCCAAGGCCTGACCAAAGGGGTCATCTACATTGAGCACAGCCGCACGCAAGCCCGGCCAGGCAAACAGCTGGGCTTTGGCCTGGCCGTAGCACGCCATGTCGCCGTGGTAGTCAAGGTGGTCTTGGGTCAGGTTGGTCAACACCGCGGTGTGCAGCTGCGTGCCCGCCATGCGGTGCTCTTGCAGACCGATGGATGAGGCCTCGATGGCGCAGGCTTGCAGGCCAGCGGCCACAAAGCTGGCCAACGCCACTTGCAGCGCCAGCGGGTCGGGGGTGGTCAGCCCGGTGCTCACCACCTGGGGTGGCACACCCACACCCAAAGTGCCCACCACAGCGCATGGAATGGGCGCAACTTGCTTCAAATTTGAGAGCGCCTGAGCGAGCCACCAGGTGCTGGAGGTTTTGCCGTTGGTGCCGGTCACCGCTACCACTTTGAGCTGCTCACTGGGGTGACCGAACCAAGCGCTGCAGATCAGGCCACTGGCCGCTTTCAAATCTGGGTAAGTGGCGATGCGGCTGTCATCCAGCGCAAAAGCCTCGACCCCATGGCGTTCAACCAGGCACGCGCTGGCACCAGCGGCCAAGGCGGTTGGCACATAAGTGCGGGCGTCAACTGCCGTGCCTGGCCAGGCCAGCAAGGCATCACCGACTTGCAGCTGTCGGCTGTCGCTGCGCAGTTGACCCCTGACATGGCTGCGCAGCCAGTCCACGGCTTGGGTGGGGGTGTGCAGTGGGTGCAACATCAGAAGCTTTCTTCGACCGGCACGGTCACGATTTGCGGTTTGACCGACATGTCGGGCGCAATGCCCAGCACGCGCAGGGTTTGCTGCACGGCTTGGCTGAACACCGGCGCGGCCACGTCACCGCCGTAGTATTGGCCGTTGGTCGGCTCGTCAATCATCACCGCCACGGAAATGCGCGGGGCTTCAATCGGTGCCAGCCCGGCAAACACGCCGCGGTATTTTTTGGCTGCGTAGCCACGGCCTTCCTGTTTGTTGGCGGTGCCGGTTTTGCCCCCCACCGAGTAGCCCATGGTCTGGGCTTTGGGTGCGGTGCCACCGGGTCCGGTCACCAAATGCAGCATGTGCCGCACATCCAAAGCCACTTGGGAGTCAAACACCGGCTGCCCCAGCACCGGGGCGGCCACTTTCATCATCGACAGCGGCACCAGATCGCCGGCGCGGCCAAACACGGTGTAGGCATGCGCCAGCTGCATCAGGCTCACCGACAGGCCGTAACCATAGCTCATGGTGGCCTGCTCAATGGGGCGCCAGCTCTTGTGGGGCCGCAGTCGGCCGCTGACCGCACCGGGAAACGGCACTTGCGGCTTTTGACCAAAACCGACGTTGCTGTACATCTCCCACATTTCACGCGCTGGCATTTGCAAGGCAATCTTGGCGGTACCGACGTTGCTGGATTTTTGAATCACCTCAGTCACGCTCAATACGCCGTGGGCGTGCGAGTCGCTGATGGTGGCGCTGCCAATGGTCAGCCGCCCCGGCGCGGTTTGAATGGGGGTGTCTGGGGTGACGCGATGCGATTGCAGCGCTTGCGCAATGACAAACGGCTTCATGGTGGAGCCAGGCTCAAAGCTGTCGGTGAGCGTGCGGTTGCGCAGTTGTTCGCCGGTCAGGTGCTGGCGTTTGCCGGGCTCGTAACTCGGGTAGTTGGCCAGCGCCAGCACTTCGCCGGTTTGCACGTCCAGCACCACAATGCCGCCAGCTTTGGCCTTGTGCTTGATGACCGCGTCTTTGAGCGCCTGAAAGGCAAAAAACTGCACCTTGCTGTCGATGCTAAGTTGCAGGTCGCGCCCATCGACCGGGGCAATTTGCTCACGCATGTCTTCCACCACCCGCCCCATGCGGTCTTTGATGACACGTCGCGAGCCTGCGCGGCCACCCAGGTCTTGGTTGAACGCCAGCTCCACGCCTTCTTGTCCTTGGTCTTCCACATTGGTGAAACCGACCACATGGGCAGCTGCTTCACCCTCAGGGTATTGACGCTTGTATTCTTTGCGCTCGTAAATGCCTTTGAGTCCAAGCGCCATCACGTCTTTGCCCACTGTGTCGTCAACCTGACGGCGCAACCAGACAAAAGACTTGTCTTCGTCTTGGAGTTTTTTGTTCAGATCAGCCATGGAAAGCCCCAACAACTTGGCCAGCTGCTTGAGTTTTACTGGCTCGCGTGGCACGTCCTCCGGAATCGCCCAGATACTGGGCACCGGAATGCTCGACGCCAACACTACCCCGTGGCGATCCAGAATGCGCCCCCGGTTGGCCGGCAGTGCCAAGGTGCGGGCAAAGCGCACTTCACCTTGTTTTTGAAAAAAATCGTTGTCAATGACCTGGATGTAGGCGGCGCGTCCCACCAAACCGGCAAAGGCCAGCGCTACGGCCGCCACAATGAATTTACTGCGCCATACCGGTGTCGGGCTGGCCAGCAAAGGGCTGGAGGTGTACACAATGCTGCGGCTCATGGCATGCGCCCCGATGCTGCAGTAGCTGCCACGCGCGCTTGTGCCAAGTCGGGCGCAGACGTGGCTGAAGTCCAGCTGACATAGGTGGTCACGGCTGGCGTGGCAGCACGCATTTGCAGCTGCTCTTTGGCCAAACGCTCCACCCGCGCCGACGTGGCCTGGGCGCGTTTTTCAACCTGCAACCGCTCAGATTCGCTGGCCAGCCGCGTGGCCTGGGCATTGGCACGATCAAGTTCCGCGTACAAATGGCGTGACTCGTACTGCAAATTCACCAGCACCAAGCTGCTCAGCACCACCGCCAACAGCAACACCAAGTTGATGCGCATCATGCGGACACTCCTGACACACCGGCGGTGCGCTCAGCCACGCGCATGATGGCGCTGCGCGCACGCGGGTTGGCGGCGACTTCAGCCTCGCTGGGCTTGAGGCGTGCCAGCGCTTGGAACTGCATCACATGCGGCGCGGCAAAAGGCGCGCGGCGGTCAAACACGGCTTTGGCGTGCTTGGCAATGAATTGCTTGACAATGCGGTCTTCCAGCGAATGAAAGCTGATGACCACCAACCGCCCGCCCGGTTGCAGCACATGCAGCGAGGCTTCTAGCGCTTGTTGCAGCTCTTCAAGCTCGGCGTTGATGAAAATCCGAAAAGCCTGAAATGTGCGCGTTGCAGGGTTCTGGCCCGACTCGCGGGTTTTGACCGTGTCAGCCACGAGCTGGGCCAGTTCAGTGGTGGAGACAAGGGGGCCCCGAGCCTGTCGGCGCGCAACAATCGCCTTTGCAATGGGGCCAGCAAACCGTTCTTCGCCATATTCACGTATCACCTCCGTTATTTGCCCCACGTCGGCATCGGCCAGCCACTCGGCCACCGAAGTGCCCCGGGTGGTGTCCATGCGCATGTCCAAAGGGCCTTCAAACCTGAAACTAAACCCGCGCGCCGGGTTGTCGATCTGGGGCGAACTGATGCCCAGGTCAAGCAGCACGCCAGCCACACTGCCTTGTGGCAGCTCTGCCAAATGGCTAAATCCTTGGTGGCGGATGGAAAACCGCGCGTCTGTGAGGGTGGCGGCATGAGCCAGTGCCTCAGGGTCTTTGTCAAACGCGATCAACTGGTCTTGCGCGCCGAGCTTGGAGAGCAACAAGCGGCTGTGGCCACCGCGGCCAAAGGTGGCATCTACAAACACCCGGGGCGCTGTGGCTGGCGCTGCAGGCGGCACCACACCCAGCAAAGCGTCTACCGCTTCACCGAGCAAAACCGTGGTGTGAGTCCAGCCAGAATGCAACGTAGCACCTCAGAACGAAAAGTCTTTGAACACATCGGGCATGGCGCCCTGCATGGCTTGGGCTTCTTGCGCGGTGTAGGTGGCTTTGTCCCACAGCTCAAAAAAACTGCCCATGCCCAGCAACACCGACTCTTTGGTAATGCCTGCGGCTTCGCGCAGTTCGGGCGACACCAGCACGCGCCCGGTACTGTCAAGCTCGACGTCCATGGCGTTGCCCAAAAAGATGCGCTTCCACCACTGCGCGGACATCGGCAAGGCGGCAATGCGTTCCCGAAATTTCTCCCACTCAGGGCGAGGAAAGATCATCAAACAGCCGTGGGGGTGTTTGGTGATGGTGAGCTGACCGCTGGCGGTGGCACTCAACACGTCACGATGCCGGGTTGGCATGGAAAGCCGACCCTTGGCGTCAAGACTGATAGAGGAAGCACCTTGAAACACGACAGCAAACCTTTGGAGAGAGGGAAATCACGGGGAAATGGTGGAGTAAAAGCACAATTCACCACTAAATTGCACTTTTTTGCACTGTACCAGCAAAACCAAACTCCGCAAACCGGTTTGCAACAAATTTTTACAATGAAATCAAAGACTTAGAAGCAACTTTTAATCCACAAAAGATCAAAAGTTGTTCTAAATGAAAGACTTAGAAAGTCTTATTAAAGCGACTTGTGAGGAAAATCGCGTTCAGAGAATGTAGCGGCTCAAATCTTCGTTTTGGCTTAACTCTGCCAGCCTGTCGTCCACATAAGCGGCATCCACCTGCACGGTTTGTCCGGTCAAATGGGAGGCATTGAAACTGACCTCGTCGAGCAAGCGCTCCATCACCGTCGAGAGGCGGCGCGCACCAATGTTTTCGGTGCGCTCGTTCACGTCAAAAGCAATCTGCGCCAGGCGGCGAATGCCTTCGTCGGAAAACTCAAGGGTCACTTGCTCGGTGGCCAGCAAGGCCTGGTATTGCTTGACCAGCGAGGCGGTGGTCTGCGTCAGGATGGCGACAAAGTCGTCCACAGAGAGAGACTGCAACTCCACCCGGATCGGGAACCGGCCTTGCAACTCTGGAATCAGATCGCTGGGTTTGCTCAAGTGGAATGCGCCTGAGGCAATGAACAAAATGTGATCGGTTTTGACCATGCCGTATTTGGTGGACACGGTGGTGCCTTCAACCAGCGGCAACAGGTCACGCTGCACCCCTTGACGTGACACCTCTGCGCCACTGCTCTCGGCGCGTGAGGTGACTTTGTCGATCTCGTCAATGAACACAATGCCGTTTTGTTCCATCATCTGCAATGCACGGGTTTTGATCTCGTCTTCATTGACCAGCTTGGCGGCCTCTTCCTCCACCAGCAGTTTCAAGGCCTCAGCAATTTTGAGCTTGCGTTTTTGCTTTTTGGCTTGGTTGAGTTGGCCAAACATGCCGCGCAGTTGCTCGGTCATTTCTTCCATGCCCGCCGGACCCATGATCTCAAGCTGTGGTGCAGTTTGCACCACGTCGAGTTCAATTTCACGATCTGCCAGTTGGCCTTCGCGCAGCTTTTTGCGAAAAGTTTGGCGTGCCGTGCTCTCGGGCTCATTCTCTGGCACCACGCCAAATTCTTGCCTGGGGGGCGGAATCAAGATGTCCAGCACCCGGTCTTCAGCGGCATCTTCGGCGCGGGCGCGTACTTTTTGGGTCTCGCTTTGGCGGGTTTGCTTGACAGCAATGTCAGCCAAGTCGCGAATGATGGCATCGACATCTTTGCCCACATAACCGACCTCGGTGAATTTGGTGGCCTCGACCTTGATGAACGGGGCATCAGCCAGGCGTGCCAGACGGCGGGCAATTTCGGTTTTGCCCACGCCCGTGGGGCCAATCATCAAAATATTTTTAGGCGTAATTTCAGCCCGCAGCTCCACCCCCACTTGCTGACGCCGCCAGCGGTTGCGCAGGGCAATGGCCACGGCACGCTTGGCTTGCTGTTGACCGACGATGTGTTTGTCGAGTTCGAAAACGATTTCCTGGGGGGTAAGTGCAGACATGGTGTAACGGGTAAGGGGCTGACGCATGGGCTGGCCGCTGCATCTGAAACCGGCAATGAATTAAAGAGACTCGATGGTGTGATTCATGTTGGTGTAGATGCAAATCTCACCCGCAATTTCCAGCGATTTTTTGACCATCTCAGTGGCTGAGAGTTCGGTGTTGTTGAGCAGGGCAATGGCGGCAGCCTGGGCGTAAGCACCACCAGAGCCAATGGCGACCACACCGTTTTCAGGCTCTAACACATCACCGTTGCCGGTGATGATGAGCGAGGCCTCCAGGTCGGCCACAGCCAGCATGGCCTCCAGGCGCCGCAACACGCGGTCGGTGCGCCAGTCTTTGGTCAGCTCAATGGCCGCCCGTACCAAGTGCCCCTGGTGCTTTTCCAGCTTGGCCTCAAAACGCTCAAACAGCGTGAACGCGTCGGCTGTGGCGCCAGCAAAACCGGCCAACACCTTGCCGTGGTAGAGCTTGCGTACTTTGCGTGCCGTGCCTTTGACCACAATGTTGCCAAGTGTGACTTGACCATCGCCGCCTATGGCGACTTGCATCCCTTGCGACGTCTGGCGACGGACGCTGATGATGGTGGTTCCGTGAAATTGTTCCATGTAGAGATGACTCAGTTGGCTCTGGCAACAACGCGTGCATGTTCATTGATGCCAATCAAATTAAAAAAGGCGCCGACCAGACGGGGCACATCGCGAAACTCAACGCGTGCGCCTTGCGCCTCCATGTGCGCCACCCAATTGAGCAGGCTGCCCGCGGCGGAAAAATCAACACGAATGAGCTGGCTACAGGACACTGCACAGGCACCAGACTGGCAGCAAGCAGCCTGCCAGAACGAAGTGAGCGACTCGATGTCGCCCATCACTTCACCTGTCAAGACCATGTCTTGCTGCGGCTGTGTGGACGCAGGGGATAAGCTGAGGCTGCTGGCATCGTTCTGCCACCCGCCCTCAGACGCAGGCAAGGCAGTGCCCATGGGCAGGTCGTTGAACTCAGATGCCGTGCGCGCCACCAGCTCGCAACGGGGCGTCCCCCAAGACGGCGGCGACAACTCATAAGTCACACAAAAGTCAAGCGCCACTTGCTCGAACTCTTCTGGCAAACGCAACAAGCGCAGCAAATCCAGGCGGCTTTGCCACCAGCAAAAAGGCACGCCACGGTCGCCAGTAGGTGTGCAGGCCTGCAACAAGAGCTGCAAAGACTCCACCCCCTCAAAACACAGCCGCATGGGTTGATCGCACCAGAAGGCCAACAAGCCCGCCAACTGGGGCGCTGCGGTTGGGGTGATGCTTTGCAAGTCGTGCCAATCGGCACAAACAGACTTACCCCCCTCAGGGTTCAAGGCGCGCAAGCGTGCCACAGACTTTTCATCAAGCTCGGCCGGGCAATGCCAGGTGTTGGTTGAAGCCGCCGGGTTGGCCGCTTGCAACGGCTGTGGCGCGTGCAAAGCGGTCAAACCTAACGCTTGTGGGGTAGAAAACCATTGGGGTGCAGAGCGGCCAAACCGTTGGGCACTCTCCAACGCCAATTCTTCAAACTTGTCTTGCTGACCGGTGCAGCGGTAGAAATCAAACAAGGCCAGCAGCCACACCTCAAATGCTTCAGCCAGCGCCCCCTGGTTTTGCAAAGCCGCTTGCAACACCTCCTCGGCACCATCATCGTCCCCATTGGCATAGCGAATGGCCGCTTCTTCAAGCTCTGGGTCTGAGAGGTTTTGCCCCATGTCCACCGACATCATCTTGGAGTCAGAAAACACGCTGTTGCTTGACACATCAAAACCCCTGGATTCAGGCGCGCTGAGTGCCACGCCCACCACCGTGGGCTGAAAATCAAGCGGTTTATCAAACCCCGCCTGAGTGAGTGCGTCCTCAGAGCTGGCCATCAGATCAGAATTTTGCGTGGTGGCAAAGGTGCTGCGCAGCCCGCTTGGACGCTGGGCGTCTGAGAGCCTTCGGCTCAACGTCGTCCTGGCGCTGGACTCGAATGAAGGAGCAACGCCACTTTGGGAGCGTCCCTTCCACCATTGATGCGACATTTGCGCTTCAATTTCATCAATTTTTTTCAGTGTGGTGGCACGCTCGCCCAAGTCTGAGTAGCCCGTGGTACCGCGAAAGTCATTCGGGTTTTTGACCAGTTCGGCCTTGGTGACCACCGAGGCCTGGCGCAACTTGCGCAACTGATCAAATTCACGCCGACGCACGCTATCGTTGTGACGTTTGCGCTCAATCATCAGCTTGAGCGTCTGCTTGCCTTGTTCACTGTCTTGAACCGACTCCTCTTTGGCTAAGTCTGCCCAGTCTGTGTTCGGGTTACGCACAAACTTGACCACCTTGGAGAGCAAACCAGACGTGTTGTCCTGAGTAGCCATGCCTTTGAGCGTAAAAGGGTCGCAGGGTGGAGGCTTGGCTCAATCACCAAACATTTTTTGCTTGAGCTCGCGGCGCTGTTGAGCCTCCAAGGAAAGCGTCGCCGTGGGCCTGGCCAGCAAACGCCCCACACCAATGGGCTCACCGGTTTCATCACAGTAACCGTAGTCACCCGCATCAATGCGGTCGATGGACTGCTCAATTTTTTTCAACAACTTGCGTTCACGGTCACGGGTGCGCAATTCAAGCGCATGCTCTTCTTCAATGGTGGCGCGATCTGCGGGGTCAGGCACCACCACCGTGTCTTCACGCAAATGCTCAGTGGTCTCGCCAGCATTGCTCAAAATATCGTTTTTCAGGGTGACCAATTTCAGACGGAAGAACGCCATTTGCGTGTCGTTCATGTAATCGTCGTCAGACATGGCGATCACTTCTTCGTCGGTCAGTTCTGCGACTGGCTTTTTCTTCCAGTTGTTGACCAGCTTGGGGTCGCGCTTGGTGGCTGAGGCCAACGGCGGCACGATCGGCTGGGGTGTCACCACTTGAGTGAAACTGGACTTGGCTGCGGTGGAGGCCACCGATTGCGCCATCGAAGGCACGGTGAGTTGAGCCAACCGGGAAGAAGGCCGACCGGTGCGCACGGGCACGCCCGAGGCGGTCATTTGCATTTCGGTGCCAGTAGATTTGGCAACAGATTTTGGAACGACGGGGGCTGGGGTAGTCACTGCTTGAGGTTTCTTTCTGGAAGGCTCAACGGGCGGCACCACGGGTTTGGCCACGGGTGTCAGCGGCGTTGAAGGAATGATTTTCTTGGTCACCACGGTCGCAATGGGCGCCGCAGCCGCTGGCTGTACAGGTTTCACAGGCACCACCTTGACGACTGCTTTCTTGACCGTTATTTCAGCCACTTTTTCAGCCGGCAGCTCAGGCAACTTTTCTTTGACAACCGGCGCGATTTTCCGCGTGACCTTGATGACCACTTTGGGCACTGGCACGGGGCTGGTTTTGTCTAACCCTTTTGATTTGACCTTAGGCTCTTGAAGAGCAGGTTCCACGGGTTTTGCGGTTTTGGTTTTCACTGGTGATCTCCTGACGGGTTTCCCCTGACTCGGCTGTGCAGCTGCAGCAGCCTGAACCGGCTCGACTTGACTCACATTGACTGAAGGCTCAGCGAACGCGGGTGGCTTTTGTTCGGCGCGCGAGTGTACAGGTTCGGCACGCGGGAAGCCAAAAAGTTGCAAAAGCGAGACAAACATGATTTTCAACAGCCGCTGGTCACAAGCAACTCAAACCAGGCTTTGTTCCATGCCCTGCAGAAAAATGTCTTGAGGCAAGTCAATACCAATGAAAACCATTTTGCTGCATGGCTTTTCATCAGCGCCCCAAGCCGGCCCCAGGTCACTGCCCATGAGCTGGTGCACCCCTTGAAAAATCACCTTGCGGTCGGTGCCCTGCATGAACAACACACCTTTGTAGCGCAGCATGCGCGGACCATAAATATTGACCACCGCACCCAAAAAGTCTTCCAACTTGGCTGGGTCAAAGGCACGATCAGAGCGAAAGACAAAACTTTTGACATCGTCGTCATGTGCATGGTGATGGGCATGACCGGGGTGGTTGCAGGCCTCGCCAGGCGCATGATCATGACCTGCATGGTCGTGGGCGTGGTCGTCTTCCTTTAAAAAATCAGGATCAATGTCGAGCTTGGTATTGAGGTTAAAACCATGCAGGTCAAACACTTCCTTCAAAGGCACCTCCCCAAAATGCACAGCTTTTTGGGGCGCACGCGGGTTCATGTGTTTCAGGCGATGCATCAATTCAGCGGTTTCGTCAGCGCTGACCAAATCGGTCTTGCTGATGAATATCTGGTCGGCAAAACCCACTTGGCGGCGCGCTTCCTGACGCGTGTCGAGCTGCTGGTTGGCGTGTTTGGCATCCACCAGCGTCAGGATGGAATCCAGCAAATAGCTCTCGGCAATTTCATCGTCCATGAAAAATGTCTGCGCCACTGGCCCGGGGTCGGCCACGCCAGTGGTCTCGATCACCACGCGGTCAAAGTCCAACAAGCCTTGGCGCTTTTTGGCAGCCAGCAGTTGCAGCGCTTCGCGCAGGTCTTCGCGGATGGTGCAGCAGATGCAGCCGTTGCTCATCTGGATGATCTGCTCTTTGGAGTCGGTCACCAAAATGTCGTTGTCGATGTTTTCTTCGCCAAACTCGTTTTCAATGATGGCAATTTTTTGGCCATGCGCCTCAGACAACACGCGTTTGAGCAGCGTGGTTTTACCGGAACCAAGAAAACCAGTGAGGATGGTGGCAGGAATTAGGCTCATGACAGTGTCTCGAATGAAGCCTGCGAGTGTAACGAGGCTGGGGGTTTGACTTACTTGCGCATCACCACCAGACCCTTGAGGTACTCGCCTTCTGGAAAGGTCAGGGTCATGGGATGGTCTGGCGCGCCGCCCATGCGCTCGTGGATGTAGCCGTCAATGCCCGCATCGCAGCCCGCAGAGGCCACAATTTTGTGAAACAAGTCAGCGCTGATGCCGCCCGAGCAACTGTAGGTGAACAACACACCACCGGGCGCCAGCAGCATCAAGGCCAGCCGGTTGATGTCTTTGTAAGCCCGCGCGGCGCGCTCGGCATGCGCCACGGTGGGGGCGAACTTGGGTGGGTCCAACACAATGGCATCAAACGTGAGCCCTTGCGCCACAAACTGCCGCAACGAGGCATTCACATCGGCATCCATGAAGCTGACGCGGCTGGCATCGATGCCGTTGAGCGCCACATTGGCCGCCGCCAGCTCAAGCGCCGGTGCCGACGAGTCAATCGATGTGACATGCGCCGCGCCACCCTTGAGTGCCGCCACGGTGAAGCCCCCGGTGTAGCAATAGCAGTTCAACACCCGCTTGAATGACAGGCGCTGGGCATAGTCAAAAAAGCGTTTGCGGCTGTCGCGCTGATCCAGGTAAAACCCGGTTTTGTGCCCCTGGGCAATGTTCACCGCCAGTTGCCACTGATGCTCTTGCAGCGTCAGCGCCAGCTCGCCTTGGCCACGCAGCCAGCCGGTGATGAGCGGCAGGCCTTCCAGGCTGCGGCTGCTGGCGTCGCTGCGCTCATAAAGCCGGGTCAGCCCGGTGGCGGCCAGCAGCGCGTCGGCAATCACGTCTTTCCAGCGCTCCACGCCGGCTGAGGTGAACTGCGCCACCAGTGTGTCGCCGTAGCGATCTACCACCAGCCCTGGCAACCCATCGGACTCGCCATGCACCAGCCGCAGGCCATTGCTTTGTATGCCAAAACGTGCTCTAGCGCTTACTGCGCCTGCGCAAGCAGCTATGAAAAATGATGCATCAATGCGCTGTGCCTCATCAAAGCTCCAGACCCTGGCGCGAATTTTGGAGGCTGGACTGAACGCCGCCCAGGCCAAAAATTGACCTTGGTCAGACTCCACACGCACGGTTTCGCCCACGTCACCGCCACCTTTGGCAATGGCTGATTCAAATATCCAAGGGTGGTGGCGTGCCAGCGAACGCTCTTTGCCAGCACGCAGACGAATGGTTTTCATGCTTGTAGGGCGACCTCAGTAAGTGATGGCCATGGCTGGCACATCAACCCGAATCAGGGGCTTGCCCAGCGCGGCGCTGACGGCCGCCACATACGCTGCCGCCCATTGGGCATCACCCAGCAAGCGGGCACCGGCGGCCTGGGTCACCACCAAAATTTTGTCGGCAGTCAGCACCTTGCCGCTGGCGCGCAGGGGCTCGCAGTCGAGCGTGGTGAACTGCTGATCGAGCCAGGCTCTGGCGGCATCATGCGCCAGCGCCGCACCTTCTGGCACATGGAACGTGAATTCAACGCCTTTGTCCAACATCACACTGATTTGCTTGTGCATAAGTCACCTGTCCATTAAAAATTTGGGAATGTCGCTATTTTGAACCATCGTCGTCTTGCCCTTTCAGGTGCGCCCGCGGGTGGGCGGCATCGTAGGCGCGCGCCAGATGCTGAAAATCAAGCCGGGTGTAGACCTGTGTGGTGCTGATGTTGACGTGACCCAGCAGCTCTTGCACGCCACGCAGGTCGCTGCTGGACTGCAGCACATGGCTGGCAAACGAGTGCCGCAGCATGTGCGGGTGTACCGGGGTGGCCAACCCAGCCTGCAAACTGCGCAACCGCAGCCGCTGCCAAATCGACTGCGCCGTGAGTCGGGTGCCGCGCTGCCCCACAAACAACGCCGCCTGCAGCGGCTGTACGGCCAACGCGCCAGGGCGCTGTGCCAGCGCTGCCCGCACGCAGAGCCAATGCGTCAGCGCCTGCACCGCTTTTTGTCCCACCGGCACAATGCGCCACTTGCTGCCTTTGCCCAGCACATGCGCCTCGCCCGCCTGCAAATCGACCCAGCCGTGCTGCTCGCTGGCCTGCACGTTTAAGCCAATGAGTTCACCTACCCGCAAACCGCCACCGTAAAGCAGCTCGACCATGGCCGCGTCACGCGCCTCCAGCCAGGCATCGGCTTCGGGCTGGTCAAAACTGGCCAGGTGCACGGCGTCATCCACACTCAAGGCTTTGGGCAGTGGCTTGGGTGCTTTGGGCGCATGCACATCCAGCACCGGGTTGCAAGTGACAAGGCCTTCGCGCCCCAGCCAGCTGTAAAAGCCGCGCCAGCCCGACAAAATCAACGCAATGCCGCGGCCACTGCGCCCCTGGCTGTGCATCTGCGCCACCCAGCGGCGAATGTGGCTGGCCTGCACCGCGGTCAACGCCACGTCGGCCTGCGCCGCCAGCAAGACCAATTTTTCCAAATCCAGGGTGTAGAGCAAAGCGGTGCGCTCGGCCAGCCGTTTTTCAAACCGCACATGCGCCAGGTAGCGCTGCACCAGTGGGTCAACGGTGCTTGCCGCCGGGGAGGCAGTTGGCTCGACGTTCATTGAAGCAACGTCACAAAGTCACCTGCCAGTCTTTAACGCAGCGGCGCCAGCGCGGCGCTGGCAAGCTCGGACACGCGCGCCAAAAAGTCGGTGCCCATGGTGCTGTTAAAGCGCTGTGCGTCGGGCGAGGCCAGCACCAGCACCCCAAACGCCGGAGCGACGCTGCCCGTGACACCTTCGCGCAACGGCAAAATGGCGATCGACACCGCGGCTTGCGGGTCAGGCAGCCAGGTGATGGCCTCCAAGCCGGAATTGACGCCGCAAAAAGGCTCAGTCAATGACGAGATGAACGACTTGGCATCTTGACTGACGCCTTGGGCAAAATCCGCCTGCGCATACGCTGGCGACACGCCCCAGACCTTGATGCCCACTTGCGGCACGGCAAACTGCGACGCCAATTCGTCCGCCATCAACGCAGGCAAACTGGCCCGGTCGGTGTGCAAAAACAGGGTGCGTGCCCATTGCAGCAGCTTGTCAGACAGCACCATGTTGTCATTGACGTTGCGAATCATGTCCATGATGCGCAACTCAAGCATTTTGATTTTTTCGCGCAGCAGGTTGGCCTGGCGCTCTTGCAGGCTTACGGCGCGCGGGTTGTGTGGGCTAGAGAGCTGCACAGTGGCCAGCAGCTGGGCATGGCGCTCAAAAAAATCAGGCGTATTGACCAGGTAATTGGCAATGTCGTCTTCGGTAATGGGGTGGCTGGTGGCGCTGGGAAGGATTGTGTTGGGCATGATGGTCTAAAAGGAGGTCAATCCAGACATTGTGGCAGCTCAATCTGGCCGTGAAACACCGTGGTGGCAGGCCCGGTCATCATCACCGGCGCGGAGCCGCCAGCCCACGCAATGGTCAGCCACCCGCCTTGCATGTGCACATCTACTTCAGCATCAAGCAACCCCAGCCGAATGCCAGCCACCACCGCAGCGCAAGCACCCGAGCCACAGGCCAGGGTTTCACCGGTACCGCGCTCATACACCCGCAGCCGAATCTGGCGGCGTGACATCACCTGCATGAAACCCGCATTGACCCGGTTGGGAAAAAACGGGTGGTGTTCAATCAACGGCCCCCAGACCGACACCTCGGCTTGGTCAAGATCAGGCACCAGCTGCACTGCATGCGGGTTGCCCATTGACACCGGTGATATGAATTGAATAGCTGTCTGTGCTTTACTGGTAAGCTCTAGAGGCCATTTTTGCCATGATCCGCTGGATTCAGGCTGGGTACTGCCAGGGGCAAAGGGAATGCACGCAAGCTCAAACACCGGCGTCCCCATGTTGACGCACACGCGCCCGTCTGCGGTCAACTGCGGCTCAATCACACCAGCTCGGGTTTGCACCCGAATGGCATCTTTTTGAGTCAACCCCACATCGCGCACATACCGGGCAAAACAGCGCGCGCCATTGCCGCACTGCTCAACTTCAGCGCCATCGGCGTTGTGAATCACATACTCAAAATCAACCTCGGCGCTGGGCGCTGGGCGCACCGTCAAAATTTGGTCTGCCCCCACGCCAAAGTGACGGTCAGCCAAAGCCCGGTAGTGCCCCGCCGTGAGGCCAAAGCGCGCTTGGGTCTCATCAAGCACGACAAAATCATTGCCGGCACCTTGCATTTTGGTAAAAGGTATGCGCATAAACTAAAAAAGCCTAAGTAAGTCGAATTACTTAGGCTTGGCAGCATTAAGAAAAAAGTTGGGGGTTAAACCAGAATGTTGGAGATGGAACATTGGTTGAAAATTTTGGTGGTGGAAAAGGGTCCTGGGTTCAAATCCATTCTCCAACATCGTTGGGCAAGTATAGTTCGTTTGTCCCCGCTTTTGGCAATTGTCCGTTTCACATTGTGATAATCATCGATGAGAGGTAAGCAAGCAATCAACGAACCTCAATGATCAGCTGGCGGCCATTGCCGGGCGGCATGGAGTACTCGCAAGACGCGCACTTGTTCGACCGTGGTGTCGTAAATCAGAATGTAGTTTTTGTGAACCACCAGCTCACGCGTGCCAGTGATGCGCCCGATCCGACCAAGTCCGGGGTGATCAATCAGATGCCGGACTTTCTCAGAAAATAGCTCGTCCAGCATCAGTGCTGCCCTGGGATTGTCAGCCTCAATGTAGTCATAGATCGCGCGGCGGTCATCGAGCGCTTCAGGTGTCCAAAAAAGCCTCACGATTTGGTTTCAAACTTTTGCCGTGTTTGCTCTCGGCGCTTGGAAAATTCTGCCTCGACATCCTCTGCAGATACCAAGTTACCCGCGTTGGCAGAATCCAACCCGGCCTGCACCTGGCGACGAAACCAGACATCATGCTCAGCGGCCTCTTGCTGCTTTTTAACGAAGTCGTGTTGCCGCCGACCGAAAACTGAGCCACTTTTAGAGGTTATGCCGCCCCAAAACTGAGCCAGGTGTTTTACTAGCGCTGCCTACTTTTTAGGCAGGAGCAAACAAGGTGATCACCATGGAA
>NZ_JAQURE010000055.1 GCF_028715765.1 Rhodoferax sp.
GTGGCGCAGATTTTTTACTACGCCTGGCGCATGAACAACCTGGACATCAAGTTTGATGTTCATGAAGACTGAGGACTAAAACATGGATCTTCAAACCACAATCTACCTTATGGTGGGCTTGAGCTTTGCGCTCTACATCGGTATTGCCATTTGGGCACGTGCCGGGTCTACCAGTGAGTTTTACTCTGCCGGTGGCGCCGTGCACCCTGTGCTCAACGGCATGGCTACCGGTGCTGACTGGATGTCTGCCGCGTCATTCATCTCCATGGCTGGCTTGATCGCCAACATGGGTTACGGTGGCGGCTTGTTCCTGATGGGTTGGACTGGCGGCTACGTGCTGCTGGCCATGTTGCTGGCACCGTACCTGCGCAAGTTCGGTAAATTTACCGTGCCGCAGTTCATTGGTGACCGCTTCTACTCCAAAGGTGCAGCCGTGATTGCGGTGGCCTGCTTGCTGACCGCATCGCTGACCTACATCATTGGTCAAATGACCGGTGTGGGCGTGGCGTTCTCGCGTTTCTTGGGCGTGACTTCTGAAACAGGTATTTACGTCGGTATGGGCATTGTGTTTTTGTATGCTGTGTTTGGCGGCATGAAAGGCATTACCTACACCCAAGTGGCGCAATACGTGGTGCTGATTCTGGCCTACACCGTGCCAGCCATCTTCATCTCGCTGCACCTCACCGGCAACTTCTTGCCTCAAATCGGCTTGGGCGGCACCATGACGGGCACCGACATGTCTTTGTTGGCCAAGCTTGACTCTGTGGTGACTGACCTGGGCTTTGGCAAATACACCACCACCACGGCGGGTAGCACACTCAACATGTTTGTGTACACCATGTCGTTGATGATTGGTACTGCTGGCTTGCCCCACGTGATCATGCGATTCTTCACAGTGCCTACCGTGAAAGACGCACGGTCCAGCGCGGGTTGGGCTCTGGTGTTCATTGCTATTTTGTACACCACCGCACCTGCAGTGGCAGCCATGGCCAAGTTGAACCTGCACGCCACAGTGAACACTGCGGTGGTCAAAGGTGGTGACTTGTATGCCCCAGAAGCTTCCATCTTGGCTGAAACCCGCCCGGACTGGATGAAACGTTGGGAAAAAACCGGTTTGCTGAAGTTTGCTGACAAAAACGGCGACGGTCGCATCCAGTACTACAACGACAAGTCCAAGAACCCTGAAGCTGTGGCCAAAGCCGCTGCTGCAGGCTGGAAGGGTAACGAGCTGACAGTGAATGCCGACATTATTGTGCTGGCCAACCCTGAAATTGCCTTGCTGCCTAACTGGGTGATTGGCTTGGTGGCTGCCGGTGGCTTGGCTGCTGCGCTGTCTACAGCGGCTGGTTTGCTGATGGCTATTTCTTCAGCTGTGTCGCATGACTTGATCAAGGGTATCTTTGTGCCAGAAATCTCTGAAAAGGGTGAGCTGCTGGCTGGCAAGATTGCCATGGCCGGTGCGATTGTGGTGGCTGGCTACTTGGGCTTGAACCCTCCAGGCTTTGCGGCTGGTACGGTGGCGCTGGCCTTTGGTATTGCCGCTTCGTCGCTGTTCCCTGCCATCATGATGGGCATCTTCTCCAAGAAGATGAACAAAGAAGGCGCCATGGCCGGTATGCTGGCTGGCTTGTTCATCACCTTGTTCTACGTGTTTGCACACAAGGGTTTGTTCTTCATCAAGGGCACTGAATACCTCGGTCTCATTGGTGGTCCTAACCCCTTCTTTGGCATCACGCCTGAAGCCTTTGGTGCCATTGGCGCGCTGGTGAACTTTGCCGTGGCCTTCTTGGTGGACAAAGTCACCCCAGAGCCACCAGAGCACATTCAGCACATGGTTGAAGCCGTGCGTATTCCACGCGGATCCAAAGTGGTGGACGGCGCCCACTAAACCGCGCTTGTAACCCCTGTATTGACACCCAACCCCTCAGACGCGGGTTGGGTTCATGAGCAAAGCCCTGACAGTGTCACGCTGGCAGGGCTTTTGTGTTAAGACTTAGTCCAAACGGTTTGGCTATGTGCCCGCAGTTTGGCGTAAGCCTTTGAATTTGAATTGGAGTTTGGCATGGTGTTTGATATCAGCGTCGCAATGACCTGGATTTTGTTTTTGGCGTTGTTTCCCATCAGCTTTGTCTGGCTGCGCCGGGCTTGGCGCATTGTGATGAACCGCGATTTTTCTGAGGTGGCCATCAAGCGCGGCGAGTGCCCACCCCACCCGGAAAAATATGCGCCTTATGAAATGGCCATCAACCTGGTGGCGGGCGTGGTGCTGGTGTGCGTGATTGGCGCGGTACTGCTGGGGTATTGGGAATATGACGTGTGGAGTGCGGTGGCGGGTAGCACCATCTGGTGCAAATTTTTTGCCAGTTTTGCGCTCAGCCGCCAAGCCCATGCCAAGTGGGGCAAAAGCCGGGCTTAACGCGCATGCGCCACAGCCTGACAACCCAGCGCCTGGTGGCCTTGTTTGGCTGCGGCTGGTTGTTGCTTAACTTTCCGTTGCTGGGGTTGTGGGATGTGGCGGTGCAGGTGTGGGGCTTGCCTTTGTTTCCCACAGCGTCATTCACACTTTGGGCACTGTTGATCGGTCTATTGGCCTGGTTGATGGAGCGCCAGCCACCGCCTGATGAGGACGCCTAGGCCATGCTGTCGCCGGTGTGGGTGATTGGTGCGTCGTTTGTGTATTTGCTGCTGCTGTTTGCGGTGGCCAGTTTGGGCGACCGGCGTGCGGCGCAAGGGCGCTCGATCATTGCCAACCCCTGGACGTATGCTTTTTCCTTGGCGGTGTATTGCACCGCCTGGACGTACTTTGGCAGTGTCGGGCGCGCCGCCTCTGGCGGCATTTGGTTTTTGCCGATTTACCTTGGCCCCACGCTGGCCATGATGCTGGGCTGGCTGGTGCTGCGCAAGATCATCCGCATTGCCAAAACTTACCGCATCACCTCGATTGCCGACTTTATTGGCAGCCGCTATGGCAAAAGCCCGCTGTTGGCGGGGTTGGTCACGGTGATTGCGGTGGTCGGCATCGTGCCCTACATTGCGCTGCAGCTCAAGGCGGTGTCAGCCGGTTACGGGCTGCTCACGCTGCCACTTGGCACCGTGGTGGCAGAGCGGGCGCATTGGGCACAAGACAGCACGTTTTACATGGCACTGGCATTGGCTGGCTTCACCATGGTGTTTGGCGCGCGCCACCTTGACTCGGCGGAGCGGCATGAGGGTTTGGTGGCGGCCATTGCGTTTGAGTCGGTGGTCAAGCTGGTGGCCTTTTTGGCGGTGGGCGTGTTTGTGGTGTATGGCTTGTTCAACGGGCTGGGCGACCTGTTTGCCAAGGCCAATGCGGTGCCCGAGCTGGCCAAACTGCTGCGGTTGGAGCAAAACGGCAGCTTTGCCTGGACCCAGTGGTTTGCCCTGACGCTGCTGTCCATGCTGTCGGTGATATTTTTGCCACGCCAGTTTCAGGTGATGGTGGTGGAAAACGTGCGGGAAAGCCATTTGCGCCGCGCGGCGTGGGTGTTTCCGCTGTATTTGCTGCTGATTAACTTGTTTGTGTTGCCGATTGCGGTGGGCGGCTTGCTGTATTTTGAGGGGGCACCGGTGAATGCAGACAACTTTGTGTTGTCGCTGCCACTGGCGGCAGGGCAACCCGCGTTGGCCTTGTTTGCATTCATTGGCGGCTTGTCGGCCGCCACCGGCATGGTGATTGTGGAAACCATTGCGGTTTCGACCATGGTCTGTAACGAGTTGGTGATGCCGCTGCTGCTGCGCACCGCACACTTCAAGTCTGAGGCCGGGCACGACCTCACGCGGGTGCTGCTGGCCATTCGCCGTGCCGCCATATTGGGCGTGCTGGTGCTGGGCTATGTGTATTTTCATTTGGCCGGCGAGGCCTATGCGCTGGTCAGCATTGGGCTGATCAGTTTTGCCGCGGTGGCGCAGTTTGCCCCAGCCGTGCTGGGTGGGTTGTACTGGAAAGGTGCCACCCGCTTGGGCGCGTTCACTGGTTTGCTGGCGGGTTTTGCAATGTGGGGCTACACGTTGATGCTGCCCTCGTTGGCCAAGTCGGGCTGGCTTGACGATGCCTTTTTGTTGCAAGGTCTGTGGGGCATGGCCTGGCTGCGCCCCGAGCAATTGCTGGGCTTGCATGGGCTGGATAACTTGACGCACTCGCTGTTTTGGAGCTTGCTGGTGAACCTGGGCGCCTATGTTGGCTTGTCTTTGTGGCGTGCGCCCAGCGGCCAAGAGGCCAGCCAGGCGCTGCTGTTTGTGGATGTGTTCGAGCGCACCACCAGCGCCCGGCCGGTGTTTTGGCGCGGCCGTGCCACAGTGCCTGATTTGCTATGTTTATGCGAGCGCTTCATGGGCGTGGATAGGGCGCAAGCGCTGTTTTTGACCTATGCCAAAAAGATGCGGCTGGGGCACCTGAAGGACATCACCCCCGATGCACGGTTGGTACAGTTTGTCGAGACCCAGCTGGCGGGTGCGGTGGGCAGTGCCTCGGCGCGGGTGCTGGTGGCCAGCAGTGTTGAAGAAGAAACCCTCACGCCCGACGATGTGTTGCGCATCCTGGACGAAACCTCGCAATTGCGCGCCCACTCGATGGAGCTGGAAGAAAAGTCCAACTCGCTGGAGCGAGCCACTGCCGAGTTGCGCGCCGCCAACGACCAGCTCAAAAGCTTGGATCGGCTCAAGGACGACTTCATGTCGTCCGTGACCCACGAGCTGCGCACCCCTTTGACCAGCATTCGTGCCCTGGCAGAGTTGATGCGCGACGACCCCAAGATCGACCTGGCGCAGCGCAAGCAGTTCATTGACATCATCGTCAGCGAGACCGAGCGTTTGTCGCGTCTGGTGAACCAGGTGCTGGACATGGCCAAAATTGAATCAGGCCACGCCGAGTGGCACACCGAGCAAGTCAATTTGAGCGCTTTGGTGCAGCAGGCGGTGGTGACCACGGGTGAACTCTTCCGAGAAAAACAGTGTCAGGTGGCGCTGGCACTGCCCGACACCCCTGTGAGTCTGATGGCTGACCCCGACCGGCTGACCCAAGTGATGCTGAATTTGCTCTCCAACGCCGCCAAATTTGTGCCGGTGCCGGGTGGTCGGGTTGCTGTAAGCCTGAGCAGCGACCATGAAGAGGTGACGGTGCGGGTGCAAGACAACGGCCCAGGTGTCACGCCAGAGCAACACGCGCTGATTTTTGAGAAGTTCCGCCAAGGCGGCGACGCAGCCAACCGGCCCCAAGGCACCGGGCTGGGCTTGCCCATCAGCCGCCACATTGTGGAGCACTTTGGCGGGCGCTTGTGGTTGGCATCTGTGCCGGGGCAGGGCGCGGCCTTTTGCTTTGCCCTGCCCTTGAAACCCATAACTGAGGAGACATAAAAATGAGTCAAACCAAAATTCTGGTGGCTGATGACGAGCCCAACATCGTGATTTCGCTGGAGTATTTGCTCAAGCGCGAAGGCTATACGGTGCTGGTGGCGCGCGATGGTGAAGAAGCCCTGGCCGTGATTCGCCGCGAGCAGCCTGACCTGGTGCTGCTGGATGTGATGATGCCTAAAAAAACCGGTTTTGAAGTCTGCCAAGAGGTGCGCGCTGATGAGGCGCTGCAAGCCATCAAAATCTTGATGCTGACCGCCAAAGGCCGCGACACCGACGTAGCCAAAGGCACGGCACTGGGGGCAGATGCCTACATGACCAAGCCTTTTTCGACCCGCGAACTGGTGCAAAAAGTGGCCGAGTTGCTGGAGCGCACCGCATGAATCCGCTCAAGCTCGACCGCCGTCTGGTGCTGGCGATCATTGTCATTGGGCTGGCCACGCTGGCTTGGCTGCTGGTCACCATGGGGCTGATTGTGTCAACCCTGGCACCCGAGCAGCGCAGCTTGGTGACCGAGCAACTGGCCCCTCGCATGGTGCTGATTGGCTTGACCTGGGCGTTTGGCCTGGTCAGCATTGCGGCCACCTTGCGTTGGCTGTTTCGCCGCTACGCCACGGCGCCAGCGCGGTTGCTGGAGCAAACCCAGGTGCTGCTGGCAGCCCCCAAAGCAGCACCCATGGATCACCAGGGCACCAAAGAGACCAAGGCGCTCGCCGAAGCCATATTTCAACTGGCTTCGCAGCGCGACAGCTTACGTGAAGACGTGGCAGCGCAAATTGCCCAAGCCAGTCAAAGCGTGCAGGCTGAAAAAAACCGACTGGCCGCCCTGATGGCCGAGCTCACGCAAAGCGTGGTGGTGTGCAACCTGGATGGCCGCATCATTTTGTACAACAGCCGTGCCCGGCTGCAGTTCAAAACGCTCTCGGCTGCCCCCACGCTGGCGGGCGGTGCTGAGCTGGTAGGTATTGGCCGGTCGATCTACGCGGTGTTTGAGCGCCAGCTGGTGGCGCATGCGTTGGAGAGCATTCAACAGCGCTTGCAGCGCGGCGCGGGCAGCCCATCGGCGCAGTTTGTCACCACCACGCAAGCTGGCCAGTTACTCAAAGTGCAAATGGCACCGGTGCGCAATGTGGATGCCAGTGGTGCGGCGGCTGAGATCAGCGGCTTTGTGCTGATGCTTGACAACGTGACCCGCGCGTTTGAAGAAGAGCATGTGCGCGACCAACTGCTGCATGGGCTGACCGAGGGCAGCCGTTCCTCGCTGGCCAACATCCAGGCAGCAGTCGAGATGCTGGCCTACCCTGACCTGGAAACCGACATGCGCGAGCGTTTTTTGAACGTGGTGCGCGAAGAGGTGCACAGCATGAGTGCGCGCATCACCAGCATGACGCAGCAAGCCACCCAAGGCCTCAAAGCCCGCTGGCCGCTCGAAGACATGCTGGGCGCTGACGTGCTGTTGGCCACCCAGCGGCGCATTGAGGCGCGTAGCAAGCGCAGCGTGACGCTGGAAAACCTGGATCCTTCGATCTGGCTGAAGGTGGACAGCTTTAGCCTGACGCAGGCGCTGGACTATTTGGCACTGCGCTTGGTGGATGAGTTTGACATCAAGTTTTTCAGGTTGCGCTTGCAAGCCAACGGCAACCGGGCTCAGTTGGACTTGATCTGGACGGGCCAGGCCATGAGCACCGAGACCGTGATGAGTTGGGAAATGGACAGCATGCGCTTTGGCAATGAGAGCACGCCGCTGACCGTGCGCGATGTGGTGGAGCGCCATGGCGGCGAGATGTGGTTTGAGCGCGAGCGCATTCGCCACGAGGCATTTTTCAGGTTTTTGCTGCCCATGGCCAGCGTGCAAGAGCAACTGGAAGCCACCCAGATTCTGCAAAACGACTCGCGTCCCGAGTATTACGACTTTGACCTGTTTCAAACCACCGACCAGACCAGTGCCATGGATGACCGCTTGCTCAGCGAGTTGTCGTTCACGGTGTTTGACACCGAAACCACGGGTCTGAACCCGTCTGAAGGGGATGAGATCATCCAAATTGGGGCGGCGCGCATTGTCAATGGCAAGCTGCTGCGGCAGGAAAGCTTTGAGCAGCTGGTTAACCCTGGGCGCTTGATTCCGGCAGCCACCGTGCCCATCCACGGCATCACGCAAGACATGGTGCGCGGCAAACCCGCCATCACCGAGGTATTACCGGCGTTTTACACGTTTGCCCAAGATACTGTGCTGGTGGCGCACAACGCGGCCTTTGACATGAAATTTTTGCAGCTGCAAGAAAAAAATACCGGCCTGGTGTTCAGCCACCCGGTGTTGGACACTTTGCTGCTCTCCGCCGTGGTGCACCCGGCGCAAGAGTCGCACCGGCTCGAAGCCATTGCCGAGCGCTTCAACATCACTGTGCTGGGGCGCCACACCGCGCTGGGCGATGCTTTTGTGACGGCTGAGGTGTGGCTGCGCCTGCTGCCGCTGTTGCAAGCCATGGGCATTACCACCTTGCGCCAAGCTCGCGAAGCGGCGCAGAAGACTTTTTATGCGCGGCTCAAATATTGAGACAATGCACCGCTGATTTTTTGCCAACGAATACTGTAAGGAGACTGATGACATGTTGACCGCCTTGGTGATTATTTTTGTGCTGGCGTACGCTGCCATTGCCCTGGAGCATCCGCTCAAGGTCAATAAATCGGCCTCTGCCTTGATTGGTGCGGGGCTGCTGTGGACGGTGTATGCCATTTCCACAGGTGACCACCATTTGGTCAGTGAGCAGTTGGGTGAGTCGCTGATGGGCACTGCGCAAATTGTGTTTTTCTTGCTGGGTGCCATGACCATTGTGGAAGTGGTGGATGCACACAATGGCTTTGACGTCATCACCACCCGCATCAAAACCCAAAAACTCTCCACCCTGATGTGGTTGGTGGGGTTTGTGACCTTTTTCTTGAGTTCTATTTTGGACAATCTGACCACCACCATCGTGATGGTTTCGTTGATGAAAAAGCTGCTCGACAAGCGCGACGACCGTCTGTTTTTTGCCGGCATCATCATCATTGCGGCCAATGCCGGTGGTGCTTGGTCGCCCATTGGCGATGTCACCACCACCATGCTGTGGATTGGTGGGCAAATCACCACCACGGCCATCATCAAAGGGGTGTTTTTGCCATCGCTGGTGAACTTGCTGGTGCCGCTGGCAGTGACCAGCTACCTGCTGCGCGGTCGTGCGGTAGAAGGTGTGGTGTCTGTGGACGATGATCAATTGCAGGCGACACAATTTGAAAAAAACCTGATGTTCTTTTTGGGTTTGGGTATTTTGGTGGCCGTGCCAGTGTTTAAAACCGTGACCCACTTACCCCCTTTCATGGGCATTTTGTTTGGCCTGGGGCTGTTGTGGCTGGTGGGTGATTTGGTTCACAAAAACAAGGAAGACGACGAAAAAGAACATTTCACGCTGGTGCATGCGCTGACCAAAATTGACATGGGTTCCATCGTCTTTTTCATTGGTATTTTGTTGGCTGTGGCCTCGCTGGAGCACAGTCACATTTTGACATCGGTGGCGCAGTGGCTTGATCAGACAGTGGGGAGGCAGGACGTGATCGTGACGCTCATTGGGCTGGTCAGTGCTGTGGTTGATAACGTGCCGCTGGTGGCCGCCTCCATGGGCATGTACAGCCTGACGCAGTACCCTGCTGATAGTTTTTTGTGGGAGTACATGGCGTATTGCGCGGGCACTGGCGGCTCCATTTTGATCATCGGCTCGGCCGCCGGTGTGGCCGCCATGGGCTTGGAGAAAATTGACTTTATTTGGTATGTGAAAAAGATCAGCTGGCTGGCGCTGATTGGCTACTTTGCTGGTGCGCTGTTTTATGTGGTTGAGTTCCAGCTGACGCACTGATCATGATGCGCGCCCCCATGACTTCAAAACAATCGCAACGCGGTGCTATTCGTGGCGACGGCATCACGCTGCTGGTGGCTGGTGTGGCTTTGGGCGGCTTGCTGGTGTACTCCGCCACGTCGGGCTATGCGCTGCCGTTTTGGCCCGCCATGGCCGTGATTGGCGTCAACTTGTTTGCCGCAGGCCGCTTGGCCTGGACCGTCATCAAAGCCAAAAAGAACCGGTAACGCTCAAAACCGGCCGCCCGAGTAGCGTTGTTGCAACACCCCTTGCAGGGTTTGCACCACGCTGAAGGCTTCTTTGAGGTGGCTGCGCTCAAAGTTGGACAGCTCTTCCAGTGCCAAAAAGTTGTCTGGCGCTTTGTGTTGAGCCGTTTGCCTGGACTGGTGTGCAATGCGCAACTTGCCCAAAAATTCCAGCGCGTCACGCAGGTCGCGCGCTGCTTGGGCGCTGACTTCACCCGCTTGCGACGACACCTCCAGCCGGTCGTGGGTGTTGGCCACCGTCACCCCAGCGGCCAGCGCATAGACCCGTGCCAAATCCACAATCGGCACGATGCCGGTGTGTTTCAGGTCGATGGTGTGGGGGTTGTCGCCGCCTTTGATCAGGGTGATCTGGCCAAACATGCCCAAGGGTGGGCGGTGTTTCAGTGCGTTGCTGACCATGTGTGCCAAAAACAGGCTGTTGCCCTTGGTGTGCTGCACCACTTGCTGGCGCAGGCTTTCTAGCAGCTCGGCCTTGCCGTGAATGGCGCGCAGATCAAAAAACACGCAGGTCAGCATCAGCGACTTGGGCTTGGGGCTGTCAACCCATTTGTGAAAGTAGTCGGCCCAGACCCGGCGGGGTTGGCGCCATTGGTCGGTCATGGCCATCATTTCGCCAGGGCAGTGGATGTAGCCGCACTCGGCCAAGCCATCGCAGACAAATTGTGTGAATGCCTTGAAATAGTCACCATGTCGGGCTTCCTCAAACGCGTCGTCCAGCACCAGACAGTTGTCTTGGTCTGACTTGGCGGTTTGCTCATTGCGTGCCTGGCTGCCCGCTGCCACCCAGACGTAGTCCACTGGAGCCGGGCCCAGCGTGGCCTCAGCCAGTTGAATCAACCGGATGGTGATGGCATCGGTGATGGAGGTGATGATGTGGCCGGTGCTGTAGGCGCTGGCATCGGCTGCGGCCAGGTGCTGCTGCAGTTGTTTGATGCGGCCGCTGATTTGTTTGAGCCCGTCAAGCGTGGTTTGCTTGTAAATGTCACTGGCCAGGTAGACCGCTGAGGTGCTGTGCTGCTCGGTCAGATCGGTGGTGGTGATCATGCCCAAAATGTGCTGGCCATCCATCACCGGCATGTGGTGGATGTTGTGGCGCGCCATCAGCAGCAGGGCTTCGAAGGCCGGGCTGTTGGCGCTCACAGTCATGGGTGCCAGTGTGGCAATGTCAGACACGGGTCGTGAAATGTCCATGCCGAGAGCCACCACTCGGTTGCGCAGGTCCCGGTCGGTGACCAGGCCAAACAAATGGTCTTGCTCGACCAGCAGCACCGAAGACACACGCAGGTCACGCATCAACACTGCCACATCTTGAATCGAGGTGTGGGGTGCCAGGGTGATGGGTGGGCGCTTGATCAGGGTGCGAATTGGGGTGCTGAGCAGATTGAGTGACTCGTCGCCAGCGTTGCCCACTGGGCTGGCCGTTGAGGCGGTCGGCAGGGACGGGAAAAAATAAGCCAATTCGTGGTGCTGCTGGCACAGCGTGGCCAAAGTTTCAGGTGGCAACCAGGCAATTTCACAGGCGCTGTTTGCCTTGGCTTGCCAGGTGGTGAGTTGGCGCAGCGGTGTGGCACCCAAGCCAAACATCTCACCGGGGTGCAAGCGCACTTTCAGACCCAGGTCGGGGTCTAGCAGGCTGACTTCACCACTCAAAATCAAGCCCATGCGCGTGGGCAATTGACCCTGTGCCAAGACAATGTCTGCCGCTTGTGCGTGGGCGCACTCAAACAACGGCTCAAGCGCTTGCCGCGCGCTGGCATTGAGCAGCCCCCAGATGCGGTGGTGGACTAAAACGGAGGCAAGAGAGTCAGTGGGTTTTTGTTCGCGCGGCATGGTGGCAAGGCTGGCAGGGTCAAAGGGGGTGGAAGCAAGTGCCTGACTTGCTTCGGGTTTGCCCTGATGCTACAGCACTTGAAACAGCTTTTCGCGAAACTCGGGCAGGCGCTTGGCACCAATCACGCTGCCCTCCATGGTCTCCACCCACCTGGGGTAAACCCGGCGCACCTCTTGCGGCGTTTTGCAGCCAAAAATGGCTTCAAGCAAGGTCAAACGCGTGTTTTGTTGAAAAACCGTGTTCACGGTGTTCATCATGAAGTTTTTGGCCATCTCCGCCTGCTTGAAGGTGCGCGTTTCTGCCGGTGGCAGTTGAGCCAGGTCATCTTTCGATGTGGCTGCTTTTTGGGGCGATGCGCTGCTTGATGAGGAGGCTTTAGAGGGCGCTGCCGACAGGGTCGCCGTGACTTCAATGCAGCCTTTGGCCACCAACTCATTGAGCAGCTCGGCCAAATTTTGTACCCCGGTGAGCGTGGCAAGTTCTTGGTACTTTCTTTTGCCATCAATCAAGATCAACACACGCCGCGTCAAGGGGTTCAAACCGAGTGCTCTGGATTGAATTTCTTGCTGACCTAGGGCTGTTTTTCCAAAAACGGCAAGGCTTGCGTCAGGTGTGGAGTCCGTCATGGGTCTGTGGGCTTGAGTTGGATGGCGTGGAATGTGAAATCTGACCGATTTTGTCTTTTTTTTGATTGATTAGGGTTTACCCTTTGCGTAGTTTTGCCGATGGGGTCAAAGCGATTTGCGAGTGCGTCCAAATTTCAGCACGCGGGTGGCAATCACGGTTTCTGTCAAGAAGCACAACAACGCCAGCAAAAAGCATGTCACACCCGAGAGGAAAAGCACGGTGGCAATGCGAAAAATCTGCAGTTCGGTGGTCTCTCCCAAAAACAGCGCCATGATGGTCAGGCCAATCAATATGGCGCAAAACGTCAACAGGGCAATGCAGGCGTTGACCAGACGGCCACGCTTGCGCAACTGGCGCAGTTCTTCCAGCTCGGTTGTCATGGGGGCGCTGTCCGGGCTGGCATCGACCCGGGTTTCAAGCACCCGGGCGCGGTCGATGATGCGTGCCAGCCGCCCGGCCACACTGCCAATCATGCCGGCCACGGCGGTCAGTAAAAACACTGGGGCGACGGCAAGCTGGATGCCGTGGGTGACGGTGTCTAGATCGGTGGCAAAAAACATTCGGAGTTTCTCCTGTGAAGGAGGCCAAGTATCGCGTCTTCTCCCGGGTTCGCTATGCCAAAGCGCCAGGTGCAGGTGATCTGCCTAAAATCATTCAATGCTGCCCATCCCCTCATCTCCCTCTGACAGAGCGCTTATACGGCGCAAGCTGCCCATTGGTATTCAGACCTTTCGCGAGATCATTGAGGAGGGCTACTACTATGTGGACAAATCCGGCTATGCGGTCGACCTGGCCGAAACGGGCAAGTATTACTTTTTAAGCCGCCCACGCCGCTTTGGCAAAAGCCTACTGCTTGACACCTTGCGGGCATTGTTTGAAGGCCAGCAAGCGCTGTTCAAAGGTCTGTTGGCTGAGCCGCGCTGGGACTGGCGTAAAAAATATCCCGTCATCCGGGTCAGCTTCTCTGACGGCGTGCTGAGAGACCGTGCCGAGCTGGATCAGCGCATCACCGACATCCTGCGCCAGAACCGTGTGACCCTGGGCTTGGTGCTGCCGCGGGGTCTGCCCGAGTCAGATACCGCTGGCAATTTTGGCGACTTGATCCGCCAAGCTCACCAAAAAACCGGCCAACGTGCCGTGGTGCTGATCGACGAGTACGACAAGCCGATTCTGGACAATATTACGAACAGCCCGGTAGCGCTGGACATGCGCGAGGGCCTTAAAAATTTCTACTCGGTGCTCAAAGGTGCGGACGAACACCTCAAATTTGTCTTTCTAACCGGGGTCTCCAAGTTCAGCAAAGTCAGCCTGTTCTCTGGCCTGAACAACTTGACCGATATCACGCTCGACGCGCAGTACAGCGCCCTGTGCGGTTACACCGATAACGATGTGGACACAGTGTTTTCCCCTGAATTGGGTGGGTTGGATCGCGAGGAAATCCGCCGCTGGTACAACGGCTACAACTGGCTGGGTACACCGGTGTACAACCCGTTTGACCTGCTGCTGCTGTTTCGCAGCCGCGAGTTCCGCCCCTACTGGTTTGAGACCGGCACGCCCACGTTTTTGATCAAACTGCTGGCCCAGCACCAGCAGTTCACTCCCGACCTGAGCCGCATCGTGGCGCAAGAGGCCTTGCTGTCCACCTTCGACGTGGACAACATTCCGCCGGAGGCGCTGATGTTTCAGGCCGGCTACCTCACCGTGGACAGCGTCTGGCGCATACCGGGGCGGATGGAACTCAAGCTCAAGTACCCTAACCTGGAAGTGCAAGCCAGCCTGAACGACAGCTTGTTGCAAAGCCTCAGCGGTGGCTTGTCCATCCCAGGGCCGCAGATCAGTCGTCTTTATAAGCTGCTGCTGGCGGGTGACATTGCAGGACTCAAAACCCTGTTCCACGCCTTCTACGCCAGCATTCCGCACGACTGGTACCGTAAAAACGAACTGGCCAATTTTGAGGGCTACTACGCCAGCATTTTTTACAGCTACTTCGCCGCGCTGGGTCTGGACATTCGGCTGGAAGACAGCACCAGCCATGGCCGCATTGACATGGCGGTGTTGTTCAATGGGCAGGTCTACCTGTTTGAGTTCAAGGTGGTTGAGTTAACGCCAACCGGCCAGGCTCTGCAGCAACTCAAAGACATGGCCTACGCCGACAAGTACCGCGCCAGGGGTGAACCAATTCACCTGATTGGCGTGGCATTCAGCAAAGTCAGCCGAAACATTGTGGAGTTTGAGGTTGAAACGCTCTCAATTAAATAGCTGCTTGCGCATGTTTAACAAGGGCTAGAGGTCATTTTGGCTTTGAATAAAGCCAGCAGCCCGATAGTCGCCACGCTGAACATCAGCGCCGGAAACCCCAGCCCTACCGATACGTCGATCAACGCGCCGCAAGCCGCAGAGGCGCTCAAGCCCCCCAGCGTGTAGGTCAGCACCAGCACGGCGGTGCTGTTGATCAGCGCCAGACCCTTGTTGCTGGCCCCAATGTCGGTCATGGACAAGGTGTAGAGCGCACCCCCGGCGGCCCCCCAGACAAAGGCAAGCGGCCACACCAGCGCGGTGTGGCTCACGGCCAATGGGCTGGCCAGGGTGACCAGCAGAATCAGCCCGGTGAACACCCGCATCATCAGCCTGCGCCCTTGTGCGGCTGAGGCAAACCGGTCCGCCAGCATGCCCGAGGGAATGGCCAACAGCGTGCCACCCAGGCCACTCACCGACACCAGCAGCGCGGCGGCACTATCACCCATGCCCAAAGTCAGCCCATACAGCGGCAGGATGGAGGCCAGCCCCAGCTCAAAAAAGCCGCCCACAAAGCCCGCCAGCATGATCACCGGGTGCGTCAGCACCGCATGCCACAAGCCCAGCAGCCCGATGCGGGCAGTGTGCTGGTCATGATCGGGCGGCAGCACCGGGATCAGCGCCGTCCAGGCCAGGCCAAGAAACAGCAGGGCCATCACCAGCCACAGCGCGGTAGTGCTGTCGGTGTCAGCCCAGGCCAGCAGCGTGGGGCCAATCACAAAGGTCATGCCGACCATGGTGGCGTAGATGCCGATGTAGCGGCCAATCTGGCGGGGCGGGGCAAATTCGGCAATAAACGCCTCGGCCAGCACCCAGCGCAAGCCGCCGGCGATACCCGCCAGCAGCTCCAGCGCAAACCACAGCCACAGTGTGCTGGTGGTAAAGAACCCCAGGGCGGCCACCAGCGGCATGCCTGAAGCCAGCCACATGGTTTGGCGGCGCCCCAGCTTCTGCGTTACCTTGGATGCAAACGGGGTCACGATCAACACGCCCAGCCAGGTGGTGGCGGCAAACAGCCCGGCCAGGGTGGTCGAGACCTCGGCTTTTTTCAGCATCAAGAGCATCAGCGGCGACAGCATGAAGATGCCCGAGAGCTGGAACAGCGTGGAACCAAACACGCTCAGCAGCCCGATTTTGGAGCCCGTGGTAGAGCGATTCATCGGGCTTGCGCTTGCAAAATGGCCTGCTCCACCTGGGGCATCTCATGCCGCACCCGTTGCGCCATCTGGCACATTCGGGCGCTGTTGCTGGCCCGTGTGGCTTCGGGTTGATGGTATATTTTTGATAGCTTCTTGCGCTTTTTGAATAAGGGCTGCAGGCCATTTTTATCCAAAATTTCAGGGGCAAAAGCCAAGGCCCCGTTTTCTGCCAGCTGCGCATCCACGAGCCATGGCGCGATGCCAAGCGCCGGGTCACCAAGGGCAAAGCGCACACACCAGCCCACCGGTCGCCCGGTGACGGGAATCACCTGCAGCCCGGCCGCTTTTAAATCGCTCAGCGCTTGTAATGCGTCAGGGGTGATGACCCCATCGGTGGTTAACGTGTCGTCAGTGTCGGTGAAGATGCCGCTGATCTGGCGGCGATCTTGCAGCGACCAGTCGGCCAGCGGTTGCATGGATCAACCCGCCGATTGCAGTGCCAGCCCCGCATGCTCGCGCAGCGGGTGAAAGTGAATCTTGGGGAAGCGCTCCTGCGCCAGCCGCACGTCATACGGGCTGGTGCACAGGTAGGCCAGGGTGTCGGCCGCGTCGCGAGCCATGCGCTGCGGGTAGGCATTAACGAATTCCTGCAGTTCTTTCGGCGTGTCGGCGGTGATCCAGCGCGCGCCGGTGTATTGGCTGGCTTCCAAGCGAATGTCGGCATCGTATTCACCCTTGAGGCGGTGCTGCACCACCTCAAACTGCAACTGGCCGACAGCCCCCAGCAGCATGTTGCCGCCCATCTCGGGGCGAAACACCTGAATGGCCCCCTCTTCACCCAACTGCGCCAGACCTTGCTGGAGCTGCTTGGTGCGCAGCGGGTTGCGCAAAATCACGGTGCTGAACATTTCCGGGGCAAAAAACGGCAGGCCGGTAAACAGCAGGTTGACCGAGCCGTCGGTGATGGTGTCGCCCAGCTGCACGCCGCCGTGGGTGGTAAAGCCGACGATGTCACCAGCATAGGCCTCTTCCACCGCCTCGCGGCGCTGGCTCATGAATGTCACCACGCTGGTCGGACGCAGTTCTTTGGCGGTGCGCATCACCTTGAGCTTCATGCCAGGCAGGTACTTGCCGCTGGCGATGCGCACAAAGGCAATGCGGTCGCGGTGGTTTGCATCCATGTTGGCCTGCACCTTGAACACCACGCCGCTGAAGGCATCGTCTTCAGGTTGCACTTGTTTGATGACGGGCTGTTTGTTGACCACAAAGCTGCTGGTGCGCGCACCTGGCGACGGGGCCAAGTCAACCAACGCGTCCAGCACCTCCATCACGCCAAAGTTGTTCACGCCCGAGCCGAAGAACACCGGGGTTTGTTTGCCAGCCAGGAAGGCTTCACGGTCAAACGTGGGGGAAGCGCCGGTAGCCAGTTCCATGCTCTCCAGCGCCGTGACCCAGTCGTGGCCAAAGCGCGCAGCCAAGGCCTCAGGGTGCGCCAGCGGCACGGTCTCGAAGTCTTGCGGGCGGCGCTCGCTGCCCGACTCAAACACCGTCATGGCCTGGGTGCGCAGGTTGATGATGCCGCCAAAGGTTTTGCCCTGGCCCACCGGCCAAGTCATAGGCACGCAGGGCATACCCAGCTCACGCTCGACCTCGTCCAGAATGTCCAGAGGGTCGCGTACCTCGCGGTCCATCTTGTTGACGAAGGTGATGATGGGGGTGTCGCGTTGGCGGCAGACCTCGATCAGGCGGCGCGTTTGCGACTCAACCCCGTTGGCCGCGTCAATCACCATCAGCGCCGAGTCCACGGCGGTCAGCACGCGGTAGGTGTCTTCAGAAAAGTCTTTGTGGCCGGGGGTGTCAAGCAGGTTGATGACGTGGTCGCGGTAGCTCATTTGCATGACTGAGCTGGCCACTGAAATGCCGCGCTGCTTCTCGATTTCCATCCAGTCACTGGTGGCATGGCGGCTGGCCTTGCGGCCCTTGACGGCACCCGCAATCTGGATCGCGCCCGAGAACAGCAGCAGCTTTTCGGTCAACGTGGTTTTACCGGCATCCGGGTGGGAAATGATGGCAAAGGTGCGGCGGCGGCGGGTTTCAAAGGCGTAGGTCACAGGGGTCTCGATTCAAGAGCGGGCGGCGCACCGTTTGTGGTGCATCCTTGGCAAGAGTGCGCTGCCAGCGTGAAGGGGTGGCAGGTCAAACTTGAGGGTAAGCCTTGATTTTAAAGGCTTGCGGGTGGCGGGTTTACCGGGGTGCGATGTAAAGTGATGTGAATCCGAGTCAAGCCGCATAGCGGTAATGAGTTGACCAGTAGCTGCGCCATTCATTGTTGGCCCTGCAGACTCTGAGGGCGAGCATATGTTCAGC
>NZ_JAQURE010000056.1 GCF_028715765.1 Rhodoferax sp.
GGTGGATGACTTTGTGCGCTGCGCCGCACTGGCGCAAAGCGCGGGCTACGACGGCGTGGAGATCATGGGCAGTGAGGGCTATTTGCTCAACGAATTCATTGCCGCACGCACCAACCAGCGCGATGACGAATGGGGTGGCAGCTACCCCAACCGCATCAAATTTCCGCTGGCCATTGTGCGCGGCGTGCGTGAGAAGGTTGGACCCAACTTCATCATCATCTACCGCCTGTCGATGCTGGATTTGGTTGAAGGCGGCAGCACGCTGGACGAGGTGATTGAGCTGGCGCAGGCGTTGGAGCAAGCCGGTGTGACGATCATCAACACCGGCATCGGCTGGCACGAGGCGCGCATCCCCACCATTGCCACCAAGGTGCCGCGCGCCGCCTGGGCCTGGGTGACCAAACAGCTCAAAGGCAAGGTGGGCGTGCCGCTGGTAGCCACCAACCGCATCAACACGCCCGAGGTGGCTGAACAACTGCTGGCCGATGGTTTTTGCGACATGGTGTCGATGGCGCGCCCGTTTTTGGCCGACCCGTTATTCATGCAGAAAGCCGCCGCCGGCAAGGCGGACGAAATCAACACCTGCATTGGTTGCAACCAGGCTTGCCTGGACCATACCTTTGGCGGCAAGACCACCTCATGCCTGGTGAACCCGCGCGCGTGCCATGAAACCCTGATCAACCTGCAGCCTGCCGCCCGTCGCGAAAAAATCGCCGTGGTGGGAGCAGGTCCGGCCGGCTTAAGCTTTGCCACTGCCGCCGCGCAGTGCGGCTTGGACGTGACGCTGTTTGACGCAGCGGCCGAGATTGGCGGCCAGTTCAACGTGGCTAAGCAAATCCCCGGCAAGGAAGAGTTTTACGAGACCTTGCGCTACTTTGGTAAACAGATTGAACTGACCGGCGTAGCACTCAAGTTGAACACCCGCGTGAGTGCGCAAGACCTGGTTGCGGGCGGCTACCAACAGGTGGTGCTGGCCACCGGCGTGACCCCGCGCACCCCGCCGATTGAGGGCATCAACCACCCCAAAGTGCTGAGCTACCTGGACGTGCTGCGCGACAAAAAGCCGGTTGGCCAGACGGTGGCGCTGATCGGTGCGGGCGGCATTGGCTTTGATACCGCCGAATACCTGCTGCATCAAGGCACCAGCCCAAGCCTGGACGCGGCCAAATTCTTTGCCGAATGGGGCGTGGATACCAGCTACCAAGCGCGCGGTGGGCTGACTGCAGCGCACATCGAAGCCAGCCCGCGCAAGGTCTACCTGCTGCAACGCAAGGCCAGCAAAGTGGGCGACGGCTTGGGCAAAACCACCGGCTGGATTCACCGCACCTCGCTGAAAAACCGCCATGTAGACATGCTCTCGGGCGTGACCTACCGCCGCATTGACGACGCTGGCCTGCACATCACCGTAGACGGGCAAGAGCGCACCTTGGCTGTCGACAACGTGGTGATCTGCGCCGGGCAGGAGCCGCAGCGCGAGTTGCAGGCAGCGCTGCAAGCCGCTGGGCTGGGCGTGCATCTGATTGGCGGAGCGGACAAGGCCGAGGAGCTGGATGCCAAACGCGCCATCAAACAGGGGCTGGAGTTGGCGATTGCCCTGGCCAGCGCCACTGCGCCGCAAAACGCCACACCGCCTCAAGCGCCAGGTGTGCCCATGCTGGCCAGTGATTCAGCAAGCCAAGCCGTTCAGTCATCCGAAAATTTGTATGAAAAATCAGCCTCTAGCGCTTATCAATCAAGCGCAAGTAGCTCTCAAATTGATAGTGATTTGAGCTACACCACACTCACTGTCAGCCTGGCAGACCACATTGCCACCATTACCCTGAACCGCCCCGACAAGGCCAACGCCATGAACCTGGCGATGTGGCACGAACTGCGCCAGGCGTTCCAGTGGGTTGACCGCACGCCCGAGGCGCGCGTGGCTGTGTTGCAAGGCGCAGGCAAGCTTTTTACCAGCGGCATCGACCTGCAAATGATGATGGGCATGGGCGACCAGATTCAAAACGACTGCGAAGCGCGCATGCGTGAAAACCTGCGTGGGGTGATTCTGGACTTACAAGACACGTTGAACGCGCTGGAGCGCTGCCGCAAGCCGGTGCTGGCGGCCGTGCACGGCGCGTGCATTGGCGGCGGCATTGATCTGATCTGCTGCGCCGACATGCGTTACTGCTCAAGTGATGCCACCTTCAACATCAAGGAAATCGACATTGGCATGACGGCAGACGTGGGCACACTGCAGCGCTTGCCCAAACTGGTGGGCGAAGGCATCACGCGCGAGCTGGCCTACACCGGGCGCAAGTTTGACGCGGCTGAAGCCCTGAGCATGAAGCTGGTCAACCGCGTGTTTGACTCACGCGAGGCGCTGGAAGCGGGTGTGCGTGAAATTGCTACAACCATTGCAGCAAAGTCCCCTTTATCTATAAGGGGTACAAAGGAAATGATTACTTATGCCCGTGACCATTCGGTGGCCGACGGTCTGAACTACGTGGCCACCTGGAACGCCGCCATGCTGCTCTCAGACGACCTGCAAGAGGCCATGATGGCCAACATGGGCAAGCGCGCGCCGGTGTTCAAGGATTGACGAGAAAGAAACGTTCCAGCAGTTGGGTGAGCTACTGACTGCTGGAACGTCAGCCCAATGACGTTTGAGTAACTCTGGACAGCGATCCAGCTGCAAGACAAGAAGTCTGCAAACTGGGTGAATTAGGGTTAGTAAAACGCGGGAAGAATCAAGCTGCGTGCGGTGCAGCGTCAGCAGCCACCGTGGGCGAGCCACCGGCACCTGTGTCGTTGCCAGCAGGGGGGATGCGTGGAGACCAGTCTTTGGGTGGACGTGGCAGCTTACCCGCCATGATGTCATCAAGTTGGTCGCTGTCAATGGTCTCCCATTCCAACAAGGCCTTGGCCATGGTGTGCATTTTGTCGCTGTGCTCTTCGATCAAGCGACGCGCCAGCGCGTATTGCTCATCAATGATGCGGCGCACTTCAGAGTCCACCTTTTGCATGGTTTCTTCGCTCATGTTGGTGGTTTTTGTCACCGAGCGGCCGAGGAACACTTCGCCTTCGTTTTCAGCGTAAACCATGGGGCCCAGTGCCGCTGTCATGCCGTAGCGCATCACCATGTCGCGTGCAATTTGGGTGGCACGCTCAAAGTCGTTGCTGGCGCCGGTGGTCATTTGGTTCATGAACACCTCTTCAGCAATGCGGCCACCAAACAACATGCTGATCTGGTTGAGCATGTAGTCTTTGTCATAAGAGTAGCGGTCTTGTGCGGGCAGACTCATGGTCACGCCCAAGGCGCGGCCACGCGGGATGATGGTGACCTTGTGCACCGGGTCGCACTTGGGCAACAGTTTGCCGATCAAGGCGTGACCTGACTCGTGGTAGGCCGTGTTGCGGCGCTCTTCCTCGGGCATGACCATGCTCTTGCGCTCTGGACCCATCAAAATTTTGTCTTTGGCTTTTTCAAAATCTTGCATTTCCACTGTGCGGGCATTGCGGCGCGCAGCCATCAAAGCCGCTTCGTTGCACAGGTTGGCCAGGTCAGCACCGCTCATGCCGGGTGTGCCACGGGCGATCACGGCAGCGTTCACGTCTGGGTTCAACGGCACTTTGCGCATGTGCACGTTCAAAATCTGTTCACGGCCACGGATGTCTGGCAGCGTCACATAGACCTGACGGTCAAAACGACCTGGGCGCAGCAGCGCGGCATCCAAAATGTCAGGGCGGTTGGTGGCCGCCACCACGATCACACCCACGTTGGTCTCAAAACCATCCATTTCGACCAGCATCTGGTTGAGGGTTTGCTCGCGCTCGTCATTGCCACCACCCAAGCCAGCACCGCGTTGGCGGCCAACCGCATCAATTTCATCAATGAAAATGATGCAAGGTGCATTTTTCTTGGCGTTCTCGAACATGTCGCGCACACGGCTGGCACCTACGCCGACGAACATTTCCACAAAATCTGAGCCTGAAATGCTAAAGAAAGGCACCTTGGCTTCACCAGCAATCGATTTGGCCAACAAGGTTTTACCAGTGCCAGGAGGGCCTACCAACAACAAACCGCGTGGAATGCGCCCCCCCAGTTTTTGAAACTTGGAAGGGTCTTTCAAGAAATCAACCACTTCTTTGACTTCTTCCTTGGCCTCGTCGCAGCCGGCCACGTCCGCGAAAGTGACAGGGTTGGTGTTTTCATCCAGCAAACGCGCCTTGCTTTTGCCGAAACTGAAGGCACCACCTTTGCCACCGCCTTGCATTTGACGCATGAAATACACCCACACACCAATCAACAAAAGCATGGGTCCCCAGCTGACCAAGAGCGTCATGAGCAGCGAACCCTCATCACGTGGGCGCACATCAAACTTGACATCGTTGGCAATCAAGTCACCTACCAGCCCGCGGTCAAGGTAGGTGGCCGTGGTGCGAACTTTGCGGTCGTCACTGGTGATGGCCACAATTTCCGTGCCAGTTTGCCCCTCTTGAATGATGGCGCTTTTGATGCGTTTGCCGCGAACCTCGTCTAGAAAATCGGAATACCCCAAGTAACCCGCACCCACCGCAGGGCGTGAATCAAATTGTTTGAAGACGGTAAACAGCACCATTGCAATCACCAACCAGACCGCAATTTTTGAAAACCATGGATTGTTCAAGCGAAACTCCAGAAGTGACAGATAAGCAAGATAGAAACTAATTCAGTGCAGATAATTTTAGGCTTATCAACGCTTCGTCAATGCGAAGTCTTGTCCTTCAGCCACAGCAAATACAAGGAAATCACCCATTTTTCAAGCCCACGCCAATCAAAAAGGTTTCTGACGACCGATCACGCGAGGCTTTGGGTTTCAACCGCTTGACGGTCACAAAGGTTTCTTTGAAGCGTTTGACCAAGTTGTCGTAGCTGGCACCATGAAACACCTTGGCCACCAAGGCGCCTTCAGGTTTGAGGTGGTCTTGCGCAAACTCAAGTGCCAGTTCAACCAGCAGTTCCACTCTGGCGGCATCGGCAGAACTGATGCCCGACAGATTAGGCGCCATGTCTGATAAAACCACATCCACCTGTTCGCCATCCACTTTTTGAGCCAACTCGGCCAACACCGCTTCTTCACGAATATCGCCCTGAATGAACAGTACCCCTTCGATCGGCTCCATGGGCAACAGATCCAAGGCCACGATGCGCCCATTGAGCGCGCCAGCCGCCGCGCCACCGCCATGCGCAGTTTTGGGAGACAGTTTGCGCCGCACATATTGGCTCCAGGCACCGGGGGTGGATCCCAAATCCACCACCAAATGACCGGGCTTGATGAGGTGCAAGGTGTCATCGATTTCTTGCAACTTATAAGCCGCCCGTGCCCGGTAACCGTCTTTTTGTGCCAACTTGACATAGGTGTCATTGACATGGTCATTCAACCAGGCGCGATTGACTTTGCTGCTTTTAACTGCTGATTTCATGTGCTCTCAATGTGTGAATAACCTGTTTAAACCGAGAAAATCCAAACGAGTCGTGCGGTTTCAAAGACGCTTGTCTCGTCGATAATACCGACATGTCTCAAATTCTCTTGACCCCCGCCCAACGCAAAGTTCACCGTTCTGAAGCTCATCACCTAGACCCCGTGGTCATGGTCGGTGGCGACGGTTTGACAGCTGCCGTGAAAAAAGAAACCGATGCCGCCTTGAATGCCCATGGTCTGATCAAAGTGCGCGTCTTCTCAGATGATCGTGCCGCCCGCGAAGCCATGTTTCAAACCCTGGCAGACGAGCTCAATGCAGCGCCCATTCAGCACATCGGCAAACTTTTAGTGCTGTGGCGCCCACTGCCTGAGCGCGAAAAAACGGTTGACGACGACCGCATGCCTGGCCCTAAAGACGTGAAAGTTTTGAAATTCAGCAAGCGTGGCGGTCAACGCCCTGAGGTGAAAACCCTTCGTGTCCTGGGCAACCAACGCCTGACCACCGGTGGCCAAATCAAGCGTGCCAAAAAGAAACCCGTCAGCATCAAAAAACGCAACCAAGATTGATTGACTGCTGTTGCCTTTTCTTCCATTCACGGGGCTTTAAGCCCCGTTGCTTTTTCTGGCTGCAACCCGGTTTTTAAAAATCAACGTGGTTAAAACCCATTGCAAGGCATACAGCAGCGTGCCGACACTGTGCCACAGGCGTAAATCCTGCCGGGCCACAATGCGCGGCGCCACCACCCACTCCAACAGCAGCGCAATCAGCATGCCAGAAACTACATAAAAAATAGCTGTCCGCGCTTGATGGATAAGGGCTAGAGGCTGATTTAGCTTTAAAAAAACAAGCAGGCAAAGGCCACACAACAGCGCCAGCACATTGAGGGCTGAAAACAAGGTGGCTGCCATGGTGCCCGCCATGGCGGGTGTCGGCAAATGCACAAACAGCAGCGGCACCACGCCAAACCCCACTACGGTCAAGCCACCCCACCACAGCGCCGCCACCCAGACGTCAAGCGCTCTCAAAGCCTGCATGGCATTGACTCAGCAATAGCGCACAGCCACCACTTCGTAGCGACGCAAACCGCCTGGCGCTTGCACTTCAGCCACATCGCCTTCTTCTTTTCCGATCAAGGCACGCGCAATCGGGCTGTTGATGTTGATCAGCCCGTGCTTGAGGTCGGCCTCATCTTCACCCACAATTTGGTAGGTCACTTTCTGACCCGTTTCTTCGTCTTCCAGGTCAACAGTAGTGCCAAACACCACCCGGCCACCGGCATCCAATTCAGCCGGGTCAATGACCTGCGCCACAGACAGTTTGCCTTCAATTTCTTGAATCCGGCCCTCGACAAAACCCTGCTTGTCTTTGGCAGATTCGTATTCGGCGTTTTCGCTCAAGTCACCTTGAGCACGCGCTTCGGCAATGGCATTGATGACTGCCGGACGCTCAAACGCCTTGAGCTGGTGCAGCTCGGCCTTGAGTTTGTCTGCACCGCGTTTGGTAATAGGTAGGGTTGCCACGTGGAACTCCGCAAAAAATAAATCTACAAAATAAAACCGCCGAACAGCTGGGTTCGGCGGTGCATGGGAATTATGCCGCGATTAACTGCGCACATTCCGCGCCATAACGAGCGCCATACCGGGTGTCAACATGTCAGCAACTGGGCATGCATTTCTTGCACCGAAATCACGTCAAGCTGATCCATGCAACGCATGCCTTCTACGGCCGCCTCAGCACCCGCAATGGTGGTGAAGGTGGTGACCTGCGCCAACAACGCCGAGGTGCGAATCTGGCGCGAATCGGCAATCGCGTTGCGACGCTCTTCCACGGTGTTGATAACCAGCACAATCTCGTTGTTTTTGAGCATGTCGACAATGTGCGGGCGCCCTTCAGTGACCTTGTTGACCAGCCCGCATGGCACACCCGCTGCGTTGATGGCTGCAGCCGTGCCTTTGGTTGCAATCACTACAAAGTTCATAGCTACCAGCGCCCGTGCAACCTCGACAGCACGTGGTTTGTCGCTTTGCTTCACAGACAAGAATACCTTGCCGCTGGGGCAGCCTTCAGGCGTGAACGGGCGTGGCAACTTGCAGCCGGCGCCCATTTGCGACTTGACAAAAGCCTCACCAAAGGTTTTGCCCACGCCCATGACCTCACCGGTGGACTTCATCTCGGGGCCCAAAATGGTGTCCACACCAGGGAACTTGACGAACGGGAACACCGCCTCTTTGACGCTGAAGTAGGGCGGATTCACTTCACGCGTGATGCCCTGGCTGGCCAATGATTGCCCCACCATGCAGCGCGCCGCCACCTTGGCCAGTTGCACGCCGGTGGCCTTAGACACAAACGGCACGGTGCGTGAGGCGCGTGGATTCACTTCCAGCACAAAAATCACGTCCTGTCCGTCCAGGTGCTGAATGGCAAACTGCACATTCATCAAGCCCACCACGTTGAGCGCTTGCGCCATGGCGGCGGTCTGGCGCTTGATCTCGGTCACCGTCTCAGTGCACAGGCTGTAGGGCGGAATCGAGCAAGCCGAGTCGCCACTGTGCACGCCGGCTTGTTCGATGTGCTCCATGACCCCACCAATGTAAGTCGCGCCCGTGGCATCACGCACGCAGTCCACATCGCACTCGATGGCATCGTTCAAGAAGCGGTCCAGCAGCACCGGGCTGTCGTGGCTGACCTTGACCGCTTCGCGCATGTAGCGCTCCAGGTCGCGCTGCTCGTGCACGATTTCCATGGCGCGCCCACCCAGCACGTAGCTCGGGCGTACCACCAAGGGGTAACCCAAAGACAACGCTTTTTCAAGCGCTTCAGGCTCGGTACGCGCGGTGGCGTTGGGCGGCTGTTTGAGTTTCAACTCGTGCAGCAGCGCCGAAAAACGCTCGCGGTCTTCTGCCGCGTCGATCATGTCGGGGCTGGTGCCGATGATGGGCACACCGTTGGCTTCCAGGTCCAGTGCCAGCTTCAGGGGCGTTTGGCCACCGTATTGAACGATCACGCCGTAAGGCTTTTCTTTGTCCACAATCTCCAGCACGTCTTCGAGTGTCAGCGGCTCAAAGTACAGGCGGTCGCTGGTGTCGTAGTCGGTGGACACGGTTTCGGGGTTGCAGTTGACCATGATGGTCTCGTAACCGTCCTCACGCATGGCCAGCGCGGCGTGCACACAGCAGTAGTCAAACTCGATGCCTTGGCCGATGCGGTTGGGGCCACCACCGAGCACCATGATTTTTTTGTTGTTGGTGGGCGCGGCTTCGCACTCAGAGCCTTCAGCCTCGTAGGTTGAATACAGGTAAGCGGTGTTGGTGGCAAATTCGGCCGCGCAGGTATCAACCCGCTTGTAGACCGGGCGCACGCCCAGGGCGTGACGGCGCGCGCGAACCGCCGTGTCAGAGGTCTTGAATTGCTTGGCCAAACGGCGGTCTGAAAAACCTTTTTGTTTCAAGGCGCGCAAGGTGGCAGCGTCAATGCTGTCCAACGCGGTTCCCACGGCCGGTTGCGGCAGGTGTTCAATTTCCAGTTCCAGCTTGACGATCTGCTCGATCTGCACCAGAAACCATTTGTCGATTTTGGTGATGTCAAACACCTCGTCCACGCTCCAGCCGGCGGCGAATGCATCGCCCACGTACCAGATGCGCTCGGGGCCGGGCTCGCCCAGCTCTTTTTCAAGCACTTCGCGGTCTTGCGTTTTCTCGTTCATGCCGTCCACGCCCACTTCCAGGCCGCGCAGGGCTTTCTGGAACGACTCCTGGAAGGTGCGGCCCATCGCCATCACCTCACCCACGCTCTTCATTTGGGTCGTCAGGCGGCTGTCGGCGGCGGGAAATTTTTCAAACGCAAAACGCGGGATTTTGGTGACCACGTAATCGATGCTGGGCTCGAAACTGGCGGGCGTGGCACCGCCAGTGATCTCGTTTTTAAGTTCATCCAGCGTATAGCCCACGGCCAGCTTGGCCGCCACCTTGGCAATCGGGAAACCGGTGGCTTTGGAAGCCAGCGCGCTGGAGCGGCTGACCCGTGGGTTCATCTCAATCACCACCATGCGCCCGTCTTTGGGGTTGATGGAGAACTGCACGTTGGAGCCACCGGTATCGACCCCAATTTCGCGCAGCACGGCCAAAGAGGCGTTGCGCAAAATCTGGTATTCCTTGTCGGTCAGGGTTTGCGCCGGGGCCACGGTGATCGAGTCACCGGTGTGTACGCCCATCGGGTCCAGGTTTTCGATCGAGCAGATGATGATGCAGTTGTCCGCCGTGTCGCGCACCACTTCCATCTCGTACTCTTTCCAGCCCAGCAGCGATTCTTCAATCAGCAACTCGTTGGTGGGTGAGGCTTCCAGGCCGCGCTTGCAAATCACTTCAAACTCTTCGGGGTTGTAGGCAATGCCACCGCCCGTGCCACCCAAGGTGAAGCTGGGGCGAATCACGGTGGGAAAGCCCACGGTGCGCTGCACGTCCCAAGCCTCGGCCATGCTGTGGGCAATGCCTGAGCGCGCCGAGCCCAGCCCAATTTTGGTCATGGCATCTTTGAACTTGAGCCGGTCTTCAGCCTTGTCGATGGCCTCGGGCTTGGCACCAATCAGCTCGATGGCTTTGCCCGTGGCCGCACCGGTGTACTTGGCCAGCACGCCGTTGTGCCACAAATCCAGCGCACAGTTGAGTGCGGTCTGGCCACCCATGGTGGGAAGGATGGCATCAGGGCGCTCTTTGGCAATGATTTTCTCGACCGTTTTCCAGGTGATGGGCTCGATGTAGGTCACGTCGGCCGTGGCCGGGTCGGTCATGATGGTGGCCGGGTTGCTGTTGATCAGGATGACCTTGTAGCCCTCTTCGCGCAGTGCCTTGCAGGCTTGCACGCCCGAGTAGTCAAACTCACAGGCTTGGCCAATGATGATCGGCCCCGCGCCAATGATCAGGATGCTTTTGATGTCAGTACGTTTTGCCATAATTTTATGTATTAAATGTGCCTCTAGCGCTTATGAATAAAGCACAAGTAGCTATCATTTTTAGTTAAATTCAATTCAGGTTGGCGGTGGCCAGTTTGGTGCCAAACCAGACAAACAAGCCGCCCACCATGCTAGACAAGCCGGACGACAAGCGTCGCCGTTGCCTGAAGGTTTCAGCCAAGCGGGCGCCGGTGAAGATCAGCACCGTCAGGTAGAGCGCGCTGAAGGTCATCAAAATGGCGCTCAAAATCAAGAACGGCACCTTGGGTTGCGCATAAGTAGGGTCAATGAACTGCACAAAAAACGACAGCAAAAACAAAATCGCCTTCGGATTGAGCAGACTGATGACCAAGGCACGGCGAAACGGGCTCTGAAGGTGAGATGCGGTAGCTGCTGCGGGTGTGGTTGATGCCTTCGCCGTGACCTGCACCGTGGCCTGCATCGCGTCTGCCGACGTGCGCAGCCCCTTCAAAGCGCTCATAAGCAGATTCAGCCCCACCCAAAACAAATAGGCTGCCCCGGCGTACTTGACCACCATGAAGGCCGTAGGGTGGGTGCGCAACAAGCTGGCTGCGCCCAAAGCGGTGCACAGCAACAACACGGTATCACCCACAAACACCCCGTAAGCGCCCTGAAACCCGGCTTTCACCCCGCGCGCGGTTGCCACCGAGAGCACATACAGCGAGTTGGGCCCGGGCAACAAGATGATGCCAAAAGCACCCATCACGTAAGTCCAGAGGTCGGTGACGCCGTAAAAACTCATGCGCGTGCCGCCATGGCCGCCACAAAGCGGTCAAACAGGTAACCGATGTCGTGTGGCCCGGGTGAGGCCTCAGGGTGCCCCTGAAAGCTGAAGGCCGGTTGGTCGGTGCGCTCCATGCCTTGCAGCGTGCCGTCAAACAAGCTGACATGGGTGGCGCGCAGGTGAGCTGGCAAGGACTTTTCGTCCACCGCAAAACCATGGTTCTGGCTGGTAATGGACACACGCCCGGAGTCAAGGTCTTTGACCGGGTGGTTGGCGCCATGGTGACCAAATTTCATTTTGAAGGTTTTGGCACCGCTGGCCAGCGCCATGATCTGGTGCCCCAGGCAAATGCCAAAGGTCGGGATGCCGCTGTTGATCAGCTCCGCTGCGGCTGCAATGGCATAGGTGCAGGGCTCGGGGTCGCCAGGACCGTTAGACAGAAAAATGCCGTTCGGCTGGTGTTGCAGCACTTCAGCCGCGCTGGTTTGCGCAGGCACCACCGTGACCCTGCAACCCCGCTGTGCCAGCATGCGCAAGATGTTTTTCTTGATACCAAAGTCATAGGCCACCACATGAAAACGGGCGTCGGTTTGCTCGGTGTAGCCCGGTTGCCCCCCTGTTGCAGGGTTGGACAACAGCCATTCGGCCTGCGTCCAGGCATAACCTGTTTGGGCGCTGACCACTTGCGCCAAATCCAGCCCCACCATGGCCGGGGCGTTTTTGGCCAACGCCAGGGCTTGGTCAATGTGCGCTTGCGTCACCGTCTGGCCTTGCGCCAGCGCCAAAATGCAGCCGTTTTGGGCGCCTTGGGTGCGCAGTTGGCGGGTCAACTGGCGGGTGTCGATGTTGGCAATGGCCACGGTGTGACCGGCCACCAAATACTGACTCAAGGTTTGGGTTGAGCGAAAGTTAGAGGCCAGCAGTGGCAAGTTTTTGATGATCAGCCCGGCGGCGTGAGTCTGGTCAGACTCCACATCTTCGGGGTTGACCCCGGTGTTGCCAATGTGTGGGTAGGTGAGGGTGACAAGTTGCTGGCAGTAGCTGGGGTCGGTCAGGATTTCCTGGTAGCCGGTCATGGAGGTGTTGAACACCACTTCACCAACCGTAGAGCCCGTGGCTCCAATGGAATCACCTGAATAGACCGTGCCGTCTGCGAGCGCCAAAATGGCTGATGGGGTATTTCCCTTGAGAGACAAAAGCACTGATTACTCCGAATGGGATTTTGGGGTACGCCCAATCATGCGCCAAGGATGGCTCCTGGAATGCAGATGGGGAGGGGGATGACTCGGCGGGAGATCAGGCGTGGTTTATTGCCCCGTGAGGCAACGCATTTTAGCGTGTGAAGTGTGGATGGATTGGCATGTGACCGACGAAATTGCCACCTGCATGGCAACGGGTGGGGCTGGGGCACGGCCGATAATGGCCGCCTCTGAAGCTGATTTTTGAATCCACGCCTTATGCAGTTCATCCGCCATTACCTGCTGAGTTTGCAGTTTTTCACCCGCATTCCAGTCACCGGCGCATTGGCGCAGTGGGTGGGGTTTAGCCCAGCCATGCTGCGCGCCAGCGCTGGGCATTTTCCGGGCGTGGGGGTGTTGGTGGGCTTGCTGGTGGCCGCTTTCACGGCAGGCTTGCTGTGGCTGCTGCCTGCCACGGGTGCGGCGCCGCTGGTGGCGGCGGCTTTGGGCACGGTGTTTGGGGTGATGCTGACCGGTGCATTTCATGAAGACGGTCTGGCCGATGTAGCGGATGGCTTGGGTGGCAGTGTCGACCGAGAGCGTGCCCTCATCATCATGAAAGACTCGCGGGTGGGGGCGTTTGGAGCCATTGCCGTGGTGCTGGCTGTGTTGTGCAAAGTGGCCTTGTTGGCCTTGCTGGGCGACGTGAGCGCAGCGCTGATGGTGGTGGCCTTGTTGGTGGCGCACGTGGTGTCGCGCACCTGGCAGCTGCTGACCATTCGCTTGCTGCCACACGTGGGCGACTTGGCAGGGTCTAAATCAAAGCCCCTGGCAGACCACATCAGCGCCACCGCATTGGCGACCGGTTTTATATGGTGTTTTTCTGCTCTAGCCCTTGTTTTATATGCGCAAGTAGCTACAAACTACATAGCTATTGAGAGCTCAGACAGTGCCTTGTTTCAAGCCTTTGCCCAGGCCGTGTTGGCCTCGTTGCTGGCCTGGGCTTGGATGGCGCGCTGGTTTTGGCAACGCTTGGGCGGCTTCACGGGAGACTGCCTGGGAGCGACGCAGCAAGTGTGCGAACTGGCTTTTTACCTTGGGTTGGCTCTGAGTTTATGAGTCTGCTGCCCCGCGCGGTTCTTGCACCCCGTGGCACGTTGTGGCTGGTGCGCCATGCCCAGCCGTTGGTGGCGCCTGGGGTGTGCTATGGTCAACTGGATGTGCCAGCCGATGCCAATGCCACCCAAGCCGCAGCCCAAGCGTTGGCCAAACAACTGCCACATGGCGCCCAACTGCAGGTGTCACCACTTCAAAGATGTGAGCTGCTTGCGCAGTATCTACGGGCGCTAAGGCCTGATTTGGCTTATAAAAAAGAGGCCAGACTGGCAGAGATGCATTTCGGCCAATGGGAGGGTTGCGCCTGGCGCCAAATACCCAAAGTGGCACTCGACGCCTGGACGGCTGATTTTTGGCAGCACCGCTTTGGTGGCCAGGAATGCGTGGCTGAATTCATGGCCCGGGTGGCGTGCGCCTGGCAAGAAGCGCAAGCCCAGTGCCGCAGCGGTGACGTGCCGGTGTGGCTGACCCATGCCGGGGTGATTCGGGCGGTCAGCTTGTTGGCGCGGGGGGTGCAAGAAGTTCACGACAGCGCGCTGTGGCCGATGGATGCCCCAGCGTTTGGTCAGTGCTGGCAGAACCACGCGCCAGAGGGCGTGTCAGTCACGTGAATTTCTGAAACGCTCCGGCGCGTCATCGTCCTGCCAATCGACTTCTGAGAGCAACCAGCCGTTTTTACCTTCTTCTTTGGCCTGCAACAGCGCTTCGTCTGCGGCCGCCACCAGGCTTTCCATGTCAAGACCATGGTGCGGGTATACCGCCAACCCCAGGCTGGCCGTCACGCGCACTTCATGCGGTGGCAGCGGGTAGGGCATGGCCAAAGCGTTCAACATTTTGTCTGCCAGGGTCACCACATCGGCACTTTTGCTCACGTCAGAGACCAGCACGGCAAATTCGTCGCCGCCCAGACGCGACACGGTGTCGACCTCGCGCACCAAGGCGGTCAAGCGTTCTGCCACGGCCACCAGCAGCTGGTCACCTACCGGGTGCCCCAGCGTGTCATTGATGCCTTTGAAGCCATCCAGGTCGAGGTAAATCACGGCAAACATTGAGGCGTTGCGCCGCGCTTGTGCCAACAGCTGGCTAAACCGGTCGGTGAACAGCAGCCGGTTGGGCAAGTTGGTCAAAAAATCATGCTGCGCCTGGTGTTTCACCGCTTCGGCCTGGGCACGGGTTTCGGTGATGTCTGAAAAAATGCCCAAGCGATTGACCACTTGCCCCTGTGCATCTCGCACGGTGCGAATGAACATGCTGGCCAAATACAGCTCGCCCGATTGGCGCCGGTTCCAGACCTCACCCTGCCAGGCATCTGTGCTGTTCAAGGTGTGCCACATGGCTTGATAAAAAAGATGATCATGCTGCCCCGATGCACACACACTGGGATTTCGCCCAAGCACCTGTTCAGGCGTGTAACCCGTGATCAGGGTGAACGCGGGGTTGACTGAAATGATGCGGTTTTGCGCGTCGCATATCTCTACCGCGTCGTTGCTGAGGCTGAACACTTTGGCATGCAAGTCGGTTTGAGCGGTTGCAAGCCAGCGCTCGCGTGTCAAGATGGCCAGTGACAGCGGCAGCAAAGCCAGCGCCATGACTGTGAGCCAGAAATTGACCTCGCCATAGCTTTGAAAACCGTCGGCGTAATAGCCTACGCCGAGGTTGGCACTGGCCAGGGCTTGTGCCAAAAACATGAGTTGAATCAACACCGTATTTCTGCGCCCGGTGCGTAAACCTGCCCAAAAGATGATTGGGAAAAGCCACGCCAGCTGCGGCGGCTGGTTCAACGTCAACCAGGGGGCTTGCCCCCCTAAATAAACCAGCCAACCCACGCCACTGGCGCAGAGCCACAGCGCGGCGGTCTCCCAGACGGAAATGCGCGACGAAAAATAGGCGCGTGGTTTGGCAAACAGCAGCACCAGAGGGGCAAAAAAAGCCACGCCCAGCATGTCGCCGCGCCACCATATCCACACCACGTCGGGCAGGGCTTGAGTGGCCACCGTGCCTGCAGCCACCAGCGCCATGGCACCCGCCAGAGCTCCGCCTGCACAGGCCAAACTGCCCGCAAGTAAGACCATGCTCAACACATCTTGAACTTGTGTTAGCGCTTTGTTGCAATGGCACCAGCGGGTGACCAGCACATACGCAAAGCTGGTTTCCAGCACGTTGGCCAACGCTGAACCCACGGCAAAAACCGGTGGTGAATCGATGGCGGCCCACCAAGCGGCCAAAAATACGGTGGGCAGGTAGCGCGGGCCGCCCAGCAGCACCACACCCAATGCGATCCCGCTGGGTGGCCAAAACAAGGTGACACTTTGGTGAAGACGGCCGTATTCAAGCCCCAGTTTTGCCGCCAGCACATAGACCAGCAGCAAAATTGCAGATTTCAAAATGAACAACATCACGCCCTGAGGTGTGCCGGACGCGCTGTGGTGCAGGTGAAAAAGGCCTATGGGTTTTTGCTCAGGGCCGCCTGCATTGGGAAGCCCCTATTTCCAACGCTGATTTTGCACCAAGATGGTGGCAGACAGTGTCACATTGTTGCGGTTAAGCAAATGCCTCGATGTGTCACACCGAAATGGCTGAAACATCTGCCAGCGTGTCAGCGTCTGGCGCATCCAGCAACAAGGTTTGGGGGTCCAAGTGCAGCATTTGCAACAAGATCACAGGTAACTCGGTCAGCGCATCCAGTGTCACAGGGCCTGTCTCTGCCAGACGTGCTGCCAGGTTGAGCACTGCGCTGAGTTTGCGAAATTCAGACCCCAGCAAGGGCTGGGCGGCATGGCGCAGGCCTTCAACCAAAGCCATCGGAAAATCCCAGTGCAGTAACAGCTCTGCCGTGACTTCGCCCTCGTCAAAGCCCACCAACTGGCGCTGGCGCAGCCACCGCTCGCCCGGCAAAATGGGCTTGGCTTCAATCGAGGGTAAAGCCAATGGCCGGGCTTGCCCCAGGTTGATCTCACCCAGGCGCAGCATCATGCCGCACAGCCAGGCTTCCTGGTCGTCCACATCACACAACTCGGCCAGCCATTGGGCATAACCGGCACACAGCATGCTGTAGCGCCAAAATTCTTTGCGGTCAATGCCCAGCGGCAGTTGGCAACTGTGAACCACACACACCGACAACGCCCGGGCGCGCACCAGCGACATGCCCACCACGCTGACCGCACGCTCCAGCGTGTCAACCGTGCCTGAGAGTCCAAACATGGCGCTGTTGGCCATGCGCAGCAGCGTGGCCGTCAGCGCTGGGTCTTTGCCAATGATGCGGCAGACCGTGAACATGTCGGCTTCTTCGTCGTTGAGGGTGCGAATCAGGGCTTGCCCCACTTCGGGCATCACCGGCCACTGAATGGCTTTTAAAAACACCGACATGTCGGTAAACGGGGCACGGTCTGGCAGGCTCATGGTGTGGGTGCTTTGGTTTTGGGTTTGAAGTCGCAGCAAGCAGCCACGCTGCATTGCCAGCATTTGGGTGTGCGTGCCTGGCAAATGTAGCGGCCATGCAAAATCAACCAGTGGTGGACATGCACTGCATAGGCCTTGGGCACGCGCTTGAGCAACTGCTGTTCCACCGTCAGCGGCGTTTTACCCGGTGCCAGCCCAGTGCGGTTGCCCAAGCGAAAAATATGGGTGTCTACCGCCATGGTGGGTTCGCCAAATGCCACATTCAGCACCACATTGGCGGTTTTTCG
>NZ_JAQURE010000057.1 GCF_028715765.1 Rhodoferax sp.
TGTAGGCGTGCCAAGTTAGTTATCGGGATGCTCGCTCCCAAAGAATTTTCTCGGCATCGACCCCGTCACCTCCACCCTAGAGTTTCTTTCATCATCCGGGGCGTCGGCTTGGATTCATGACAGTTAGCCAGGGGAAAGGAGTTTCGACCCACAGCATGGCCACCATCAGAAGCAGCGCCACCACCGGCTCAAAACGGTGTTGGCGCAGGATGCCTGCGAGGCCACTCTTGGCTTGTGCTTGGGCTTGGGCTGTGGCCGCAGTAGTCCATTGCAACAGGTGGCGTTGGCTGACGGTCATACGGTAAAGCGCTCGGCCAATTGCGTCCAGCGCCAGCAGGGATTGTTGCAACAACTGAACCAATTGCCACAAACCACCACACAAGGCTCGCGCCAGATCGATGAAGGCAGCACGGTAAAAATGCCCTTTGGCCAGACCATCATGGCTGGGGACAAATCCAACCACAGCACCCATCACCGGCCCAGCTGAAAATGCTGCAAAAACCAGGACTAGTGCCACCCAAGGTGACATCACCAAGCCCATGAAGGTGATCAGCAGCAAGGCCAAAGACACGGGTGCGACAAGGGAGCGTCGCAGGTTGTCAAGCATCTTCCAAAGGTGAATCGGCTTCAGGCTGTAAGCGCCTGGGGTCAGGATGAACGGCAGCAGTTGCCAGTCCCCACGGGTCCAACGGTGGATCCGCGAGGCGGCCACATCAGCATGAAAAGGGGCGTCCTCCACCACGGCCAGGTCACTCACGGCCGCGCAACGCGCCATGGAGCCTTCAAGCAAATCGTGGCTCAGCACCTGGTCTTGCGGCAAGCGTCCAGACAGTACGGCGTGCATGGCGCGAACGTTGAGCAGGCCTTTGCCGGTGAACGTGCCCTCAGAAAATATATCCTGATAGATCTCGGAGCTGGCAGCGCTGTAGGGGTCTATGCCGCATTGACCAGCAAACAACCAATGGTATAGCGTGAATTCCTTGACCGCAGGCAGCGGCGTGGCGACCCGGGGTTGCAAGATGCCGTAACCGCCCACCACCGTGAGGCCATCGGCGGCCAGGCGTGGCAGGTTGTTGGGATGTGCGGCAACACCTACCAACTCGCGAAGTCGACCAGGCGGAAGCTGGGTGTCACTGTCCAATGTGACCACATACGGCGTGCCAGGCTCAACGGTGCTGATGTCACCCAGATCAAGAAACGCAAAGTGGTCTTCCTGAGCCAATGTGGTGATGAGCAGTTCCAGCTTGCCGCGTTTGCGTTCCCAACCGATCCAGCGTTGTTCCGACTCGCTGTAATGACGCGGTCGGTGCAAGACGATAAAGCGTGGTCTGCGGCTGGGCTCGTCTTCCCGTCTTGGGTAACGGGTGTTGAGCATCCTGATGCCATGAGTCGCCTGTGCCAGAAGTTCTGCATCGGCATCGGTGACTGCGCCTGGGGCATCTGCCCAATCGCTCAGCAAGGCAAACTGAGCCTGTGGTTCGGGGTTGGACAGGTAGTGCAATTCCAGACGGTTGATCAGCCCGAGGGTTGAGCCAGCGCTGGTGAGCATGCAGGGAATGACCACCATCACCCGGTGTTCGGCCGGAATGCCCGTTTGCAGTGCCAAGCGTGCCAGGTATCGGGGACGAACCGACTCGCTGATCAGACGGTGGATGACGGCGATGACCGCCTCGGAAGCGGGAAATAACGCCAACAGCACGACCCACAGGGTGGTGCTGTTGGCTGATTCGCTGCGGTGAAGCAACAGCCAAACCAGCAGAATCAAAAAGCACAGTATCACCCCCAAATACGCAGGCAAGACCAGCTGGCGGGCAAGAAATTGTCGTGTTTCAACTGTCCGACCGGATAACCCCAAGGCATTCCACAACTTGGGTTTCCCGCGACCATGCAACCAGTGGGCTGCCACAGAGCCAACACCGTTATCCGCTTCGGGTGTGCGCATCAGCGCAAGCAAAGTTTGGGCTACTGTTAGTTCAGATTGCGCACAACACTTTGCCAGTTTTTCAATGGCATGCAGGGTCTGGTCTCGGGTGATGGTGGCCTCAGCCTCAAAGACGGGTGAGGTCAACATCAGACGCATCAGGGTGCTGGTGCGGGCAATGACATCTGGCCAATCGGCATCGCCGACGGCACGCAGGGAGGTGATGGCATTGCTGACACTCAGGTTGTCGGCTGCTTGATCTGCGCCCTGCTGCAATTGCATGGCGGAGGAGTCCGGTAAAGCCAGGTGCAACCAATTCTGAAACTCAAGTTGTATAGGTGATGGTTCGGTCAGTCTGAGGTCTTGTAAACGCAAGACCAATTGCACTAAAAATACAGCCCCAACACCGCGCGCGCTGAGCAGCTTCAACAGCTCAGAACCTGTTTTCAGGCTGGATCTGCCAAGCTGGTCAAAATAGAGATTGGCCGCCTCGCGGGCCGCTTTGTTGGCCGCTACTTGTTCCGCCAACCGGCGAAGGTTCTCGATCAACACCACCCGCAAGGTGGTCGGCAAAGCCCACATTTCACTCAAGTTGAGTTCGCACACCTCTTGGTAAGCGTTTAAGAACTGCGTCAACATGCCTTCATCAAAAGCGCCGTCGGTGTGTGCCACAAACGCCCAGGCTACGCCATAAACACGCGGCAAGCCCGCCAAGGGTTCGTCGATCAGTTTGGGTAAAGCTGAAAAGTAGCTGCGCGGCAATCCGGCATGAATTTCAGTGAGTTGAGCCTCGATCAGGTGCGTGTTGTCAAGCAGCCACTCGGCAGCAGGGCTGATGTCATAACCCGTGTTGGCCTGAACGCCAATGTAGTGGAGCGCGATGCGCAGTGCTTGCAGATTGTTCTGAATGCGAGGGAAAAAATGGGCGCCACCAGGTGACACACGCGTGTCGCGATGTGTTTCACCCAAGCTACGGCCATGCTGGGCAAAACGCTGTGGTCCAAAAATTTCAGAACGTATGGGGCTCTGAATCGAACCCTGTACAGGGTCAAGAATCTGGCACAACGCAGCAGGTGCATTGGGCAGCAATGATCGTAATGTGAGCCGCACCATGCGCTTAGAGCATCCAGTAACCAACGCCTATGGATGCCGCAATGACCACCAGTGTGGTGACCAGGCGGTTGGCCACAAACCCGTGAATGGAGGCACTTGCACCATACAAGGCCAAGAGATGTCGGTGCTCTTGCGGGCAGGCTTTGAGGTGCACCCTGAGTGTGGCCAAATCTGCGCGAAAGCTGGCCGTGGTGTCACTGTGTGCGGCGGTACACCAGGCGTGACGGGGTGCTATGGGTTTGTGCATGTCGTTCTCCAACCGGCTGGCCTTGAAGTCAGGCATTGCCAAGGTTTACAAAACTTGAGTATCTGCACCGGCCAGCGCCTGGTCTGTGCGCTGGCGAACGCACAGGTTTCCCCCACACTAGCTTGCTTGGGCACGGCGGCTACGCCGCCAGGCTTTTTCAATCTCGACCACCACCCAAACAATGCCAGCAGCCCCCAGACACAAGGCCAGTTCCGGCAAGCTAAGCGGCTGAGTTTTGAAGATGGGGTTCAAAAATGGCACGTAAATGGTTGCCATTTGCAGGCAGAAAGTCAGCAGCACTGCACCCAGCAGCGGCCGGTTGCTGGTCAGGCCCAAACGCCACAGTGGCTCGGTTTCGGAGCGAATTCCCATCACATGTGCCATCTGCCCCAGCGTGAGCACGGTAAACACCATGGTTTGCCAATGCGCGTGGCCAGTGGTGATGGCCCAAGCCTGGATGCTCAGACACAGCCCGCCCAGCAACAGACCCACGCCCAGGATGTGCTGCCACATGCCATCGGCAAACAGGCTCTCGGTGGGTGCACGCGGCGGCCGCTGCATGATGCCGTGCTCGGCTGGTTCAGTGGCCAGTGCCAGGCCGGGCAGGCCATCGGTGACCAGGTTCACCCACAAGATGTGGATGGGCAGCAGGGGTATTGGCAGCATCAGCATGGGAGCCAGGGCAATGGTCCAGATTTCGCCGGAGTTGCCAGTCATGGCATAGCGGACAAACTTGCGGATGTTGTCGTAAATGCGCCGCCCCTCGCGCACCGCTTTGACGATGGTTGCAAAGTTATCGTCCAGCAGCACCAGGCTGGACGCTTCACGCGCCACATCGGTGCCACCTTTGCCCATGGCAATGCCGATGTCGGCCTGCTTGAGTGCCGGGGCATCGTTGACCCCGTCCCCCGTCATGGCAACAAACTCGCCGTGCGCTTGCAATGCCTGCACAATGCGAATTTTTTGCGCCGGATCCACACGGGCATAGACGTGCACCTGGCGCACCTGGGCCATCAGGGCGTTGTCATCCAGGCGCATCAGGTCGGCTCCTGTGAGCACGGGGGCATCAGCATTTGTAACGATGCCCAATTGCAGCGCAATGGCGCGCGCTGTAGCGGGGTGGTCACCGGTGATCATCACTGGGGTGATGCCTGCCATCATGCATTCGCGCACGGCATCAAGGGCCTGCGGGCGAGGGGGATCCATCAGCCCGATCAGGCCAATCAGGCACAGGTCTCGTTCAATGGATTCTGCGTTTGCACCATCCATCGGCAGTGTGTCATGCCCACGACACGCCAAAGCCAGCACGCGCAGGCCACGCGCTGCCAATGCGTCGGCGCGTGCCAGCCAGGCACTTGCATCAAAGTTACCGTTGTTGCCCTTGGGTTCTGACCATTGGCTGGTGCACAGCCCAAGCACCGATTCAGGGGCACCTTTGGTGTAAGCCTTGAAGCCTTTTGGGGCACGGTGAAAGGTGCTCATGCGCTTGCGCACCGCGTCAAACGGCAGTTCCTGCACACGGGGCCATTGCGCATCCAAATCAGCTTTGACCAATCCGGCCAATGCGGCCACATCCGTCAATGCAGTCTCAGTAGGGTCACCCAGCCAGCCGCCATCCGGCGCGGCCGTGGCATCGTTGCACAGTGCACCCGCTTGCAGTAGTTCGGCGTGCGCTGCATCGGCTGGCCCGGCACCCGGCAGCCAGCCTGAGCACTCGGTGGCAGCACCTGCAATCAGACATTGCACCTGCATCCGGTTTTGCGTCAGGGTGCCGGTTTTGTCAGAACAAATAGTGGTCACCGAGCCCAGCGTCTCGACGCAGGGCAGGCGACGAATCAGCGCATGGATGGCCACCATCTTGCGCGCACCCAAAGCCAGCAATACCGTCACCACTGCTGGCAGTGCCTCAGGAATGGCCGCCACAGCCAAGCTGATGGCGGTCAGCATCATCAGCAGGGGCGCTTCACCGCGGAGCACGCCCACGGTAAAGATCACGCCACAAATGCCCAGCACTGCCAGTGCCACGCGCTTGCCAAAAGCGGCCAGACGCAGTTGCAAAGGTGTGCTGCGGTTGTTGCTTTGTTTGAGCAGTCCAGCCACTTTGCCCAACTCGGTGGCAGTGCCGGTGGCCACCACCAGGCCCCGGCCCCGGCCGTGTGTGGCCGTGGTTCCTTTAAAGGCCATGTTGAGCCGGTCGCCCAGCGCGTGTGCTGGGCCTTCAAGCATGTCAGTGTGTTTGTCCACGGTGACTGATTCGCCGGTCAGTGCCGATTCATCCACCTTGAGTTGCGCTGTCTTGATTAGTCGCAGGTCTGCGGGTACCTGGTTACCCGCTTCTAGCAGCACAATGTCACCTGGCACCAGCATGTGCGCTGGCACGTGCTGAACCTGGCCACCGCGCAGCACCATGGCCTGCGCCTCAGACAGGCGTTGCAGTGCCGCCAGCGCCTGATCGGCCCGCCAGGATTGCACCAGACCAATGATGGCATTGAGCAGCACAATGACCAGAATCACCAGCGTATCGACCCATTCGCCCATCAGGCCAGAAACCATGGCCGCTGCCACCAGCACCAGAATCATGAAATCGCTGAACTGCGCCACTACCAGAGACCACAGGCTGAGCGTGTCGGCAATGGGCAGCGCATTGGCACCAAATTCAAGTCGGCGCTGGCTGATCTGGTGCTCTTGCAGCCCGTGTGCCGGATCTACCTCGTGGGCTGCAACCAACTCATGCGCGTCGCGCAGGTGCCAGTCGCCCGGTGGTGTTGCCATTGAAGTGTGTGGTTGATTCGTCATAAAAATCATGCATGTCTGTTGCGCAAGAACACGGTCAATAGGATACTGTGGCAACAACCATGTCTTGGTAGTTGCCAGGCAGTGCGGACGTTTGCCCACCCGGTAAACGACCCCAAATGGTTTGGCTGTAATTGTTCTTGTTGCTGTTGATCTTGAGCGTGACGCTGCCGTGTGTGCCATCGCCCAGTACCCGGGTGCGGGCAGCATCAGCATACAGGTTGTAGGTCAAGGTATTTGAGCCGCCAGCGCGGGTCATTTTTCGTCCGCCTGAATAGCTGGCACCTGTGCCATTGCCGACACTCAGGGAAAGTTCGGCGTGAACCTTGTTGCTGCAGTGCAGATCCAGACTGCCCATGACATCAAGCGGTGCGGGTGACGCAGTGTTGTAGGCACCAAAAGCCAATGCAGCCGTGGATACATGGCAACTTTCAGCCATGGCGGGCACGCCGTTTATCAATCCCATCAAGACACACAGCGTCATACACCATTGACTCATTAGACGGGTAGGCATGTGATGGGTTCCAAGAAAGACAAATTGGGTGTACCCACAGGCACATCGACGGTGAATTGGCAGCGGCTGCCATCCGGCAAGCGGGCCATCGCTAAATTGGTACCGGGCTGTGGCAATTCAACAAACACCTCGCCCCGGTATCCGATGACAAAGCCTTGAGCCACACCATGCACCTCAATAGCTGTCCACGGTGGTAACACGGTGCCTGCCTGGTCCAGCATGGTGAGCGTGACACGGTATATTTTGCGGGCTTGAAAATCAACCAGCACACCACCCTGGCTGCGCGGAACCACAGTATGTTTGACCGTACTCACCGTGGTGTCCAGTCTGAGAGTGAGTGGGTCAAGGCTGATGTTGTTGTCCTGGTAAGCCCGCAGGGGCCCGACCACGGCCCGACCGCGCGCATTGGTATGTGCCACCACCTGATTCTCCAGATAGATGGGTATTTTGGCGACCCCTGCCACTTTCACAACGGCAAAGCTCTCATCCAGTCGGGGGCCAAAATAAACGTCACCATCGATCAGTGCCAGCCCGCCCTGGGCGCTCAGACGGGTGCTGACATCGGTCTGCTGGTGCACCATTTCGGCCTGAAAGCTGCCGTTGGACTGGTTGTGTGCCAGGCTGGCCTGCTGGCGGGCCGGGTCACTGCCGTTCAGGCTGGCAAGCCTGTAGCCAAACCCACCGTCGCGAGGTGTGGTTCGCGACACCGTGGTGTACGCTGAATGGGTGTCTGTGCCACCACTGAGGCTGCTGCTGACCACATGCTGCGCGTCAAACAGCAGTGTCAGTGTCAGCCCCAGGGTGGTGCCAGCGCTTGGGAACAGTGGTTTGAACATCACCATGGACGCATGCAGGTTGCTGGCCAGGCGCTGTGAAAAATTCAGGTTGACGATGCGCATCAAGTCAGCGCCCACCAGCTGATGACGCAAATAGTTCACCGACAATTTGCCTGCACCCAGCGGCAGGTTGAGTTGTGCCGAGCCGCTTTGTTGTACCAACTTATCCGGGTTACTGCCCAACTGGTGAAAACTCCCACTTTGCCATTGCACAGAAGCGTGACCCGACCAGCGTTTGCCCAAGTAGCTGTAGCTTGCACCCAGCAGGGTGCCAGGATTGAAATGGCTGGCATGGCTGATGGCAGCTGACACCTCGGCCACACTGCTCAGGGTGGGCAAGCTGACCGCACCAGACAACCCGGCGGCGGACATGTTTCGTTGTATTTCCAGGTGTGCTTCGGCGGTAACGCGCGGACTCATACCCTTGCGGTAAGTCAGGGCGGCAAACGGGTCGCTGTAATCGTGGCTGGCCTGCCCAAAGTTGTTGCGCTGCCAACCCATTTCAAACGATTGTTCGACCAAGTCGGGCCGCAACAGGATAGGGCTGGCAAAAAACGACTGAGTCAGCACTTGTTCACGCCCGAGCAGGTCTTTCACCACCACTTGTACCTCACCCGCGCCGGAAAGTACCGGTAAATTCTGAATCGAGAACGCTCCGGCATAGACGTTTTGCTGGGTGCGCAAAGCGTTGTCAACATACACGTCCACCGTAGAAGGCAGCAGCGCCCGACCCGACACACTGGGCAAGGCCATGGGGATGAAATGCGGCCGAATGGCAAAGTTGGTTCCAAATTGAAATCCGCCAAAGAGTACTGGACGACCCCAGGCGCCTGCGCTGCTGTAGCTGTCACCCACTCGCAGAGTCTTCATGACACTGACCTGATCGGTTTGAAAGCTGCTCATCAAGCGCGTGTTGCCAGCCGTACCTACCGCGAAGCTGCTGGTGAACAAACCCTCACCCTGAAACAGACCAACATCCACCAATGCTTGGCGCTCATGCAGACCAGGGCTGTCGGTGATGGAGGCGTCATAGTTCATGTAAGCCCCCGGCGTGTAGGGAGCCACTTTGGCAGTGAGTTCTTCACCGGCATTGACGCGCGTGGTCAAAAAGGCGTGCGGCGCAGCGCTGATGGCCAGCTCGGTTCGCGTCTGATCCCAGCTAAAGCTCACACCGGGCAGGCTGGCCAAATCCATGTAGCGCAAACCGTTGGCAGCCGTCATGCCTTGCCCCGCAAGCAGCAGACCCCAGTCTTGCAGCAGCGTGATGGGCGCAAATAACTGATTCGGCGGGTTTTGCAGCAGCACCACCCCCTGGTCGCCAGGCAAGCCATTGACGCTGACGGCCAGAATCACCGTGGCATAGGTGGGAGCCTGTGGCAAAGCTTGACCCCAAACGGGCATTGCCCCAACCAGTGGGGCAATGAGCAAGACTAGCCGACTAAGAACAATCGTTTTTGACATCTGCAGTGAACGAGCCCTGGTCGGTCAGGGTGGTCACCAGAAGGTGTTGACCCATGGCGGGTTTCTTCAGGGTCAAGTCCCAACTTTTTTGCGAATCGGGCAGCAGGTAGTCAATATTTTCCGAGCTCCACAAGACTTCATTGGCTGCCGTGTTGAGCAAGGCAACGCTGCGCAACTGCATGTGGACATTGCCAATATTCGTCAGCCGCAGCCTGGGGCCTTGAGACTGGCATTGCACGCTGACATCCAGCGCGGCTTTGACTGGCTGCAAGGGAGCCACAAACACCGGCAAATCATGGCGCACCACCATGCGGGTGCCGGTCACCGTGGCAGATGCCGGCGGGGGGATTTCCTCCACCAGCAGGCGGTACGTGCCCTCGCGTTCAACTGGTGGAGTGCCCGTCAGGCCAATGCGCACAATTTGCTGGGCACCTGCGGTGAGGCGGAAAGTGACGGGGGTGATGACCAGATCTTGTGACTGCTGATAAACAAAGTTTTGACCATCAAGCGTCCACTTGTTCAGGGTGACCTGCATCACCGAATCTTCGCTGCCGGTGTTGTGAACCGTCAGAACGGCCACTTTGGCGGCGTTGGAGAGGTTGACACGCACTGGTGTCATTTGGATCGAACCCGCCTGGCAGGTGGCTGCACCTGCACCTGCCAGGAGCAGGCCTGAGAGTGCGATTGAAAGTGGGGATAAAAGGTTTTTCATGGGGTGGTCTCAGTACGTTACGGTCACATTCAGGGTGTCAGCGTAAGTGGCGGCTGACACCACCTGTCCGGCAAAGATGCGGCCGTAAGCCGTGATCGATTGGCTGGCGCCGGTGCCAATGCCAGCCACAGAACCGCTGCCAGTGGTGTTGTCGCCCCACACCGTGGTGCGCGCTTCGGTGGTGTAGACCGTGTAAGACAACAACTGGGTGCCAGCGGTCATCTTTCGGCTGGCGGTGGTCGCGCCGGTACCCGTACCAGCCCCGAGTGAGACCGTATAGCCCGAGCCAGAGGTGCAATTCACCGCAATGGTTCCTGTGGCATCCACATTGCCGGCGGCGATGGCGGCGCTGGTGGCGCTGGCAAAAGCCAGTGTTGAGGTGCCAACCACGCAACTGGCAGCCACGGTGGCGGTCACAGTCATGAGACCCGTGGCCGTGGCGGCGTAGCCAGCCTGCGCCAGGGCGAGCGCACTGACCACTGCCCCCATTCGAAAGATGACGCGCAGGATCCCGGGGCTTGTGTTGGTGCAAAGTTTGATGTGTTTCATAAATGACCTCTTGAAGACCCTTGCGGGCGAAACCTAAAGGCCTGCCACAAAAGAGGCGGCCCCACACCTAAAAAATTTTCTGCGGTTCAAACCTGCTGATCTGTACGCTGGCGAACGAAGCGTCAACGAATTGCAGAAACGCACGCATGGCAGGCAATGACCAGCACCTTCGTAAGGTGGGTTAGCCAGCGCACAGATCACCACAGCGTGCTGCCCCTACTGTCAGGTCTTTACTGAGGAAATACCATGCAGATCGCCATCGAATTTAAGCCTGAGTTGTGCCCGAAGAGCTTGGAATGCTTTTCTGCGCCACATGGTCAAAACCATGCCAGCCGACTGGCTCAGGAATATGCTCAAAACCACCTGTTTGTGGATCTGCTCAATGCCTACCGGCGTAGCGGTGGCTTGGCGCGAGCACAGGAGGTGGCTGCGCGGTTTAAACGGCAGGGTGTAAATGACATCTCCCCGCTGGCTGGCTGGCTGGTCAGGCGCGAAGTTATCAGCATTGAATGGCAATCCAAAATCTGGCTGCCATTGTTTCAATTCCAACCCGCTGGCATGGTGCTTCGCCCTGGTTTGAGCGCTGTGCTGGCCGAACTGGTGGTGGTTTATAACGCTTGGGAAGTAGCCACCTGGTTCTGCGAACCCAACACTTGGCTGGCCGACGCCACCCCTATTGATTCATTGGCGATGGGTACGGCAAACCTGCTGGACGCGGCGCGCGCAGTGCGTTTTTCACAAGGCTGATTCAGGATTAAATGCGATGTAAAAATAGTAGCTTTAAGCGCTTAATGGATAAGCTTCAGAGGCTAAAAATGTATAAAGATTTGCCAGCAATTGATTTGCTTTACGGCTATTTTCATCTCGCATTGCCTTCAGTCAAACTCTAACAAACAAGCTCGGAGCATCAGCATGTGTTTTTCAGCCACTGTCAGTTTTACCGCTGGGGGCACACTGCTCTTGGTGGGCGGCAACAGTCACATCTCTAACCGAGCACTCAACGAAGCATTTTTGCAAGACTGATTTGTTTGCAGTGCTAGCCCGGTGCTAGCCCAAAAAAAATCCGATACGGTTTAAGTAGCGGATTTTCCTTGATTTTATTGGTGCCGGAGAGATGAATCGAACACCCGACCTTCTCATTACGAATGAGCTGCTCTACCGACTGAGCTACACCGGCTTTAAAGCAGAAATTATAACTGTCAGCTCATCCTTGCCGGTGGTAACTGATCACGCGCTCCACCTCGTTTTTGGAGCCCATGAACACGCTCACGCGCTCGTGCAATTTGCTGGGTGTGATGTCCATGATGCGACGGTTGCCGTCGGTGGCGGCGCCACCGGCTTGCTCTATCAACCAGCTCATCGGGTTGGCCTCGTACATCAGCCGCAGCTTGCCTGGCTTTTCGGGTTCGCGTTTGTCCCATGGGTACAAAAAGACACCGCCGCGGGTCAGGATGCGGTGCACATCAGCCACCATGCTGCCAACCCAGCGCATGTTGAAGTCTTTACCGCGCGAGCCGTCTTTGCCTTGCAAGCACTCGTCAATGTAGCGGGTCACAGGTTCCGCCCAGTGGCGCTGGTTGCTCATGTTGATGGCAAACTCTTTGGTGTCTTCAGGCACGCGCAAGTTTTCTTCTGTCAGCACAAAAGAGCCTTGTTCCCGGTCTAACGTGAACACTGCCACGCCATCGCCTACCGTCAACACCAGGGTGGTTTGCGGGCCATAAACGCAGTAACCCGCTGCGACCTGTTTGGTGCCGGGTTGCAAAAAGTCTTGCTCAGACACGCCCACGCCTTCGGGCTTGAGCAGCACGCTGAAAATGGTGCCAATGCTCACATTCACATCAATGTTGCTGGAGCCATCAAGGGGGTCAAACATCAGCAAATATTCGCCTTGCGGGTAGCGGTTGGACACCACATAGATGCCTTCCATTTCTTCGCTGGCCATGGCGGCCAAATGGCCACCCCACTCATTGGCTTCAATCAACACCTCGTTGGCAATGATGTCGAGCTTTTTCTGCATCTCACCTTGGACGTTTTCACTTTCAGCACTGCCCATCACATCGCCCAGCGCGCCTTTGTTGACAGCTTGGCTGATGCGTTTGCATGCGCGGGCTACCACCTCCAAAAGCAGGCGCAGTTGAGACGGAATGTGGCCCTTCATGCGCTGCTGCTCCACCAGGTAGCGCGTCAGTGATATACGTTTTGGCATGATGCTGTGTCCTCTTTGCAATGTTGAAAATAGTCGTTCAGTCTGCCAGTGCGCGGCTGACCACTTCGCGCACATCGTTGCTTAAATCGGCTTTGGCTGTCACGCGTTGGAGCGCCTCGCGAGCCGCTTGTCGATAAGGCTCTGCCAGCTTTTTCCAGCGGTCCAGTGCGCGTGCCAAACGGGCTGCCACTTGCGGGTTGATGGCATCCAACTCCAGCACATGGTCACTCCAAAACACGTAACCTGCGGCATCGGTGCGGTGAAAGGCGCCGGGGTTGGCACTGCAATAGCTGAAGATCAAACTGCGTGCCCGGTTGGGGTTGCGAAGGTTGAAGTTGGGGTGTTTGAGCAGTTGGCGCACGGCAGGCAACACTTCGCCCGCCCGGTCTGTGCAGCCAGCTTGCAGTGCAAACCATTTGTCCAGCACCAGTTCTTCGTGTTGAAACAGGCTGTGAAACCGTGCCAGTGCCGGTGTGGACAGGGGGTGAGCACTTTGCACCAGCGCGCTCAAGGCGTTGAAGCGGTCGGTCATGTTGTCGGCATCTTTGAAGCGCTGGTAGGCCTTGCCTGGCCAGACTGCATCAGCCGTGTGGCGTGCAGCCAGACACAAGTAGCCCAGCGCCATGCCGGCCAAAGCACGGCGGCCGCTTGACAAAGTGTCTGGCTGGTAAGCGCCGTTTTGGCAATGTGCGGTGTAAGCCCATTGCCAGTCTTCCAGCAAGGCCGTTGCCAGTTGTTCGCGCATGCGCTCGCGCACAGCGTGAATGCGTTGCGGGTCAATCACCTCAAGCTGGTCTGCGATGTAGGTCTCAGACGGCAAGGTCAACACCAATTCTTTGAACGCGGCGTCCAAAGTGGGGTGACGCAAGACCGTGCGCATGGCTGCAATGTATGCATCATTTAGGCCTGTAGCGCTTGATGGTATTGCGCTAGAAGCTATTGATTTAATAGCGCTTTGCAGTGCCAAACGTTGCCCGGCTTCCCAGCGGTTGAAGGGGTCGGGGTCGTTGGCTAGCAGCGTGAGCAACTGGGCATCGGTGTAGGCATAGTCCACCACCACCGGCGCGCTAAAGCCCCGCAGAATTGACGGCACTGGCTCCTCTGGCACCTGCTCGAACGTGATGGATTCTTGCGCTTGTGACATGACAAACAAATGGCTGTCTCCCACGCTCTGGCAGCCACCTTGCACACGCAAGGGCTGGGCGGCTCCACTGGCAGCACCCAGCAGCCCCAGGCTGATCGGAATCACAAACGGTTCTTTGGCTTCTTGCCCTGGCGTGACCGGGCAGCTTTGGACAAAGTTCAAGGTGTAGGTCTGAGCCGCTGCATCAAAGTGGCTGGTTACCGCCAAGTGTGGTGTGCCAGCCTGGCTGTACCAACGTTTGAACTGGGGCAGCTGCTGCGCCAAGGGCGACTCGGGGTTGGCATCAGCTACTGCCTGGGCAAAGTCATCACAGGTGACCGCATTGCCATCGTGGCGGGCAAAGTACAGCGTCATGCCCTTGGCAAAACCGTCTCTTCCGACCAGGGTTTGCATCATGCGCACCACCTCGGCACCTTTTTCGTAAATGGTGACGGTGTAGAAGTTGTTGATCTCGACATAGCTGTCTGGCCGCACCGGGTGCGCCATGGGGCCAGCATCTTCGGGGAACTGCACGGTGCGCAGCACTCGCACGTCTTCAATGCGCTTGACGGCACGGGCTGATGCTTCTGCACACAAATCCATGCTGAATTCCTGGTCACGGAACACCGTCAGGCCTTCTTTCAGGCTGAGCTGAAACCAGTCGCGGCAGGTGATGCGGTTGCCGGTCCAGTTGTGAAAATACTCGTGGCCGACTACCGATTCGATGTTGGCAAAGTCCACATCGGTGGCGGTGGCCTGGTTGGCCAGCACATATTTGGTGTTGAAAACATTAAGACCCTTGTTTTCCATGGCGCCCATGTTGAAGTCACTGGTGGCCACAATCATGAAGCGCTCCAGGTCCAGCGCCAAACCAAAGCGGGCTTCGTCCCAGATCACAGATTTGATCAGCGACTGCATGGCGTGTTCGGTCTTGTCCATGTCGCCGGGGCGCACATACACCTGCAGCAGATGCGGCTTGCCACTGCGCGACACCACTTGCTGTTGGCGGCACACCAGCATGCCCGCCACCAGGGCAAACAGGTAGCAAGGTTTTTTAAACGGGTCGACCCAGGTGGCGCTGTGGCGGCCATCTTCCAGCGTTGCGCTTTCAAGCAGGTTGCCATTGCTGAGCAACACCGGGTATTTCTCTTTGTCGGCGCGCAATGTCACGGTGAACATGGCCATCACATCCGGGCGGTCTAGAAAGTAGGTGATGCGCCGGAAGCCCTCGGCCTCGCACTGGGTAAAAAACGAGTCGTTGCTCACATACAAGCCCATCAGCTTGGTGTTTTTGGCCGGGGTGCAGGTGGTAAAAATCTCCAGCGTAAAGGGCTCGTTGCCTTCGGGCAGGTTTTCCAGCACCAGTTGACCGGCATCAAGCTTGAACGAGGTGCCCGCACCATTGACCAGCACGCGCGCCAGGTTGAGCTCGTCACCGTCCAGGCGTAGCGCTGCAGCGGGCACGTCTGGGTTGCGGCGCAGCGTCATTTGGTTGAGCACGCGGGTTTTGGCCGGGTCCAGGTCAAAAGTCAGGTGAACGGTGTCGATCCAAAACGCCGGGGCGGTGTAGTCGGCGCGCCGCACCAGATGGGCGGGGGCAGATGAGTCACGCAGTTGCAACATTGAGAGTCTCCAAAAAAATTGATTCCAACAGTTCAGGTGTTTATGTAATAAACAGGCCTCTAGCGCTTTATTTATAAGCGTAGATAGCTCTTTTAAACATAGCAAATGGCATCACACGCCTTGTTTCAAAGAGGCTTCAATGAAGGCGTCCAGGTCACCGTCAAGCACCTTTTGCGTGGCCGATGTCTCGTAATTGGTGCGCAGGTCTTTGATGCGGCTGTTGTCAAGCACATAACTGCGAATTTGATGCCCCCAGCCGACATCGGTCTTGCCATCTTCCAGCTTTTGCTGCTCTTCTTGCTGCTTGCGCAGCTCATGGTCATACAAGCGCGAGCGCAGGCGCTTCCAGGCCACGTCGCGGTTGCTGTGCTGGCTGCGGCCGTCTTGGCACTGCACCACAATGCCCGTGGGGATGTGCGTCATGCGCACGGCAGAGTCTGTTTTGTTGATGTGCTGGCCACCCGCGCCGCTGGCGCGAAAGGTGTCAATGCGCACGTCGGCGGGATTGATGTTGATCTCAATCGTGTCGTCAATCTCGGGGTACACAAACACGCTGGCAAAGCTGGTGTGGCGGCCACCGGATGAGTCAAACGGGCTTTTGCGCACCAGGCGGTGAACGCCGGTTTCGGTGCGCAGCAGGCCAAAGGCGTATTCGCCTTCCACCTTGAACGAGGCACCTTTGATGCCAGCGGTGTCGCCCGGGGTTTCGTCTTCAATCTCGGTCTTGAAACCCTTGCGCTCACAGTAGCGCAGGTACTGGCGCAGCAACATGCTGGCCCAGTCGCAGGCCTCGGTGCCACCGGCACCGGCTTGAATGTCCAGAAAACAGTTCAGCGGATCGGCTGGGTTGTTGAACATGCGGCGGAATTCAAGGCCTTTGACCACCTCTTCAAGCTTGGCGGCCTCAGCCTCGATGGTGATTAGCCCGGCTTCATCGCCGTCATCACGGCTCATTTCAAACAACTCGGTGTTGTCTGACAGTTCTCGTTGCAGGTCGTCAATGGTGACCACCACGCCATCAAGCGCCTTTTTCTCTTTGCCCAGCTCTTGGGCACGCTTGGGGTCGTTCCAGACGCTGGGGTCTTCCAGGCTGGCGTTGACGGTTCTCAGGCGTTCAAACTTGGCATCGTAGTCAAAGATACCCCCGTAATTCAAGCGTGCGCTCAGTCAGGCTGGTGAGTTGGTTGCCAATGGCGTTGATGCGTTCTGCTTCCATGAGAGTAATCCTGTGCGTTTGGGGTGACAAATAAACACAGATTTTCTCATGCAGACGCGTGCAGGCATTGCGGCGCACCTGGCGGCGCGATTTCAACCACTTTCCAGCCTCCGTCTGGCTGGCATTTTTCAGCTGGCAGTTTTGCTGGGCGCTTAAAGCGCTGCCAGTGACGTGGCCTGAGCCGCGCCCAGCTTGAACACCGCCACGGTTTGCACCAGCTCTTGGGCTTGGGCGCGCAGGCTGCCCGCAGCGGCAGCCATTTGCTCTACCAGCGCGGCATTTTGCTGGGTCACTTGATCCATTTGCGTCACGGCTTCGCCCACTTGGCTGACACCCTGGCTTTGCTCGGAGCTGGCGGCGCTGATCTCGCCCATGATGTCGG
>NZ_JAQURE010000058.1 GCF_028715765.1 Rhodoferax sp.
ACTCTCTGAAATCCGCATGGAATATGGGTTATCGACGATTTTCGTTAGTGTGAATGGTCATAACAGTTCCAAGAAATACCAGCACCCAAGTTTTTACACCAACTCTGCTGCTGGGTCAGTGTGCTGCACCTGCACTATAGCCCACAGCGCAACACGCCTGAATAGCTTGGTACGCTTCTTTCAGAACTGCGATCCCATCCAACACCCAGACGCAATCCTGACAGAGATCAGGGTGCGACTGCTGCCATTTCAAGCGTGCACCAGGGGAGGTAATCAGGGCAGATGGTCAAGAAACTGGATACAGCTTGCCCGCATACCCACTTGAAAATACATAAGAAATTAGCCTCTAGAGCTTTGATATCAAGCGCCAATAGCTATTTAAAACGTAGCACCTACAAAGCCACGCTCTTCGGCCAACCAGGTCAACACAGGCACGGTGCCGGGCAGCACTGGCGACACTGTCACCGGCAGGCGTTGCCAGGCAAAGGACTGATCCTCGCGCATTTGCAACTCGCCCGACCATTGCCAAACCTTGCAAAAGTGCAGTCGCACCAAGGCGTGTGGGTAGTCCATCAGCATTTGCCGCCAGGGTTCGATGCGCTGTGTGTGAATGCCCAGTTCTTCAAACAGTTCGCGCCGCAACGCTTGCTCTGCGGTTTCACCGGCCTCGAACTTGCCACCGGGGAATTCCCAGTAACCGGCATACACCTTGCCCACTGGGCGCGAGGTCAATAAAAAGTCGCCGTCTGGGCGGATCAGCACGCCCACGGCCACGTCAACCACGGCGCGCTCTGCACCCCCTTCGCGCGGAAGTTGGGCATCTGCGACCAAGGGCGATTTCATGGGGCAGATGTGGCGTGTTGGCCAGCGTAGTCGCGGGCGAATTGGTAGGCCACGCGGCCGCTGCGCGAACCGCGCTCCAGCGCCCACACCAAGGCTTGCGCACGGGCAGCTTCAATGGCTGGCGCGGGCACTGCAAATGATTGCAACCACTGCGCCACGATGGCCAGGTACTCGTCTTGCGAAAACGCATAAAAACTGACCCACAGCCCAAAGCGCTCTGACAACGAGATTTTTTCTTCCACGCTCTCGCCAGGATGCACTTCGCCGTCGGCCGTGTGGGTGTAGCTGAGGTTTTCTTTCATGTACTCAGGCAACAGGTGGCGGCGGTTGCTGGTGGCATAGATCAGCACATTGGCAGTGGTGGCAGCGACAGAGCCGTCCAAAATGGACTTGAGCGCTTTGTAACCGGGTTCGCCGTCCTCGAAACTGAGGTCGTCGCAAAACACGATGAACTTGAAAGGCTGCTCTGAGACCAAATCCACGATGTCGGGCAGGTCGGTCAAATCGGCTTTGTCAACCTCAATCAGGCGCAAGCCTTGGGTGGCAAGTTCGTTCAGGCAGGCGCGTATCAAAGACGACTTGCCAGTGCCGCGCGCGCCTGTCAGCAACACATTGTTGGCGGGCTGGCCGCTGACGAATTGGCGGGTGTTGCGCAAGATTTTTTCTTTTTGCGGCTCAATTTCCTTCAGGTCAGTGAGCGCCATGGCACCTACATGGCGCACCGGTTCCAAGGTGGCTCGGCCAGAGCTGCGCTTACGGTAGCGAAAGGCGCTTGAAGCCGTCCAGTCGGGCTGCTGGGGCGGCTGCGGCAAGACCGATTCGATGCGGGTGATAAGCTGCTCAGCACGTTGCAGCAGGTGCTCGAAAGCAGCGTTCATGAGCGGTAGTCGGCGTTGATGGACACATAGTCGTGGCTGAGGTCGCAAGTCCATACGGTATCGGCGGCATCGCCCCGACCCAAGGCCACGCGCACCGTGATCTCGGCTTGTTTCATGACACGCTGACCATCTTCTTCACGGTAGTCAGGGTTGCGCCCGCCTTGGCTAGCCACGTGCACATCATCCAGATACAGCTCAATGCCGGTCTGGTCCAGGTCAGCAATGCCGGCATAGCCAACGGCGGCCAAAATGCGGCCCAGGTTGGGGTCGCTGGCAAAAAATGCGGTTTTGACCAAGGGCGAATGCGCAATGGCGTAGGCCACCTGGCGGCACTCGGCCTGGGTTTTGCCACCTTCGACCCGAATGGAGATGAACTTGGTCGCGCCCTCGCCGTCTCGCACGATGGCTTGCGCCAGCTTTTGCGCCACACCCAGCATGGCTTGTTTCAATGCTTGCCCGGCGGCGCTGTCTAGGGAGGTGATGGGCGCATGCTTGGCCTGGTTGCTGGCAATCACCACGAAAGAGTCGTTGGTGGAGGTGTCACCATCGACCGTGACGCGGTTGAATGAGCCTTCAGCCAGCTCGGTGGCCAGTTGTTTCATCACAGTTTGGCTGACGCAGGCATCGGTGGCCATGAAGCCCAGCATGGTGGCCATGTTGGGGCGAATCATGCCAGCGCCTTTGCTGATGCCGGTGATGCTGATGGTCGCGCCGTCAATCTGCACCTGTGCGCCAAAGGCTTTGGCCACGGTGTCGGTGGTCATGATGGCTTGGGCGGCATCCAGCCATTGGTCTGGCTTGGCAGCTGCCAAGGCGGCGGGCAAGCCAGCTTCGAGCCGGTCAATCGGCAGGGTTTCCATGATCACACCGGTTGAAAACGGCAGCACTTGTGTGGCTTGGATGTGCAAGTGAGCAGCCAGCGTTTGGCAGGTGTGCAGGGCTCTGGCGCGGCCATCTTCACCGGTGCCGGCATTGGCGTTGCCGGTGTTGATGAGCATGGCGCGAATGCCAGAATTTTGAGTCAAATGGTCACGGCAAATTTGCACTGGAGCCGCACAAAACCGGTTTTGCGTGAACACCCCTGCCACGCTTGCACCTGCGTCGATCAGCACCACGGTGAGGTCTTTGCGGTTGGCTTTGCGAATGCCCGCCTCGGCCACGCCAATGCGCACGCCAGCAATGGGAAACAACTCAGCAGGGTTGGGGTTGGACAGGTTGACAGACATGAGTGGCTTTCAAATTTCAGGGTATGAGTTGGTTTTGTTCGAAAAAAAATCGGGCACGAAGCCCGATTTTGAAAGATTCAAGCGATCACGACAGTTTGCCGTGGCACTGTTTGTATTTTTTGCCGCTGCCACAAGGGCATGGATCATTGCGTCCCACACGCGGTACTTCAGCCTTGACGGTGGCCGCATCGACAGTGGTTTCGACTTCACCCGTGGCGGTGGGTGCGCTGTAGGTGACGTTGCTGACGCGCTCGGCACGGTTTTCAAGTTCAACAGCAGCAGCGGCAGCTTCTTCGTTGGACTGGATGCGCACCGTCATCAGCACTTTGGTGACTTCATTTTTGACCGAGTCAAGCATTTGGCCAAACAGCTCGAAGGCTTCGCGTTTGTACTCTTGCTTGGGCTGCTTTTGGGCGTAGCCGCGCAGGTGGATGCCTTGGCGCAAGTAATCCAGCGCGCTGAGGTGGTCGCGCCAATTGGTGTCGATGCTTTGCAGCAGCACCATGCGCTCAAATTGGGTGAAGTTGTCAGCGCCGACCTGCGTGACCTTGTCGTCAAACACTTGGTTGGCATGCGCACGCACGGCGTCGAGCACGTCGTGGTCGGTGATGGCGCTGGCGGCATTGACTTGGTGCTGCAAGGGCAAGGTGAGCTGCCATTCATCAGCCAAAACACGCTCAAGTGCGGGTAAATTCCACTGCTCTTCTACTGACTCTGCAGGCACATACTGACGCACCATATCTTCAAAACAACCTTCGCGCAGCGACTGAATTTGAGCGGCCAGGTTGGTGGCATCCAGAATTTCATTGCGCTGCTGATAAATCACCTTGCGCTGGTCGTTGGCGACGTCGTCGTATTCGAGCAATTGCTTGCGCATGTCAAAGTTACGCGCCTCAACTTTGCGCTGCGCGCTTTCAATGGAGCGGGTCACAATGCCGGCCTCGATGGCTTCGCCCTCGGGCATCTTCAGACGGTCCATGATGGCCTTGACCCGGTCACCGGCAAAGATGCGCATCAGTGAGTCGTCTAGGCTGAGGTAAAAGCGCGATGAGCCTGGGTCGCCCTGGCGGCCAGAACGGCCACGCAATTGGTTGTCGATGCGGCGCGACTCATGGCGTTCGGTGGCAATGATGCGAAGGCCACCCAGCGCGGTGACCAGTTCATGGTCTTTGGCCCACTGGGCGCGCACTTCATCCATTTTTTGTTGGCGTTCAGCCTCACTCAATGCCTCGTCAGCCTCAAGCGCTTCAATGGTTTTGCTGATGTTGCCACCCAGCACAATATCGGTACCACGGCCTGCCATGTTGGTGGCAATGGTGATCATTTTGGGACGACCCGCCTGCGCCACGATGTCGGCCTCGCGGGCGTGTTGCTTGGCATTGAGCACCTGATGCGGTAATTTTTCTTTGACCAGCAAATCGGCAATGATTTCTGAGTTTTCAATCGAGGTGGTGCCCACCAAAACCGGCTGACCACGCTCGTAACATTCACGAATGTCGTTAATGGCAGCCACGTACTTTTCACGTGTTGTTTTGTAAACCCGGTCTAACTGGTCATCTCGGCGGCTGGGGCGGTTGGGTGGCATGACCACCGTTTCCAGACCGTAAATTTCTTGAAATTCATAGGCTTCGGTGTCGGCAGTGCCCGTCATGCCCGCCAACTTGCCGTACAAACGGAAGTAGTTTTGGAAGGTGATGGAGGCCATGGTCTGGTTTTCAGGCTGAATGGCCACTCCTTCTTTGGCTTCAACCGCCTGATGCAAGCCTTCGCTCCAACGCCTGCCGGTCATCAAGCGGCCCGTGAATTCGTCCACGATCACAACCTCACCGGCTTGTACCACGTAGTGCTGGTCACGGTGGTAAAGATGCTGGGCGCGCAGGGCTGCGTACAGATGGTGCATCAAGGTGATGTTGGCCGGGTCGTACAGGCTGGCGCCCTCAGGCAGCATGCCCATGCTAGCCAAAATGCGTTCGGCATTTTCATGGCCACGCTCGGTCAAAAACACTTGGTGACTTTTTTCGTCAATGGTGAAGTCGCCTTCTTTGGTGATGCCTTCACCGGTATGCGGGTCGGCTTCGCCCTCTTGTTTTTCGAGCTGCGGCACGATCAACTTGATGGCTTGATACAGGTCGGTTTGGTCTTCGGCCTGACCGCTGATGATGAGCGGTGTGCGCGCTTCATCAATCAAAATGGAGTCCACCTCGTCTACAATGGCATAGTTCAGGCCACGTTGCACCCGGTCAGCGGCTTCGTAGACCATGTTGTCGCGCAAGTAGTCAAAACCATATTCGTTGTTGGTGCCGTAGGTGATGTCTGCACGGTAAGCGGCTTGCTTTTCTTCACGCGGCATATTGGGCAGGTTGATGCCCACCGACAAACCTAAAAAGTTGTATAGCTTGCCCATCCATTGGGCATCACGGTTGGCAAGGTAGTCGTTCACCGTGACCACGTGCACCCCTTTGCCAGACAGGGCGTTGAGGTAAACCGGCAGCGTTGCCGTGAGCGTTTTGCCTTCACCGGTGCCCATTTCGGAAATTTTGCCGTTGTGCAACGACATGCCGCCGAGCATCTGCACATCAAAGTGGCGCAATTTCATGACTCGTTTGGAGCCTTCACGAACCACCGCAAAAGCTTCTGGCAATAGAGCGTCTAGCGCTTCGCCAGCGGCCAAACGGTCTTTGAATTCCTGGGTCTTGCCACGCAATTGATCGTCTGTGAGTTTTTCAAACCCCAACTCCAATGCGTTGATTTTGGCCACAACTTGGCGGTATTTTTTGAGCAGGCGGTCATTGCGACTGCCGAAAATTTTTGTGAGGAAATTGGTGGCCATGCATTCAGGGCGCACCACCCGCTTACAACAAGCAAATGGCCGCCCAATCCTTTAATTACGATCTAACTGAAATGGGGATCACAAGATAAAACGCAAGCTCATCAAGCCCGCACCCACTCTTGGTTCATGGCATTTTACTGTTGCCAAGGCCATGCCTTGGGTGATTGAAATGCACAACGGGCAGTGGCGTTCAATGAACTTGATTGGCACCCGTGGTTGAAGCCGATTTGGCCGTCTGGGCAAGTTGTGAGCTCTGCGGATTTGGACGACCTGACAAAAACTTTTGTGGGTCTTGAAAAACCCCATTCACCATCACTTCAAAATGGAGATGTGAGCCGGTTGAGCGCCCGGTGGTGCCCACTTCGGCAATTTTTTGACCCCGTTTGATCAAATCACCCACTTTCACAAATGTTTTGGAAGCATGTGCGTAGCGGGTCACCAAGCCATTGCCATGGTCAATTTCGGTCATGTTGCCATACTCTGCATGAAATTCTTGCACCACCACCACACCACCGGCCGCCGCCAAAATGGGCGTTCCAACAGTGGCGGGGAAATCCAGGCCGGTGTGCAAGGCCGAGCGCCCTGAAAAAGGATCAATTCGCCAGCCGAATGCAGAACCCAGTTCAGCCAAAGCCACAGGCTTTTGCGTTGGGATCATCAGGCTTTTCATTTTGCGATCAAACAAGCGCGACTCTATGATGGTGAGCAGGTCGGTGCGCTGATGTGTCACATGCTCCAGTTCATCCAAAGTAAGTTGAATTTCAGAGAGCGTGAGCGCGTGCGCGCCAATCTGTACACCGCCGCTGCCGGCTTGCGCTTGAAGCTCTGCTGGATTGATGCCTGCAAGACTGGCCACGCGAGTACCCAAGGATTCAAGCTGTGTGAGCTTGGCTTGCATTTCGCCCATGCGACGTGCCATCACATCCAAATTTTCACGCAAGAAGCGTTCACGCTGATCAAATTCATCTTTGGTCACCAATTTGACCAAAGTGCCTACAACCGGCCAACCCTCACGAGCGCCTTTAAGAAACACCCAGTGGTAGAGGCTCAAGGCAAGCAACATCACAATCAAGGCGCCCACCAAAAAAGCAGTCACCAACTGCAGACCTGACAAGTGCACAGCCCGAGATTTGGCTAACCAAGCATCCGTGATAATTAAATGCATGCGAAACCCTTTGCCACGTTCATGAACCGCCGCTCACCGTCAGTGACTTTGCTGCAAGCCAGCCAAAACAATCCGGGACTGGCAAGGCTGATGGAACTGCACCGGGAATCTAATGTGCGCTTGCAAACCATCAGCACTTTGATACCGGCAACATTTCGTCACCAAGTGCAGGCTGGGCCGTTTGAAGAGGGGGTGTGGTGTCTGCTGCTGTCAAACAACACAACAGCTGCCAAATTGCGCCAGTTGCTGCCAGCTTTTGAAGCTCACCTCAGAACACATTCCCTTGAGGTGAAATCTATTCGACTGAAGGTGCGTCGCGGAGACTGAAAATTGGTGCCGATTGTCGGATTCGAACTGACGACCTACCGCTTACAAGGCGGTTGCTCTACCAACTGAGCTAAATCGGCGAAACCGAGATTCTATACATGTTTGCAGTTATTTCTGATGCAAACTTGCAATTTACTTGATTCTTGTGAGTGCTGGACGCCTAGCGGACGGTTTGGTTTTAGAGGCGTCGGAAGAGGTTGCAGAAACCGATTCAGCCGCCGTGCTGGTCGGTTCAACAGCTGCCAATTGCACAGAAGCTGGTTTGGGTACGGACTCAGAAGTCACAGCTTCTTGCGCCCTCACCGATGACTCGACCCTCGGAAACGCCATGCCTTGACCATTTTCACGCGCAAAGATGGCTACCACATGGTCAATGGGTATGAAAATTTCACGCACCACGCCACCAAACCGGGCTTTGAATTCAATGAATTCGTTGCCAAGCTTGAGCCCCATGGTGGCATCGAAACTTGCATTGAGGACAATTTCGTCGTCTTTGACAAATTCTCGAGGCACTTGCACGGTGTTATCTACCCACACCGTGACATAGGGCGTCAACCCGTTGTCTACGCACCATTCGTGCAACGCACGAATGAGGTAGGGACGTGTTGAGGTGGTCTGTGCTTCTGATTTCATTCGATACCCATCACTGATTACTTGCGCATGACCTTTTCAGAGGGTGTCAATGCCTCAATGTAGGCTGGACGAGAAAAAATTCGCTCCGCATATTTGAGCAAAGGGGCGGCATTCTTACTGAGTTCAATGCCGTAGTAATCCAAGCGCCACAGTAACGGTGCAATGGCGACATCAAGCATTGAAAAACCATCACCCAACATGAATTTGTTCTTCAAAAACACGGGCGCCAACTGAGTCAACCGATCACGAATATGAGCACGCGCCTTTTCTAATGCTTTTTCATTGGTTTTTGATGTACGAGACTCAAGCGTGGACACATGGGTGAACAACTCTTTCTCGAAATTCAAAAGGAAAAGGCGCACGCGCGCGCGATCCACCGGGTCACCGGGCATGAGCTGAGGATGAGGGAAACGCTCATCAATGTACTCATTGATGATGTTTGATTCATACAAAATCAGATCGCGCTCAACCAAAATGGGAACTTGACCATAAGGATTCATGACATTGATGTCTTCAGGCTTGTTGTACAAGTCCACGTCACGTATCTCAAAATCCATGCCTTTTTCAAACAAGACGAAACGGCAGCGATGAGAATAGGGACAAGTCGTCCCTGAATAAAGCACCATCATGGTGGAGGCTCCTTAAAAAATAAAAGAGCGGGAGGTTCATCACCTGCCCACTCTGTAATGAATAGGGTGTGCATTCACATGCACATCACCACATCAACTTGTTGTTTTATTTGACATCTTTCCAGTAAGCACTGTTGAGTTTCCAGGTCAGGAAAATCAAGCCAGCCAAGAAGATCAAAACATATTTGCCCATGTTTTTTCGAGCTGTTTGCGCTGGCTCTGACATCCATTGTAAATAGTTCACCAAATCACCAATGGTCTGATCATATTGGGCAGGCGTCATGCTGCTTTGCATTTCCCACAACACATGCGGCATGGCCACATTGGGAAACACATGATTATTCCAGCCCGTGGGCTTGGTTTCATCAGGGTAGAAACCACGCATGTACGTGTACAAGTAATCAGCACCCGTACCACCAGCGCCTGCGCGAGAACGTGCAATCACAGTCAAGTCGGGGGGATTGACACCAAACCAAGCTTTGGCTTGCTGTGGGTCAATAGCTGCCTTCATGGTATCACCAATTTTGGCGTTAGTGACCAACAAATTGTCTTTGATTTGGTCAGCAGTCAAGCCAATGTCTTGCAGACGATTGAAACGATTGAAGGCAGCGGAATGGCAATTTAAGCAGTAGTTGACAAAAACTTTGGCACCATTTTGCAGCGCAGCCTGATCGTTGATCTTGTCGGGCGCTTTATCCCAAGCAACACCTTCTGTGTTGGCTTGAGCAGCAAACCCAAACCCAAAAGTCAAAACCAAACCCAACACTACTTTTTGAGTAAAACTCATAATTTTCATTTCGTGATCTCCGGATCAGTGAGCCTTGAAATTGACACGGTTTGGAACTTGCTTGAAAGTTCCAAGACGACTCCACCAAGGCATCAAAAGGAAGAATCCAAAGTAAAACAACGTACCCAACTGTGAAATGCGGCCATAAATCACAGAGACCGGCTGTGTTCCCAGAAAACCAATGATGAAAAAGTTCACCACAAACACACCATATAAAACTTTATGCCAAGTGGGGCGGTAACGAATCGACTTCACTGGGCTGTTATCCAACCAAGGCAAGAAGAACAAGATCACAACCCCACCGCCCATAGCCACAACACCCCAAAATTTGGCATCGATGGCCATCATCATGGCCAACACCACGACCGCACCACCCACAACCAAGCCTTTAAAAAGTGCCGGCATTTTGATCTTGGCGACTGCCAACAGGGCACCAGCAACCACACAGGCCATCAGCACATACATCATTTCAGTGGTGACAGCACGAAGCAAAGTGTAGAAAGGCGTGAAATACCAAACAGGTGCAATGTGCAATGGAGTCTGGAAGGGGTTTGCAGGAATGAAATTGTTGTACTCCAGGAAATAGCCACCCATTTCAGGGGCAAAAAAGATGATGGCCGAAAACACAAACAAGAACAGACTCACGGCAAATATGTCGTGTACTGAGTAGTAGGGGTGGAACGGAATGCCGTCCAACGGAATACCGTTGGCATCTTTGGTGGCTTTGATCTCAACACCATCTGGGTTATTGGAGCCTATTTCATGCAACGCAATGATGTGCGCCACCACCAAGCCCAACAAAACCAGCGGTACGGCGATCACGTGGAAGCTGAAGAAACGATTCAGAGTGGCATCTCCCACCACAAAATCACCACGAATCAACAGAGCCAGATCAGGACCAACAAAGGGAATGGCTGAAAACAAATTCACAATCACCTGGGCACCCCAGTAGCTCATCTGTCCCCATGGCAACAAGTAACCCATGAAGGCTTCGGCCATCAGCGCCAAGAAAATGGCACAACCAAAAATCCAAATCAATTCACGTGGTTTGCGATAGCTGCCATACATCAAGCCGCGGAACATGTGCAGGTACACCACTATAAAAAAAGCCGACGCGCCAGTAGAGTGCATGTAGCGGATCAACCAGCCCCATGGCACATCGCGCATGATGTACTCCACTGAGGCAAATGCCAGAGCAGCATCTGGCTTGTAATGCATCACCAAAAAGATACCCGTGACAATTTGGATCACCAACACCAAGAGCGAAAGTGAGCCAAAGATATACCAAAGGTTGAAGTTTTTGGGCGCGTAGTACTCGCTCATGTGTTCTTTGAACAGCTTGGAGAGCGGAAAACGGTTATCAACCCAATTCAAAGCTTTTTCGCCAGCTGAGGCGTTGGGGGAAATTTCGTGAAAAGTAGCCATGTTTTGTGTCCTTAGGCTTTTTTGTCGTCACCAATGAGCAACTTGGTGTCTGAGAGGTACATATGCGGCGGAATCTCAAGATTGTCTGGTGCCGGCTTGTTCTTGAACACCCGTCCAGCCAAATCAAAAGTTGAACCATGGCATGGGCAGAAGAAACCACCCTTCCAATCATCTGGCAACGATGGCTGTGGACCCGTCGTGAACTTGTCATTAGGCGAGCAGCCCAGATGTGTACAGATACCAACCACGACCAAAACTTCGGGCTTGATAGAGCGTGTGGCATTGCGCGCGTATTCAGGCGCTTGTTCGGCCGGTTTACGCGTCGAATTGGGGTCAACCAATTGGCTGTCAATTGTGGGCAAGGCGGCCAACATTTCAGGTGTACGACGCACAATCCAAACAGGCTTGCCGCGCCATTCCACCGTCATTTTTTCACCGAGTTTCAAGTTTGAAATATCGGCTTCTACAGCAGCTCCGGCGGCTTTGGCGCGCTCGGAAGGCTGGAAGGAACTGATAAAAGGTACTGCAGCGGCTAGGCCACCTACAGCGCCAGCACAACCGGATGCAATCAGCCAGGTTCGTTTGCTGGAGTCAAGAGAAATATTGTCGGCAAGACTTTCACTCATGGGAATCCTCAAAGATAAAGATCACTGTAGGTAACAACCCTAGATTCTAACTGAGATACCTCCCCCGGTAAGCCACGCGATTCAGCTTTTGCGTGTAGGTTATCCACACAGCTGCCTGGCCATGCGAATGGCTTGCACCAAACTTGCAGCATCTGCCTGTGCTGTACCTGCTATGTCAAAAGCGGTGCCATGGTCTGGGCTAGTGCGCACCAGCGCCAGCCCTAATGTGACGTTGACCCCTTTGTCTACCCCCAAGTATTTCACCGGAATCAAGCCTTGATCATGGTACATGGCCACCACGACATCAAACTCACCCGGCCGTCCTGGCTGGCTCCGAGCGCGCATGAACACCGTGTCAGGTGCGATCGGTTCACTGACCTGCACTCCTTGCGCGCGAGCCGCATGCACGGCGGGCAGAATGACGTCAATTTCTTCGCGCCCAAACAAACCGCCCTCGCCAGCATGCGGGTTCAAACCTGCCACACCGATGGTAGGCGAACGCCCCAACACGGCAGACAGCGAGCGATGGGTAATCAGCAGTGTCTGCAACACATTCTCAAAAGTAACTGCCGCCAAAGCCTCGCGCAAAGCCACATGGATGCTGACCAACACCACACGCAACTCGTCATTGGCCAACATCATGCGCACCGGCATCTGTGCCACAGGCGTATGCGCATGCTCTGCTGCCAGCGCCTGCAACATCTCCGTGTGGCCTGGAAAACTGGCCAGCCAACCGCCAGCCATCGACAGCGCCGCTTTGTTCAACGGTGCCGTGACCAGCGCCGACACCTCGCCGCGCAACGCGGCGCGCGCTGCCCACGCCACACAATCACCCGCCATCTGTCCTGCGTGGGCACTGAGCTGGCCAAATGCCACTGGCGGCACGGCTGCTTGTTCCCCTGAATAAACCGGCAACACCGGCAAACAGCGCGGCGGCACATGAAGCGCATCTTGCGCCGCAGAAAGCTCTAACACGGGCAAACAAATGCCGCCCTGTGCCACCACTGCGGCAGCGCGGCGCAGAGTCGGCACATCACCCACCACAAAACAGCCCAGGCAGTCTTGCGGCGAATCCTGAAACGCTTTGGCGATGATTTCTGGCCCAATGCCAGCGGCGTCTCCCATGGTGATAGCCATGGGGCGCAAAGGTTTGTGGTTTGAAGAGGTCATGTCAGGCCGGGTTGTCAATGTCAATGAATTCGTGCGTTAGCCCACATTGCGCCGCCACGTGCGCCGCCAGCGCAGGCGCGCCATAGCGCTCGCTGGCATGGTGGCCACAGGCAATGAAGGCCACCCCGCATTCGCGTGCCAAGTGCGCCTGGGGCTCAGAAATTTCGCCAGTGATGAAAGCATCGGCACCAGCGGCCATGGCGGCTTCAAAGTAGCTTTGGCCACCGCCACTGCACCATGCTACTTTTTTAATAGCCACTTGAGCTTGATCAACAAGCACTACAGGCCGATTTAATACAAAAGATACGCGGTCTGCCAAAGCTTGTGCCGACGCAAAGGCAATGCCGTTGGCAGGCTGCCCCAAACACCCCAGGTTTTGCTCACCAAACTGAGCTTGCACCACCAACCCCAGTTGCAACCCCAATTGCGCGTTGTTCCCCAGCTCTGGATGCGCGTCCAGCGGCAAATGGTAAGCAAACAAGTTGATGTCATGTGCCAGCAGCAAGGCCAGTCGCTGCTTCATCCAGCCGGTGACGCAGCCATCTTGTCCGCGCCAGAACAAGCCGTGGTGGACAAAAATGGCATCGGCATGAGCGGCTATGGCGGCCTCAATCAACGCCCGGCTGGCCGTCACCCCAGAAACAATTTTGCCAATCTCCATGCGCCCTTCCACCTGCAAACCGTTTGGGCCGTAGTCGCGAAAGCGTTCAGGCTGCAGCAAGCCATTGAAGGTGGTCAACAAATCAGGTCTTGAAATCATGCGTGGGTCGCCATTGGTGAGAAGGCCAAATCATAAGAGCTGGCGTTGCCACCGCCACACTCATGCCGAGCCATGTGCATCGGCCGCGGGTGACGCCAACACCTGCACACTGCAATCGCAGCCTGTGCCAGCGGCCACCCAACGCGGTGCCACACGTGTCAATGCGTGCGCCAACACAGGCGCGGCAAACGCCAGGCTGTCAGCCAACCGAGCTTGCACCACGGCCAAGGGGTCTGTCATGGCACCGCAACGGTAAAGTTCCTGATCTTCATCCCAGCGCAAAGCCACACACGCGCCAGTGCGGGAGCCCGACAGCACCACACCCAAAGGACAAGGCTCCAGCAAACAGCACACGCCACAGCCATTGCAAACGGCACTCAAAGCGGGCTTGGCCGGTGCTTGCGGCTGGGTGTGAAGGATGAGGGGGAACTTGGTCATTGAAATAAGGTCTGAGACCTACAATTTATATCTGTTTTCTCCTTCCTTCACCCTACCTGAGCCTGTTGGTCTTGCCCATGAAACGTTTTTGGTTGCTTTTTTCTCAATCCGTCACCGTCTTGCTGGCTGCTTATTTTGTGGTGGGCACGCTCAAACCCCAATGGCTTGACTTGCATGCAGGCCGCAACGGCAACGTGGCAGTGCTGGAGGTGCCCGCCAGCGCGGCCACCGCTGTGCCCGTGGGCAGTTTCAGGTTGGCCGCGCAAAAATCATCCCAGGCGGTGGTGAGCATCAACACCAGCAAAAACGCTCGCCAAAGCCCACATGGCGCTGACCCGTGGTTCAAATTCTTTTTTGGTGAGCAGCAAAACCAACCCCAAGTGGGGCTGGGCAGCGGCGTGATAGTGAGCCCTGACGGCTACATCTTGACCAACAACCACGTGGTTGAAAACGCTGATGAAATTGACGTGATCTTGAACGACAGCCGTCACGCCCGCGCCAAAGTCATTGGCACCGACCCCGATGCCGACCTGGCCGTGCTGAAAATTGACCTGGATCGCTTGCCCGTGATCGTGCTGGGCAACTCTGACAACCTGCAAGTGGGCGACCAGGTGCTGGCCATCGGCAACCCGTTTGGTGTGGGGCAGACCGTGACCAGCGGCATTGTCAGCGCGCTGGGGCGCAACCAGCTGGGCATCAACACCTTTGAGAACTTCATCCAGACCGATGCCGCCATCAACCCCGGCAACTCGGGTGGTGCGCTGGTGGACACCAACGGCAACTTGTTGGGCATTAACACCGCCATTTACTCGCGCTCGGGCGGCAGCATGGGCATTGGTTTTGCCATTCCGGTGTCAACCGCCAAACTGGTGCTGGAAGGCATTGTGAAAGACGGCGTGGTCACGCGCGGCTGGATCGGCGTAGAGCCCAATGAACTCACGCCTGAATTGGCGCAAACCTTTGGCATTGAAGCTCAGCAAGGTGTCATCATCACCGGCGTGTTGCAAAACGGACCCGCCGCGCAAGCCGGCATGAAGCCAGGCGATGTGGTGGTGGCCGTGGCGGGCAAAGCCACACGCAACGTGGCCGAGTTGTTGACGCAAGTGGCAGCACTCAAACCCGCCACAGCGTCCACCTTTGAAGTTCAACGCCCGACTGGCAAGATCAGCTTGCAGGTGGTACCAGGCGTGCGGCCTAAACCCAGAGCGCCTCAACAATAACTTCAAATTGCTATTTAAAAAATAGCTGCCTAAGCTTTATCTGTATGGCCTAGAGGCCGATTTGACACTTGATTATTCAGTGGCTTCAGGGGCTTGGGTGTGGCGGATGAAAATTTGCGCCGCCCAAATACCCACTTCGTACAAAGCCACCATCGGTATGGCCAGCGCCAGCTGCGACACCACATCCGGCGGCGTGACAATGGCCGCAATGATGAACGCCAACACGACAAAATAACCCCTGAAGTCTTTGAGCTTCTGCACGCTGAAGATGCCCATGCGCGCCAGCACCACCACCACCACCGGCACTTCAAACGCCATGCCAAAGGCCAAAAACATCGACAGCACAAAGCCCAGATAAGCTTCAATGTCAGGTGAAGCCGTGATGCTGGCCGGTGCAAAGCTCTGAATGAATGCAAACACCCGACCAAACACAAAAAAGTAGCAAAACGCCACACCGACAAAAAACAGCAACGTGCTCGACACCACCAACGGCAGCACCAATTTTTTTTCATGCGCGTACAAACCAGGTGCCACAAACGCCCACAGTTGGTACAGCACCACTGGCAAAGCAATCATGAAAGCCGTCATCATCAGCACCTTGAGGGGCACCATGAAGGGCGAGATGACCGATGTAGCGATCATGGTGGCGCCTTTGGGCAAATGAGCCACCAATGGCGCAGCCATCAGGTCATACAACGCCGCCGGACCGGGGTACACCCCCAGCGCAATCGCCACCACGGCAATGGCCATCACCGCCTTGACCAAGCGGTCGCGCAACTCAACCAAGTGGCTCACAAACGGCTGCTCAGTACCGGCAAGTTCGTCTTTTTTTTCAGGGGAATCAGACATCAATTGAATTTGGTTGGTCGGTAGCGTGCCACTCGGGCAGCACCCGACAGGGCACGGGTTCGCACACCCGCGCGGGCTTTGTACCAGTTGGGCGTGGCACCTTGTTTGAGACGCCAATTTTTCTTGGGGTGGCGGTACTCTGGCACAGGCTCTGGCAATGACACACGGTAGTCTGAATCCGATGAATGACCGTCAGAGGCCACGCTGGTGGCTTCAGCCCAGGTTTTTTCAAAATCATCGGTGCCGGACTTGATGGACTGACCGACATCTTTGGCAGCGCTTTCCACCGAGTCCTTCATTTTTTTGAGTTCATCAAGCGCCATCGAGCGGTTGACCTC
>NZ_JAQURE010000059.1 GCF_028715765.1 Rhodoferax sp.
GGCTGGGTTCTTCAACCGGTGGGCTGGCCGCGGTTGATATTGAGCGCGAAGTTGAAGCTGCCATCAGCGTGAGGCTCCACCCAAGGCGGGCGTGGCACGCAAGTTAGTGGCCGGTGGCACGGGTGCAGCGCTGTCTTTCTTGGGGGTCAACATGGCACGCACTCGGCCAGCTGGTGCACCAGGTTGACCCACGCTGCCTGGGGCACCGGCCAGCGGCGCGCCATCTAGCGTGAACACATCGGTGAGGTTGTTGTAGACAATGACGCCAGCGTTAAATTCATCGTTGAGCGCTGCGCCCTGGTAACGGCGCAACTGCGCTTGGTTGATGAATTTGACGACGTCGGCACGACCATCGTAGTCAATGCGTTCGCCTTCGCCTTCAATGAATTCGTCAAGCCCCTCGCGCTTTTGCCTGAAAAACGCCCGCTTGCCTGACTCACCGGTGACCACACCAAACTGGTAACCCTGTGGGTCTTGGCGCACTTCAAGGCGGGCACCACGAATCAGAATCGTGCCTTTGGTCAGCACCACGTTGCCACTGAACACGCTGACTTGCTTGAGGTCGTCATAGCGCAGCGCATCGGCCTCGACGTTCATGGGCTTGTCACGGTCGGCTTTCTCGGCACCTGCGGTAGGTGCGAGACACACCCAAACGGCGGCCACAAGACAGTTCAACAGAGGGGATTTCATAAGGGCACGAATCTTGCTAAAAATGTGCCTTCATTGTAGCGAGACAAGCCCGCTACCTCGCTAGCATCAGAGGTTTAATCAATGCCCTTTGCGGGCAAGATCAATCAGAAAATCAGTCACAAACAAGGCGCGATCCATGCTTTTGGCCAAAGACCCGTCGGTGTAATAACGCCCGGCCACGCCAATGGCAGGCACGCCTTCGAGTTGGTAGGCTGAGGCAAGCTGTTTGGCACGGGTGGCCTTGGTGGAGGCCGAGAACGAGTTGAACTGCGCCAAAAACTTGGTCTTGTCCACGCCTTGCTTCACCACCCAATCCACAATGGCTTCAGCTTTGGTGAGTTGCAGTTTCTCAGAGTGGATGGCCTTGAACACCCGGGCGTGCAAGCTATCGAGCTGCCCCATGGCTTCCAGCGCATAAAACAGGCGCTGCTGCGGCACAAACGAGTCGTTGAACGCAATCGGCACGCGCTTGAAGGCGACATCTTTGGGCAGCTTGTTCAGCCAGGCCGCCAGGGCGGGTTCAAACGCATGGCAGTGCGGGCAGTTGTACCAAAAAAATTCAATCACCTCGACCTTGCCAGCCGGTGCATCCACTGCCACGGGTTTGTCAAGCTTGATGAAATCTGTGCCAGTTTTGGGGGTGTTGGTTTGTGCCCAAAGCACAGCAGGGGTGGCACTGGCGGCCAGTGCAGCCGCACAGCCCAGGCCAGACACAAAGTTACGACGTTGCATGGATGACATCTCCAGTGGGTTGATCAAAAGGGTATCTGAGCCAGTGCGGCTCAAAAAGTTCAGCGCTGCACGCGCACCAGCGCGGTGTCAATGCCCATGGCATCGAGTTTGCTTTTGGCTTTGTCTGCCACCTCACGAGAGTCATAAGGGCCGGTGCGCACCCGGTAGACCACCCGGCCAGCTTGCTCGCGCTCTGACAATTTGGTTTCTACCCCGGCCAGTGACAACTTGGCGCGCTGCCCCTCGGCATCTTCAGGGGTACGAAAAGCGCCCACTTGCACAAAGTAGCTAAATGGCTCAGCCGCAGCCTCTTTGCTGTTGCTTTTGGCCTTGGCCAGGTCGCCCAAGGGGTCAGCAGACACAGCCGGTTTGAGTTCAGGCTGAGCCGGTGTTTTTGGGGGCGCTTTGGCTACAGCTGACTCTTTGGCAGGGGTTGCTGCAGTCTTGGCAGGGTCTTGGGTGGGTACTGCACTGGGCAACACGGTTTCAGCTGGAGCTGAAGGGCGGGCTTGATTTTTGCCATACAGCGGGGTATTGGGGTCCCAGTCTTTGTTTTTCTGAGCTTCTGTGGCCTCTTTTTCAGCCGTTTGACCGCCAATTTTGTTCAAGAACGACACCGGCACTTTGGTCACATACACCGCCACTCCCAAGGCCGCGCCCAAACCCACCACCAGCCCCAAGACAAAGCCCAAAAAGGTGCCACCGCGTTGCGACTTGTTCAGCCAAATATTCATTTCAAAAACCTTGTTGGAGGGTTGAACCCAAATAATCCATTAAGCGGCACTTCGTGCCTGCATGATGCCTGGCGGAAGATTTGCACTCATGCCCTAATGGATTGTTTGGGTTGAATTACATTTTTTGTGGGGCGCTTACACCCAGCACTGCCAGGCCGTTGCGCAACACCTGAGCGGTGGCCGCCACCAGCGCCAGGCGCGCCAGTTTGACCGCCTCATCGTCAACCAAAATGCGCTCAGCATCATAGTAACTGTGGTAGCACGCCGCCAGCTCACGCAGGTAAAAGGTCACATCATGGGGCGCCAAATCTGCCGCGGCGGCACTCAGCATGTCGGGGTATTTGGCCAGCAGCAGCATCAGAGCGTGTGCTTGCGGGCTGTCCAGCGCAGTCAAATCCACTTGCGCCAAGGTGGTGGCATCGCCGCCCCAACTGGCCAGCACCGAGCAAATGCGCGCATGTGCATACTGCACGTAATACACCGGGTTGTCGTTGTTTTTGGCCACCGCCAAATCGACATCAAAGGTGTACTCGGTATCGGGCTTGCGGCTGAGCAAAAAGAAGCGTACCGCGTCTTTGCTGGTCCACTCGATCAAATCGCGCAGCGTGACATAGCTGCCCGCACGCTTGCTGATTTTGACCTCTTCACCGCCTTTGACAACCCGCACCATGGTGTGCAGCACGTAATCAGGGTAGCCTTTGGGAATGCCGACATCAGCCGCTTGCAGCCCGGCGCGCACCCGGGCAATGGTGCCGTGGTGATCTGTGCCCTGGATGTTGATGACCTTCTGAAAACCACGCTCCCACTTGGCAATGTGGTAGGCCACATCGGGCACAAAATAGGTGTAGTTGCCGTCTTGCTTGCGCATCACGCGGTCTTTGTCGTCACCGTAGTCAGTGGACTTGAGCCACAGCGCGCCGTCTTGCTCAAACGTCTTGCCGTTGGCAATCAGCTTGCTCACTGTGGCCTCCACGCGGCCACTGGTGTACAGGCTGGACTCCAGGTAGTACTGGTCAAACTTGAGGTTGAAGGCCTGCAAGTCAATGTCTTGCTCATTGCGCAGGTAAGCCACGGCAAATTGGCGAATCGACTCCAGGTCTTGCACATCACCACTGGCGGTGAAGGTGCGGTCGTCGGCCTTGACGGTTTTCTTGGCCAAAAAATCATCGGCAATGTCTTGGATGTAATCGCCGTTGTAAAACGCTTTGGAAGCTGGGTTGTCTGGGTCGGTGGGCCAGCAAGCGTCGCCCGGCTTGAAGCCTTGGGCTCGCAGTTGGGTGCTGGTGGCGAGGGTTTGGATTTGCACCCCGGCATCGTTGTAATAAAACTCGCGGTGCACGCGCCAGCCTTGGGTCGCAAACAGATTGCAAATGGCGTCCCCCAACGCCGCTTGGCGGCCATGCCCCACATGCAAGGGGCCGGTGGGGTTGGCTGAGACAAATTCCACCAACATGCGCTGGCCGTTGTCAGGCTGGCTGCCATAACTTGCGGTTTGGTGCAGCACTGAGCGCACCACTTGCTGTTTGGCGGCTGGCTTTAAGGTGATGTTGATGAAGCCTGGGCCGGCAATGTCAAGCGCCGCCACCCAGGTATCAAAGGCCGCTGAGGCGCGCAAGCTGGCACACAAATTTTCTGCCAACTGACGCGGGTTGAGCTTGAGTGGCTTGGCCAGTTGCATGGCTGCGGTGGTGGCCAAGTCGCCATGGGCCGCCACTTTGGGCGACTCGAATGCAGCGCGGGCACCTGCGCCAGGTTGTAAATCTTCCAGTGCGGCGCGCAGGGCTTGTAAAAGTTCGGTTTTGACGGTGATCATGCTCTGATTTTACGGGTGCATCTGTGTGACAAAGTTGCACCAACGCTGTAAACCATGGTCAACGGGCGCGAGGGGGCTGGCGTTGTGTGTTGGAATCCCGACCGGGATTTAACTCTTTCACTTTTTTAAGGACACCCTATGAAACAACTGTTGACACTGCTGGGCTTGAGCGTTTGCATCTCCATGGGCTCTGCCTATGCCGCCGATGCCGCACCCGCAGCGCCTGCTGCAGCTCCTGCTGCCGCGGCACCTGCTGCTGGCAAAACGGCTCAGCAAGGCAAGATGGCCACCTGCAACAAAGACGCAGCTGACAAAAAGGGCGATGAGCGCAAAGCCTTCATGAAAGAATGCTTGAGCGCCAAACCCGCGGCTCCTGCAGCCAGCAAGAAGACCGCCCAACAAGAAAAAATGAAGACCTGCAACAAAGATGCAGGCGACAAGCAGCTCAAAGGCGCTGATCGCAAAGCCTTCATGAAAGACTGCTTGAGCAACAAGGGCTAAGCACTTTCCCTAAGTCCGCCAGATTTATCTGGCAAAACCCCAAAAAAACCCTGCCAGTTCAAGCTGACCAGGGTTTTCTTTTGGCATGATGCAGCCCATGCTGACACGCTCCTCACTGCACCCCTCTCTGTCTTGTGTGATTCCTGCCTTCAATGAAGCCATTAATTTGGCCACACTGTTGCCAGAATTTTTAGCCACGTTAAAGCAGCTCAGTTCACAGGTGGAATTGATTGTGGTGGACGACGGCAGCCGCGACAACACCCTGCACGTGATGCAGCGCTTGTGCCAAAACCACCCTGAGCTGGTTTACCTCAAGCTGTCGCGCAACTTTGGCAAAGAACCGGCCTTGACGGCTGGCATTGAAGCCGCGCACGGCGATGTGGTGCTGCTGATGGATGCCGATGGCCAGCACCCGATTTCTCTGGTGCCTGCTATGTTGGCGCAATGGCGCAACGGTGCGGACGTGGTCTACGCGGTGCGCAAAACCCGGCACGACCAGTCGGGGTTGCAAATCAAGCTCACTGGCTGGTTTTACAAGCTGGTCAACATGGGCAACCGGGTCAAAATTCCAGCCAACGCGGGCGACTTTCGACTGATGGATCGCAAAGTGGTCACCGCCTTGAACCGCCTGCCCGAGCGCAACCGCTTCATGAAAGGCTTGTACGCCTGGGTTGGGTTCAACAGCACCGCCATTGACTACGAGCCCCTGCCCAGAGCAGATGGTCACAGCAACTTTGGTTTGCTGGGCTCGCTGTCACTGGCTTTTACAGGCATTTTGGCGTTTTCCATTGCCCCGCTGCGGGCGCTGACGGTGAGTGGATTTGTGTTGTCGATGTTGGCACTGAGCTACGGCCTGTGGGTGGTGGGCGAGTATTTCATCACCGGCATTGCCGTGCCCGGCTATGCCACCATTGTGGTGGGGATGATGTTTTTCAGCGGCATTCAACTGCTGTCGATTGGCATCCTGGCGGAGTACGTGGGGCGCATTTACGAAGAGGTCAAACAGCGCCCCAACTACCTGGTCAGCCAGCGTGTGGGCGCGGGGCTGGCTTTGCCCGCGCTGGAAGCCATGCTGCCAGAGGCTGCCCTGACTGACGCAGCACCTTCCCCGGTGCGCCCAGTGTGAGCGCCTCGACCTTTTGGTTTTTGATGGTGGGCGGCGCTGCAGCGGCCACTCACATGGGGGTGTTTGCCCTGGCGCAAAGCCACATGTGGCCTGAATTGGCCAATGCCATGGGGTTTGGGGTGGCGTTTGGCGTGAGCTTTGCCGGGCACCGGCTGTTGAGTTTCAAAGACACCAGCACCCCCGTGACCACCAGTTTGCAGCGCTTTGCCGTCACCGCTTTGGCCGGGTTTGCCAGCAACGAACTGGTGTTCATGCTGCTGCTGCGCACCTTGGGCTGGCCCAGCCTGCTGGCGCTATTTGTGGCGCTGCTGTTTGCAGCCGGGCAAACCTTTGTGCTGAGCCGCTTCTGGGCTTTTCGCCGCTGACACCGCCGTGCTGTCACCGCCTGAGCGGTACAAGTCCCACCCCGCGCCTTTGAAATAAAGCGTCCATCCGGGTTGCTGCGCCGCCAGCGCTTGGCCACTGCGCCCAGCAAACCAATGCCCTGGCGTGTGCGCCACATCAGCCAACACGCTCAAGGGTTGCAACACGAGCGCCGCCTGGGCATCAAAATCAGCACCCTCAAACAGTTCACGCTGCCAGCCGTCACCAGCAGATTGGCGCAGCATGGGCCAGTCATTCAGCACCACCATGGGGCGCTGGGTTTGGGCATACAGCGGCAAATCGTAGGGGTAGGCATCAGACACATACACCGTGTCACTCGGGCTGGCGGCGCAGGCCAGCACTTGCGCCAGGTCTTGGGTGCGGCTGGCACGGGTGACAGCGCCCACGTTCAGCACAATGCCCAGCGCCAGCGCCGCATTGACGCCCACCAAACCGACAAAAAGAGGCCGCTCAAAAGGCCGATGCCCCATGGCACGCTGCCAGCCCATGGCGGCCAGCAAAGCCAAGGCCGGCAACACCGGCAAGATGTAGCCCACCAGCTTGGAGTGCGGAATAGAAAAAAACACCAAAATGGCCAGCAACCAACTCCAGCACAGCTTCCACCAAGGCTCACTCATGGCCACATCGGCAGCGCGGGTGGTGGCGGTCACGCGCCGCCATTGGTTGAGCGCAAAAAACAGCCAGGGAAACAACAGCAAGGCCAGCGCCAACAAGTAAAACCAAACCGGCTGCGGGTTGTTGTAGACCGCTGCGGTGTAGCGGTTGAACTGCTGGCCAATGAACATGTAATTGAAAAAATCAGGGTAGCTGCGCTGTGCCAGCACAAACCACGGCAAGGCCACGCCCGCAAACAGTGCCAAGCCGCTGACCCAAGGCAAATACACCACTTTTTTGAGCTGGCCAGACCACACCAGCCACACCAGCATCACCAACCCTGGCAGGGCAAACCCAATCAAGCCCTTGCTGAGCATGCCCATGGCACAAGCCAAAAATCCCAGACGGGCCAACCCGGCATGCGGTTTGTCACCGGCCATGAAGGCAAAGGCAAAGCACCAAATGGCCACACCGATCCAGCTGGCCACCAACATGTCGTGGTTGATGTACTGGCCGCCCACCAAAAAGCCCAGGCTGCTACCGAGCATGATGACGGCACGGCGCGCCGTGGCCTCGCTGCTGATGCGCCGCGCTGCCAGGTAGAGCGCGCACAGCATCAAGCCCGCGTGCAACGCAGGCACCAGCCGCAAAGCCAGTTCACTGACCCCCAACAGTCCCACACTCAGAGCTTCCAGCCAATAAAGATAGGGCGGCTTGTGAAAGAACGGAATGCCATTCAGACGCGGGGTCAGCCAGTCGCCGCTGAGCCACATCCAGCGGCCAATTTCACCGTAACGCCCCTCATCGGGCACGGCAAACGGCCGCAAACTGGCCAGCAGCAACAGCGCCAGCCCAAAGGCGGCCAAGATCAGCCAAGAGGTGCGGCGCTGGGCGGAGGTAGACATGTGGGAGGTAGGCGCAGAGGAAAGATGGTTTTGAATCACCCACTGATTTTAGGGATGGGCGGATTCAAACTGATGTGCTGCGCGTTTCACCCCCTCTACCTCTGGGAGAGGGCAGGGGTGAGGGCTGCCTGCAACCAAGTGACACGAAGATTTGCCCTCACCCTAACCCTCTCCCGAGGGGCGAGGGAACAAGTCCACATCAGTTTGAATTGCGTCCAGAGCCATGCGAGTTTTAACCACTGCGTATTCATCGTGCTGGCAAGCCGACGGGCGGCCAAAGTTGTGCGCCACGTGCCAGCACCACCTGCGCCGCCGACAGCGCCTGGGCAAACTGCAGGCTGGCCAGGTAGGCAAACTCCTGGGCGCGGGCGGTGCCGATCTCATCAGCGGGCTCAACCGTCTGGGCAGGGTGGCACATCAGCAGCCCGGCCTGGGGGGCAACGCGGAGCCAATGCGCCATCAGCGCCGCATAGCGCGCCCCATCACCCTCAAAGTTATATATGCCAAATAAGGCTCTAGCGCTTGTTATACCTGCATGAGTAGCTATTTTTTCAAGAGCATTGGCACCCATCATGGCAATCACCCGGCTTTTCAGATCAGCCAGGCCGGCGGGCGCACGAGAAATCCGCAGGTAAGGTTTGACCCGGTGCGAGGCGTAGCGCGTGTGCAGCACCTGCACCAACGCTTGGCGAATGCCGGCAAACTGCTGCACATGCTGGTGGCCGTCCACATGGTCTGGCGGGGCTTGCCAATGCGCCTCAAACAAGTCCAGCTGGTGCTCAATCACGCGGGTGGCACGGACTGGGTCAAAACCGCGCCACAACGCCTGGCGCATGGCCGCAGCCAGCGGCAAGCCGTGCCCGGCATCCATGGCAAAGCTGCTGGTCCAGTCCAGGTGCAAGCCCACATCGATTTGGCCACGCAGGTCATGCAGCATGGCGGCGTGCTGCGGCCAATGAGGCGACAACACCATGGCACTGGTGGCACTCAGGCGCCCCATTTCAGCCAGTTGAGCAATGCCGCGTGAGGCGCTGGCGTGGACAGCAAAGTCATCAGCACACACCACCATGTGCCGCACCCCCGCCGCGCCAGGCAATTCAGCGGCCATGTACCACCCCAAAATCAGCCTGGCTGAAATGCGCTTTGAGAAAGTCCACCCACAAGCGCACCCGCAGCGGCATCAGCTTGCGCTGGGCAAACACCGCGTAAATGCCGTTGGGTGGCGCAGCAAAGTCGTCCAACACGCTGACCAAGGCACCCGAAGCAATTTCAGCCTGCACCTCCCAGGTGCTGCGCCAGGCAATGCCGTAGCCAGCGCGGCACCAGTCAAACAGCACTTCACCGTCGGTGCAGTTCAGCGGCCCACCAGGTTTGAGGTGCACCACCTCCAAGCCATTTTTGTGGGGCACAGAAAACACCCAACCACGGTTTTGCGAGGCCTCAGAGGACAGCGTCAGACAGTCCAGCCGTAACAAATCACTGGGGTGCTTGGGCGTGCCGTGCTGGCGCAAATAGGTGGGGGTGGCCACGCACAGGCGGCGGTTGTCGGCCAGGCGCACGCTCACCAGGGATGAGTCAGGCAACTCACCCACCCGCACCGCGCAGTCAAAGCCTTCGGCCGTCAAATCGACCACGCGGTCACTCAAATTCAGCGACACCGTGACCTCAGGGTGCAGCTCCCGGAAATGTGGCACCAGCGGCGCCACATGGCGGCGACCAAAACCAGCCGGCGCGGTCAAACTGAGGTGGCCGCGGGCGCGCATGCCACCGGCAGACACCTGGGCCTCGGCATGCGCCAGCTCGGTCAGCAGCCTTTGGCAGTCTTCCAAAAACGCATTGCCCTCGGGCGTGAGGCTGACCCTGCGGGTGGTGCGCACCAGCAGTTTGACCCCCAAGCGCTCTTCCAGCGCGTCCATGCGCCGGCCAATGATGGCCGGTGCCACGCCCTCAAACCGGGCCGCCGAGCTCAAGCCGCCACGGGTGGCCACGGCGACAAAAGTTTCCAGCTGTTTGAGTTTGCTCATGGGGGCTGATTTTCACACCATGGGCGATACACACGGGTCACTTCGCCAGATCAGTCACGGCGGTGGACTTTCACCCCACGCTGCACCCACACAGATAAGGCGTGGTGGTTGGGTCAGGTGACCGGGCTTTGGGGGAAAGGCGCGCGCAAATGGTGCAGGGCGAAATAAGGCCTCAGCCCCGCGCGTGTTTTGCCCCCAAAACCGCATGCACCTGACCCAGCCGCCACGCCGTGCCCGAAACACCACAACAGCAACCATGCCCGAAAAACTACAACAGCAGCAGCGCCAACGGACAGTCGCCCTCGCCCAAGGGGAAAGGTCACCTTAGCGCAGGGCATGTCTTAAGCCAAACCATGCAAAATCGCGGTACTTCGATACCAATCTTGCATTCACTGACTTTTATGACCTCTAGAGTGGCCGCCCAACATCCTGAACCCACCGCAAAGGTGCCTGTGGCGCTCTCTGTGGTGGTGCCGCTTTACAACGAGCGCGCGGTGCTGCCCTTGCTCTTGGAGCGCCTGACCCAAGTGCTGCAGCCGCTGGGCATCAGCTACGAACTGGTGCTGGTGGATGACGGCAGCCATGACGGCAGCGGGGTCTATTTGCTAGAGCAAGCGGCGCGCAACCCATGCATCGTGGCGGTTCGGTTAAGCCGAAATTTTGGCAAAGAGGCGGCGCTGAGCGCGGGCATGGATGTGTCAAGCGGCGATGCGGTGGTGATTTTGGATGCCGACTTGCAAGACCCACCTGAACTCATTGGCAGCATGCTTGAAGCCATGCGGGCAGGCGCAGACATCGTCACCATGAAGCGCCGCACGCGGGCGGGCGAATCGTGGGGCAAGCGCCTCAGTGCCCACCTGTTTTACCGGCTGATGAGCCGCATCAGCCACTTCAAAATCCCGGAAGACACCGGTGACTTTCGGCTGATGAGTCGGCGCGCCGTCAATGCCTTGAACAGCTTGCCCGAGCGCAACCGCTACATGAAAGGCTTGTTTGCCTGGGTGGGTTTTCCAACCCATGTGATCGAATACGACCGCGACCCTCGTGCCGCAGGCAACACCAAATGGAACCTGCTGGGGCTGATCGGCTTGGCGCTGGAAGGCATCACCTCGTTTTCCATCGTGCCGTTGCGCTGGGCCAGCGCTTTGGGGCTGCTGGCCGCTGGGGTGGGCATGTCCTTTGGACTTTGGATTGTGGTGGGGGCGGTGTTTCATGGCAACCCGGTTGCAGGCTATCCATCGATGATTGCCGTCACCACTTTTTTGGGGGGTGTGCAACTGCTCTCGGTCGGGTTGCTGGGCGAATATGTGGGCAAAACCTACTTCGAGACCAAACAACGCCCGCTCTATGTGCTGCGCGATGTGGTGCAAAGCCCACGCCAAGCCAGCCAGACCCCAACCCCCTTGAAGGACTGATTGGATGTGGCGCTTAAGACATGTTGTGTGGCTGTTGGCTTTGTTGATGGCGCTGCGCCTGCTGGGCATGGCGGTAATGCCGCTCACCGGCACATCTGAGCCACGCTACGCTGAAATGGCGCGCCTGATGGCCGAGACGGGCGACTGGATCACCCCCTGGTTCACGCCCGAGCAGCCGTTTTGGGGCAAACCGCCGTTTTCTTTTTGGGTGCAAGCCCTGGCCTTCAAGCTGCTGGGCGTGACCGAGTTTGCCGTTCGCTTGCCCTCGTGGCTGGCCACGCTGGGCAGCATGGGGCTGATTTTTGTCTATGCGCGCAGCCATTTTGGCGTGCAAGTGGCCGCCTGGGCGCTGGGGGTTTATGCCTCGTGCGCATTGGTCTTCATTGCCGCGGGCGCCGTGCTGACCGACCCCTTTCTGGCCTTGGCCACCACCTGGGCCATGGTGGCGCTGGCCATGTCAGCGAAAGCACCCAGCTGGTATTGGCGCTATGGTTTTTTTGTGGCGTTGGCGCTGGGGCTGCTGGCCAAGGGGCCGCTCATTGGCGTGCTGGTGGCCGGCCCCATGCTGCCTTTGATGCTGTTTTACCCCAGCCTGCGCAGCACCGTGCTGCGCCTGCCCTGGCTGACCGGCGGCGCGCTGATGCTGCTGCTGAGCCTGCCTTGGTACGTGTTGGCCGAGCTGAAAACACCCGGCTTTTTGAACTACTTTTTGGTGGGCGAGCATTTTTTGCGTTTCATCGACTCTGGCTGGGCGGGCGACCTGTATGGTGTGGCGCACAAGCGCGTCAAAGGTGCCATTTGGCTGGATGTGGTGGTGGCCTCTTTCCCTTGGGGTTTGCTGGCGCTGGGGCTGGTGTTGCGCCGGGTCATGCAGCCGGCACAACGCGCCTTGCTGTGGCAAAAACGGCAAGACCCGCAAACCGCCTACCTGTTGGCCTGGGCCTTGTTCACCCCCATGTTCTTCACCCTCTCAGGCAACATTTTGTGGACGTATGTGTTGCCTGCGTTGGCCGCTTTCAGCGTGCTGATGGCGCAGGGCATGGCGGCACACCCGGCCACGAAAAGCTGGCACAAACCTGCCCAACTCGGGCTGGTGGCCTTGATGCCGCTGGTGGTCACCGGCTACATGGTGCTGGGTGCGCTGCAGCCAGAGCGCCTGAAAACCGAAAAATACCTGGTGGCCTACGCCAGCGCACAAATGAAACCCGGCGACACGCTGATCTACCTGAATGAAGTGCCTTTTTCTGCCACCTTTTACAGCCGCGAGCAAGCCAAAGCCGTCACCCTGCCTGAGTTGATGACACGCCAGCCAAGTCAAACCACACGCTTGCTGGCGGTACCCAAGCAAGACTGGGGCAAAGTATCTGGTGCCTTCACTGCCCCCCTGCCCCGCTTGTTTGAAAGCCGCGAACACGTCTTGACGGTGATCCCACCGACAGCGCTCCAGCAGGCGCCATGAGGACAAAGCATGAACACCCCTCCTTCTGTCACTGTCACTGTCACCACCACCGCGACGCTACCCCTGCAAGCCGTGCGCGAGCGCCTGCCCAGCCGCAACCACCTCAAAGGCCGCCAGCCTGAAGCCGCTGCGCTGGCTGAGGTGCGCGCCCTGATCGGCCCCGCGCCCCACCCGCGCGACCTGCTGATTGAACATCTGCACCGCTTGAACGACCACTACCGGGGCCTGTTCGAGCGGCACTTGGTGGCGTTGGCGCATGAGATGCGGCTGTCCATGGTTGAGGTGTTTGAAGTGGCCAGTTTCTATCACCACTTTCAGGTGTTGCCTGACAGCGCCACCGCGCCACCCTTGACAGTGCGGGTGTGCGACGGGCTGAGCTGCCAGATGACCGGTGCCCATGACCTGCACCAGCATTTAAGCGAGCAACTTAAAGGGATGTCCGGCGCAGGCGCTGCGGTGCGCCTGCTGGCCACACCCTGCGTGGGGCGCTGCGAACAAGCCCCCGTGGCGGTGGTGCACCAGTGCCCGCTACCCCAGGCCAGCACCAAGACCGTGATTGATCAAGTCAATCTAGCTCTAGCCCAGGCAGAACAAGCACAGGCCGCTGCTAAAAATGTAGTTTCTGAGTTTGATATACAAAATCAGCCTGCAGCCCAACACCCACCTGCACAAGCAGCTATTGAAGATATAGCACCCAGCCATCAGCCAGGTGTCATCACCGGGGCGGCGCAAGCGTGCACCGTGGCGCCAGACTTCATTGACCTGGCGCTTTACCGCCGTGCTGGCGGCTACACCCTGGCCACCGAGCTGGCCGCGGGCACGCGTTCGCATGAGTCGGTGCTGGTGGCGCTGGAAAATGCTGGTTTGCGCGGCCTGGGTGGTGCCGGTTTTCCGGCCGGGCGCAAGTGGCGCATCGTGCGCGAGCAGCCCGCACCCAGGCTGATGGCAGTGAACATCGACGAAGGCGAGCCCGGCACCTTCAAAGACCGCACCTACCTAGAGCGCGACCCGCACCGGTTTCTGGAAGGCCTGCTGGTGGCGGCGCAGGTGGTGGGCATTCAGACTTGCTACATCTATTTGCGTGACGAGTACCACGGTTGCCGCGCGTTGCTGCAAGCGCAAATCAACGCCCTGCAGGCCAACCCGCCTTGCCCGCTGCCCAAGATTGAACTGCGCCGGGGTGCTGGCGCCTACATCTGCGGCGAAGAATCGGCCATGATCGAAAGCCTGGAAGGTAAGCGCGGCGAGCCTCGCCTGCGCCCGCCTTACATCGCCCAAGTGGGCTTATTTGGCCGCCCCACGCTGGAGCACAACTTTGAGACCCTGTTTTGGGTGCGCGACATCGTGCAGCGCGGCCCCGACTGGTTCACCGGCTTTGGCCGCCATGGCCGAACCGGCTTGCGCAGTTTCAGCGTCAGCGGCCGGGTGCGCGAGCCGGGGGTCAAGCTGGCACCGGCGGGCATCACGCTGCGCGAGTTGGTTGACGAGTTTTGTGGCGGCATGGCGCCAGGGCACACGCTTTATGCCTACCTGCCTGGCGGGGCTTCGGGCGGCATTTTCCCAGCCAGTTTGGCCGACGTGCCGCTGGACTTTGACACCTTGCAGCCGCACGGTGGCTTCATTGGCTCGGCGGCGGTGATCGTCTTGAGCCAGCACGATAGCGCGCGGGATGCGGCGCTGGCCATGATGCAGTTTTTTGCCCACGAGAGCTGTGGCCAGTGCACGCCGTGCCGGCTGGGCACCGACAAAGCGGCTACCTTGATGGCGGCCTCCATATGGGACGAAGCCACGCTCAATGACCTGGCAAGCACCATGATGGATGCCTCCATTTGCGGACTGGGTCAAGCCGCGCCCAACCCGCTCTTGAGCGTGCTGCGCTACTTTCGCCACGAGCTGACGGGCGATCACACCGTGCTGGCCGCGGTTGACACGGTGCGCAAGCTAGCGTAGTTCAAGTAGGACGCGGTGGCGGTTTGACTTCAGTGGTCATTGTTGTGCCGGTTGTTGCGATCATCTTTGCCGCGCTTGTCTTTTTTGTCTTTTTTGTTGTTGTGGCGCTGACCGTTGTCATGCCTGCTGGGCAACTCACGCACTTGCATCGGGCGTGCTGCTGGTTCCAGCATCCAACGGCCGGGCTGACGCATGTAGTGGCCGTCACGCTGCTCCCAGCGGTCTGGCTCCCAGCGGTAGCCGGTGCGCTGCACCATCGTGCGCCCGCGCACCCAGATGTGGCGGTCTAAATTCCAGGCCCAGTAACCCGGTGCCCACACGTAGCCAGGCGCCATCATGGGCACAACCTCGTGCATGGGTGCAGGCGGCGCAGGCGGTGCAAACAAAATATTGACATTGACCTGGGCAAACGCCGCACTGGCGGCTGTGAGCGACAGCGACAACACAAAACCTCGAACCATAGGGAAATAAGACATAGCAACCTTGATGTGAATGAGACCACCATCTTGACGCATGAACCACACCTTGTCGGTGCGCTTGCGCACTGACCTATCAGTCATAACGAAAGCCATGCGCGGCAATGGCAGGCGCAGTGGTGGCAAGGTTTGCGGTGGTCAAGGCAGGTTGAACCGAGGAAATCCATTAGGGCGCAGCACGTTGGCTCACCTCACACCTGCGGGCGCACATCGGTTAACAGCCGGTCAAGTTCTTTTTTGACCACGCCATAGCATTCGCAGGCACTGCGCTCCAGCCCGGCGCGGTCAAGCACGCCAATGTGACCACGCCGGTAGCGGATGTAGCCAGCGCTTTGCAAGCGTCCGGCGGCATCGGTCACGCTCTCGCGGCGCACGCCCAGCATGCTGGCCACCAGTTCTTGCGTCATCACCAGGTCGGCGTCGTCGTGCATGCGGTCGAGCGTGAGCAGCAGCCAGCGGCACAGTTGCTGCTCGACCGTGTGGTGGCGGTTGCACGCGGCCGTTTGCGCCATCAGCGTCATCAACGCCTGGGTGTAGCGCAACAGCAGGCGCTGCAGTGCCCCGGCACGGTCAAACTCGGCTTTGAGCACATGGCGATCGAGCTGGTAGGCATGGCCGGCGGTTTGCACCACAGCCGAGCTTGAAGTGGTGTCGCCCCCGGTAAAGAGCGAAATACCCACCATGCCTTCACGC
>NZ_JAQURE010000060.1 GCF_028715765.1 Rhodoferax sp.
GGCGTGCCAAGTTAGTTATCGGGATGCTCGCTCCCAAAGAATTTTCTCGGCATCGACCCCGTCACCTCCACCCTAGAGTTTCTTTCATCATCCGGGGCGTCGGCTTGGATTCATGACAGTTAGTGCGCCGTCCGCGCCGAAGGGTTGTCGCACAAATCGTCCAGCACCAGCGCGCTGGGCTCTTCGCCCAAGCTCCAGAAAACCATCAGCACCACCAGCTTAAATTCGTCCAGCGCCAAGGGGTCGGGTGCGCAAGCCAGCACCCGATCCATCACCAGCTCAAAACGCTGCATGGGCAGTGCATCCACCGACACCAAAAACAGCAAATAAGCCCAACTCTCTGGCGTCAGCCGCAGTTGCTCTGCGGGGGTCAACACCCGCATGGCGTTCGTGGTGAGTGCGTTGGGCAGGCACGCGGAGGCAGCGGTTGGGTGCCAACTCTGGCTGGCGCGCTTGAGCTCTTCCAGCCACAGCAGCGCGTTCACCACTTCGGTGTCGGCAAAGCCCAGTTGCCGCAACTGGCGCTGCAGCGTGGGCAAGGTGGGGCAGCTGTCACCCTGCCAGTAATGGTCGTAGACATAAGCGAGGACTTCAAACATGCAGCCACTGTAGCTGCGCCGCGTTGAGTTGATGCCTCGAAATAAGCCGTTTTTCTTCAGCCCTGTTCAAGAATGAGCGCTGCTATTGTGTGCCAGACAGCCGTTGGTACAAGCCGCCAGGTAAGCGCGCCACTTGGCCTTCAAGCTCCAGCCCCATCAGCTCGGCTTGCAGCTGCGCCGCATCCAGACCGCAGCGAGCTTGCAGGGCGTCCAGCCCCACCGGGTCAAAACCGAGGGCAGAGAGCAACCCGGAATTTATGTCATTGTGGCCTGTAGCGCCCTCCGAATAAGCGTCAGCAGCTATTGAATTTGATGCGCTTTGCAGCTGCAGCGGCCACTGCAGTTCTTCCAAAATATCTTGTGCCGACTCCACCAGCTTGGCGCCTTGCTTGATCAAGGCATGGCAGCCGCGTGACTGCGCTGCGTGAATCGAGCCCGGAATGGCAAACACTTCTTTGCCCTGCTCGGTGGTCAGCCGCGCGGTGATCAGTGAGCCCGATTTGAGTGCGGCTTCTACCACCAGCGTGCCGTTGGCCAGCCCGGCAATCAGCCGGTTGCGCTTGGGAAAGTTGGCCGTGATGGGCGGCGTGCCCAGCGGGTATTCACTCACCAGCACGCCATGGCGGGCAATGCGGTGCGCCAGCTCGCGGTGCGCCTTGGGGTAGACCCGGTCCAGCCCGGTGCCGACCACGGCCACCGTCAAACCCGTGGCGTCGTCTGCCGCGCCTTCCAGTGCACCGGCGTGGGCTGCCCCGTCCACGCCCAGCGCCATGCCGCTGACAATCGTCAGCCCCGCTTGCGCCATGGCTTTGGCAAAGCGGCGGGCGTTGTCGGCACCTTGCGGCGTGGGGTTGCGGCTGCCCACCACGGCCAGGCTGTGGAGCGGGTCAATGCCGCTGCCAGTGTGCTCGTCCGTGCTCTTTTCAATGCCAGAGACTTTATCTATTTTGAGAGCTGCTTGCGCAGTATCCACGGGTGCTAGAGGGCTATTTGGTATAAATTGTGCGGTACCCAGCAGGTACAGCATCAGCGGCGGGTCGTCCAGCCGCAACAGCGCCTGCGGGTAGCCGCTGTCCCCCAGTGCCAGCACCTGGTGACGCAGGCCGTGGGGGTTGTCTTGTTGTTGCCAATCCCAGGTGGTGTCGAGCAGGCTGGCCAGCTCGGGCGGCGCGCTGCGCAGTGCGCTGGCTTGGTTGCTGCTCACCACTTGCGTCAGGGCGCTGTGGGGCTGCTCGAAAATAGCTTGGGGCAAGCCAAAAGCGGCCAGCAGTTTGCGTGCTGTGCCGTTGCCCACACCCGGGGTCAGGGTCAGGCGCAGCCAGGCGGCCAGTTCATCGCGTTCCACGGGGGTGGGCGGGTGTCAGTTGGGGTTGACCAGATGGTCGCCAATTTTCACGCCGCTGGTGATGTCCAGCACCAGCGCGTAAGACACCCGCTCAAAAGTGCGAAACACCATCAGCAAGCCATTGCGCTCGTCGGGCAGTTTGATTTGCGGCAGGGTGGCGTCGGTCTTGTCAACCAGCCGGGCGCCATCTTGCAAAATGGCCAGCACATGGCCGCTTTCCATGCCGTCGCGCTTGCCACGGTTGATGGTGACCACTTGGTTTTGCGAGGCGTTGGCCACGGCGCTGCCGTACACCGACACAATGCGCGCGTCCACAGGTTGTGCTGGGGCGTGTGGCAGGTAGTTCTGGAATTCGCGCGGTGGCTCGGGCAGCAGGCGGTCGCCCACGCGCATTTCTTCTTTGGCCTCGATGATGTCAATCGTGGCGGGCACCACCTCGGTAACCGCTTTGCCATCTGGTCCGGTGCTGGTTTGGGTGGTTTCGCTGCGCACCAGGCTGGCCTTGCCCACATACTGGGCTTCATAGCCCAGCACCTCGGCCGTCAAGGGGTCTTTGAGTGGGGTGGCGTTGCGAAACACGCGGTAGAGCTTTTGCCGTTGTTGTGGGTCATCGGTGAGTTCGGCACCCGCGGCGCCGCGGGCGTAGGCACGGTCACCACGGGTCAGCAGCACCCGGCTGTCTTGCGCTGCCACAATGCGCGGCGCGCTGTTCAGGGTGAGCTCGTCCACAATCACCGGCTCGGCCAAAAACGGCTCAATGGTTTTGTTTTGCAAGGTGGGCAATGCGCTGCTGGCCAGGTTGTCGACCCGGGTGCGGGGCGACACTTTCACGGTGGGCAAATCGCCGCCAAAGGCCATACTGGCGGCCTGCATGCGCAAGCGGGCACGGCCTTCGCTGGTGTCTAAAAACAGCGTTTGACCGGGGTAGATCAAATGCGGGTTGCGGATGTCGGCCAGGTTCATGCCCCAAAGTTCGGGCCAGCGCCAGGCGGTGGTCAGAAACACATTGGAAATGCCCCACAAGGTGTCACCGGCTTTCACGCGGTAGCTGCTGGGGGCGTCGGCTTTCAGGGCATTGAGCGGCACACCGGCTTGCGCCACCTGGTTGGCTGTGGCGCGCTGCTGGTTGGAGATCGGATGCGTCTGGGCGCCAGCGGGCAGTGCTGCCAAGCTCATGGCCAGCGCGGTCAGGGTGAGGGTGGCCGCAAAAACAGGTGGAAGAGGTGTCGTCATGGTGAAGCGTGTCCTGTGAAGTCGCGTCAAATTGTGCGCCTGGGATATCAATTACAAAACGATTGTCACCCGTGGCACGCATGGGGACACGGGAAAATGGCGAAAATACCACCTTCTTTGAAATCACACCATGGCCTTACTCCCTATTCTTTGCTATCCCGACCCTAAATTGCACACCGTTGCCAAGCCCGTGGCGGTGGTGGATGCGCGCATCAAAACCCTGGTGGCCGACATGCTGGAGACCATGTACGAGGCCAAAGGCGTGGGGCTGGCCGCCACCCAGGTGGACGTGCATGAGCGGCTGATTGTGATTGATGTGTCAGAAGGGCGCGATGCCCCGCTGGTGTTGATCAACCCCACACTCATCTGGACCAGCCCCGAAACCCACCTGAACGAAGAAGGTTGCCTGTCGGTGCCCGGCATTTACGATGGCGTGCAGCGCCACGACCAGGTCAAGGCCGAAGCCCTGGACGGCGACGGCCAAAGCCGCCTGATCGAGGCCGACGGCCTGCTGGCGATGTGCATTCAGCACGAAATGGATCACCTGATGGGCAAGGTGTTTGTGGAATACCTGTCGCCCCTGAAACGCAACCGCATCAAAACCAAGCTGCGCAAAGCCCAGCGCGAGGCGCGCGAGTGAAGCTGGTCTTTGCGGGCACGCCCGAGTTTGCCGCCGTGGCGCTGGCGGCCTTGCTGGCGGCGGGGCATGAGGTGGTGCTGGTGCTGAGCCAGCCAGATCGCCCCGCGGGTCGGGGCATGAAGCTGCAGGCCTCACCGGTGAAACAGCTGGCGCTGGCCCACGGCATTGCCGTGGCGCAGCCGCGCAGTTTGCGGCTGGAGGGCAAGTTTGCAGACGAGGCCGCCACCGCGCAGCAGGTGTTGCAAGCGGCGCAGGCCGATGCCATGGTGGTGGCCGCTTATGGCCTGATCTTGCCGCCGTGGGTGCTGGCCACGCCCCGGCTGGGTTGCTTCAATATCCATGCCTCTTTGCTGCCGCGCTGGCGCGGTGCTGCGCCTATTCACCGTGCCATTGAAGCTGGCGATGCGCACACCGGCATCACCATCATGCAAATGGATGCCGGGTTGGACACCGGCGACATGCTGCTGTGCCACAGCTTGCCCATCACGCCCTTGGATACCAACGGCACGCTGCATGACCAGCTGGCGGCGCTGGGCGGGCAGATGATGGTGCGGGTGCTGGCACAGGCCGCGCAGCAGCAGCTCAAGCCCGTGCCGCAGCCCACGCAGGGCATCAGCTACGCCCACAAAATTGACAAGGCCGAGGCCGCCCTGAACTGGGCGCAACCGGCGCAGGCGATTGTCCAAAAAATTCATGCCTTCAACCCGTTCCCCGGTGCCACGACCCTGCTGGGCGGTGAGGTGTTGAAAATTTGGTCGGCGCAGGTGGCGCCAGGTGTGCCGGATGCTGCTGCAGTTTGTGGGCAAATTGTGGCTCTAACGCCCTCTGGTATTGCGCTAGCAGCTATGGATTCAATAGTTATGGTGACCGAGCTGCAGCGCCCGGGTGGCAAGCGGCTGAGTGCTGCAGATTTTTTGCGCGGCAACCCGCTGCAGCTCGGGCAGGTGTTGGGATGATGCACCGGCGTCAAGCCGCCAGGTTCCTCCCCAGCCTTGTCTCAGCTGGTGAAAGTGCTTGGCGCTGATGCAACAACTCTTGTTCCAGGCCCGGCAGTGGTGGCAGCACCCGGCGTTGCTGCGCGGCGTGCGTGAAATGGCATCGGTCTCGCCCGGCCTGGCGGCTTGGGGTTTGATGACTGGGGTGGCCATGGTCAAGTCGGGCATGAGCACGGTTGAAGCGGTGGCCATGAGCCTGTTGGTGTTTGCCGGCAGCTCGCAGTTGGCGGCCATGCCGTTGCTGGCAGTGGGCGCACCGGTGTGGGTGATTTTGTCCACCAGCTTTTGCGTCAATTTGCGTTTTGTGGTGTTCAGCGCCCACATGCGGCCGTACCTGATGCACCTGCCGCTGCGCTGGCGGCTGTTTCATGGCTACCTGACGGCGGACTTGAGCTATGTGCTGTTCACCCGCCATTACCCGCACCCGAGCCAAGACCCGCTGCAGCGGCGTGAGCAACTGGCCTACCTGAGTGGCGGCAGTTTGTTCAATTGGTTCAGTTGGCAAGCAGCCAGCTTGTTGGGCATTGCCCTGGCCAATGTGATACCGACCCATTGGGGGCTGGGCTTTGCCGGCATTTTGGCGCTGCTGGGGGTGGGCTGCTCGCTGGCTTCCAGTGCCCTGCGGCAGGTGTCGGCGGCGGTGGCGGGGTTGGCGGCCGTGGTGGCCTATGCCTTGCCGCTCAAGCTCAACATTGTGGTGGCCATTGCCAGCGCGGTGGCCTTTTGTTTGTTGCTGGAGGCAACTTGGCCCAAACGCCAAGATGAGGCGGCATGAACAGCCCGCTGCCAGACACTACTGACCTCTGGACGCTGGGCGTGATTGTGGGCTTGGCGCTGGTCACCGTGGTCACGCGCTGCTTCTTTTTCATGAGCAACCAGCCCTGGCATTTGCCGCACTGGGCGCAGCGCGGCTTGCAATATGCGCCGATTGCTGCGCTCGCGGCGGTGGTGGCGCCCGAGGTGGTGATGCTGCACGGGCAACTGGTGAGCAGTTGGCAAGATGCCCGCATTTACGCCGCATTGACCGGTGCCGCCTTCTTCTTTTGGCGCAAAGGCCAGGGTCAGGCCGTGCTGGGCACCATTGTGTCGGGCATGGCGGTGTACATGCCGCTGCACTTGGGCTGGGGCTGGTAGGGCTGATAAAACCACTCTTAGAATGAGATTTCACACATTTTTGTGAACTATTTCACTTGCTTTGAGGTAACGGTATGCCAGTTGATTCTGATTTGGCCTTGAAAGATGACACCCCCATGCCAGCAGTGAGCTACCTGGATGCGGTGCGCGGCGTGTCGATGATGGGCTCAGACACGTCTTTGCGCAAAATTCTCAGCACCGTCCATGCCAGCATGAGTGCCAGTTTGCCTGACATCACCCAAGCGCTGGCGCAGGCTGACGTGCCGCGAGCCAATGCGCTGCTGCATGCCATGAAAGGGTATTTACCCATTTTTGCAGTCGATGCGCTGGCTGAAGAAGTGACTGAAGTTGAATTCTTGAGTAAAACCGGCACGGCAGACGTGGTGGCGCCGCGCTACGCCCTGGTGGCACCCAAGCTGGCGCAGTTGCAAGATGAAATTGGCCGCTATTTGGCGACCACTTAAAGAGTTTTAGTCAGGGTAAAGCAGGTGAATTTGCTGCTAAGCTAGTTTGAAGTCGTTTGTTTAGGCACATGTGGGTAGACTTTGATGTCCGCTCTGATCAATCAAAATCATGAATCTCAATCTTGCTCGAATTTTGGTGGTGGATGACGATGAAGTCATGCGCACCTATGTGGTCAACAGTTTGCGCCGCTTGGGGGTGCAACAGATTGAAATCGCCACCGACGGTGTCACGGCGCTGCGTGCCATGGCAAGCTTCAAGCCTGATGTGGTGTTGACCGACATCCACATGGAACCCATGAACGGCCTGGCCTTTGTGCAGCAACTGCGCGGCCACAGCAACGCCTTGATCAAGGCCATGAAAGTCATTTTCATGAGCGCTGACGCCAGCCCCGCCACTTTCAATGAAGCCATGCCCCTGGGGGTGTATGGCTACATCGTCAAGCCGCCACGGCTTGACACCCTCAAGGCCAAGCTTGAATTGGCACTGAAGTAGCCGTTATGCTGACCCCTTGCTCCCCACGTCACATTTGCTGAGGCTCACCATGAACGTATTGGCTCCAGGTATTGCACTGCTCAAACCCTTGGGCGGGCGCACCCGTTTTCTGGTCATGCAAGTGCCCATGCTGCTGGCGCTGGCGGTGATCTTGCTGTTGCACCTGTTTGAATCAGACCACGCGCCTTTGAATGGCCGCCTGGTGGCCACGCTGGCGTTCTCGGGCTTGGTGCTTTGGGGTTACCTGCAGCAAGCTTTCTTCAGCATCACCCGGGGTGAGCGCGACCGCACTGCAGAGGCCATGCGAGCCACCGCCCAGGGCGACCTGACCAACGCCACCAGCTCAGGCGTCAAAACCCTGGGCAACTTCAGCAAACACCTCGACACCATGATCAGCAACATGTCCAGCATGGTGGCCAACATCCGCACCGCTGCGGTGATGTTGGGCGACACCGGTAAAAAGCTGGTGCAAGACACCCGCTCCCTGGCCGAACGCGCTGAAGCTCAAGGCCAGCACTTGCAACAAACCTCGTTGCACGTCAAGCACGTGAGCGAAACCGTGGCGCGCAATGCCCAGGCGGCGCAAGAGGTCAGCATGATGACCGCCAGCCTGCACACCGAGGCCGATGGCGCCGGCAAAATGATGACCCAGGCGATGCAAAGCATGGGGCCGCTGGAGGTCACGTCCAAACGCATGTCTGAGATCATTGGCGCCATTGACGGCATTGCCTTCCAAACCAATTTGTTGGCGCTCAATGCCGCGGTTGAGGCGGCGCGCGCTGGCGAGCAGGGGCGCGGCTTTGCCGTGGTAGCGGCTGAAGTGCGCAACCTGGCCAAGCGCAGTCAAAGTGCCGCGGCTGAAATTCGCGGCTTGATTGCCGAATCTGCCGCCCGCGTGGGTGACACCGTGGCCAACATTCGGCGCATCAACGAGACCATGGAGAGCCTGATCTCGGGCATTGGCGAAATTGCCATGAACGTCAACGTCATGGCCGAGGGCAGCGCCTCGCAAAGTGCGGCACTTGAAGAGGTGGTGCACGCGGTGGGCGACCTCGATGTGCTCACCCATGAAAACGCCGAGCTGGTCATCCGCGCCAGCTACAACTCAGACCGCATGATCGGGCAGGCGTCGACGCTGGAAATCTCGGTGGGCGACATTCGCCTGCGTCACGGCACTGCCGACCAGGCGCGCCAGCTGGTGTTTGATGCCCTGGTGCACATTCGCACGGCTGGCTTTGAGCAGGCGGTGCGCGATTTTCATGACCCCCAGGGCGGCTTCATTGACCGCGACATGTACATCTTTGTCTTTGACCGCGCCGGGTTTTATGTGGTGCACGGGTCGATGCCTGAAAAAGACGGCTCTGACCTGCGCGCCATTGCGGGGCTAGATGCTGACAAACTCATTGAAGATGCCTGGTATGAGTGTGACCAGGAGCAGGGTGGCTGGGTCACTTACACCATCACCAACCCGGTCACGCGCGACGTGCAAGCCAAGGCCTCGTATGTGATGCCGCTTGACGATGATCGGCTGATTGGCTGCGGTTGCTACCTCAACATGAGTTGGCTCAACGTGTAAAGCAGGCCAGTTATTTTTCTGCCACGCACAATTTCATTTTGTTTGGAAGCCAGTCATGACCTCAGTTGACATGTTTTCACCCGCTGCAGGCCAACCTGGCGCGGCTGAATTGCCCGCGCACAGTGCCGCAACGGCGCAGGCCTTGGTGGCGCTCAGTGCCAAGGTGCTGCCGGTGTGGGCACGCCAGCTGGCCAGCTCACGCAGCCAGTCTGAGACCGCCGTGGCCGAAATGCTGGCCGCCTTTGCCGAGTTGGGGCCGCACCTGGACATGGCGTCGCGCCAGTCCAAACAAGTGGCGGGTGCCTTGGCGCAAGGCGAAGATGGCATCACCCAGCTGGCACAAGCCTGCGAGCAGGTGCTGCAGCCGGTCATGTCGGGCTGCACGCCGCAAGCCCAGGCGGCCATGGCGCAGGTGCTGCGCATGATTCACGCCAGTGCCGACGCCCTGGAGCAAGTGGCCAAACCTTTTGTGCACGAGACCGAAGTGGTTAGCCAGCAAGTGGAACGCATGTACCGGGGCTTTCAGTACCAAGACCGCATCAGCCAAATGATGACGCTGCTGCACGAAGACATTGAGCGCTTGCAAGCGGCCATGCTGTCCCCCTCCCCTGATCTCAACGCCACCGACTGGCTGGCACGCCTGCAGTCCAGCTACGTGATGGCCGAGCAGCACCAATTGCATGCTGGAAGCACCGACCCCGGCGCTCCAGCAGATGATGAAACCACTTTTTTTTGATGAGGTAACAAGACATGGCACAAACCATATTGGTAATCGACGACTCGGCCAGCCTGCGACAGGTGGTGGCCATGGCGCTGCAAGGCGCAGGCTACGACGTGCTGCAAGCCGGTGACGGCCAGGCCGCATTGGCTTTGCTGGACGGCCGCAAAATTCACATGGCGGTGTGCGACGTGAACATGCCACGCATGAACGGCATTGAGTTTGTGAAAGCCGCCAAGGCGCTGCCCAATTACCGTTTTTTGCCGATTTTGATGCTCACCACAGAGAGCCAGGAGTCCAAAAAAGAAGAAGGCAAAGCCGCCGGTGCCAAGGCCTGGATGGTCAAGCCGTTTTCGCCAGCGTCGCTGCTCAACGCGGTCTCTAAGCTCTGCTTGCCTTAAACAGCGGCAAAGTCTCAAAAATAGAACGTTCACCCTCGGTGGGTGGTTGGGCATTTGTGTTGCCGCCGCCTGCGGGTGCAGTCACTTTGAATTCAGGAACCTGTCATGAGTCAAGCCTTTGAGCTCCCCGAGGAGATGACGATTTACAGCGCGGTCGAAACGCGCGACGCCCTGTTGGCCTGGGTCACCGCGCAAACGGCGGCGTCCAGCAAGGTGCTTGAAATCTCTGCCGCCAAAGTCAGTGAGATTGATGGCTCGGGGCTGCAACTGCTGGCCGCGCTCTCGCACATTGACCAACCCTGGAAATTGACCCAACCCACCGACGCCCTGGTGCAAGCCTGTGCCACGCTGGGGCTGGGCGACTGGTTGGCAGAGCAAACCGCCGCTTGAAAGGACACGCCCCATGAAAAACGCCACCGATGCCGACCGCGATTTCATCGCCGCTGCCATGCCCGCTTTCATCAGCGAGGCGGGTGAGCAAACCGAAGCCATCGAAACCCTGCTGCTGGAGCTGGAAGAGCAGCCCGATGACCGTGAGCTGCTCGACAGCCTGTTTCGCTGTGCCCACACCGTCAAAGGCTCGGCTGGTATTTTTGGCTTGAACAAGGTGGTGGAATTCACCCACCATGTGGAGACCTTGCTTGACCAACTGCGTGAAGGCAAGATCAACCTGACCCCGGCACTGAGCACCCTGCTGCTGGAGTGCAATGACCAGATCAAGTTTTTGGTCGACACCGCCAGCGATGAGTCGGCTGACACGCCCGATCAAAAAGACTTGCGTGCCGACCTGGTCATCCAACTCCAAGCCATCACCGAAAGTCAACCGGTCCCCGCTATTGATTCAAAAACAGTAGCTACTCATGCAGGTGATAAAAGCGCTACAGGCCAAAAAGATACTCAATCAGCCAGCCCGGCAACGGCCGCTGAGCCAGGCCTCACGGTGTGGCAGATCTCTGCCCGCTTTGGCCAGGAAACTTTTCGCAACGGCATGGATCCGCTCTCGATTGCCAAATACCTCAAAGGCTTGGGCAGCGTCAAATCCATGCACTGTGGCATTGACCATGTGCCTGCGCTGGTCAACCTGAACCCTGAGACCTGTTACCTCAGCTTTGACATGGCGCTGGAGTCTGCTGCCGGGCGCGATGAGATTGAAGGTGCGTTCAGCTTTGTTCTCGACGACTGCGAGCTGGATGTGAAAGAGCCAGAGAGCCCCGAGCAACTGCTGGTGCGCGCCATTGAAGCCATGCCAGCCGCGCCACGTTTGGGCGACATGCTGGTGTCGGTCGGCGCAGTCAGCCAAACCCAGCTCACTGAGGTGCTACTCAATCAAGAGCAGTCCACGCCATCCAAATCAGGTGAAAAGGCCAAATTGGGTGATCTTCTGGAGGCCAAGGCCGGGGTTGCGCCGGCGGTGGTGGAAGCCGCTTTGACCAAGCAGCAAAAAACCAAAGAATCCACGGGTGGCGAAGAAAACCGCTTCATTCGGGTGCAGGCCGACCGCCTGGATGCGGTCATCAACCTGTTGGGCGAGCTGGTGATTGCCGGGGCGGGTGCCAATTTGCTGGCGCGTGAAACCCGCAATGTGGCGCTGATCGAGGCCAACCTGCACATGAACAGCCTGATTGAAGAAATCCGCAACGGCACGCTCGGCTTGCGCATGGTGCCGGTGGGCGAGACCTTCAGCCGCTTCCGTCGGGTGGTGCGCGACACTGCCAGCAGCCTGGGCAAAGAGGTCAATTTTGAGATTGTGGGTGGCGAGGCCGAGCTTGACAAATCCATGGTCGAGAAAATTGCCGACCCGCTGATGCACCTGGTGCGCAACTCGCTAGACCACGGCCTGGAGCCACCACCCGAGCGCATTGCTGCGGGCAAAACCCCAGCAGGCAAGCTCACGCTGAGCGCCAAACACGAAACCGGCGCCATTTTGATTCGCATTGAAGACGATGGCCGCGGCATCAACCGCGAGCGGGTGCTGCAGCGCGCCTGGAACAAAGGCTTGATCGAGCAAGGCGTGGTGCCCTCAGACGATGTCATCAATATGATGATTTTTGAGCCTGGCTTTAGCACTGCCGAGCAGGTCACCAACCTGTCTGGCCGTGGCGTGGGCATGGACGTGGTCAAGCGCAACATTGAGGCACTGCGTGGCAACCTCAAGCTCAACAGCCGCCCCGGCCAAGGCTTGCAGGTGGACATTCGGCTGCCGCTCACACTGGCCATCATTGACGGCTTTTTGGTGGGTGTGGGCAAGGCCAAATTTGTGTTGCCGCTGGGTTCGGTGGTGGAAGTCATCGAAGCCGGTGGCCAGCATGTGCGGGTCGACAAAAACGGCCGCCATGTGGTGGAACTGCGCGGCAACGTGTTGCCAGTGGTGCGCCTGCGCACCCTCTACAGCGTGGAGTCGACCCTGCCCGAGCGCACCAGCGTGGTGGTGGTGAATGCGCCCAAGGGCAAATACGGCATTGAGGTCGAGGTGCTGATGGGACAGCAGCAAACCGTCATCAAACCGCTGGGGCGCTTGTTCAAAACCCTGCGTGGCATCTCGGGCTCCAGCATTTTGGGCAGTGGCGAGGTGGCGCTGATTCTGGACGTGGGCTCGCTGGGTGACTTGGTTACCGCTGACCTCGGCCCCAACGCTGTGCGAGTGGGTGCATGACCACTGGGCAGCCTTAACAAATGAACCGCAACAACATGCACATTGGTGCTGGTTTGAACCGGCTTTGGGTGTGCTCTTAGTCTCGCTGCTGGCGGAATATGGGCAACTTCAATTCGCATGAATCAAATTGATCAACAAGGGAACTTCATGATGCATTCAAAATCTCACGCTTCCGCTACGGATGCCACGGTCAAAGGTCTTTGGGGCCCCGGTATGCGTCTGATGGCCAATTTGCAGTTTGGTGGCAAAGCCACCTTGATTTGCCTGATGTTTCTCTTGCCCATTGTTTTGTTTGGGTATTTCTTTGCCGCGAGCCAGCGTGATCAGATGGCCTTTACTGCGCAAGAGCGTCAGGGGGTGGTGGCGTTACGTCAATTTATTCCGGTTTACTCTGCTGTGCTGCAAGCCCGTAACGCGACGCGAGCCTCTTTGGGCGGCTTCGATGGGCAAGCCGCCTACCGCGCCGCACGTTCCAATACCGATGCAGCTTTGCAGGCCTTTGATAAATACATCACCCTCTCTGAGGATCAGCTCAAGCTCAAACCCGAATTCGACAAACTCAAAGCCGCTTGGGATGTCACAGCCAAGGCGGTCAATGGTGTGGATGCAGAAGGCCGAACGGTGTTTGGCCCGGTGTCGAAATCGGTCGCTGAGTTGCTTGTGTTGGTGGGGGACAACTCCAACCTGGTGCTTGACCCGGATATTGACAGTTTTTACATGATCAACACCATGGCACTCACCATGCCAAGTCTGGCTGAAGACATTGGCCAGCTGTGGGGTTGGGGCACTTTCACATTGGCCAAGCAAAGCCTCTCCGTGGCTGAGGAAAAACGTTATGCCGTTTGGGCTGCGGGCGTGGAGGCCGGCATCAGACAAGTCAGAGCCTATATGCAGCGATCATTTGCAGCCAACCCAACTCTTAAAGAGCAGTTGGACATGGCGGTATGGGATGACGCACTTGCTTTTTATTCAATGGCCAAGGATCCGCAATTGCTGCTGAGTCAAAAGCAATTCACCGCAGCCCAGTTTTACGACAAGGGGCAAGCCGCCCTGTTGCGAACACAGTCTTTTTATGACAAAGGCTTGGATGCCCTGGATGGCATTTTGTTAGCCCGGTCTGCGGTGATGCAGCAGCGTCTGGTGGTTGCTGCAAGCGTGGGCTTGCTGGCAATTGCGCTGGCAGCCTATCTTTTTTATGCCTTTTATCTTGTTACCAGTGGTGGGCTGAAAAGGGCAAATCGCCATTTGCAAAAAATTGCGGAAGGTGATCTGTCGGAGATGCCTGCAGCGCCACAGGGGTGTGACGAATCCGCTCAGGTGTTGACCGCATTGCGTGCCATGCAGTCTGTTTTGACTCAATTTCAACTCGCACAGGCAGATTTAGCACACCAGCACGAGGCGGGTGCACTCGACTTCAAAATGTCAGATCAAGGCCTGCCCGGTGCCTACGGGCAAATGGCGCAGTCCATCAACACCCTGGTGCAAACGCACATCGCAGTGAAGATGAAAGTGGTGGAAGTGGTGCAAGGCTATGCAAATGGCAATCTTGACGTGCAAATGGAGCGCCTGCCCGGTCAAAAAGCGCGCATCAGCGCCGCCATGGACCAAGTCCAAGCGGCCATGAAAGACGCTGCCACCGCCGCTGCCTTCAACGAACGCATCCGCTTGAGCCTGGACAGCCTGCCGGTGTGCGTGACCGTGTCAGACGCGCAAGCCCTGCTGGTACACGCCACGCCCCCGGCCAAAGAGCTGCTCAAACTCTTTGGCGGCAGCACGTTTGATGCCGACAAGTTCTACGGCAACAAACTCTCAAGCCTCTTCAAAGACCCCGCCGACGC
>NZ_JAQURE010000061.1:0-7310 GCF_028715765.1 Rhodoferax sp.
GACCAAATACGGGTTTGTACCGACTCCTGTCTGAGTCGCTGACCGAATCACTGTTGTCGCGTTGCTTTTGACCAGGGCGGGGTCAGGGTAACACTCGCCCGGATACGCCGTTCTTTCACGTTAAGGATTTGGCCTGGAAATTGCGTTATCGTTTGGGTTGCTGAATATTCCGATTCGCAATTTTTTTAACTTGGAGTTGTCTATGCAAATGAAATTGAAAATTACTGTTGCGGCAGCCATTGCCGCCGTGGCCAGCCTGGCTTCTGCTCAAGACATGGTCGTGAAAATTGGACACGTGGCGCCAATGTCTGGTGCGCAATCGCACTATGGCAAAGACAACACCAATGGCGCTCGCATGGCCATTGAAGACTTGAACACTCAAAACATCACCATTGGTGGCAAAAAAGTCAAATTTGAATTGCAAGCCGAAGACGACGCTGCTGATCCAAAACAGGGCACTGCAGTGGCACAAAAATTGTGCGACAGCAAAGTTGCAGGCGTGGTGGGTCACTTGAATTCAGGCACAACCATCCCCGCATCCAAGGTCTACCACGACTGTGGCATCCCTATGGTGACCGGCGCTGCCACTAACCCTAATTTGACCAAACCTGGCTACAAAACAACCTTCCGCATCATTGCGAACGATTTGTCACTCGGTTCAGGGCTGGCTGTGTATGCAGCTGATGTCTTGAAAGTGAAATCTGTGGCCATGATTGACGACCGCACAGCCTATGGTCAAGGTGTAGCTGAAGTGTTCAAAAAAGTGGCTCTGAGCAAAGGCATCAAAGTGGTGGACGACCAATTCACCACCGACAAGGCCACAGACTTCATGGCCATCTTGACTGCCATCAAAGCCAAAAAACCTGATGCTGTTTTCTTTGGTGGTATGGATCCGCAAGCTGGTCCCATGTTGCGCCAAATGGAGTCTTTGGGCATGGGTGCAGTGAAGTACTTTGGTGGCGATGGCATCTGTACCGCAGAGTTGGCTAAATTGGCAGACGGTGCCAAGATTTTGGAAAACGTGGTGTGTGCCGAAGGTGGTGCATCATTGGCCAAAATGCCTGGTGGCGAAGCGTGGAAAAAACGTTACGATGCTAAATACCCTGGTCAATTCCAAGTCTATAGCCCTTACACCTACGACGCGACATTCCTTTTGGTGGACGCTATGAAACGTGCCAACTCCACAGATCCAAAAGTCTATGTGACCAAACTGGCTGAATCCAATTTCAAAGGTGTCACCAACACCATTGCGTTTGAGTCAACTGGTGAGATGAAAAACCCAGCCATTACTTTGTCCACTTACAAAGGTGGCAAGAAGACTTCTTTGAATTGATGCGTCTCTGCATCGATTGAGTAAAAGCCACCGTCAGGTGGCTTTTTTAATTCCCCCTTGTCTGACCAGAGAAAAAGGTTCATTGCTCGGTTAAAATCTAACGCTTCGGAGCGGTGGATGAGTGGTTTAAGTCACACGCCTGGAAAGCGTGCGGGGAGTAAAATCCCCCGGGGGTTCGAATCCCCCCTGCTCCGCCAAAACATTCAACCCCGTCGTGTACTTAATGCGACGGGGTTTTTTGCTTCTTATTTCTGCCCCTGGATCATTTTCATGGCCGAAGAAATCAAAGTTGACACTTCGGTCATGTTGCTGGGCACCACCAGCGTGGTGGTAGCTTCAGAGGCCAGCCTGGCATAGGCATCCACTGCCTTTTCTGCCACCTTAAGCTGCACGGCTGCAGCGCCACCCGGCTGGTTGATGGCTGTGGCAATGCGTTCAATGGCTTGTGCCGTGGCCTCTGCAACGGCCAAAATCGACTGCGCATCGCCTTGCGCTTTGTTGATGACAGCCTGTTTCTCACCTTCAGACCTGGCAATGAACGCCTCGCGCTCACCAGTGGCAATGTTGATTTGCTCTTGGCGGCGACCTTCAGATGCGGCAATCAGCGCGCGTTTTTCACGCTCAGCCGTGATCTGCTGCTGCATGGCATGCAAAATTTCTTTGGGCGGGGTGAGGTCTTTGATTTCGTAACGCAAGACCTTGACACCCCAATTCAGTGCGGCTTCGTCAATGGCTTGCACCACTTGGGCGTTGATGATGTCGCGCTCTTCAAAGGTTTTATCCAGCTCCAGCTTGCCAATCACCGAACGCAGCGACGTTTGTGCCAGTTGCGAGATGGCCATGATGTAGTTGCTGGAGCCATAGCTGGCGCGCATGGCATCGGTCACCTGAAAATACAAAATGCCATCCACTTGCAGTTGCGTGTTGTCACGCGTGATGCACACCTGGCTGGCAATGTCCAGTGGAACTTCTTTGAGCAAATGTTTGTAGGCTACTTTGTCAATGAAGGGCACCAAAAAGTTCAGACCCGGCGTGAGCGTGCCGTTGTATTTGCCCAAGCGCTCCACCACCCAGGCATGCTGCTGGGGCACGACCTTGATGGATTGGGTGACAAAAATCACGGCGATCACAAACAAAACAATGGCAATTTCCATGTGCAACTTTCAAAGTTAAAAAGAGGGTGCGTTCTTCAAAATCAGGCGGTTGCCTTCTACCGCTGCGATCTCGAAAGTGCCGGGTGTGGCCGTTTGGCCCGCTTGCAAAGCGGCATCCCAGTGGGCACCGCGGTATTTGACGCTGCAAGTATGGTCTTCAAGCCAAGCGCTTACATGCACTTTTTCACCCACGTCCATGTGGACATCAGGGTTGGCTTGAACACTGACCGTGGGTGTCTGCTGGTTTTCAAAGCTCTTCAAGCGCCGCCACACCAGCACCGACCCGCCTCCCACGGAGGCTGCGCAAAACCACTGCCAATGCGCCGCCAGCCCGCTGTGTGCGGCAATGGCGGCGGCCACCATACCAAGAGAAATCAGCAGCAAGTACAGGGTGCCAGAGAGCAGCTCAAAGGCAATCAAGGCGCCAGCGGCTAACCACCAAAGTGTCGAATCTGCCATGGATGTTCTTTCTACAGTGTTGTGGCTGAGCCATTTTCAGACGAAAGCCACATGGCTTTTCAGAAGTTTCACATTTAGTCCTTACACTTCGCGCCTATTTGAACTTTTTACCTTGAGTCGCTGGAGCCGTTCATGAAATTTCGCTTTCCGATTGTCATCATTGACGAAGATTACCGCTCAGAAAACACCTCTGGGTTGGGCATTCGGGCACTGGCGCAAGCCATCGAAACGGAGGGTTTTGAGGTGCTGGGTGCCACCAGTTATGGCGACTTGAGCCAATTTGCCCAACAGCAAAGCCGCGCCAGCACATTTATTTTGTCGATTGACGATGAAGAATTCACACCAGGGCCAGACCTTGACCCCGCAGTGGTGAATTTGCGCCACTTCATTGACGAAGTGCGCCGCAAAAATCTGGATGTGCCTATCTATATCTATGGCGAAACCAAAACCTCGCGCCACCTGCCCAATGACATCTTGCGTGAACTGCATGGCTTCATTCACATGTTTGAAGACACGCCCGAATTTGTGGCGCGTCACATCATCCGCGAGGCTAAAAGTTACCTTGAAGGCGTGCAGCCTCCGTTTTTTAAGGCGCTGCTGGATTACGCTGAAGACGGCTCTTACTCTTGGCATTGCCCAGGTCACTCGGGTGGTGTGGCGTTTTTAAAAAGCCCGGTCGGCCAGATGTACCACCAGTTTTATGGTGAAAACATGTTGCGTGCTGACGTGTGCAACGCGGTCGAGGAGTTGGGGCAGTTGCTGGACCACGATGGTGCCATTGGCAAGAGCGAACGCAATGCGGCGCGTATCTTCAATGCCGACCATTGCTTTTTTGTCACCAATGGCACCAGCACCAGCAACAAAATGGTCTGGCACCACACCGTGGCACCCAACGATGTGGTGGTGGTTGACCGCAACTGCCATAAATCCATCTTGCACGCCATCATCATGACGGGTGCGATTCCGGTGTTTTTAAAGCCCACCCGCAACCACTTTGGCATCATTGGCCCCATTCCGAAAAGCGAATTTGAGCCAGCCAATATCAAAGCCAAGATCAAAACCAACCCTTTGATCAAGCAGCACTTGCCCGATGTGGATGTGTCACACATCAACCCCCGCGTGTTGACCCTGACCCAGTCCACCTATGACGGCGTGCTCTACAACACTGAAACTGTCAAAAACATGCTTGACGGCTATGTGGACAACATTCATTTTGACGAAGCCTGGTTGCCCCACGCCGCTTTTCACCCGTTTTACGGCACTTACCACGCCATGGGTAAAAACAGGCCTAGGCCAAAAAAAGCGGTGGTTTACGCCACCCAGTCTATCCACAAATTGCTTGCGGGCATCAGCCAAGCCAGCCATGTGCTGGTGCAGGACTCGCAAACCGTCAAGCTGGACAAGCATTTGTTCAACGAGGCTTACCTCATGCACACCAGCACCTCGCCGCAGTACAGCATCATCGCCAGCTGCGACGTGGCCGCTGCCATGATGGAACCGCCCGGCGGCACCGCGCTGGTTGAAGAAAGCATTGCTGAAGCGCTTGATTTCAGGCGTGCCATGCGCAAAATTGACGACGAATACGGTGAGGACTGGTGGTTCAAGGTGTGGGGGCCAGACAAGCTGGCCGAAGAAGGCATTGGCCGCGCGGACGATTGGGTCATCAAAGGCGAATCACGCACCAACAAGAGTGGCGTGAATTGGCACGGCTTTGGCAAGATGGCCACGGGTTTCAACATGCTTGACCCCATCAAATCGACCGTGGTTACCCCGGGCATGGACTTGAACGGCAAGTTTGCCAAAACCGGCATTCCAGCCAGCATCGTGACCAAGTTTTTGGCCGAGCATGGTGTGGTGGTTGAGAAAACCGGGCTCTACAGTTTTTTCATCATGTTCACCATAGGCATCACCAAGGGGCGCTGGAACAGCATGTTGACAGCGCTGCAGCAGTTCAAAGACGATTACGCCAAAAACCAGCCCATGTGGCGCATCTTGCCGGAGTTTTGCCAGAAACACCCGGTGTACGAAAACATGGGTTTGGCTGACTTGTGCCAGCATATTCACCAGCTCTATGCCCGCTACGACATCGCCCGCTTGACCACAGACATGTATTTGAGCGACTTGACGCCCGCCATGAAACCCAGCGAAGCCTATGCCCACATCGCCATGCGCAAAACCGAGCGGGTGGAGATTGACCACCTTGAAGGCCGCATCACCGTTGGCTTGGTCACCCCTTACCCACCCGGTATTCCGCTGTTGATTCCGGGTGAGGTGTTCAACAAAAAAATTGTGGATTACCTCAAGTTTTCACGTGAGTTCAACACCCACTGCCCCGGCTTTGAGACCGACATCCATGGTTTGGTAGAAGAGCAAGGTGCCGATGGCAAAGCGCACTACTACGCGGATTGTGTGGCGTTGAATGCTACTTAATAAATAGCTGTTCACGCTTTATTGACGGGTGCTAGAGGCTGATTTCTTATATAAAACGGGGGCTCAAGCACCCGTTTCAACCACAGCCACAGCAGTTTGACTCACGCCGCAGTCCACATAAGAGATTTGCCCAGTCATGCCAGAGGCCAGGTCGCTAAGCAAAAAGGCGGCCACGTTACCCACCTCGTCAATGGTCACATTGCGTTTCAGTGGCGAGGCCGCGGCCGAAATGTTCAACAGCTTGCCAAAGTCTTTGATGCCGCTGGCGGCCAGGGTTTTGATGGCGCCAGCGCTCAAACCATTGACCCGAATGCCGCGGCCACCTACCGCATCTGCCAGGTAGCGCACCGACGACTCCAGCGACGCCTTGGCCAGCCCCATGGTGTTGTAGCTGGGCACCACGCGCACGCCACCCAGGTAGGTCAAGGTCAACAGCGAGGCCGTGGGGTTCAGGTAGGGCAGGGCAGCTTTGGCCATGGCAGGAAAGCTGTAGGCACTGATGTCGTGCGCAATGCGAAAGTTCTCGCGTGTCAAGCCATCCAAAAAGTTACCCGCAATGGCTTCCCGAGGGGCGAAACCAATGCTATGCACAAAGCCGTCAAATGTTGGCCAGTGCGCTGACAAGTCTGTAAAAAGCGCGTCAATTTGAGCATCGTCACCCACATCGCAATCAAAAATCAACTTGGAGTCAAAGTCGGCCGCAAACTCGGTGATGCGTTCCTTGAAGCGCTCGCCCACATAACTAAAGGCCAGTTCAGCCCCTTGCGCGTGGCAGGCCTTGGCAATGCCGTAGGCAATGGAGCGGTTGGACAACACGCCTGTGATCAGAAATTTTTTACCCATTAGGAAACCCATAACTACCTCTTGTGTCTTTTGAACGTCTGTCGAATCACTGTGGATTTGGCACGAAAACCATGCTGAACACAATGACAAATGGTGCAGAATTGTCGCATGCGTCGTTTGTTTTTTTTAGTTGTGTTGTGTTGGATCAATCCTGTGTGGGCGGCGCATGGCTATGCCCTGTGGGGCAATTTAAAGTACCCGCCCAACTTTGTGCACTTTGACTACGTCAACCCCGCCGCGCCCAAAGGTGGCGAATTGCGCCTGGTCAGCAACCTGCGGGTGTCTACCTTTGACAAATACAACCCGTTCACCATCAAGGGCTCTGCACCCGCTTACTTGTCTGATGTGATGTTTGACAGCTTGCTGACCGGCGCTCTAGACGAAACTGGCTCCGGCTACGGTTTGTTGGCGCAAGACGTGGTGGTGTCGCCAGACGGGCTGGCTGCCACCTTCACACTGCGCCCCGAGGCCCGTTTTCACAACGGTAAGCCGGTGTGGGCGGCTGACGTGAAGTACAGCTTTGACATGCTCATGAGCCCCTATGCCTCACCTGCTTTCAAGACCCTGTTGGACGATGTGGCCGGGCTGGACGTGCTGGCTGAGCGCACGGTGCGTTACCGCTTTAAAAAACCTAACCGCGAACTGCCTCTGACGGTGGGCGGTCTGCCCGTGTTCAGCCGCGACTGGGGTGTAGACAACGGTAAGCCCAAGCGCTTTGACGAGATCGTGACCGACCACCCCATTGGCAGCGGCCCTTACAAAATTGGCCCAGTGCGATTTGGCAAAGACATCACCTATGTGCGTGACCCCAATTACTGGGCCAAAGACCTGAATGTGCGCCTTGGCACCGCCAACTTTGACCGCATTACCGTCAAAATTTACAAAGATGGCACCGCACGCCTAGAGGCCTTGAAAGCTGGCGAATTTGACCTGATGCGTTTTTTTTCAGCGGGCGACTGGGCACGCCGGGTCAATGGCAAGCGGTTTGACACGGGTGAACTGGTCAAACGTGAATACCGCCACCGCTTGCCCACCGGGTTTCAGAGTTATGTGCTCAACACCCGGCGTGACCGCTTCAAAGACGTGCGCGT
>NZ_JAQURE010000061.1:7410-13818 GCF_028715765.1 Rhodoferax sp.
GCCGGGTCAATGGCAAGCGGTTTGACACGGGTGAACTGGTCAAACGTGAATACCGCCACCGCTTGCCCACCGGGTTTCAGAGTTATGTGCTCAACACCCGGCGTGACCGCTTCAAAGACGTGCGCGTGCGCCAGGCGCTGGGGCTGGCGCTGGATTACGAGTGGATGAACCGGCAAATGTTTTACAACGCCTACCAGCGTGTCAACGGCTTGTTTGGCAACACCGCTTGCCAAGCCACCGGGCTGCCGTCTGCCCCAGAGCTGGCGTTGCTAGCGCCGTGGCGCGGTCAGGTGCCAGACGCAGCGTTTGGTGCCATGACGCAGCCGCCCAGCACCGAGGCGCCGTCCTCTTTGCGTGCCAACTTGCGCCAGGCGCAGGCGCTGCTGAAAGCAGCTGGCTGGCAGGTACAGGCCGGGCAGTTGCGCAATGCCCAAGGTCAGGTGTTCGAGGTCGAATACCTTGACAGCAATGAAGGCAGCGCCCGCGTGGTGACCCCTTGGGCCAGAAACCTTGAAAAACTGGGCATCACATTGAAATTCAGACCGGTCGACTTTGCCTTGTACCAACAGCGGCTGCAAAAGTTTGACTTTGACATCACGTCTCTGGCCTACGGCGGCACCCACAACCCCGGCCAGGAATACGCCGACCTGTTTGGCAGCCAAGCGGCTGACCAGGAAGATTCGGGCAACATGTCAGGCATGAAAAGCCCCGCTGTTGATGCCTTGATTGCAGCCATGACCCGTGCCAAAACCCAAGCCGACTTGTTGCCCGCTTGCCGCGCGTTAGAGCGTGTCATTGCCCACAGCCATGTGTTGATTCCACAATGGTCGGCACCCACCCACCGGATGGTGTTCAATCAGCACCGGCTGGATCAACCCGCCCAGATGCCGCCCTATGCCCAGGGCGAGAGCTGGGCCATCGACACCTGGTGGGCCAAAGATGTGGTTCGGTAGGGTGCAATTCAAAGGGGTGTGGAAAGTTGGTGTCGTGTCGCCAATATGACGACACCATTACACTAGAACCCTTAACGCATTCAGCAGGAGTTCAACATGACCATGGCATTAGCCACACAGGACCGCATCGGAGCGCGCGTGCCGCACGACGTGTACGTCACCTTGTGCCGTGCCGCCACTTTGACAGGCGCGACGGTGAATCAATTTTTGGTTCAAGCGGCGTTGAAAGAAGCGCAAACCGTGATTGAGCGCGAAGAGCTTATTCGTTTGTCAGCGCGTGATTGGCGCTGGATGCTCGATTTGATGGAAAGCCCTCCACCACTCAACGATAAGCTCTCAAACGCCCTGAATCGTTACAACCTGGCCAAAACTGATGCTGCTGGTACAGCCTTTAACTGGCAGTCATGACCGGTTGCGCTTTGACTGCCAACGCTCAGAGCTCAATGCCTGGCTAAGGCAAGTTGCGCGGCAGCACCAAGACAAGGGTTTGTCCAAAACGTTTGTCCTGGTTGATGAAAGTGAGCCTGCCAAAATTTGCGGTTTTTATGCTTTGACTTTGGCTGAACTCGACCGCTCACAGCTGCCTGAAATCTGGCATAAAAAGTTGCCACGGCGCATTCCTGGCGTGCGCTTGGGTCGCCTTGTTGTGGACGGTGTTGATCAAGGCAAGGGGTTTGCAGAATTGCTGCTGGTGGATGCTATAGGCAGGTCGCGCCGCATACATCAGGAAGCTGGCGGTCTTGGCCTGTTTGTCGATGCCATGGATGAGCGCGCTGCGGGATTTTATCGGCGCTATGGTTTTCAGTCTTGCCCTGATCAGGCGCTGTTGCTGTTTTTGCCGACCCATCACGTGAACTAACCATGTTGAGTTACATCCTCAAGCGCCTGTTGCTCATGATCCCCACGCTGTTTGGCGTGCTGTTGCTCACCTTTGTGGTGATTCAGTTTGTGCCTGGTGGCCCGGTGGAACAGTACCTGGCCGAGGCCAAGGCCGGCATCGGCAAGGGCGCAGCGGCGGAAACCGGTGGCCTGAGCTACCGCGGCGCGCAGGGTGTCGACACCAAGCGCATTGAGCAGATCAAGGCTTTGTATGGTTTTGATAAACCCGCCCACGAGCGGTTTTTTCAGATGCTGGGGCAATTTGCCCGGTTTGACTTGGGGCGCAGTTTTTTTCAAAACAAAAGTGTCACTGAGTTGATGGTGGAGAAACTGCCGGTGTCGATCAGCCTGGGGCTGTGGACATTTTTCATCAGTTACCTGATCGCCGTCCCGCTGGGCGTGGCCAAAGCGGTGCGGGCGGGCTCGCGCTTTGACTTTGTGACCACCTTGCTGGTGCTGCTGGGCTACGCCATTCCGGGCTTTGTGTTGGGGGTGGCACTGCTGGTGATTTTTGGTGGGCAGTTGCAATGGTTTCCGCTGCGCGGTCTGACCAGCAGCCATTGGGATGAATTGAGCTGGGGCGCACGCGTGGCCGACTACTTGTGGCACATCGCCATGCCGGTCACGGCCATGGTGCTGGGCAGTTTTGCTGTGACCACCATGCTGACCAAAAATGCTTTTCTGGAAGAAATTCGAAAGCAATATGTGGTGACAGCGCGTGCCAAAGGGCTTAATGAGCGCCAAGTGCTGTGGCGGCACGTGTTTCGCAATGCGCTCATTCCCATCATCACGGGTTTCCCGGCAGCTTTCATTGGTGCGTTTTTCACCGGCTCGCTGTTGATTGAAACCTTGTTTTCGCTCGATGGTTTGGGCTTACTCAGCTATGAAAGTGTGATCCGGCGCGACTACCCCGTGGTGCTGGGCACGCTGTATTTCTTCACCCTGATCGGCTTGGTGACCAAGCTGATCTCTGATCTGTCTTATGTCTGGGTCGACCCCCGTGTCAAGTTTGAATAACGCTCCTGTGGCAGCCGTTTCTTTGGGACCCTGGGCGCGCGCCTGGATGCGCTTCAAGCGCAACCATTTAGGCTATTGGAGCCTGCTTGCGTTTGTCTGGCTGGTGGGCTTGAGTTTGGTGGCTGAACTCATCAGCAACGACCGCCCCTTGCTGGTGCGCTACCAAGGGCAACTGTATGTGCCGGTGCTCAACGACTACCCTGAAAAAACCTTTGGCGGCGACTTTGACACAGCCACCGACTACCTGGACCCGTTCATTCGCCAGCGCTTGAGCCAAGACGGCAACTGGGTGGTGTTTGCGCCCAACCCCTATGGTGCCAAAACGCTCAACTACTTTGCCAAAGCGCCCAACCCGTCACCACCGACTGCAGACAACTGGCTCGGTACCGATGACCGTGGCCGCGATTTGCTGGCGCAGTTGCTTTACGGCTTTCGCGTGAGCGTGCTGTTTGCCCTGGCGCTGACCTTCACCGGCACGCTGCTGGGCATTGTCACAGGCGCCATTCAAGGCTTTTATGGTGGCAAGACCGACCTGGCTTTTCAGCGGTTCATTGAAATCTGGAGCGCCATGCCAGAGCTGTACTTGTTGATCATCTTTAGTGCGGTGTTTGCACCCAGCTTGGGTTTGTTGTTGATTTTGTTGAGCTTATTTGGCTGGATGGGTTTGTCTGACTACGTGCGTGCCGAGTTTTTGCGCAATCGCCAGCTTGACTACGTGCGCGCAGCGCGCTCTTTGGGCGTGAGCGATTGGCACATCATCACGCGCCATGTGCTGCCCAACAGCATGACCCCGGTGGTGACGTTTTTGCCGTTTCGCATGAGTGGTGCCATTTTGGCCTTGACCTCGCTCGATTTTTTGGGGCTGGGGGTGCCGCCGGGTACACCGTCGCTGGGCGAATTGTTGTCTCAAGGCAAGAACAACATTGATGCGTGGTGGATTTCGTTGGCCACTTTTGCCGTGTTGGTCATCACCTTGCTGCTGCTGACCTTCATGGGCGATGCCCTGCGCGACGCACTCGACCCGCGAAAGGCCGACCAATGAACGCCTCGCTGACCCCCCAAAAGGGTGCGCCCTTGCTTGAGGTGACCGGCTTGCGGGTGTCTTTTGCTGGCCAAGAGGTGGTGCATGGCCTTGATTTTTCTGTGGCTGTGGGCGAAAAAGTTGCCTTGGTGGGGGAGTCTGGTTCAGGCAAAACGGTGTCTGCGTTGAGTTTGTTGCGCCTGGTGGAAAATGCAAAACTCAGCGGCCAAGCCATGTTTGATGGGCGTGACTTGCTCTCCATCCCAGCGTCAGAACTGCGCGAACTCCGTGGCAAAGACATTGCCATGATTTTTCAGGAGCCCATGACGGCGCTGAACCCGCTCATGAGTGTGGGCGATCAAATTGCTGAGGTTGTGAGACTAAAACAGGCTCTAACGCCCGTATTGTGCGCGCAAGCAGCTATCAAATTACTATCTGATACAGGTATTACAGAGCCTGCGCAGCGCGCCAGGGCTTACCCCCATCAGCTCAGTGGTGGCCAGCGCCAGCGCGTCATGATTGCCATGGCGTTGGCGTGTCGCCCCAAATTGCTGTTGGCCGATGAACCCACCACAGCCCTGGATGTGAGCTTGCGAGGGCAAATTCTCGACTTGCTGGCTGATTTGCAGCACCGCCATGGCATGGCGGTGCTGTTGATCACCCACGACCTGCATTTGGTGCGCCGCTTTGCCGACCGTGTGGTGGTGATGGAGCAGGGGCAAGTGGTCGAGCAGGGGGCCACGCAGACGGTCTTTGCACAGCCCAAACACCCCTACACCCAGCGCTTGATGGCCAGCCGACCCGAGCGCGATGCGTGGGCTCAACAGCCGGGTGGCGAGCCTTGCGCCCCAGTCATTTCGGCACAGGGTTTGCGTGTGACTTACGCCGTTCCTCTGTCTGGTTTTCGGGGCTGGTTTCGGCGTGGTGAGTTTGTGGCTGTGCATGGGGCAGACTTTGAATTGCCCAGCGGCCAGACCTTGGGTGTGATTGGTGAGTCTGGTTCGGGTAAGTCCACGCTGGCGCTGGCAGTGTTGGGCTTGCTGCCTTTTCAAGGGCAACTGCGTGTGATGGGCTCGGCTTGGGGGGTGGATGTGCGCCGCAACCTGGCATTGCGTCGGCAAGTACAGGTGGTGTTTCAAGACCCGTTTTCATCGCTGTCGCCGCGCATGACCATCGAGGCCATCGTGGGCGAAGGCTTAGGCGTGCATGAACCGGGTTTGTCGGCTGCTGAGCGGCGTTTGCTTGTGATTGCGGCGCTCAAAGACGTGGGTTTGGCGGATGATAGCGATGTAGAGGCCCTGTTGTCGCGGTACCCCCATGAATTCTCAGGCGGTCAGCGCCAGCGCCTGGCCATTGCGCGGGCACTCATCATCTCGCCCAAGGTGTTAGTGCTTGATGAACCGACCAGTGCGCTGGACGTAACGGTGCAAAAACAGGTGCTGCAACTGCTGCAAAAACTGCAGCGTGAGCGCGGCTTGAGCTACCTGTTGATCACCCACGACATGGCGGTGATTGCGGCCATGGCACACCATGTGCTGGTGATGAAAAATGGTCAAGTGGTTGAGTCCGGCGCGGTCGATGAGGTACTTGGTCACCCCAAGCAGGCCTACACCCAAGTCTTGATCCGTGCGGCTTAAGTGCAGCTCATGACCTGATAGGTGACATCTGCCACCTGCTAAGTCCTTGCAAAACAAGGGATTTAAACGCTTTTTAAGCTACAATCCACTGCTTCACGACCAAACGGGCGAGTCACTTCCGCCCGTTTTTTTTGGTCGTTTGTTTTTGCTGTATCCAAATTTTTAGGACTGATTGACCGGTGGCGCTGAAGGAAATTGTCGAACAAACTGTGGCTGGGCTGGGTTACGACCTGGTGGAAATTGAACGTTCCGCCGGTGGCTTGCTGCGCATCACCATTGACTTGCCTTGGCTCGCGCCGTCTGCAGACCATTCAGTTGAAGAGCAGTTTGTCACAGTTGAAGATTGCGAAAAAGTGACTCGTCAACTGCAATTTGCCCTGGAAGTTGACCAGGTGGAATACCGTAGGTTAGAGGTGTCTTCCCCCGGCATTGACCGCCCGTTGCGCCACACCCAAGATTTTGAGCGCTTTGTCGGGCACACCATTGATGTCACGCTCAAGCAACCCCTGGGTGCGGCTGTGGCCTCAGGCCAAGTCAATGCCAACCGTAAAAAATTCAGAGGCGTGCTAGAACGTGTAGACGCTGTGGCAGCAGCGGCACCAGTGATGCCAGCAGAGCCGTCATGGCAAATTGTCTGGCGTGATGAAATTGTTGCCAAGCCTGGGCAAAAGATCAGTAAAAAGCGCGCCTTGCCCCCGCTGCAAGCGCTGGGCTTTGTGATCAGTGAACTTAAAGAAGCGCGTTTGGCGCCCATCGTCAGCTTCAAAGGCCGTTCTGCGGCGCAGCCTTTGGATGAGTCTGAACCCATTTGAATTGAAACAGGAGAGTCATGGCATGAATCGCGAAATGTTAATGTTGGTCGATGCCATCTCACGCGAGAAAAACGTCGAGCGTGATGTGG
>NZ_JAQURE010000062.1 GCF_028715765.1 Rhodoferax sp.
CCGAGAAAAACATCACCCAGATCAGCCTGGTCGAGGTGGACTTGAATGCCCTGGAGCACAAAGGCGAGGTCTACCGCGCCAAGAGTCCGCTGGCCAAAGTGCCTGCGCTGGAGCTTGACGACGGCCGTGTGCTGACTGAAACCCGTGCCATTTGCACCTATCTGGAAGGCTTGTACCCCGAGCCCAACCTGATGGGCGATGGTTTTGAGGAGCGTGCCTTCATTGAAATGGCCGACCGCCGGGTGGAGTGGAGTTTGCTGCTGGGCATAGCCAACAGCGTGCGCCACACCCACCCTGGGCTGGCGGTGCTGGAGCAGCCGCAGTTTCCAGAGTTTGGTCGTTCGCAGGCGGACAAGGTGCATGAAGTTGCCGCCTGGTTTGATCAGCTGCTGATGCACCAGCCGTGGATGGCCGGTGAGCGCTTCACCATTGCCGACATTACTGCGTTTTGCGCCATTGACTTTGCCCGGCTGATGAAATTCAACCCTGGCCGACTGGGCTTGCAGGCGCTGCAAGCCTGGTTAGACCGGGTGGCTGGCAGACCCAGTGCCAAGGTCTGAACCCCACTTGACGCTGATCGCGCAAATAAACAGGACTGATGCAAAATTGCTCCAGCTAGGCGCCCCGACGCAGACAGTACAAGCGTACGGCAAGTCGGGGCAACAACGCTGGGGCGGTTTTGCATCAGTCCTGATAAAAAAAAGCCACCCGAAGGTGGCTTGTAAAGGTTCCCCCAAGGGGGAACGTCGTTGGAAACTTGATACCTATGACGACAGAACTCAGGTTCTTGTTGCTTCATGGCTGTGACAGCAGCTGGGATGAACTGTACCGGGCGCTGCAGCGCTTGGGTATCCCCCATTTGGGGGATTTTGAAGGTCATTTTGAGAAAACACGTGAAATGTGGGGCTTGCTCGATGCCCCCTGGTGTGTTAGCCAAGTCTTGATTCAGGTGTTGGTGTGGCTGCGGCAGGCAGCGGCAGCTCAATCACAAAGCTGGCACCTTGGCCGGGCAGGCTTTCACAGCTGGCGCGCCCGCCATGGCGCTCGGCAATGGATTTCACCAATGCCAGACCCAGCCCCACGCCGCCATCGCGCTCGGTGGCGCCGGGCAGGCGGTAAAACGGCTCAAAGATGCGCGCTTGCAGCTCGGCTGGCACGCCCGGGCCGTGGTCAGTGACGCGAATCACCGCCGTTTGCGCCACCCTGCTCAAGCCCAGCGTGATCTGACCCGCGCCGTGGCGGCGTGCGTTCTCCAGCAGGTTGCGCACAGCACGGCGCAGCAGCTTGGTCACGCCTTGCACGATGAGTTCGGTGCTGGGGCTGGGCACAAAGTCCAATTCGGCATTGACACGGGCGCATTCTTCTGCGGCCAGCCCCACCAGGTCGACCGACTCAATGGTGCCGAGGTCGGCCTCGCGGGCATCAAGCCGACTGGCCAACAAAATTTCTTCAATGAGTTGATCCAGTTCACTGATATTGCGGGCAATTTCATCGCGAAACGCCGAACTGGCATTCGGCCCCAGCAGCTCCAGCCCCATGCGGATGCGCGTCAAGGGCGAGCGCAGTTCGTGGGAGGCGTTGGCCAACAGCGATTTTTGAGACGCCAGCAGTGCCTCTTGGGCGTGCACCAGGGTTTCAATGTGTTCGGCGGCCTGGTTGAACCGTTTGGCCAAAAAAGCCACTTCATCTGTGCCAGACTCAGGCACGCGGGTGGCCAAATCACCGGCACCCCACTGCTGCACACCGGTCTGCAGGCGCTCCAGCCGTCGTGTCAGGGTGCGCACAATGGGGTAGGTGGCCAGTGCCACAGCCAACCCTACCCACACCAGCATCCAGGCAAAGCCAAACGGGGGTTTGCTCCAGACCGAGGCCGGGGCGCGCATCAGCCGCATGTGCATGGTTTGGCCGTCGTGCATGCGCACCACAAATTCTGGGGTGGGGGTGCCAGGCGTTGGTTCAGGGGATTCGGCTGCTGACGAGTTGGCCGCATCGCCTGCGCTGGGTGCGGCTGTTTCAGGGGCGGGAAACGCAGGCGGGGTGTTGTCCAAGGGCGCCGTCGCCATGCGCTCGCGCCACATGCGGCGGTGCATGGCTTGCTCAGAGGGGCTGACTGCATCCGGGTAGCGCATCGGTGGCTGACCGCGGCCAATGATTTGCCCGGCTTCGTTGCGCACCACCACGTCACGCAGGGGCGGCTCAGCCGCCAGCCGCCAGACCCAGCCCACCAGCAAAATCAGCACGGCCACCGTCAGCACCACGGCCAGCCAGATGCGCACATAGAGTTTGCTGAAAAAGCTGGTTTGCATGTCTTTGTTTGGGTGAAACGGACGACTAGTCTTGTTGACGCGCAAAGACATAGCCAACGCCACGCACGGTCACGATGCGTTTGGGGTTTTTGGCGTCAAGCTCAATGGCTGAGCGAATGCGCCCCATGTGCACGTCGATGGAGCGGTCAAAGGCTTCAAGCTCGCGCCCGCGCACGGCTTCCATGATTTGCTCACGCGTGAGCACCCGGCCGGCGCGCTCTGCCAAGGCCACCAGCAGGTCAAATTGGTAAGAGGTGAGCTCGCACAGCTGCCCGCCGACACGCACACTGCGGGCATTTCGGTCAATCTCCAGTGTGCCAAAGCGCAGCAAGGGGGTGTCGCTGGCCAAGGCACCTGCGGCACCTTCGCGGCGCAGCACGGCGCGAATGCGTGCCAGCAGTTCACGTGGCTCAAACGGCTTGGGCAGGTAATCGTCGGCACCCATTTCCAGCCCAATGATGCGATCCATGGGGTCGCCTTTGGCGGTGAGCATCAGCACCGGCGTGCGCGCCAGGGCACCCGGCAGGGCACGAATGCGGCGGCACACCTCCAGACCATCCAGGTCGGGCAACATCAGGTCAAGAATCACCAGGTTGGGGGCGCTGGATTGCAGGCGTGCCAGGCCGTCCAGCGCCGTGCCCGCATGCGCAAAGGTGTAGCCTGACGCGCCCAGGTAGGTGCCCACCATGTCGGCCAGGCGCGCATCGTCTTCAATCATCAGCAGCTGTGGGTTCATGGCACAAGTCTAGGGTTTGAGCGCATCCAAGTGATAAAGGGCAGGTAAAGTTGGGTAAACACCGGATTCAAAATAACTATTATTTAAATAGCTGCTCATGCTTATTTATCAAGCGCTACAGGCTGTTTTAGTCTTGAAGTCAAGGCCACCAGCAGCAACACCGGCAAGCCCAGCAAGGCGGTGGCTACAAAGAAGTTCATGTAACCAAACGCATCCACATAGCGGCCGGAGTAGCCCGCCAAGAATTTGGGCAGCAACAGCATCATGGAGCTGAACAGGGCGTATTGGGTGGCCGAGTAGTTGACGTTGGTCAGGCTCGACAGGTAGGCAATGAACGCGGCAGAGGCAATGCCGCTGGAGAGGTTGTCGGCCGAAATCACAAAAATCAGGCCATTCAGATCATGGCCGCGCGTGCTCAAGACCGCAAATAGCACATTGCTGGCTGCACTCAACACCGCGCCCAACATCAGCACCCGCATCACACCCAGGCGCATGGCCAGCACGCCGCCTACAAAAGCCCCCACCAGGGTCATGATGACGCCAAACACTTTGGTGACTGCGGCCACCTCGTCTTTGGTGTAACCCATGTCCACATAAAACGGGTTGGCCATGATGCCCATCACCACGTCGCTGATGCGGTAGGTGGCGATCAACGCCAAAATCAGCACGGCGTGCCAACGGTAGCGGGTTAAAAAATCAGCAAAAGGCTCAACCAGTGCGCCACGCAACCAGTCCAGTGCGCCTTTAGCGGGGGGCAGGCGGCGCGCCTGGGGCTCGCTGGAGAGCAGCACGGTGAGCACACCTGGCAACATGCTGGCCGCCATGATTTGGTAAGCCATCAGCCAGGCGTCGGGTTGGTAGCCGGTGCTGCCCGCCACTTCAGCCCGCGCCGCCAGCCACAGTGCACCGGCTCCAGCCCAGATCATGGCCAGGCGGTAACCGGTTTGGTAGGTGGCGGCCAGTGCGGCCTGGTGGTTGGCATCAGCCGACTCGATACGAAAGGCATCCAGCGCAATGTCTTGGGTTGCCGAGCCAAACGCGACCGCCAGCGCCGCCCACACCACCGGCTGCAAAGCCACGCGCGGGTCGTTGAACGACATGGCCACCAGTCCCAGCATGATGGCCGCTTGCGACAGCAGCAGCCAGCTGCGCCGGCGTCCCAGCCAGCGCGTCAACCACGGAATGGGCAGGCGGTCTACCAGCGGCGCCCAGACCCATTTGAAGGCGTAGGCCAGCCCGACCCAGCTGAGGTAGCCAATGGTGGTGCGGTCAATGCCGGCCTCGCGCAGCCAAAAGCTCAATGTGCCCAGCACCAACAGCAGCGGCAGCCCGGCGGAAAACCCAAGCGACAGCATCCGCAGTGAGGCGGGTTCCAGGTAAACCTTGAAGGCAGCAAGCCAAGGGTGGGAAGGGGGTAAGTCCTGATTTTGGGGTGTGAGCATTTAAGGATAATGCGGTGGATTGAATCAATTTGACCGTGAGACACGGATGGATTGCGACATTGCGTTAATTTATTGACAAGCTGATGTGAATATGGCGCTTGGATGTCTTGTATTTCATCTATAGTTTGCTCTCAAATTCAAACCAATTTCCTCCAAAAAAACTTGCCTTGTAGAGATGCGCTGTGGCGCACCTGTGTCGCACCTGTGGCAGTTCTGGCGGAGGTGGTTAGCCTTGTTCTTTTTTTCTAAACCTGCACAGTGTCACCTTCAAAAATTTAACCCCATGTTAGAACGCCATGATCAACAGCAGCTTTGAGACTTATTTTCGCCAACATCAGGTGTCGCACCAATGGCAGTTCATGCTGCAAGCGCTGGCGCAAGTGTTGCAGGGTGCTGAAGATACAGAGTCTCTGAAGGCGCTTTTTTTCAAAGTGGGTGAGCGCATGGCGCGCGAGATTGAGGGTGATTTTGCTACTGTGGAAACCTTGGCTGATTTGCAAGATCGCATCAACGTCCGTTGGAGCGAGTGGCACTGGGGTTGGGTTCATTTCAAAGAGCTCGAAGACGCCATTGGCATCGAACACCACGCAGCACCGCTGGCACAGGCGTTTGGTGAGGCCTCATTGCCATGGACGGTTGGCTTGTTGCAAGGGTTTTACCAAACCGTTTTTGAGGTGTTGGGTGCCGGCGATGCCATGCGGGTTGAGACGGTTTCCCATTCTGCAACCCCCATGGGTATTGTGTTGCGTTTTGGGTCTGCCCAGGTTTGAGCCCGCTAACTGACGACTGAAATTCACATATGACACCATCTAAAGACGGTTTGATGCCGATGTTCAAGTCACTGCGCCCCGACCAGTCCAAGCTGGCGCAAGCAGCAGATGTTTCGGCGCAAGAAGCCGCCCAAAAATGGCCGTTGTTTCGCGCCCTGGCACCGCGCTTGCCGGCACGTCCGCCAGCGCTTTCAACTGCTGAAAAGCAAAATTGGCTCAATCCCCAAGCGGCTTCTTTGGCACCAGAAGTCGCTCAGCCCCAGTTGGCGACTGGGCCTACCTTGAGCGACCAACTGGCGCAGGGCTTGAGCAAATTGGCCAAGCCCAAACAGACCAAGTCCAAACGGGTCACCCCACGGTCGGTTGCGAAATCGGTTAAGCCAATGGCCGAGCCCGTTGTGCCCCAAGTTCAATCTGACGCGCAGCAGCCGATGGAGCCGTTGGCGACAGTTGACACTGCGCCCGCGTCCCAGCAACCCACTGAGCACTTGACTCCCATCGCTACTGCGCCAACGCTTGCACAGACTCCACCTGTGTCAGCGGCATCGGTGGTCAAATCAGTGGCGAAAAAGTTGTTGACCAAAGCCGCGCCCAAGCAAGCTGAGCGAAAAACAATCACACCAGCACCAGCACCAGCACCAGCACCAGCACCAGCACGGGCTGCCGTCACGGTGACGCAAGCTGATCTTCACGCCAGGATGGCGCCACAAGCTGCTGCTCCTTTGTTGCCAGAGTCTGCACCTATCAAAGTCAGCCCCGCCAGCGAGGCACCTGCGGCGGACTCACTCATCAGTTTGTTTGGGTTGGAGTCGTTGATTTCCAATCCCTCAGCTCCTGCGGCCGCGCCAACAGCTGAGCTTAGGGATGAAGGCCAAGTTGAAGTTCAACCGCTGGCTGAATCCCGTCTCGAAGTTGATCCCGCCCAACACCCTGCAGAGCCAAGCGGGGTGTCGTTTGTTGATCCGTCGTTGCCAGCAACAGTTGCCCCGTCAGTGGTCTTTGAGGAAAGCCCCGCCAGTGCTTTGTTCACTGAATCAGCGCTGCCTGAACGTCATGAAGTGGTGCGTGCGCCTGCTTCAAGCGAGCCCTCAGATGCGGTTGTGTCGGCAGCTGAGGTGGTCAAACCCAAGCGTGTCCGCAAGAAACCTGCTCGTCCTGGCAATTCCGTACCGGTTGTAGAGCCAGCTGAAACCGTTGCCCCGTCAAAGGTGGTTAAACAAACTGATGTTTTTCAACCCACTGCACAACCGAGCGCAGAACCCACTAAACCAGCTGGCTCACTCAAATCCTTGTTCAATAAATTACAAAAGTCCTCGCCACCCGCTGCCTCAGCACCGGTCAAAACACCGGCTTTTTTGAATCGGTTGAATAAGAAATGAGCATCATCGGTGTGGTTTCCATGAAAGGTGGGGTGGGCAAAACCTCTACCTGTGCCAATTTAGCGGCTGCTTTAGGGGCTCAGCTGGGCGCTGGGCGTGTGAGCACGATTGACCTTGACCCACAAAACGCGTTGCATTGGCATTTTGGCTTGGTGGATCAGGACACGACCGGGGTTTGCGAGCAGTCTTTGACCGGTGGCAATTGGCGCAATGCCATGCTTCAGAGTGCGTATCAGGTGGCTTGTCTGCCTTATGGCAATGTGTCGGAAGCTGACCGCGAAGCCTTTGAAGGGATGCTCACCCAGTCGCCCCAATGGTTGGCCAGCCAGATCAAGGCTGCAGGATGGGGTAAAGAAGCGTGCGTCGTAGTTGACACGCCGCCGGGACCTTCGGTGTATCTCAAGCAGGTGTTTGACTGTGCCGACTTGGTGTTGATTGTGCTGCTGCCAGATGCTGGGTCGTATGCCACCATTCCTGACATGGAAATTTGGTTGGAAGACATGCTGGCTGCTCGGCCAAAGCTCAAGGTGTTTTATCTTTTGAACCAGATTGATCGCAGTGAAGCATTGAACCGCGATACGGCAGCGTTTTTGCGTCGTCAACTCAAACCACGCATGTGCCCAGTGGATATTCACAACGATGAGGCGGTGGCTGAGGCCCTGGCTTTTCAACAGCCGGTGTTGAGTTATGAGCCACATGGGCAAGCCAGTCATGACTTTACCCGGCTGGCTGCCTGGGCTCAGACTACGCTGAATCCATGACACCGCAGCAACTTTTGGCAGTTTGGCGGCAGCGCTGGGGCAAACCCAGTCCGCTGCTGCTGCAGCCTTATCTCAACGGGGGACTGGGCGACTGGGGTCGGCGCAGCAACGGTGTTGCCATTTTTTCAAATCCACTGTTTGTGGGGTTGGCTGTGGTGCTGTTTTTGGCTTTGAATGGGGTGTTGGTGAATGTGCCGTTCACGCCGGTCAATCACTGGTGGTTTTCAACCTGCGTGTTGGTGGTGTCGCTGTTCATTCGACCCTATCGGGGGAGTTTGATCACGCTGGTATTGACTGGCTTGGCTTGGCTGAGTGTGTTGCGCTATGTGTATTGGCGCTGGGATGCCACGCTGCAGCCAGCTTACAGCGTGGATTATTTTGTGGCTTTGGCGCTCTGGGTGATTGAGATCTATGGTGTCGTGTGGTGTGGGTTGGGCTTGCTGCAGGCGTTTGCACCCTTGCGGCGGGAAGCCCAGGACTTGCCAGAAAATGAGGCAACCTGGCCCTCTGTGAATCTTTTTGTGTCTGGCGCACAGGCTACCGAGCAGGAGGTGTTGCACAGCGTTGCAGCCATGAAACAGCTCAAGTGGTCGCAAGAAAAAATCGACTTGACCGTGTTGGATGACACAGACCGTGTCAACCTTCGGGTGGCGTTGGCTGAGTTGAATGTCACTTACCTGCCGTCATTAAATCCCGCGGACACCACGCTCAACCACCAAATCAACCGTGCCATCACCGACGCTGAAGGCGAGTTGGTCGTGGTGGTGCAAGCCGGACAGGCACCGCAGCCAGATGTTCTGTTGCAGAGCGTGGCTTGGTTGATGGAGGATGACCGGTTAGGGCTGCTGATGACACCGCACCATTTTTTATTGCCTGCATGTGATCAAAAGCAGTTCAAAACGCCGTTGTTATCGGACTGTGGTGCCGAGATATTGATCACGCGAGTGAGTTTGTTTTTGAAGGCGGGTGGTTTGCCAACGGGCGCGGCCAGTGACGACGATCATTTGCCACTCAGGATGCTCCAAGCAGGCGCCGGGCATGCATATTGGGTACGCGAAGCCCATTTACATGGATTGCTTCTGGAGCCTTTTGCCCAACGCTCATGGCGCGGACGCACGGCAGTGGCACACCTCAGACACACGTTAGGGTTTGGCCAACCTTTGTTGCGGTTGACGTTGTGGGCTGTTCCCTTGATTTATTTGCTGGGCGATGTGTTGCCGATGAAGGCATCGGTCTGGGTCTGGCTTGCCTATGTGACACCTGCGGTGTTGCAGGTGCTGGTGTTGTTGAGCCGCACCCCGTCCAGCGGTCAGTGGGATGCGATGGCGGTGGTGAAAGAAGCTTTGCTGGCGTTGTATGTGTGGGGTTTGACTTTGTTCACAGTGCTCTGGACCAGCTTGAAGACGAGTTTCTCTAGAACTGCTTCCAAGCCTGAGCACCTGTCTGGACAAGCCTTTGAATTGAATTTATTTGATTATTTGTCACTCCTGCTGCATGGGGTGGCTATTGTGGTGGCTGTGTCGTTGATGGGGCAGGCAGACCCGGCGCAACGTGCGACATTAGGGTTGTATTTGGTCTGGTCTGTGGCAATCGAATGGATGTTGATGGCCAAACTGGCAGTGGTCAAGGAGGCCGCTGAAGTGCTGCGCCAGCAACAGCGTTTGCAAGTGTTGCCGGCCATGCTGCGTTTGGCCAACAACCGCACCCTGTCTTGCCATACCCTTAATTTCCCAGCCACTGAGATGCGCTTGCAGTTGCCCGCAGCATTGACCGTGTCTGAAGGTCAGCGCCTGAAGCTGTCCATTTTTCACGAGCAAGAAGAGTTGGCTGTAGACGTTAAAGTGGTTTCACTGGTCGACACAGCGCTGACTGTGAAGTTAGAGCCGGTCTGGCAAAGTGTTTTTGAACGTTTTAGCCAAGCCGTTTTCGCACGTGGCGCGGATTGGCCTGCTTGGCTACCCAGCCAGCATGTGGATCAGTTGGTGCCGCCTTGGGTGCCCCAATTTTTTACGTGGCTGGGTTCCTTTTTTTCTCGGGCTGTGCCGCGAATGGCGCGTAAATCTGCTGCTCAAGTGGCAGGGAGTGGGCAAGATCAATGAAAGTAACAGAACTATGAAGCATCTCTCTGCGTGTGGCACAAGCCACATTCTTTCTTTGGCCGTGAAGGCATTGGTAGTCAGTTTGTCATGTGTGGCGCTGAGCACCACAGTGATGGCCAAACCCAAAAAAGCCAAAATCAAGCCCGTGATTGAAGAGGTGTTGACCACCAGTCCGGCCGTGCTTGCGCAGCAGCGGCTGGTGTCACTCAGCTTCAAGCAGTTAGGCGCCTGGTCTGCCGTGAACTTGAGGGGGACGGATGGTTCCAGAACCCTTGGCTTCAATGTGCGCGCGGATGAAATGGTGGTGGGAGCCAAGCTGAAGCTGCGTTATGACTATTCGCCCGCCTTGATTCCAGAGCTGAGCCATCTGCGCGTGCTGCTCAATGAGACCGTGGTGCAGGTGGAGGGGTTGCCAACAGGCCAGCACTTGGGCAACACGCGCGACATTGACCTTGATCCGCGCCTCATGGCTGACCAGAATTTTTTGCGCTTCAACCTCATTGGTCACTACACCCGTCAATGTGAAGACCCATTTCACACGTCGCTGTGGCTGACCTTGAGCGACTTGGGCAAGCTTGAACTGACCCTGGCACCGAAAGCCATGGTCAACGATCTGAAATTTTTGCCCGCGCCCTTTTTTGACCGTCGTGACGACGCCACGTTGAAGTTGCCATTTGTCTTCTCGAGCACGCCGTCCATGGGCACCATGAAAGCGGCTGGCATTGTGGCCTCGTGGTTTGGCATGCAGGCGGGTAACCGGGGGGCGCAGTTTCCGGTGTCTTTGAACGAATTGCCCAACGGCAATGCCGTGGTGTTTGTGCAAAGTGGTGAAAACATTGCAGGACTTGAGCATCCCAGTGGTGCCACCTTGAGCGTGGTCACGCACCCCAACAACCCATTGGCCAAATTGTTGTTGGTCACGGGCGGCAATGACGATGACATGTTGCGTGCAGCACGCGCGTTGGCATTGATCAGCAACACCTTGTCTGGGTCATCGGTGGCGGTTGCCAAAGAAACCGAGGCCACCCCCCGCAAGCCCTACGACGCACCCGCTTGGCTGCCGTCTGACCGCCCGGTGCGTTTTGGTGAGATTGCTCGCCCCGAAGAGCTGCGCACCCAAGGCTGGTACCCCGAGGTGATTCGCATGAATTACCGGGTGTCACCAGACTTGTTCACTTGGCGCACGCAAGGGGTTCCGCTCAACCTCAAATACCGATTCACCCACTTGCCGGAACACAAGGCCTCCAGTTTGAATGTCAGTTTGAACAATGATTTCATTCATGCCTTGCCGCTGAACATCCCTTTCAAAAATCCAGACGAGGTCAACCAGCTCAACCAGGTCGGCAGCGATAACGTCTCCAGACGCAACGACTTGCTGTTCATCCCCCCCTATGCAGTGGGTGGACGAGACCAATTGCAAATGGGGTACTACTTTGACTTGTTAAAGCATGGTGAATGTCAAAACATGCCACCCGACAACCTGGTGGGTGCCATTGACCCCGAGTCCACGCTGGACTTCAGCGGTTTTCCGCACTACGCAGCCATGCCTGATCTGGCTTATTTTGCCAACGTTGGGTTCCCGTTCACGCGCTTGGCTGATTTGGCTGAAACCGGTGTGGTGCTGCCGGATCGACCCAACACCCATGAACTGGGTGTGTACCTCGCACTGATGGGGCGCATGGGTGAGTCCACCGGCTACCCGGTGTTGCGTCATGCACTGGGAACCGCGGCTGATGTTGACAAAATGGCTGACCGCGACGTCATGGTGATTGGTTCAGCCAATAGCCAGGCCTTGCTCAGCAAATGGGCCGACAAACTGCCATTGGTTCAAATCAATGGCGAGCGCCGTGTGCGCGAGCCTGATGTCACATGGAAGCCCACTTACCGATGGGAGCAGCAAGACAACCAGTTCACCCCCACCCCGAAAGGCGACCTGAACCTCAACAGCGGCGGTGATCTGACCACGTTGATGGCCTTTGAGTCCCCCATGAAACCTGCACGCAGTGTGGTGCTGGTGCACGCAGATCGTCCTGGTGACTTGCAACGGGTCACCGATGTGCTCACCAACATGGAACGAATCAGCCAGATCAAGGGCGACTTGGTGGTGTTCAATGAAAAAGACCTCAACCACACCAAGGTCAGTGCCACGTATTACGTGGGTGCGTTGCCATTTATGAGCAAACTGAGATGGTTGTTTGCTGATCACCCCATGTGGGCTGGTTTGGTGGTGGTGTTGGCGAGTCTGTTATTGGCTGTGGCACTCTCGCAAACGCTCCGCAAAGTGTTTCACCGCCGCGGCACCTTGAAACTTTAAGCACATGCACACCATGCACATCATTGCGTTTATTTCAGGCAAAGGGGGGGTGGGCAAGAGCACCCTGGCGGCCAACATGGCCGTGGCGTTGTCGCAGCGCCAAAAACGAGTGCTGTTGATTGACCTTGACCCACAAAACGCTCAGCGAGTGCATCTGGGACTCAATCCTGATGAATACGCCGGGTTGTCACGTGAGGGGATTGCCCCAAGTTCGATTTTTGAGAGCCCCTTTGGCATCAGCTTCATCCCTTACGGGCGTGTCAGCGAGTCTGAATTGGAAGAGTTTGAGGCACAACTCAAAGGCCATCCTGACTGGCTGGCTCAGCATATTCAGGGGCTGAAAGAGCTGGCCTTTGACTATGTGGTGCTGGATACCCCACCGGGTCCTTCGGTGTATTTGCGTCAGGCATTGACGGTTGCTCACAAAGCCTTGGTGGTTTTGCTGGCCGATGCGGCTTCGTTTGCCACCATCGACAAAATCTCGACTTTGGTGGAGCAGTACACCGCTGACCGAACCGATTTTGAGGGCATGTATTTGCTGATCAACCAAATGCCCATTCACAGCAAATTGGGGCACCAAGTTCGTACCGCCCTATATGCCAACTATGCCGAGCAATTGGTGCCTGTGGCCATTCACCGCGACCCCAGGGTGTCACAGGCGCTGGCTTTTGAACGGCCGGTGTTGCACTATGAGCCGGGTTGCAAAGCCAGTCTTGACATTCAATACGTGGCTGAATGGTTGCTCAGCAGCACCCAAGACGCCTAGCCTCAAGCTGCAGGCAGGCGCTGCTGGTCATCAGCTTGCTGCTGGGCATGTCTTGTGCTGTGGCCAAGCCTTTGCAGGCCATGGGTTATTTGGCATGGTGGATGCCGCAAAGTTGGAAAAACTTGCCCATGCGCGAGCTTGACCGGCTGTTTTTCTTTGAGCTCAAAGTGGATGCCACGGGCACAGTGGTGGAGCGTCATGGCTGGCCTGAGCAATGGACAGAGTTGCAACAAGCGGCACAACAGCACCAACTTCCTCTTGATTTGACGCTCACACTGTTTGACTCGATCACCTTCAACCAGCTGTTCACCTCACCGCCAGCCGTTGCAAAAATGCTAGCGCAGTGCATCGAGCTGGCCAGTCATGCCCAGGTCAGCGGCTTGCAATTGGATGTTGAAATCTATGCCGGCGCCCAGGCCGCAGCTGTGACACGTTACCGTGAATTCCTGGTGCAACTCTCGCAACAACTTCACGCGCTGTCGCCTCGGCGCAGCGTCTCGGTGTTTATGCCGGTGCAAACTGACGCGGCGCTTTACGATGCCGCCAGTTTGCAAGGCATGGACTGGGTGGTGGCGCAAAGCTATGACACCCACTACAGCAGCAGCACCCATGCCGGCCCGGTGGCGCCGCTCAAAGGTGCGGATGTCTTGACTTGGGAAAGCGCTGCTTCCGAGGCGCTGGCGCTGGGTGTGGCCAAAGAGCGGCTGGTGTTGACGTTTCCGCTGTATGGCTATGAATGGCTGGTGGCAGACCGCAAGCTGCGCAGCGCCACCCAGCAGCCTGGGCAAACCACCACGTTTGCCGAGGTGGATGCTGCGGTCTTGCCGCAGCTGCGGGTCAACATCAGTCAACGTGTGGCGCAGTATGGCGCCAGCCACGACCCTTCCACAGGCTCAGCTTATTACAAATACACCAACGACCAAGGTCAGCCGGTGGAGGGCTGGTTTGAAGACTGGTGGTCACTCAAGCTGAAAACGGCGTTTGTCAAAACTGAAAAGCTCGCCGGCATGGCGTTTTTTGTCCTTGGGTACGACC
>NZ_JAQURE010000063.1 GCF_028715765.1 Rhodoferax sp.
CCAACACCAACACCAACACCAACACCAACACCAACACCAACACCAACACCAACACCAGTGGCGTTTACAGCGACATCGCCGGTTGCTTTGAACGTGGTGGTGGCAGAAGTTTCGCAAGTCCAGCCGCTTGAAGTGGTGCTGGATCGAGCGGTCGAAACTGTTGCCGTGACAGATGCCACGCCCGCCCCTGAGCAAAAACTGGTTTCGGTCAAAAAATCCATTGAAGAAGAGGCTTGCCAATGAAAAACCTGTTGACTTCATGGTGTGTGCTGGCCAGTCTGGCCGCTTGTCCCAGCCTGGTTTCAGCCCAAACCACACCGCTGGTAGCTTCAGTGGCCACCGCCGCAGCGGTAGATGGCACGGTGTTTGTCACGCGGGCGGGGGGGCGCCAAGCCATTTTGGCAAGGGGTTCATCGTTGCAAGTAGGTGACGCCATCAACACCACGCGCAACAGCACGGTGCGCCTGCACTTCACCGACGGCGGTGAAACCGTGGTGCGGCCGGAGTCCACGTTGGTGGTGCAAAAGTACCAGTACCAAAAAGAAGCACCGGCGCAAGACAATATTTTGTTGCAGTTGCTCAAGGGCGGCATTCGCGCCCTGACCGGTGCCATTGGCAAGCGTGGCAATGTGGATGCTTACCAGCTGCGCGCCAACACCGCCACAGTGGGTATTCGGGGTACAGATTATTCAGTGCGCCTGTGCCAGCAAGACTGTGACGACAAAGGTGAGGCAACGCACCGCAACAGCGCTACACCAGTGGCTGCGCGAGCCGTGCAAGTGCGTGGTGTAGTGAAGGTGTCACACAACGGTGGCGCACTGGTGGCGTTGGCCGAGGGTCAGCCTTTGTACAGCGGCGATGTGTTGCAAACCCAGCTTGACTCGCACGTGGTGCTGGTGTTCAGCGATGGCGCGCGCATCACCGTCAATCCGTCGACCCGCATGGGCATTTCTGAATATGCCAACCCTGGCAAAACCACTGGTTCAGCCCCTGCGGGCATTGGCAGCATGATCATTGACATGTTCAAAGGCGGCTTGCGCTTTGCCACCGGCCTGATTGGCAAAACCAACCCCGACAAGGTCAAGGTTCGCACTGCCACGGCCACCATTGGCATTCGCGGCACGGTGTTTGACGTGGTCTGCGCCCCCGGTGGCAGTGCTGACAGTGCCAGCCCGGCTGACCTGGGTGACATGCCGTGTGGTGAATCCTTGATGGCGCAAACCCGCGAAGGCACCATTACCCTCACCGGCACGCAAGGCGAACCAGTGGTGTTGCCTGCTGGTCAAAGTGGCCGGGTGAATGGCCCCGATGTGCCTGCCCGTGCCTTGCAAGCCACCCCCAACTATTTCAAGACCCTCAGCACCCCAGAGCCTGAAAAAATACAGGCCAACTTGGAAGGCTTGTTTGGCTTGCAAACCGCGCCAGATACCGAGTCTGGCGTGCTGCTGACCGTGCACGAGGGCAGGGTGGTGCTGGCACAAGCCGAAAAAGACATCTTGCTTGATGCCGGTGAGTCTGCTTTTGCCGGGCGAGAGGCCATTCCGGTGCGGCTGCAATCAGTGCCGCCGATTTTGGACCGAGACCCTTTCCTCTCCAGTGGCATGTTCAAAGCCAACATGTGTCGGCGCTGACCTTCAGTTCATGCTTTAAGCTGTTGCACAACCCATGAAGAAAATCAGTTTTTTCAAACTTCATGCTTTGCGTATTGCGCTTAGCCTGGTGATTGTGCCGGTCTTGATGCTGCATGTGGTGGGGGTGTTGAACCTGGGTTTTGTGGCGCGGCTGGAAAACTACGCCTACGACCTGCGGCTGAACTGGACCATGCCTGGCACGGTTGACAAGCGCATTGTGATTGTGGACATTGATGAAAAAAGTCTGGCGCAACAAGGCCACTGGCCTTGGCCGCGCAACCAGGTGGCGCACATGGTGGATGTGTTGTTTGACACTTACCAAATAGACGTGCTGGGGTTCGATGTGCTGTTTGCCGAGCGTGACCAAAGCTCTGGCTTGGCTAGCCTGGAGCGCTTGGCGCGGGATGACCTCAAAGACAACGCCGTATTCTCACAAGCGCTCAATCGGCTGCGTCCGTCACTGCGCTATGACGACGTGTTTGCCCAAAGCCTGAAAAACCGCGCAGTGGTGCTGGGCTACTATTTTCAGCACGGCAAGATGGCTCAGTCAAAAGTCGGTCAACTGCCGCAACCCATATTGAGCCGGGGCAGCTTTGTGGCACAAAGTGTGGGCGCCATGCAGGCCAGCGGGTACTCTGCCAACCTGCCCGAGCTGCAAGCCGCAGCGGCTGCGGCCGGTTTTTTCAATGCCTCTCCCTTGATTGATGACGACGGTGTCTTTCGCCGCATCTCATTGCTGCAAGCCTATGACGGCGCGCTGTATGAAACCCTGAGTTTGGCCATGGCGCGCTTGGCGCTGCGCGAGACCCGTGTGCAGCTAAATTTTGAAGGCAGTGGCAAGGCGCAGGCATTGGAGTCGCTGCAAATGGGGCAAAGACGCATTCCTGTCGATGCCGACGTGGCCTCTTTGGTGCCCTACCGCGGCCGCCAAGGCAGCTTTGTGTATGTGTCGGCCAGCGATGTGTTGCAAGCCAAAGTGCCGCCAGAGGTGCTGCGCGGCGCCATTGTGCTGGTGGGTACCACCGCGCCTGGGTTGTTGGATTTGCGCACCACCCCCGTGCAAGAGGCTTACGCCGGGGTTGAATTGCATGCCAACATGATTGCTGGCATTTTGGATGGCACCATCAAAGAGCGCCCGGCCTATGTGCTGGGGCTAGAGCTGGTGCTGCTGTTGGTCACCGGCTTGCTGTTTGCTGTGCTGTTGCCAGTGCTCTCACCCCTGATGGCGACCTTGTCCACAATTGGTTTGAGTGCTGCCACAGTGGCTGTGAATTTGTGGCTTTGGAACACCGCGCAATTGATTGTGCCGCTGGCCTCTGGGCTGGTGTTGATCGCCGGGCTGTTTGTGTTCAACATGACCTACGGTTTTTTTGTCGACGCTCGCGCCAAACGCCTGCTGGCGCGTTTGTTTGGCCAGTATGTGCCCCCCGAACTGGTGGATGAAATGGCGCAAGACCCTGGCGCCTACAGCCTGGCGGGTGAAAACCGCCACATGACGGTGCTGTTTTCTGATGTGCGTGGCTTCACTTCCATCTCTGAGGGTTTGAGCCCGGCCCAACTCACCGAGCTGATGAACGCCTTTTTAACCCCCATGACCAAAATCATTCATGGCCACCGCGGCACCATCGACAAATACATGGGCGACGCCATCATGGCTTTTTGGGGCGCGCCTCTATCAGACCCGCAGCACGCCCGCCATGCCCTGCTGGCCGCCATGGACATGGTGGTGCAACTGCTGGCGCTGGAGGGGCATTTCAAAGCCAAAGGCTGGCCACCCATCAAAATTGGTGTGGGGGTCAATACCGGTGACATGACGGTGGGCAACATGGGCTCTGAATTTCGGTTGGCCTACACCGTGATGGGCGACGCAGTCAACCTGGGCTCCCGGCTGGAAAGCCTGACCAAAACCTATGGCGTGCAGATCATTGTGAGCGAATTCACCCGCGCTGCCGTGCCTGACTTTGCGTTCAAAGAGCTTGACTGTGTGCGGGTCAAGGGCAAAGAGCACCCGGTCAAAATTTTCGAACCTTTGGGGCTGCAAGACGAACTCTCTGAGGCGTTGCGCCAAGAGTTGGCGCTCTACCAAACCGGGTTGCAGCACTACCAAACGCAAAACTGGCCTGTGGCAGCACAAGTTTTTGCCCAGCTGCAGGTTCAGCACCCAGACTGCGAACTCTACCGACTGTATGCCCAGCGCGTGCTTGACTTCACCGCCAACCCGCCCGGCATCGACTGGGATGGCACCTACACCTTTCTGACCAAATAGCCGCATCGCCATAGGAACACCCCATGCCTGAGTCCTCGCCCGCCCACTCAATCCCCCCAATCGCCTCGCTGGACGGCTTGTTGGCACGGCTGGAACAGCTCAATGACATTGGCGCGTCTTTGTCCAAAGAGCGCGACATCACCCGCTTGCTTGAGAAAATTTTGCTGGCAGCCAAAACCATCACCCATGCCGATGGTGGCACGCTCTACCGCATGCTTGAAGACGGCAAAACCTTGCGTTTTGAGATTTTGCGCACCGACTCATTGGGCATTGCCATGGGGGGCACGGCTGCAGAAGACATGAATTTTCCGGACCTTGCTTTGTACAACAGCAGCGGGCAAGCCAACGACACGCTGGTGGCTGCCTATGCCGCCATTCACCGCGTGACGGTCAACATCGACGATGCCTACACCGAGCCCAACTTCGATTTCTCTGGCACCCGTGCCTTTGACCAGCGCACCGGTTACCGCTCTCAATCGTTTTTGACTGTGCCCTTGCGCAACCATGAAGGTGATGTGATTGGCGTGCTGCAACTCATCAACGCCCAGCGCCCAGGCAGCTCCGAGGTGGTGGCTTTTTCTGCGGCAGACCAAAGTCTGGCCGAGTCGCTGGCCTCGCAAGCGGCCATCGCCTTGAGCAACCGTTTGCTGCTGACCCAAGTTGAGGAATTGTTTGAAGCCTTCATTGGCCTGATCAATCTGGCCATTGACGAAAAATCGCACTACACCGGTGGCCATTGCCAGCGCGTGCCCGAGCTGACCATGATGCTGGCCGAGGCAGCTGACCAGGCCACCGAGGGGCCGTTGGCCGACTTCCACATGAGCGACCTGGATCGCTACGAGCTCAAGATAGCGGGTTTGCTGCACGATTGCGGCAAGATCACCACACCGGTGCATGTGGTCGACAAAGCCACCAAGTTGCACACCTTGTTTGACCGCATCGGCTTGATAGACACCCGCTTTGAAGTGCTCAAGCGCGACGCTGAAATTGCCACACTGCGCCAACAGTTGGCCTTGCGCCCGGTGGTGGATGCGGCGGCTGAAGCCGCGTTGCGCAGTCAAAACCAGGCGGCACTGGCGGCGCTGGAAGATGACCGGGCTTTTTTACGCCAGGCCAATATCGGTGGTGAGGTGATGAGTGATGCCGACGTGGCTCGTGTGCGCGAGATCGGCACCAGCCGCTCCTGGCGCAACCCAGATGGCGTACAAACCCGCTTTTTGACATCAGACGAGCTGGAAAACCTGTGCATTCGCAAAGGCACCTTGACCGCAGATGAGCGCGACATCATCAATTACCACATTGTGGCCACCATCAAAATGCTGGAAAAACTGCCCTGGCCCCGGCACTTGAAAAACGTGCCCGAATATGCTGGTGGTCACCACGAGCGCATGGATGGCCGTGGTTACCCCAAAGGCCTCACGCGCGATCAAATGTCGGTACAGGCGCGCATCATGGGCATTGCCGACATTTATGAAGCCCTGACCGCCGCAGACCGCCCTTACAAACCCGGCATGAAGCTCTCGCAAGCCATGGGCATCATGGCCAATTTCAAAGCCGATGGCCACATTGACCCGGATTTGTTTGACATCTTCCTACAGCAAGGCGTTTACCGCCGCTATGCAGAAAAGTTTTTGAACCCGTTGCAGCTGGACGCGGTTGAGCCGGCCTGAAGGCCTCTGAATCGTTCACCCTGAGCGGGTCAATGGATGGGGTTGGCCAAATGCGAGGGCACAGATAATCAGTGCATGACTGCACCCCCCGCCCGCCCGCCCCGTTTTTCAACGCATCACATTGGCTTGGCCGCTGCCGTGGTCACGGTGCTGATCTGGACCTCGTTCATTTTGATTGCCCGTGCCTCCAACGACCCAGCGCGTGGCGGGCTCTTGACCCCGTTTGACATTGCGTTTTGCCGCATTGTGGGCGCAGCAGTGATTTTGTTGCCTTGGGGGGCTTGGCTGGTGCAGCAAGATCGCGCCCGCGGCGTGGCCGGTGCCTCTTGGCTGGGGCTGTCGCCGTTGCCGGTGGGCATCACCGTCAAGGTGGGATTTTTTGGCGGGCTGCTCTACGCCATGTTGGCCTACAGCGGGTTTGTGTATGCCCCGGCGCTGCATGCCTCGGTGCTCATGCCCGGGAGCTTGCCGCTGTGGACAGCGCTGCTGGCTGCCTGGTTGCTGCATGACCGCATCACGCCTGCGCGCGCCATGGGGTTGGGCTTGATTGTGCTGGGCGATTTGTTGGTGGGCGGTTTGAGCCTGTTGCGCGCCTTTGACGGCGGTCAGGTCTGGCTGGGCGATGTGCTGTTCATGCTGGCTGCCATGTGTTGGGCCACTTACAGCGTGTTGGCGCGTCACCATGGCTTGGATGCTGTGCGCGCCACCATGGCCATCACTTGTTTTGCCTTTGTGGTGTTTGTGCCCAGCTACAGTGCGCTGGTGTTCACGGGTTTGGTCAAAGGCCATGTGTTTACCGCACCGTGGCGCGACGTGTTGTTTCAGGCCACCTTTCAGGGCTGGGGCTCGGTGGTGGTCTCGGGCATCACCTTCACCCAGATGATTCGCCACTTTGGCCCGGTGCGTTCAACCATGATCACCGCGCTGGTGCCGGGTTTGTCGGCGTTGGGTGCGGTGTGGTTGCTGGATGAACCGTTGCGATGGAACCTGGGCTTGGGCTTGATGCTGGTCACGGCGGGCATCGTGTTTGGCGTGCGTGCTGGCTTGCCAGTTGCTCTTAAAAGAAGAGTGCCTTGCGCATGATAATCAAGCGCTAGAGGCTTATTTGTTATATAAAAAATTCTTTTGGATGACTTCTTTATGAACCTTTTGGCCTTTGACACCAGCACCGAGCGCATGTCGATTGCGGTGCAGCGCGGCAGCGGTGATGCTGCTGCACGCTGGCTGCACGACGGCGCCGGTGGCGCGCTGACCTCGACCCATTTGATTCCTGAAATTCAGCGCTTGATGGCGCAAGCCGGGCTGGCGTTTGGCGATCTGTCGGCCATTGCGTTTGGCGCTGGGCCAGGCTCTTTCACCGGTTTGCGCACGGCATGTTCGGTAGCGCAAGGGCTGGCTTTTGGGGCGGCTGTGCCAGTGTTGCCGGCCGACACCTTGCTGGCCGTGGCGCAGCAAGCACACCACCAGCTGGGTCAACCCGCGCGCTTGCGTGTGATGGCGCTGCTCGATGCGCGGATGGATGAGATGTATGCAGCAAGCTATTTATATGAGAGTGATCAGTGGTTATGCACCAAGGTCTGCAGCTTGATTCCACCTGAAAATCTGGTGGCTGACCCCGACCAGGTGTTGGCTGGCAATGTGTTTGCCGTTTACGGCACACGGCTGCCCGCCCACTTGCACCAGCGGCTTGATGCCTGGCCCACCGCACAGGCGCTGCTGCACTTGGCGCCAGCACTGCTGGCCTCTGGTGCTGCGGTGCGTGCCGAGGATGCCTTGCCCACCTACATTCGCGACAAAGTGGCGCAAACCACGCAAGAGCGCCAGCTCAATGCATTGGTGCGGAGTGTTTGAACCGATGAGCACCCCCACCTTGTCTATTGAGGCGGGCTTTGTGCCCATGACCGACACGCACCTGGACAGTGTCACGGTGGTTGAGTGCCAAGCCCATCCGCACCCTTGGCTGCGCAAACACTTTGAAGACTGTTTGGCCAGTGGTTACCAGGCGCAGTTGTTGATGGCGGGCACCGAGCTGCTGGGTTATTTTGTTGGCATGAAGGGCTTTGAAGAGGTGCACCTGCTCAACATCACCGTGGCGCCGGCCTACCAGCGCCAAGGCTGGGCGCACGTCATGCTCAACGCCCTGGCGCTGTGGGCGCGTGGTCAGGGCGCGCAGTGGCTGTGGCTGGAGGCGCGCACCAGCAACACCCGAGCCATCCATGTCTACAAAGCCCAGGGTTTTCGTACCGTGGGCACCCGCCGTGGCTACTACCCGGCCGCACACGGCCAGCGTGAAGACGCGGTGGTGATGAGCCTGAAGCTGGTCTGAGCCAGGTTTGATTCAAGCGAAAATCAGCCCATGAGCCTGAACCTTGACCCGCGCCAACGTGCCATTCTGCAAGAGATGGGGGTGCATGTGTGGTTGCCACAGACCACTTTAGAAGCATTGAGTGTAGCTCAAAATGCTATAGATAGTGAAGCTGATAATGCTTATGAAATAAGCGCTAGAGGCCTAAAAAGCTTAGAAAAATCAAGCCTGAATTCGCCCGCTGCTGCATCGCATGGGGCTCCTCATGCCACACTTCATGCCACAGCCGAATCAGCCGCTGACGCGTCAGCTCAAACCGCTGCCTTGGCGCTTCCAGCTGCCCCCAAGCCGGCCCCGGCTGCAGTGACGCAGAAATCCGCAGCACCCGTATTGCCCCGGGCGGCTGGCCCCGTTCAAGTCACGCCACTGCCTGCAGGCATAGCCAGCATGGACTGGGCGCAACTCAAGACCACAGCGGCCGATTGCCAAGCCTGCGCCATGTGCCTTGGGCGGCGTGCTGCAGTGCTGGCGGTGCCCGAGCCGGCGTTGCCATGTGACTGGCTGGTGGTGGGCGAGCCGCCGGATGATGCGCAAGAGCGCCAGGGCTTGCCGTTTGTGGATGAAGCTGGGGTGTTGCTGGACAACATGCTGCGTGCCGTTGGCGTGCGGCGTTGCACCAGCGCGGTGCCAGATCAAGCCGCGGCAGCCAGTTCAAACCTGGAAACCGCCTTGGCTTCTATGCCCCAAGCGTTGCCCGCAAATTCAGCGCCCAGCACGCGGGCTTACCTCACGCATGTTGTCAAGTGCCGCCCGGCGCTCAATCGTGCGCCTACGGCCGACGAGCTGGCCACCTGCGCCCACTACCTGCGCCGCGAAATTGCTTTGGTGAAACCCAAGGTGATCCTGGCCATGGGGCGATTCGCCATGCTCTCACTGCTGACCGACACCCCACCCGAGCACACCCAGCTGCCGCTGGGTCAATTGCGTGGCCAGGTTTGGCGCTTTGCCGGTGTGCCGCTGGTGGTGACCTACCCGCCGTCTTATTTGTTACGTCAGCCGCCAGACAAAGCCAAAGCCTGGGCCGATTTGTGCCTGGCGCTGGAGGTGGTGCAAGGCAAGCTGGGTTGAACTGGCGCGTCAGTGCGCCAGTTGCGCCGGGGGCAGGTGATCCAGGTCAGGGCGCTTGAAGGGGTCTACGTGCGTCATCATGTTGAGCACCCGGTGGTGTTGCAAGACGCGGTTGCGTGCCTCCACCGCGATGTCGTGGCCTTGCTCCACGCTCAATTGCGCTTCTACTTCCAGGTGGGCATCAACCACAATCATGTCGCCCATTTTGCGGGTGCGCACATCGTGCACGCCACTGATGCCGGGCGTGCCCAGCAGGGTTTGTCGAATGGCCTGCACCTCGGCCTCGTCCACGGCACGATCCATCAGGTCGTGCAGGGCGTCCCAACCAAAAGACCAGCCCATTTTGCTCACCATGAAGCCCACCAACGCGGCGGCAATCGGGTCAAGAATGGGGTAGCCCAGCACATTGCCGGTGATGCCAATGCCCACCACCAAGGACGAGGCGGCATCAGAGCGGGCGTGCCAGGCGTTGGCCACCAGCATGCTGCTTTTGACGCGCTTGGCCACCGCCAGCATGTAGCGAAACAGCAGCTCTTTGGCCACCAGTGCCCCCCCCGCCACCCACAAGGCGGTGATGTGCACGGTGGCGATAGATTCAGGGTTTTGCAATTTGCCTGCAGCCGACCACAGCATGCCTACGCCCACCGCCAGCAGCAGCACCCCCAATACCAGCGAGGCAGCGGTCTCAAACCGCTGATGCCCGTAAGGGTGGTCAACGTCTGCATCTTTTTGGCTGTGGTGGTTGGCAAACAGCACCACAAAATCAGCCACCAAATCAGACAGGGTGTGAATGCCGTCAGCGATCAGCCCCTGGGATTTGGTCAACACGCCCGCAGCAATTTGCGCCACGCTAAGCACCAGGTTGATGGCAACGCTGACCCAGGTGGAGCGCGCCGCAGCGGCGCTGCGTTGTGCGGGTGTGAATGGGCTGTCTTCGTCGTTGTCAGGAAATTCGTCAGAGCGCATGGGTCAAGAGCCGGTGAGGGGAAACCCCAAGTTTAGGGCACCTGCCTGCGGTTGCAGCCCGGCGTGTGCGCCACTTGGCGCTGTACCTCAAGACTTGATTTTTGGCGTGGTGGTGGCTTGGCTCACAGCGGCCATCTGCACCACAGGTGCTGAGTTTTGTGCGCTTGTTTCTTCGCCAGGGTGGCCACCCAAGCCATAAGGAATGGCCAAAAAGGCAAAAAAGCTCACAGACATCAAGGTGGCAAACACCACGGAGAGGTATTTGAGAACGAAGGCTTTGAGGTGGTGGTTCATGGTGGTTTCCTTAGGCAGAGCAGGTTTGTTGTCGATGGGTTGAATCATCCACGGCTGGGCTTAAGCCCACCTTAGCCAGCGCTTAAGGAATTCTTAGCACATCACCACTGGTAGGCTTGCAGCGCTTGGTCAAACGCATCAAGCGCCTGATCAAATTGCGCCACAGCTTGAGCAGCATCCGCATCTGCACTGCGGGTTTCTGCGGTTTGCGCCGCGGCCATGGCTTGCTCTGCTGCAAACACCCCCACCATGCCTTTGAGGGCGTGCGCCGCATGCTTGAGGGCTTGCGCGTCGCCAGCGGCCAAGGCCTCATGCAGCTTTTGCCGTTGCACCGCGCCGTCAGTTTGGTAGAGCGACACCAGCTCGTCAAAAACGTCTTTGTTGTCGTCGATGGAACGGCGAAGTTGGCCAAAGTCTGCCACCGGCAAGTGGCTGGTGGGGCTGACCGGGCTGGCTTGGTTGTTTGGTTTGGGTGTGGGCTCAAGCTTGGCTTCAGTGGGCTCGGCGCTGGCGGTTGGGTAAGGCATCAGCTCGTCAAGTTGGTGCCACAAAGCTTCCATATTGATCGGCTTGGACACATACCCGTCCATGCCGTGCGCCAGACATTCTTCGCGTGCGCCCTGCATGGCGTGGGCGGTCATGGCAATGATGGGGATGTGTGCATCGCTGACCTGCTCGGCAGCGCGAATGTGTTCGGTGGCTTCATAACCATTCATCTCTGGCATGTCCACATCCATCAGAATCACATCAAACGGTTGGTTTTGCCAAAGTGCCACAGCCTCGCGGCCGTTGTTGGCCAGGGCGACTGAAAGGCCTTGCTTGTTAAGCACGATACAGGCCAGTCGCTGGTTGATGGCATTGTCTTCAGCCAGCAAAATTCGCCACGCTGGGGCTTGCATGTGGGGCATGCGCCGCTGTTCGCGCAGGCTGTGTCGGGTCACCAGAACGCCTGCGCCGTTGGTGGGTTCACCCAGCGTGGTCATGATGGCATTGAGCAAATCTGACTGTGTGATGGGTTTGGTCAGGTAAGCGGCCAGACCCAGCTCACGGCAGCGCTCACCATCACCACGCTGACCTTGTGAGGTGATCATCATGATGGGCATGACCCCCGTGCGACCTTGTTGAATCACTTGGGCAAGCTCGAAGCCGTCCATGTCTGGCATTTGCACATCCAGCAAGGCCAGAGGGTAGGGCTGCTCGGTTTGCTGTGCCCGTGTCAGCTCGGCCAGTGCCAATGCGCCACTGGCCACAGCGGTGGGGCGCATGTGCCAGTTGCCCAGCATCTCGCACAACACGCGCCGGTTGGTGTCGTTGTCATCCACCACCAACACCGGCAGGTTTTCAATGTGCCCGGTTTTTTGGTAGTAGGCCAGCGCGTTGTCAGAAACAACGGGCAAGTTCAGCGTGAAGTCAAAGGTGCTGCCTTGTCCCAGTGCGCTGTGCAGCTTGATCTGCCCCCCCATCAGAGCCACCAATTGCGCTGAAATCGTCAGCCCAAGCCCGGTGCCACCGTATTTGCGTGTGGTGCTGGTGTCGGCTTGCGAGAACGACTCGAAAATGGTGTCAAATTTTTCTGCAGCAATGCCAATGCCGGTGTCGCGCACAGCAAACTGAAGCGTTGCTTGGCCAGCCGCAGCACCTGCCCGGCGTTGCACCGAGACCTCAATTTCTCCGAGCTCGGTGAACTTGATGGCGTTGCCCACCAGATTGACGATGACCTGGCGAATGCGCCCAGGGTCACCTTGCACGCGGTCGGGCACGTCAGAGGCCACGTGCAGCAGCAGCTCCAGCCCTTTTTGGTGTGCCCGCATGGCTAGCGCCCGCATGGTGTCGCGCAGCATGGACTCCAGCGAGAACTCGATGATTTCCACACTCAATTTGCCAGACTCAATTTTGGAAAAATCCAAAATGTCATTGATGACCGTCAGCAACGCATCGGCCGATGACTTGACCAGACCGATGTATTCACGCTGCTCAGTACTCAATTCGGTATCTAGCGCCAGGTCGGTCATGCCAATGATGCCGTTCATGGGGGTGCGAATTTCGTGGCTCATGTTGGCCAGAAAGTCGCTTTTGGCACGGCTGGCTGCTTCTGCACGCAGACTGGCTTGGCGCAGGTTTTCGGTGATTTTTTCCAGCTCCCGACGCTCTTTTTCCTGGCGTTTTTGTCGCCACGCAAGACCGGCTGAAACGATCAACAGCATCAGCAACATGGCCATTGACAATCGAATGGTCAGGTTGGTTTTGTCAAGCGACTCTTCGGCTTGGTGTTCCAGCAGATGTGAAACCTCGGTGTTGGCGGCCATGCTGAGGGCTTGCACTTGAGGCCCCAGTTCATTGAAATCTGCCAGCAATTTTTTAAGTTCAGCCACCGATAGTTTCGGTTGGGCGAGCGCCTTTTCAGTTTGAGCTATCAGCGCTTGCAACCTGGGCATCAGCTGCACGTATTCAGGTCGATTGACCAGCACGGAAAGCAGCGGGCTTTCAAGCAGCAACACCACCCGGCTGTTAAAAATGTCAAAGCGCAGGCTTAGTACATCTGGGTCAAGCGGAGTTGTGCCGTAAACCGATTTATCCAGTGTGTGGCGTAAGCGCAAAAACTCTCTTTCAAGCTGAAAGGTCAGTGCCGTGACAGAGTCTGGCCGCGTATTGAGCGATGTTTCTACGTCGCGGCGCTGCGCCATTTCAAAAACAAGTGTGACGGCCATGCCAATGGCCATGATGGCCGTGACCAGTGCTAGCCCAAAAAGGTAGCGGTTGTTTTTTTGATGTGCGGCCACAGGGGCGTTACTCAACCGTCAGGGATTTCAGCTGCCAAGCAGAGCGTTCGTAGTACAACGTGGATTGCAGTTCTGCTTTTGAGTCGTAAGGGTAGACGATGAACAGCGGCCCTTTAACGTGAAAGAACGGCGTATCCGGGCGAGTGTTACCCTGACCCCGCCCTGGTCAAAAGCAACGCGACAACAGTGATTCGGTCAGCGACTCAGACAGGAGTCGGTACAAACCCGTATTTGGTCA
>NZ_JAQURE010000064.1 GCF_028715765.1 Rhodoferax sp.
GCGTGGATGACCGGCCTTTTGGCGGCGGCCCAGGCATGGTGATGATGGCAGAACCCTTGGCAAAATCTTTGTCATTCATTCAAGCGCAGCGTCAAACACCTGCGCCAGTGGTGTTGTTTTCGCCGTTGGGTCGTCGGCTTGACCACGCCATGGTGACCCAATGGTCGCAAAGTCAAGGCGCCATATTGCTGTGTGGCCGCTATGAGGGGTTGGATCAACGCTTCATCGACGCCTACGTCACCGATCAAATCAGCCTGGGCGACTTTGTTTTGTCTGGCGGCGAAATCGCTGCCATGGCCTTGCTGGATGCGGTGGCCAGGTTGCAACCTGGCGTGCTGGGCGACGAACAAAGTCATGTGCAAGACAGCTTTAACCCGGCGCTTGACGGCTTGTTGGACTGCCCGCACTACACCCGCCCGGAGCACTGGCAAGGGATCGATGTGCCCGCTGAGCTGTTGAGCGGACACCATCTTCACATCGAAAAATGGCGTCGAGACCAGCGCTTGGTTTTGACGCAAAAACTGCGGCCGGAATTGATTGCACAGGCACGGCAATCTGGTCTTTTGACCGCTACAGATGAAGCCGTGTTGTCAAGTTATAATTGCGGGCTTACCGATCCTCTGTAAAACCGCTGCACATTCGAATTGCAGCTTGTGTCATGGTGACGCTGGTGTTTACAAGATCATTGAAAGTGTTTATGAACCTGATTGAAATCCTTGAGCAAGAAGAAATTGCTCGTTTAAACAAAACCATTCCTGACTTTGGTCCTGGCGATACCTTTATCGTCAGCTTGAATGTGGTTGAAGGCACCCGCAAACGTCTGCAAGCTTACGAAGGCGTGGTCATCGCCAAGCGTAATCGCGGCCTCAACAGCGGCTTTACAGTGCGCAAAATTTCAAGCGGCGAAGGCGTGGAACGCACTTTCCAAACCTACAGTCCGTTGATTGCCAGCATTGAAGTCAAGCGCCGTGGCGATGTGCGCCGTGCCAAGCTGTACTACTTGCGTGATCGCAGCGGCAAGTCGGCTCGCATCAAAGAAAAACTGCCAGCTCGCAAAGTGGCACCTGTTGCAGCCGCTTAATTGCTTGCACGCTTTTAAAAAAACCGCCGCATTTTCTGTGTGGCGGTTTTTTTTCGCCCAAAGTTTCATTTTTTGACATTGGCCTCGGATGCCGCACACCAGAATCGAGCCACAGCAGGTTCCCGTAGACCGGGTAGATCACCATTTGCCAGCGGTGCCCTTGTCTGACTTGCAACCTCAGGCGTTGCGTGCAAGTTTTGCCTCTTCGCGGCTCTGGGCGCCTGAATTGCATGCCGAGAAGCCGTTTCTAGATCGACCTGTGTTGCCCGCTGCGGTGTTGTTGCCGATTGTGATGCGCGCGCAGCCAACCGTGCTGTTGACCGTGCGTACCCTGCACTTGTCGACGCATTCAGGGCAGATTGCTTTTCCAGGTGGCCGCACTGACCCCACAGACGCCCATGCCACGGCAACTGCCTTGCGGGAGGCGCAAGAAGAAGTTGGTTTGGATGCGCGGCACATTGATGTGTTGGGTCAGTTGCCGGTGTATGTCACGGGTTCCATGTTTCATGTCACCCCAGTGGTGGCTTTGGTGGCGCCCGATTTTTCCTTGAAGATCAATCCGTTTGAAGTGGCAGAGGTGTTTGAGGTGCCCCTGCATTTTTTGATGAACCCGGCCCATCATCGGCATCACACCCTGGTCTGGCAGGGCGTTCAACGCGAATGGTTGTCCATGCCTTACCAAGACGGAGAGACCGAGCGTTTTATTTGGGGTGCGACAGCGGGCATGTTGCGTAATTTTTACCGTTTTTTACAAGCGCAAGGAAGTCAGTCGCTATGATGGTTGCATGAGCTTTATCTCAGTACTTTTTGCCTTGTTGCTGGAGCAAGCGCGGCCTTTGGCGCGTGGCAACCCTGTCCACGCCACCATGCGTGTTTGGGTGCGTTGGTGTGCACGCAATTTTGATGCTGGCAAACCGCTACATGGCTGGCTGGCCTGGACAGCAGCTGTGGGTTTGCCGTCGCTGCTGGCAGCAGCAATTTACGTGTTGCTGGATGTGACTGTGAGTTGGGCGCTGGCCATGTTTTGGAGTGCTTTGGTGCTCTACACCTGTCTGGGTTTTCGCCAGTTCAGTTTTCACTTTACACAAATTCGGGACGCCTTGGCGGTAGATGATGAACCACTGGCCAAATCGTTGCTGTGCCAGTGGCAGCACATTGAGCCGCAAAACTGGACGCGCAGCGAACTGCTAGGGCGGGTGATTCAGTTTTCAGTACTGGCTTCGCACCGTCATGTGTTGGGGGTGCTGGTTTGGTTTTCAGTTTTTGCGGGGCTGGGCTTGGGACCCATGGGGGCTGTGCTGTACCGGCTTGGTGAATTTGTGGTGCGCTATTGGCAGCACCAGAGCCAAATGCATGCCCAACCCGTCAGTGAGGCGCTGCAAAACCACGCCAAGCTGGCTTGGCACTGGATAGACTGGGTGCCAGCGCGGGTCACGGCCTTGAGTTTTGCGGTGGTGGGCAATTTTGAAGAGGCCATCGACGGCTGGCGTGCATACCAAGCATCGTCTGCCCCTTCAAACGACGGTTTGCTGTTGGCTGCCACGGCGGGCGCTGTCAATTTGGCCTTGCCAGGCCTGGCAGTCAACCTGCCAACGAGCCCAGACGACACAGACCCAACCCGCGCCAAACCCACCCTTGAGCTGGCTCACTTGGCCATTGTGGTGGGCTTGGTGTGGCGTGCCGTGGTGATGTGGGTGGTGTTATTGGCGTTGCTGACCCTGGCCCGGTTGTTGGGTTAACCCATCAGGTGCACCTGCCCGTGCTGCCTTACCAAACCTTCATCAATGCGCTGGGTTCAATTTTTAACCAAATTGGCCTCTAGCGCTTGCTGGATAAGCGCAACCAGCTCTCATTTTTAAGTTACATGGTGGGCATCAATAGTGCCTGATTTGTTTCAGCTCAGCGTATAAATCGCTGTAAATCTTGTAGCGGTTCACGCTGATGGTGTCTGCCTCATCGGTCGCTTTGACCGCTGAAATCACACCACAACCCGGTTCATGCAAATGGCTGCAGTTGTAAAACTTGCAGTTCGCCACGTGCGGTTTGAAATCGGGCATGTAAGCGGCCAGCTGCCCTGGGTCAATGTGGTTCAGACCAAACTCCTGAAAGCCGGGGGAGTCAATCAATGCCGTGGTTTTGTCTGCATCCACCCAATACCAAGTGGTGCTGGTGGTAGTGTGTTTGCCGCTGTTCAAGGCCTGCGACAAGATGCCAGTTTGCACCAATGCACCTGGAATCAAGCAGTTGATCAAACTGCTTTTGCCCGCGCCAGACGGGCCCAGCACCAACGTGGTTCGCCCCGCCAGGCGCGCAGTCAAGGTGGCGCGGCTGGCGTTTTCGTTTTTCAAAGACAGTGCCATCACGTCATAGCCCATGTGCCGGTAGGGCAACAACCATTCCCAAGCCCGCGCAAACGGCACGGTCAAATCACTTTTGTTGAGGGCTATCAGCGGTGTGATGTGTTGCTCTTCTGCGGCAATCAAGGCGCGTGAGAGTTGCATGCTGGAAAACTCAGGCTCAGCCGCCAGCAAGATCAGCACCTGGTCTAAATTGGCGGCAAAGGTTTTGGTGCGCACCTCGTCTTGGCGATAAAACAGGTTGCGCCGTGGTTCAATTTTTTCAATTGTGCCTTCATCTTCAGAGGCCAACCATTGCACCCGGTCGCCCACCACGCCTTGGCTTTTTTTGCCGCGCGAATGACAAATCAGACGCGCACCTTGCGCGTTTTCCACTAAAAAATGCCGCCCGTAATTGGCCACGATCAGGCCCGGTGCGTGGGTCATGGCTGGGCTGGCGTTTGAGCCATGGGCAAGGCATCGACCGCTGCCGCGTTTTGAAAATCAGCCAGGCTCAAGCCCGCCACGTCATGGGTTTGGTAGTGCACCACGCAGCGGTCAAAGAGCACCTGCAGGGTAGGGTGATGGTTGTTGGCCTGAGCCAGCCAGGCCACGCTGTTGACGAACGCCATGGTCTGGGCGTAGCTGGCGAAGCGGTAGGTTTTCTCGATCACCACATCAGGGCCATCGCCACTGAGTCGCCAGCCTTCAAGTTTGGCTAAATTTGCTATTATTTTTGTAGCTGTTAGCGCTTTGTATATGGGCGCTAGAGGGCTATTTTTCATATAACTTTCTCAGTAGGCGGGAGGCTGCTCATGCGTGCCAAGCGCTCAGATGCACCCGGATGCGAGTAATAAAAGCGCACATACAGCGGGTCGGGTGTCAGGGTAGACGCATTGTCTTCATAAAGTTTGAGCAACGCTGTCGATAAATCTGAAGCACTGGTTTGTTGCACGGCATAGGCGTCGGCCTGAAATTCGTGCGTGCGCGAAAGCTGTGCAAACACCGGGGCAATGAAAAAGCTGAACACGGGCATCACCAGCATGAACAACAACAGCGCCAGCGCATCGTTGGCGGCCAGCAGATTGGGCTGCACCCCCAAGCCGGTGTAAAACCAGCTTTGCTGTGCCAAAAAACCCAGCAGCGCAAACCCCAACAGGCTCATGGCAAACATCGACACCATGCGTTTGATGACATGCTTGTGTTTGAAATGCCCCAACTCATGCGCCAGCACGGCATCCACCTCGGCGGCGGACAGCTTGGCCAGCAAGGTGTCGTAAAACACCACCCGTTTGGCGGCACCAAAGCCGGTGAAATAGGCGTTGGCATGGGCGCTGCGTTTGCTGCCGTCCATCACAAACAGGCCTTTGGCTGAAAAGCCACAGCGCTGCATCAAGGCGGTCACGCGCGCTTTGAGTGACTCATCTTCCAACGGTTTGAATTTGTTGAACAGGGGGGCAATCAGCGTGGGGTAAATCACCAGCAGCAGCAGGTTAAAGCCCATCCAAAACAGCCAGGCCCAGAGCCACCAGAAATGGCCAGTGGCCGCCATCATCCACAAGATCAAGGCCGCAATGGGCAGCCCAATGGCAGCCCCAAGCACGCTGGCTTTGACCATGTCAATCAGCCACAGCTTGGGGGTGGTTTTGTTAAAGCCAAAGTGCTCTTCCAGCACAAAGGTTTGGTACCAAGACAGCGGCAACTCAATGACTGCGCCGATCAGCACAAAAGAGCCGAGCAGTGCCAGCTGCTGTGTCATGTTGTTGCCCAGCCAGTGCACCAAAACTTCATTGAGCGCCGACAGGCCGCCCAGCAAAGTCCAGCCCAGCAACACCGCGGCGCCCAGCGCCATGTCGATCAACCCGAGTCGCGCTTTGGCCAAGGTGTAGTCAGCCGCTTTTTGATGTGCTGCCATTGAAATGGTGTGCGCAAAGGCAGCGGGCACCTGGCTGCGGTGCCGCGCCACATGGCGGATTTGGCGCGAACTCAGCCAGAATTTGATCAACAAGCTCAGCACCAGCGCAGCCGTGAACAAAGAAGTCAACACAAAGGAAAAATCGGTCATAGGTCAAGCTTGATGAATGGCGGCGAAGTTTAGGCTATCAGCGACAATCTGCCGCATGAATAGCAGCCACACCCCCGAAGAGCCTCTGGGCAAATCAGATCAAAACCTGGTTCGGCTGGACTGTGAAATGACCGGGCTCAACCCAGAACATGACCGCATCATCGAGATCGCCGTGATTGTGACCGACCCCCTGTTGACCCGGCGTGTGGAAGGCCCGGTGTTGGTGATTCATCAAAGCGACGCCTTGTTGGCGGGCATGGATGCCTGGAACAAAGGCACGCATGGCCGCAGTGGGTTGATCGACAAGGTGAAAGCTTCACCCCTGACCGAGGCCGAGGCCGAGCTGCAGATGCTGGCCTTTGTCAGTGCCTACGTGCCCAAAGGCATGGTGCCCATGTGTGGCAACACCATTGGCCAAGACCGGCGTTTTTTGGCCCGCTACATGCCCAAGCTGGAAGCATATTTTCATTACCGCAATGTCGATGTCAGCACCTTCAAAGAGCTGGCCAAGCGCTGGGCACCGCTGGTGCAAAAAAGCTTCAAAAAAAAGCAGCGTCACACCGCCTTGGCCGATGTGCATGAGTCCATTGATGAGCTGGTGCATTACCGCACCCACTTCATTCAATTGCCAACTGCCGCAGCAGGGCTGTGCACAGATTCCCTATAATCGCGCCCATTCCGAGGAGCGTTGCAGCTCACACCAAGGCTTAAAGCCAGGTGCTGAGTGAGGCTCGGAACCCGCTGCGGCACCCTGTTGCAGCGTTTCACAACGGCGCTCACCCACGGTTTTGTGAGGTGAGATTTCACCCAAGTTGCCCTCGCAAGCCCGTGCTTGTTCAATTAACTTCTGGAGTGAACCATGAGCGCTGCATCTAAAAAATCTGAAAAATCCACCAAAGCTGTCAAAGCTGAAAAGCCCAAGCTGGCACTTGTCAAAGCCGCTGCTGCGGTTGACCACATCATTGCCGACATCGGTCTGGCGGCCTGGGGTCGCAAAGAACTCAACATTGCCGAGACCGAAATGCCCGGTCTGATGGCCATCCGTGAAGAGTTTGCCAAAGACCAGCCGCTCAAAGGTGCGCGCATCACCGGCAGCCTGCACATGACCATCCAGACCGCGGTGCTGGTGGAAACGCTGCAGGCCCTGGGTGCGCAAGTGCGTTGGGCCTCATGCAACATTTTCTCGACCCAAGACCATGCCGCCGCCGCACTGGTGGCCGCTGGCACGCCGGTGTTTGCGTACAAAGGTGAGTCGCTCACCGATTACTGGGATTACACCCACCGCATTTTTGAATTTGACGGCAAGAAAGGCACCGCTGCAGAAGGTCCGAACATGATTCTGGACGACGGTGGTGACGCCACCCTGCTGATGCACCTGGGCACCCGTGCCGAGAAAGACGCCAGCTTGCTAGACCACCCCGGCAGTGAGGAAGAAACCTGCCTGTTTGCCGCCATCAAGGCCAAGCTGGCGCAAGACCCCACCTGGTACAGCCGCCGCCTGAAAAACATCATTGGCGTGACCGAAGAAACCACCACCGGTGTGTTGCGTCTGAACGAAATGTCAGCCAAGGGCGACTTGAAACTGCGTGCCATCAACGTCAATGACTCCGTGACCAAGAGCAAGTTTGACAACCTGTATGGTTGCCGTGAATCGCTGGTGGACGCCATCAAGCGCGCCACCGATGTGATGATTGCCGGCAAAGTGGCTTGCGTGGCCGGCTATGGCGATGTGGGCAAGGGCTCTGCCCAAGCGCTGCGCGCCTTGAGTGCCCAAGTGTGGGTGACAGAAATTGACCCCATCAACGCGCTGCAAGCGGCCATGGAAGGCTTCAAAGTGGTCACCATGGAATACGCCGCAGACAAATGCGATATTTTTGTGTCGGCCACGGGCAACAAAAACGTCATCACCTACAAGCACATGGAAGCCATGAAAGATCAGGCTATCGTCTGCAACATTGGCCACTTTGACAATGAAATCGACGTGGCCTCCTTGGCCAAGTGCACCTGGGAAGAGATCAAACCACAAGTTGACCATGTGATCTTTCCGGCCAAAGGCAAAAAGCCCGCCAAGCGCATCATCTTGTTGGCCAAAGGCCGCCTGGTGAACCTGGGTTGCGGCACGGGTCACCCCAGCTTTGTGATGAGCTCCAGCTTTGCCAACCAGACCATTGCGCAAATTGAACTGTTCACCCGTTCCAAAGAGTACAAAGTGGGTCAGGTTTATGTGCTGCCCAAGCACCTGGACGAAAAAGTGGCACGCCTGCACTTGGCCAAAGTGGGTGCCCAGTTGTCGGAGTTGACCGACGAGCAAGCCGCCTACATTGGTGTCAGCAAGTCTGGCCCCTACAAAGCCAATACCTACCGGTATTGATCCACACCCGAAGCGCCTGTAGCGCTTAACTTGGAGATGTATGCGAATTGACCAACTGCTGGTGCAGCGTGGCCTGGCCAGCACCCGCTCTCAGGCGCAACGTCTGATTGCCGGGGGCGTGGAATGGCTGCAAGCTGATGCATGGCGCAAAGTTGCCAAAAACGGCGACGATGTGCCGCCCGAGGCCGAGCTGCGGCTGCTTGACGATGCCGAGGCGCGCTATGTGTCACGCGGCGGGCTCAAACTCGAGGCTGCTTTGAAAACCGTGGGCTTGTCGGTGGCGGGTAGTCAGTGCCTGGATGTGGGTCAAAGCACGGGCGGTTTCACCGACTGCCTGCTGCAACACGGCGCCGCCATGGTGGTGGGGGTGGATGTGGGCAGTGCCCAACTGCACCCCAAGCTGCACGCCGACCCGCGCGTGCTGTGTGTGGAAGGGCTCAACGCCCGGGCTTTAGATGCATCTGATTTGATAGCTGCTTACGCAGACAGCATAAGCGCTGCAGGCCAATTTTATGTAGAAGATGAAGCGGATGCTGGCGCGTATGAGGAGGCGGATGCAAATGAAGCCGCTGGGCTTGATGCTGCTATCTCGCAGCCTGATACACCGCCTTTTTCGCCCGAGTTTGATCTGATCGTGGCCGACCTGTCTTTCATCTCGCAAACGCTGGTGCTGCCTGCGGTGGTGCCGCTGCTTAAGGCCGGTGGCACGCTGCTGACGCTGGTCAAACCGCAGTTTGAACTGCAACCTGGCCAGGTGGGCAAGGGCGGCATTGTCAAAGATGCGGCGATGTACCCCATTGTTGAGCAACGCCTGCGTGAGGCTTGTGCTGACCTGGGCCTGACCGTGACGCACTGGTTCGATTCGCCCATCACCGGCGGCGACGGCAACCGGGAGTTTTTTATCGCCGCCAGTAAGCCCTAAGCCCGGAGGTTTTTTCGTGCAGCGCATCTTCATCAGCAGCGTTCAAAAAGAGTTTGCACTTGAGCGCGCTGCACTGGCTGACTACCTGCGTACCGACCCTCTGCTGCGGCGCTTTTTTGAGCCATTTTTGTTTGAAGACCTGCCCGCCCTTGACCAGCAAGCCAGCACCGCTTACCTGGCACAGGTTGCCAGTTGCGATATTTATCTGGGTTTGTTTGGCGACAGCTATGGCTTTGAAGATGCCCAAGGCGTTTCCCCCACCGAGCACGAGTTCAACCGCGCCACTTATCTGCACAAAGCCCGGCTGATCTACGTGAAAGGCGAAACTGACCAGGCCAAACACCCCAAAATGCAAGCGCTAATTCAGCACGCCAGCAGCCAGGTGGTGCGTCGGCGGTTCCAAAACAGCGCCAACCTGCACCCCGCTGTGTATGCCTCGTTGGTGGACTACCTTCAAGCGCATGAGTTGCTGCGCTTTACCCCGTTTGATGCCAGCGCCTGCCGTGATGCCACACAGGCCGACCTGTCTACCGAGAAGATACAGAGCTTTTTACGCACCGCACGCAGCGCGCGCAACTTCCCATTGGCTGAAGATGCCGCGCCACACACGGTGCTGACGCAACTGCGCCTGCTGAAAAACGAGACACCCACCCACGCTGCTGTGCTGCTGTTTGGCAAAGAGCCGCAGCGTTTCATCTACAACTCAGAAGTCAAGTGCGCCCACTTTCATGGCACCCAGCGGCAAAAGCCAATTCCGTTCTACCAAGTCTATAAAGGCACGTTGTTTGAGCTGGTAGACCAAGCCGTGAACTTTGTGCTGTCCAAAATCAACCTGGCCGTGGGCACCCGAGCCTTGAGCGCGCAAGCGCCCACCGCCTATGAAATTCCCCCTGAAGTGGTGTCTGAAGCCATCGTCAACGCCATTGCCCACCGCGACTACACCAGCACTGCCAGCGTGCAGGTGATGCTGTTTGCCAACCGGCTGGAAGTGTGGAACCCGGGTGGTCTGCCACCGGGTATGAGCCTGCAGTCGCTGCGCCAGCCGCACGGCTCATACCCCGCCAACCCCTTGATTGCCGAGCCGCTGTACCTGGCCAAATACATTGAGCGCATGGGCACGGGCACCTGCGACATGATCGAGCGCTGCATCACGCATGGTTTGCCAGAACCCACTTTTGGCTTGACCGACGGCTTTGTGACCACCATCTGGCGCAAGCCGGGGCTGGCGCTGGCGCATGTGGAGGGTGAGATTGATCAAGTAACCCAGCAAGTAACCCAGCAAGTAACCCAGCAAGTAACCCAGCAAGTTGCGCATTTGTTGGCGGTTTTGGTGGGGAATATGTCCCGCGCTGAGCTGATGGCCGCTGTCGGCTTGAAAGACCGGGGTACTTTTTCTGAAAATTACCTTGAACCCGCGCTTGCAGCTGGACTGATTGAGCGGACACTTCCGGGCTCACCCCATAGTCCAACGCAGAAATATCGGCTGACAGCCAAGGGGCAAAATCAAGCGCAAATCAGCAGCACAAGCCAAGCCAATCCATTTCCAGATAACTGACAAACATGGCCAACGAAAACAACGGCTTGCACACAGCCACTTTGGATCGTCTTTTTGTCACCTTGTTGGATGACTTGCTGTGGGTTCGCACAGCGTGATTTCTTTTATTGATTGTTTATTTTTCGAGTTTCATCATGACATCAGCCCCCCATTTCCCCGTCAGCATTGAATTTTTCCCACCCAAAACACCTGAAGGAGTTGAAAAGCTGCGCGCCGTGCGCCAGCAACTCTATGCCTTGAAGCCCGAGTTTTGCTCGGTCACCTTTGGTGCAGGTGGCTCCACGCAAGAAGGCACTTTTAATACGGTGCGCGACATTCTGGCCGAGGGTATGCCTGCTGCCTCGCACTTTTCGTGCATTGGCGCCACCCGTGCCGGTGTGCGCGAGCAGCTGGCCACGCTCAAAGCCATGGGTGTCAAACGCTTGGTCGCATTGCGCGGTGACTTGCCCAGCGGCTATGGCACCGGGGGCGAATTCCATTACGCCAGTGACCTGGTGGCCTTTATCCGCGCTGAGATGCCGGGTGACTTTCACATTGAAGTGGCTGCTTACCCGGAAACCCATCCCCAGGCCAAGTCGCCAGAGGCCGACCTGAAAGCCTTTGCCCTCAAGGTGCAAGCCGGTGCTGATTCGGCCATCACCCAGTATTTTTACAACTCAGACGCTTACTTTCGGTTTGTAGAAGAAGCAGATGCGCTGGGCGTGCAAATTCCGGTAGTGCCCGGCATCATGCCGATTGCCAGCTCGTCTCAACTCATGCGGTTCAGCGATGCCTGTGGTGCCGAAATTCCGCGCTGGATTCGCTTGCGCCTGCAAGCCTTTGGCGACGACAGTGCGTCCATCAAAGCCTTTGGCCTGGATGTGGTGACCGACTTGTGTGAGCAACTGCGCGCCGGTGGTGCGCCGGGCTTGCATTTCTACAGCATGAACCAAAGTGCCGCCACGCTGGAAATTTGCCAGCGCATGGGCTTGCTTTGATATTTTTTTGATAGCTGTCTGCGCTTATTTTATTAGGGCTAGAGGCTTATTTTCTGCTTAATTTAACGTGAAAAAGCCCTGTCGACTGAAATGCCCCCGTAGGGACGACTTGCACCGTCCACCAGGACCGGTTGAAGATTACCGCCCGTAAACATCCTCAAACCGCACAATGTCGTCCTCACCCAAATAAGAGCCAGACTGCACTTCAATCATTTCCAGCGGCACGCGCCCCGGGTTTTCCAGCCGGTGCGTGGTGCCCAGGGGGATGAAGGTGGACTGGTTTTCTGCCAGCAAAAAGGTTTTTTCACCACAGGTCACGCGCGCTGTGCCGCTGACCACAATCCAGTGCTCGGCGCGGTGGTGGTGCATTTGCAGGCTGAGCGTGCCGCCCGGTTTGACCACAATGCGTTTGACCTGAAAGCGCTCACCCGCATCCACGCCGTCGTAAGAGCCCCAGGGTCGAAACACCTTGCGGTGAATGCTGCTCTCAGAGCGCCCCAGCCGCTTGAGGGCATCGACAATTTTTTTCACGTCTTGGGTTTTGTCTTTGTGCGAGACCAGCACCGCGTCGGCGGTTTCAACCACCACCAGGTCACTCACGCCCACGCAGGCAATCAAGCGGCCTTCGGATAAGGCCAAAGTGTTTTCGCAGTCTTGCAGCAGCACGTCGCCTTGCGCCACATTGCCGCTGGCATCTTTGGGCAACACTTGCCACAGCGCGTCCCACGCGCCCACGTCTGACCAACCGGCGCTCAAGGGCAGCACCACGCCCGCGGGCAAGGTGGCCGAGTCGCCCGCTTGAGCCAAGCGCTCCATCACAGCGTAGTCAATCGAGTCGCTCGGGCACAAGCTGAAGGTGGCCTTGTCGACCCGCACAAATTCGCCATCGGTTTGACCTTTTTCGAACGCGGTTTGGCAGTTGGCCAAAATGTCAGCCCGGCACACGCCCATGGCGGAGAGCCAAACCGACGCACGCAGCATGAACAAGCCGCTGTTCCACAGGTAGCTGCCCTCGGCAAGGTAGGACTCGGCGGTGGCCAGGTTGGGTTTTTCAACAAACCGGGCAATGCGGCGCGCCGCGCCGTCGCTGCCATAAGCGGCACCAGCCTGGATGTAGCCATAACCGGTTTCAGGGGTGTCTGGGGTGATGCCAAAGGTCACCACCGCGCCTTGCGCGGCCAGCGCAGCGCCTGCGGTGACCACGCTTTGAAAGGCGCTCACGTTGGTGATGACATGGTCGGCAGGCATCACCAGCAGCACCGGGTCTGCACCGTTTTTTATAGCTGCCAAAGCAGCAAGAGTAAGGGCTGGTGCCGTATTTTTGCCACAAGGCTCCAGCACCACAGTACCACTTTGCCCGAGCAGGCGAAGCTGCTCGGCAATGACAAAGCGGTACTCCTCGTTGCACACCACCATGGGTTCGGTCAGGGTCACGCCTTGCAACCCCTGTACGCGGCGCACGGTGGCTTGCAACAGCGAGTCGTCCCCCACCAGGCTGAGCAGTTGTTTGGGGTATTTTTCACGCGACAGCGGCCACAGGCGGGTGCCAGAGCCGCCAGATAACACGACGGGTTGAAGCAAGATGGGTGAAGTCATGGTGTCAATCAAAAAAAGGTGAACGGGGCAAGCCCATGCGCTGTGGCGCATGAGGTGCATCAGGCGCGGGCATCGCCCCAGCGCAATTGGGCGGTTTCGTCGCCCCGGTACAAGGTGTCGCCCGTGCGGTCAACGCAGTAGTCAGGCGACACAATCATGTCGGTAAAACGCATGTCGGCGGCAATGCGGGTGTATTCAAACAAAATGCTACGCACCACCCGAGCCCCAGTACGGATGTGGCTGCCGTGGCCGATCCAGCACGGGCCAATGATGCTGGCGCCAGGCTCAATGCGCACGCTCGAACCAATGTAGACCGGGCCTTCAATCTGCACCTGACCCCAAGGAATTTGGG
>NZ_JAQURE010000065.1 GCF_028715765.1 Rhodoferax sp.
GCGGCATTCAACGCCAACACGTTGGTTTGCTCGGTAATGTCGGAGATCAGCTCGGTGATTTCACCAATTTCCTGAGACGATTCACCCAGTCGCTTGATGCGCTTGGAGGTGTCTTGAATTTGATCGCGAATGGCATTCATACCGCCGATGGCATTTTGCACCGCTTGCAAACCCACTTCAGCCGCTTGCAAGGATTGGCGCGCCACGTCAGCAGACTCTTGGGCTTGAGAAGACACTTGGTTGATTCGCGCCGCCATGTCCACCACAGAACGACCCGTTTCACGAATTTCATGCAGCTGCTCGTTGGAAGCTGCCAACAACTCGGTCGACGTGACATCCACCTCCGCCGTGGTTTGCGCCACTTTGGCGGCTGTGCCTTGCACGTTCCCCACCAGCAAACGCAACTCTTCCACGGTGTAGTTCACCGAGTCGGCAATGGCACCGGTGATGTCTTCAGTCACAGTGGCCTCTTGCGTCAAGTCGCCTTCGGCCACGGTTTGCAACTCGTTCATCAACCGCAAAATGGCCGCTTGGTTCGCATCATTGACCCGTTTGGCATCTTGCTCTTGGTTTTGCGCTTGCTTTTGTTGCGCTTCAGCTGCCAGTTGACGTTGGCGGCTGTCGAGCAGTTGCACATAAGACAGACCACCCGCGCTGAGCAAGGCCAAGGCCGCTGAGGCCAACAACAACAGCAACGCCATGCCGCCCAAACCGGTGGTGGCAGACAAGGCTGTTTGCAAAACTTCCAGCTCTTTGCGAATGTCAGTGCTGTCATTCAAGATGCTGATTTGCGCTTCGCGGGCTGACACCAAGCCCTGCAAGTTACCCAAAATGGCACCGGCTTGGCTGCGGGTTTGTTCGTAGAGTTTGATCAAGGCCGTCAACTGATCCCGTGTTTCGATGTCTTTGGCTGGCTCCAGTCGCAACTCGGTGCTTCCGTCCAGCAAGCCGTTGGCAAGTTCTTTGAATGAATTCAAATCCTTACCCAGTAAAAACACAGCTTCGGGGCTCACCCCCTCCATGGTCATGAATTCGTTGGACGACTTGCCAATGCGCTGGGTCAACATCACCAACTGACCTGCCGCCGAAATTTCAGCCGCTGGCGCGTTTTGCTGCAGCTTGAGGGAAGACACAGTCTCTGCAATTTCAAGCAAATCCGAAGACTGGCGATTGATCAACTTGAGCGCCGCACTGACCTGGGTGAGGGTTTTCTGTTGCGCCAAGATGGTGTTGGCATTTTTTTCTGTTCGGTCGATCAAGGGCAACACTTTGTCAAGCAGTGGTAGCAAATCCGGGGGCAGCTCTTCAAGTTGCATTTCAGCATCAGCGTTTTTCAGACCGCGCAGCGTTCGCGCGAGCACCGACGTGCTGTCTTTCATGCTTTCGAATGATTTTTCACGCCCCACCACCGCTTGCGTGACCTCTTTACCCAAACGCTGAGATTGCATCAAGGCGGTACCCGTGGCACCCAGTTGCTGTGCAGATTGATCTGACTTACTTAAGCCCAACAGGGTCACTACCGCCAGCGCCACCAAAGACAAGCCCAATGCCACCGACAAAAACCGCTGGTGTTGAACAACGGTTTTACTGCCAAGCACAGGAACCGTGATCAAGTCAGCAGGGGCGGAGTCTTTTTCGGGGATGCTTGGCTCAGCGGCGGCGGGCAAACCCTCCAGTGATCCATATTGCGTGCCTGGCGCGGGTGACATGGCAGCCTCTTGCGCCTGCATATCTTCCTCTGATTGGTAGATTGAAGGATCCGGCACCCCCAGACTCAAGCGCGAATCCTGATCGAGGTCAGGTTGCTTTTTCTTGAAAATATTTTTCAGTTGGTCAATCACAGCCATCACACGTACCCCAGGTAAAAATCACACACCAATATTGATAAATTGTTCACTTTGCGCCAGCAACCGCAAATCAAGTTCTTGCCAGGCCACGCCCTGCGCATCCAGCAGCAGCTGGCCAAAAAAAGCCGGCGAGCCCGCCGGTGCTGGTGCCACACTGACATAAGCGTCTTGCCGGCGCAAGCCCACCAGGGCATCCACCAGCAGCGCGGTGTTGATTTCCAAATCCGCGTTAAAGGTGACCAAGCGCGTTTGCGACCAGGCTTGCTCTGAGCGGCGAACGGTGGTTTGCAGCTGCAAAAAATCGGCCATGTCCACCACGCCATACAAGCCACCACGCAAATTCACCACCCCCATGAACCAGGGCTTGACGTAAGGCACGCCAGCCAGAGCCGACAAAGAAAAAATTTCACCGGATTGAACCAGTGGCAACAAAAAATGGTTTGTCCCCACCTGCACCGCCAACCAAGCGGCCGAGACACCCTCACTGCGTGCCGTCTGCAGCCGCCCAGCCAAGCGGGTTTGTAAATCTCTGAGCGCTTCTTTTTTGGCCATGCCAGCAGCCAGTTAGCCTAAAGCTCTGATTTTTTCCAGCAACTCTGCTGGGTTGACGGGCTTGGTGATGTAGTCTTTGGCACCTTGGCGCATGCCCCATACCCGGTCTGTTTCCAGGTTTTTGCTGGTGCACATGATGATGGGAATGTCTGCATACAAGGGGTTGCGGTTGATAGAGCGGGTGAGCTGAAAGCCGTTTTGTCCAGGCATCACCACATCCATCAAAATCAGGTCAGGCTTTTCTTCGGTCAAACACTTCATGGTGTCTTCGGCGTTTTCAGCCGTGCGCACCGACATGCCTTGCTTGTGCAGCACATCAGACAAAAACATCAACTCCGTTTTGGAATCATCGACGATCAGAACATTTTGAACAGCCACTACACCACTCCTTGCGCCGCGCCAAATTGCTCAACCGCTTTGAGCAGCTGGTCTTTGGTAAACGGCTTGGTTAAATAATCTTGTGCTCCCACCATGCGCCCACGCGCCTTGTCAAACACCCCGTCTTTGGAAGACAACATCACCACCGGCACGCTCGCAAACTGGGCGTTGCGCTTGATGATGGCACAGGTTTGGTAGCCATCGAGCCGGGGCATCAGAATGTCGCAAAAAATCAAATCTGGCATGCAATCACTGATTTTGGACAGGGCATCAAAGCCATCTTCGGCCAACACCACCTCGTGCTTGCCTGCCTTGAGAAAAATTTCGGCACTGCGCCGAATGGTGTTGCTGTCGTCCACCACCAATATTTTCAAACTTGACCCTGTTGTACTCACCAGATGTCACTCCTGTGTAGATGACAAACACGCCCCAAAACCAGTAGCCATGCGCCGCTTACCGCATGCATGATTTAAATTTGAACCATTTCAAAGTCTTCTTTGCGAGCACCACAATCTGGGCACGTCCAGTTCAAAGGCACATCTACCCAAGCGGTACCTGCTGGCACGCCATGCTCTGGCGCGCCAGCAGCCTCATCATAAATCCAGCCACAAATGAGGCACATCCAGGTTTTGGTTGAATCTGACACAGTTTAGATACCTTCAAATAGAATGCATTTCGCACGCTTTACCGGAAAATTTTCGGCAAACAGCATGTGATTCAAATAACACATAGTCTTATTCTGCCTGAAGAATCTTGACTTTTTTGGTTATCGTTCCACTCGTTTTCCCTTCATATTTTTCTACATTGCCCATGACCACCACCACCGACCTGAATGCCAACTTGTTTGAACGCGCCGCCAAAGTGATCCCCGGTGGCGTGAATTCGCCCGTGCGCGCGTTTCGCGCGGTTGGTGGCACGCCACGCTTCATCACCCGTGCCCAAGGTGCCTATATATGGGATGCCAATGGCCAAAAATACACCGACTACATTGGCTCTTGGGGCCCCATGATCTTGGGTCACGGTCACCCCGCCGTGGTGGAAGCGGTGCAAAAAGCCGTGCTGGAGGGCTTCTCTTACGGTGCCCCCACCGAGCGCGAAGTGGAGTTGGCTGAGGCCATTTTGAAGCTCATGCCCAGCATGGACATGGTGCGCCTGGTCAGCTCCGGCACTGAAGCCGCCATGAGCACCATCCGCCTGGCACGCGGCGCCACCGGCCGCAGCAAGCTCATCAAATTTGAGGGCTGCTACCACGGCCATGCCGACGCGCTGCTGGTCAAAGCCGGCTCTGGCCTTGCCACCTTTGGCAACCCCACCAGTGCCGGTGTCCCGCCCGAGGTGGTGCAGCACACTGTGGTACTGGAATACAACAACATTGAGCAACTCGAAGCCGCTTTTGCCACCCAAGGCCACGACATCGCCTGCCTGATGATGGAGCCGATCTGCGGCAACATGAACTTTGTGCGTGCCAGTGTGCCGTTTGTCAAACGTTGTCGCGAACTGTGCACCCAATACGGCACCCTGCTGGTGTTTGATGAGGTGATGACCGGTTTCCGCGTCGCCCTGGGTGGCGCGCAAAGCGTTTACGCCAAAGCCATCCCTGGCTTTGAGCCTGACATGACGGTGATGGGCAAGGTCATTGGCGGGGGCATGCCGCTGGCCGCCTTTGGCGCCAAACGCGCCGTCATGAACCACCTGGCTCCCTTGGGCACGGTCTACCAGGCGGGCACCTTGAGCGGCAACCCGGTGGCCACCGCTTGCGGCTTGGCCACGCTGGCTCAAATCAGCCAACCCGGCTTTTATGACGAGCTCAGCCGCAAAACCCGAGCGTTGATCAGTGGCCTCAGCCAAGCGGCTGCCGCTGTGGGGGTGCCGTTTTGTGGTGACTCCGAGGGCGGCATGATGGGTTTCTATCTGCTGCCCCAATTGCCGCAAACTTACAGCCAGGTCATGGCCACCGACAGCAACCAATTCAACCACCTGTTTCACGGTCTGCTGGACCGCAGCGTCTACATTGCACCTGCCCTTTATGAAGCCGGGTTTGTCAGCCAAGCGCACACCGACGCCGACATTGCCGCCACCGTGGCCGCGGCTGCCGAGGTGTTTCAAACACTGGCATCAAACCCAGCCCAGTGATGCCACGCCCCAGCCAACAACTGCACCCCGCCCGACAACCCGCCACCCCGCGCGCAGCAGCCACAGTGTTGCTGCTGCGTGACAGCCCAGCCGGGCTGGAGGTGCTGATGACACGGCGTTCGGCCAAGGCCAGCTTTGTGCCTGGGGCGTTTGTGTTTCCTGGGGGCGGCCTTGACGCTGCCGATGTCCACTGCCACGACATCTGCCAGCGGCGCGCGGGTCAACACGCTGCCGCGCTGACCGAAGCGGTGGCGGCCATCAGAGAAAGCTTTGAAGAACTGGGTGTATTGCTGGCACGACATGCCGACGGCAGCTGGGCCAGCCAGGCCGATGTTGAGGCGATGGATCGGCGTGGCGATTTTGTCGCCCAATGCCGTGCGCGCGGTCTGACGCTGGCCGCCAGCGACCTGCATGTGCTGGCGCGCTGGGTGACCGACCGCGACCTGCCCAAACGCTTTGATGTGCCGTTTTTGGTGGCCCCCATGCCGCCTCAGCAACAGCCGGTGGCGGACGAATCTGAGCAGTTTGAGCCTGTTTGGGTGCGCCCCGCAGAGGCTTTGGCGCGCCACCAGGCGGGCACGTTTTTCATGATTTTCCCGACCATCCGCACGCTGGAGCACCTGCAACACCTGGCCACGGTCGAGGCGGTGCTGCAAGCCTGCGCCAAAACTGAAGCGCCGCTGTTCACCAGTTGCCCGCGCGCGGGTCTCATGGGCGGGCGCGAGGCGCGCTACATGGAGCACGACCCGCCCTTCGGCGAGTTGGCACTGGTGTGCCCCGACGGCCAAATCGTTCACCCCCTCGACTGGCAATGCGACACCCCGGTGCCGTTGCTGAAAAACGTTTGGCGCTTAACCGCACCCAACCCCGGCGTGATGACCGGGCCGGGCACCAACAGCTATGGGGTGGGCGATGCCAGCACCGGCTTTGTGATCATCGACCCCGGTCCAGCTGATGCCGAACACTTGGCCAAACTGTGGCGCACCGCTGGCGGCGACATTCGTGCCATTGTCTGCACTCACTCGCACCCCGACCACTCGCCCGGCGCCGCACCGCTGCAGGCCATGTGTGCCAACAAACCACCCATTTTGGGCTTACCCAGCGCCAGCACCGCACGCGCTGCCAGTGCCTTCACACCTGACAGAGCACTTCAAAATAATGAGCTACTTACGCTTATTCCAAAAGGGCTAGAGGCTGATTTAATTCACAAAAACAGCCATACGCTGCAAGTCATTCACACCCCTGGACACGCAGCCAACCACCTGTGCCTGGTGCTGCTGGAAGACGGTTTGCTGTTCAGTGGCGACCACATCCTCAACGGCAGCACTACAGTGATCGACCCGCCCGACGGCAACATGACCAACTACCTGGCTTCACTGGATGTGCTGCTGCAGTATTGCGCCGCGCAGCAACTCAAGTTCATCCTGCCCGCGCATGGCTACGTGATGGGCGGGCCCGGGAATGAGGCACAGACCACCATCACCCGCCTGAAAACCCACCGCCTGCAGCGCGAAGCCAAAGTGATGCAAGCCATGCAAACCCAACCCCATGGCAGCCTAGAAGACTGGTTGGCGGTGGTTTACGACGACGTGCCGACACGCATGTGGCCTGTGGCCAAGCGCTCGCTGATGGCGCACGTGGAACGGTTGCAAGCGCTTGGTGGATCGAGCCATGACGCGCCATTCTGACGACCTGTACCTGCACCAAGGCATTGATTGAGCGGCATTGAACCACCCCGAGATCAGCGGCGATGGTTACCATTGCCCACATGACCAAACCGCCAAAACCCGCCCCCAGAATCAAGCCAGCCAGCCCAGCCACCCCAGAGGGCGAACGCCTCTCAAAACACGTGGCGCACTTGATGGCGTGTTCCCGGCGCGAGGCCGAGCAGTACATTGAAGGCGGCTGGGTGAACGTCAACGGTGTCCTGGCCGAAGAACCCATGCTGCGCGTGCGCGACCAAACTGTCACGGTAGACCCGCACGCCAGCTTGATGCTGCCCACCGATGTCACCCTGCTGCTGCACAAGCCGCCCGGCTTTGACACGCTGGCCACCCCCGCCATGGCCAGCAAGCGCCTGCAGCCGGCACAACTGTGCCTGACCCCCGCCAGCCATTGGCCGCACGACCCCAGCAAGCAGCGCATCTTGCGGCGCCACTTTGCCAAACTTCAAGCTGCCGTGCCGCTGGAGCAAGCCGCCAGCGGGCTGGTGGTGTTCACGCAAGACTGGCGCGTGTTGCGCAAGCTGACCGAAGATGCCGCCTTCATCGAGCACGAGTTGGTGGTGGAAGTGGCCGGCGAGGTCAGCGCGGAGGCGTTGCACGCGCTCAACGGCACTTGGCTGGAACGAGGCCAGCCCCTGCCCTTGGCCAAGGTCAGCATCAACAGCACACTGGACACCGCCACGCGCTTGCGCTTTGTGTTCAAAGGTCCCCACACGGGATTGATCGCGGTTTTGTGCGACCGCGTGAATTTAAGCATTTTGAGCATCAAGCGCTTGCGAATAGGGCGTGTGGCGCTCTCAAATTTACCAGCAGGCCAATGGCGTTACCTGCAAGAGGGGGAGCGGTTTTAACCGAGGGAACCCATCAACAAGGCACCGTCTGAGCCGTCGCTGATCATGGGGTAACGCTCGGCTTGCGGCAGGTTGTAGTGCCACCACTCAAACGGGTGGTGCGTCCAGCCCGCCAGCGTCATCAACCCCAGCAGCAGGCAACGGTTGCGCTGGGCGGCGGCGGTGAGAGTGGTGGCCGCATGAAACGAGTGCTCGGTCATTTCATCAAACGCGGTGCCCATGTCCAAAGGCTGGCCTTGGGCGTCGCACAGGGTCAAGTCCACCGCCACACCCCGGGTGTGAATCGACCCCAGCCGCGGGTCTGCCACAAACCGAACATCCGGCAACACGGCCCACAAACGCCACTGCGCGGCAACCGGACGGTAGGCATCCAGCACCCGCAAGCGCAGCCCCTGTGCAGCCGCCAGCTCTGCTGCTCGCACCAGCGCGCCCCACGCATCCTGGTGCAAATAGGCCAGGGCATGCTGGTAAATGACCTGGCCGGTAAAGTTGTCTGGTGTGGCGTAGCGCAAATCCACGTCAACGGCGGGGTGGGAAATCAGTTTCAAAGGCATGGCAGGCGTGTGTGAAGAAGTCGGTGTTTAGAACAATTGTCCACGCGCCGCGTCGGTAATAGCCAACACGCAGGGGTGGCTGATGCGCCGCTCAACTGACACCGCATAAAACGACTCCACCAACTCCACCGTGCGCCCGAGCACTGCCACGCCAAACTGGCTGCAGGTTTCTTCTTCAAGCACCGTAGGCGCCAAAAACACGCCCTGGCCTTCACGGCCAAAGGCTTTCATGAGCGCCGCGTCGTCAAACTCTCCCACCACTTCTGGGCTGAGCTGGTGTTTGGCAAACCAGCCTTCCAATTGCTGACGCACCGCCGCTGCAGCCCCTGGAATTAACATCGGTATGCCTTGCAAGCACGCGGGAAAGTCTCCTTTGATGCGCCGTTGTAGCGCAGGCGCGGCAAAAAAACTAAGGCCGCTGCGACCCAGCGCATGGTTGAAGGCTTTGACGCTGACGCGGCTGGGCATGGGCTCGTCAGCGATCACCAAGTCCAGCCGATGCAGCGCCAGCTGTGCCAACAGGTCGTCAAACTTGCCTTCGCTGGCCATCAGCTTGATCGGCTGCCCCACGCCAAACGCGGGCTCCAGCAGCCGGTACGCCACCGACTTCGACACCGAGTCAGCCACCCCCACCCGAAAATCAAGCCGCCGCACGCTGCCGCGCACCTGGCGCAAGGCGGTCTCCAAGTCTTGCCCCAGGCTAAAAATCTGGTCGGCATAGCCCAGCGCCAGCCGACCATGCTCAGTGAGCTGGAGTTGGCGGCCACTTTTTTGAAATAGCTTTTGCCCCAGCCAGTCTTCCAGCAGCTTGATTTGCCCGGACAGGGTTTGCGGCGTGGTGTGCAACTGCTCGCCCGCACGCATGATGCCACCGGCTTTGGCAGTGACCCAAAAATAGTAAAGATGCTTGAAATTCATGCCTGCAACCTCTTCTGCTGAATTGAAAGGTTCGATTTATTCGAAGTTTATTTTTCAATAATACGAATTTACACGAAGTGATTGGAACTTTATAGTCAATTGCTAGTCACATCCACCGTCAATGACAGGAGTAATTCACATGCGTTTAAGTACCAAAGGCCGTTTTGCCGTGACCGCGATGATTGATGTTGCCTTGCGCGAAAAGCAAGGCCCGGTGCCGTTGTCTGACATTGCTGTGCGCCAGCAAATTTCGCTCTCGTACCTGGAGCAAATGTTCAGCAAATTGCGCCAACAGCAGCTGGTGAGCAGCACCCGGGGTCCGGGCGGCGGCTACACCCTGGGGTTGCGCGCCGATGCCATCACCGTGGCCGACATCATTGGCGCGGTAGAAGATGCCGCACCCAAGCGCAGCCCTAAAGATGCCGCCAGCAGCCAAGACATGGCACAAGACCTGTGGGACAGCATGAACGCCAAAGTGTTTGATTTCATGCAGTCGGTCACACTGCGCAGCCTGGTGCTGGAGCAACTGGCCAAGGGCGTGAAGATTGAACACAAGCCTGCACCCAACCGCGGCGTGTTCAAAAAGCCTTTGCACGCCCCCGTGCGCACCAACGCACCCAACTCGGTGTTTGCGCTCGGTCAAACCCTGTTGGCCAGAGGTTAAACAAGCCTCTAGGGCTTATGGCGCCTGCGCAAGGTGCTATTGAAAATAGTGTGAAGCCCGCCGATAAGCCGGATTTTGTGCGTCTGGGTTGCCCCAAACGTGACTGCCATTCATCTTGGCTGTTGGTCACCCAACAGCTCGGTGCTACCTACCCGCCAGCTCTGGGGGCCCCATCAACGCTGGCCTACTTGGTATTGCTGCGCGTAGAGATTGCCCGTTTCACCCCAACTTAATGGGCTCGTCTCTGTTGCTCTGATCCTCACCTTATGGCCGCGCACTTGCGCACGCGACGTTTCAGTGGACAGCCGTTAGCTGCTACGCTGCCCTGTGCAGTCCGGACGTTCCTCCAGTGCCTTGTTTCCAAGATTGCACCAGCGGCAGTCTGGCGGGCTTCACAGCGCTGATTATCGTGGCAAACGCCATGGGCTTATCACGGGAACGATTGAACATCTGGTTCAAAATGCAGCCACTCAATTCAACTGGAGACTCGCATGAAAGCTGACAACGTCTTGCAGACCATTGGTCGCACCCCGCACATTCGCATCAACCGCCTGTTTGGCACCAGCCACAACGTGTGGATCAAGTCCGAGCGCACCAACCCGGGCGGCTCCATCAAAGACCGCATTGCGCTGGCCATGGTGGAGGCCGCTGAAAAATCGGGCGAACTGCAGCCCGGTGCGACCATCATCGAACCCACCTCAGGCAACACCGGCGTTGGCCTGGCTTTGGTGGCGGCCGTCAAGGGCTACAAACTCATCTTGGTGATGCCCGACAGCATGAGCATTGAGCGCCGCCGCCTGATGCTGGCCTATGGCGCCACGTTTGACCTGACCCCCAAAGAAAAGGGCATGAAAGGCGCCATAGCCCGCGCCTACGAGTTGTCTCTGACCGTGCCAGGCTCGTGGATTCCGCAGCAGTTTGACAACCCGGTCAACATCGACATCCATGTACGCACCACCGCACAAGAAATCCTGGCCGATTTTCCAGAGGGCATCGACGCTCTGATCACCGGCGTGGGCACTGGCGGGCACCTGACCGGCGTGGCGCAAGTACTCAAAGCCCAATGGCCGCAGCTCAAGGTGTTTGCGGTCGAGCCCAGCGCATCGCCTGTGATCTCGGGTGGTGCAGCGGCACCGCACCCGATTCAAGGCATTGGCGCGGGCTTCATACCCAAAAACCTCAAAACCGAGCTGCTCGATGGCGTGATTCAGGTCGATGCCGAGGCCGCCCGCGACTTTGGCCGACGCAGCGCCACCGAAGAAGGCCTGCTGGTGGGCATTTCCAGCGGCGCCACGCTGGCGGCCATTGCGCAAAAACTGCCTGAGTTGCCTGCCGGTGCCACCGTGCTGGGGTTCAACTACGACACCGGCGAGCGCTATTTGTCGGTCGAAGGCTATTTGCCCGTCTGACTATCATTGCGCCCTGCCCGATCACCACGAGCCTGCCATGATTCGCCTGTCTGAACTCAAACTCCCCTTGTCTGCGCTGCCGGTCGATGTGCGCCGGGCGGCTGATGCCCCCGCTGAAACCGATGACGACCGCGGCCCCATTCAGCACCCCGTGCCCGCCCTGCGCCTTTTGGCGGCGCAAACGCTGGGCGTAGCGCCCGCTGAATTGACCGATGTGCACGTCTTCAAACGCAGTTTTGATGCCCGCCAGGCCGACATTCGGGCGGTCTACATTGTGGATGTGGCGCTGCGCACCCCCACGCAAGAAAAAGCACTGCTGGCCGCACACCCAGCCCACCCGCACATCCAGCCCACCCCCGACATGGCCTACCAGCCACCGGTGCAAGCGCCCGCCCATGTGCCGCTGCGCCCAGTGGTGGTGGGCTTTGGCCCATGCGGCATTTTTGCCGCGCTGATGCTGGCACACATGGGCTTCAAGCCGATTGTGCTGGAGCGTGGCCGTGCGGTGCGTGAGCGCACGCAAGACACCTGGCGGCTGTGGCGCAAGCACGTGCTCACGCCTGAGTCAAATGTGCAGTTTGGCGAAGGCGGTGCCGGCACTTTCTCAGACGGCAAACTGTGGAGCCAGATTCGTGACCCGCGTCACCTCGGGCGCAAGGTGATGGAAGAATTTGTCAAAGCCGGGGCGCCCGCCGACATCTTGTTTGAAGCACACCCGCACATTGGCACTTTCAAGCTGGTCAAGGTGGTGGAAGCCCTGCGGGCGCAAATCATTGCCCTGGGGGGTGAAGTGCGCTTTGAGCAGCGCGTCACCGACATTGAGGTGGTGCAGGTCAACGGCCAGCGCCACCTGCGGGGTTTGACGGTGCTCGACACGGCCACCGGGCAAGTGCAAACGCTGCGGGCAGATCAGGCCATTCTGGCGCTAGGGCACAGCGCGCGCGACACCTTTGCCATGCTGCATGAGCGCGGTGTGGCGCTGCAGGCCAAGGCGTTCTCCGTCGGCTTTCGCATTGAGCACCCGCAAGGCCTGATAGACCGCGCCCTGTGGGGCCGCCACGCGGGCAGCCCAGTGCTGGGCGCAGCCGCCTACAAGCTGGTGCACCACGCCCAAAATGGCCGCGCGGTGTACAGCTTTTGCATGTGCCCGGGCGGCACCGTGGTAGCTGCCACCAGCGAACCGGGCCGAGTGGTGACCAATGGCATGAGCCAATATTCGCGCAACGAGCGCAACGCCAATGCGGGCATGGTGGTCGGCATTGAACCTGCAGATTTTCCGCAGGCGGCTGCTGATTTTCACAAGGCTTTTGAGCCTCTAGCCGCCATTCGATATGCGCAAGAAGCTATTGATTTAAGAGCAATTGACCAACACGCAGTTCACCCGCTGGCAGGCATCAACCTGCAGCGCGCACTGGAGGCACAGGCGTTTGAGCTGGGGGGCAA
>NZ_JAQURE010000066.1 GCF_028715765.1 Rhodoferax sp.
CAGAAACACAGTCTCCGCACGAGCCTGTCTGAGGGTGCGCAAAAGGGAAATCCGCTACGGACTTCGTCCTTCTCTCCTTTCCCTTTTGCGCCATGAATCAATTCAGGAAACCGAAGTCAGGAGCCCCAAAACCAGCAATTCACTACACTTGTCCACAGTTGCCAATTCGAAATTTGGCAACACGCCCTGGCTCAATATTGAATCGGCAGGGTGGCTCAATATTCAATCGGCGCTGACAGGCAATCCTTGCGGTGCCTTCCAGGCACCTTCAAACACCAATCCTCGCCGCACGCCAACATCCACATGGGTTTGATCGATAGAGTTGGACAACAAATTCACTTCCTTTATATTCACTGCGCACCGATGTAGATGGACGGATCATGATGTCCTCTTGAATTTCAGCGGCACGAAAATTTGGCACAGGTTTTCATATCCGGCAGCATTCAATCAATTGCGGTCATCCTTGATTAAACGTTGCGCCCTTGTGAATGAAGATTGTCTTATCTGCTCTTTCCAGGAAGGAGTCGGGATCGCTCGTGCTGCCAACTTCATTGCTATCGATGCAAGATCGATATTGGCCAGTTTTCCAAACTTCATCAAACAAATCATAAAAGCGATCTGATTCATCAGCACGGAAAAACTCACCCGGCCAACCTTTTTGAAGTTCACCCAATGGGCCATCAGCTTGTCGGCCCCAAAAAGAATCGATGTCCAGAAGCTCCTGCCACCACTTTTCGATTTGTTGCGCCGGTATCCCAGGAAACCAAAGCCAAGAGCGGTATCCGTATTCCTCGTCAATGGCGATAACAAGTTCGGTCTTGCATCGATTCTTTAACTCATCAAACGAGATGGCTTCATTGTGATATTTGGGCTCGTGATTCGCCATAGCACCTCTCGGATTGCAAATTTTGGTCGCATTAGATCACTGATAGTGATCACACAAAGCTAGGCCATTTGCCGAAACTCAAGCATTGATTGCTGATATGGCTAGTTTGCTACCGCTTGCCGCAGTGTTGCATGTTCGACCAGTTCGGCAAAACACTCACAATCAATGTCATACAGACCGCTTGAGTGGACAGAGTTGAATTCGATAACACGTAATTCACCATTGGTTAAAACGGCCACATCCACAACAATAAAAGTGGCTGGCATCCAGCCTTTCACCAACGCTTGAGCAGCCGTCCAGATGTCACGGGGAACAGTTGGACTCACCGCCAAATTACCGTTCTCGCGATAGCGCGAACCAAGTCTGATCTCACCATTGTGAACAACAAAACGATACTCGCCAGCCAAATTTGACACCACGGGCGATACTGCCAAAAGTAGTGATCCAGACTGCAATTTGGCTTGACCATTGCGACCTTTGAATATCGCGCTCAAGTCGCCGTTGCGAACGACATGGCCTGCGAACGCTTTTTGCGCAATAACCGGGCGCACAAAAAAGGAGTCCTTCGGGTATTTTTGGACTCGACTTTTGACTGCATCAAGGTCCATGAACTCTGCGGTTGCGTTCAACAAACGCTGGCCCATGTTGGCTTGCCAGTGACGCTGATCCAGTGCCAGCATGTCTCCGAATAAATAGCTCCCCCACTGCGTCGCACTGAGCTGCTGAAGCATTCCGGTTGATCCGTAAAAGAAATGGGGTTCCGTCGGCTCGATTGGAAAAGCCGGAAGCCCTTGACCGGGGACGACGCTGAAGTCATGCATTGGGCGAGAAGTGCTCCGCAATGCCCAGGCAAGTTTTCCAGTCATTCCCTCCACGTAATTGTTTTGAAGCAGCCAAAGCATCGCGGGATTGTCTCAGGTGGTCGGCCAAAAAAGCGGACGTAAATCCACCGATCTTTGGCGAAGTAACGCGCAATCCAACGTTCTTCGTTCTCTGTCGCCCAGACCTACCAGAACACTTTGCAAACCGCCCCCGCGTAAGTGGTTGATTTCATTGAAGGTGGTCTCTTGAATAGTCAAGAGACAAACAGAGAACAGAGAGAGGAAACGCGGGTTTTTGGGCAAAAAACGCCCAAAATGACGCAAAAACAGGAGCAAAACACTCAAGAGGCAGTTGCGGTAAGTGTTTGAAAACGTTGGGGATTTTGAAAAAGAAAAGCCCAACTGGAAAGAGTTGGGCTTGAAATGACTGGTGGTGATAGGTGGATTTGAACCACCGACATCAGCATTATGAATGCTGCGCTCTAACCAACTGAGCTATATCACCAACGGGTCGAAATTATAACGTCATGTGGCGGTGATTTTTGGGCAACCGGGTAACATCAACACATGTTCAGTTATCGCCACGCCTTTCATGCCGGCAACCATGCCGATGTTCTCAAGCACACGGCCTTGATTGCCGTGTTGCGCCATTTAACCCAAAAAGACACCGCCCTGAACGTGTTTGATACCCATGCCGGTGCTGGCTTGTACCGGCTGGATGGCGATTACGCTCAAACCAGTGGCGAAGCTGCCGACGGCTATTTGCGTCTGATATTCAAGCAAAATGAGGCGCTAGCCCTTGCCAATCAAACGCAAGCTGCTACAAAAAACACAACATCTAAAAGTTCTTTAGAGGCCTTGCCAGCCGCCTTGCAAGACTATCTGGATGTGGTGGCCAGTTTCAACAAAGGCCAGAATCACAAGGTTTACCCGGGCTCACCTTTCATCATTCACAGCCTGCTGCAAGGGCGTGACCGGGATCGCCTGAAACTGTTTGAACTGCACCCCACCGACGCCAAAACCCTGCGCGCCAACATTGCCCAGCTTGACGCCGGGCGGCTGATCACGGTGCACCAGGAAGACAGCTTTGAGGGTTTAAAAAAATTTCTGCCACCGCCTTCGCGCCGGGCGCTGGTGTTGTGCGACCCAAGCTATGAGCTCAAAACCGACTACGCCCGCGTGCTGACCATGATGACCGATGCCGTCACCCGGTTTGCCACCGGCACCTACATGGTGTGGTACCCCATCATTCCCCGCCCCGAGGCGCATGAGCTGCCACGCAAGCTCAAAACTCTGGCGCAGCGTGCTGGCCGCGCCTGGCTCAACGCCACGCTCACCGTGAAGTCAAGCAAGCTCACCACCGACGATGCGGGCGACGTGGTGCGCCCTGGTTTACCCGCCAGCGGGGTGTTTGTGATCAACCCACCGCACACCCTCAAAGCCCAGTTGACCGCCGCCCTCGAAGCCACCGCCAAGTTGTTGGCGCAAGACAAAAACAAAAGTTTTGAAGTGGAATCAGGCTCTGGCGCATGAAGAGCGCCATCATGCAAGCGACGCCAAAAACAAAAAAGCCTGCAAACTTGCAGGCTTTTTTGATGGGGTAGAGGCAGATCAGACTGATTTGCTTTGGCGACGACGAGCCCAACCCAAGACACCCAAACCAGCCAACAACATGGCGTAGGTTTCGGGTTCTGGCACGGGTGCAGCCACCAGGTACACGCGATCAATCACCAAATCTTTACCAGCAGCACCCGTTGGAGTAAAAGTAAAACTGATGTCGTGCGAACCAGCAGTCAAATTAACCAAACCACTTTTGGCTTCCCAAGTGGTTATGGGCATACCGCTGATATTGCTAGAGAAAATGGTGTTGCCACCAATCGAGGCTGAAAACGCAGCATCATGAGCGTTAGCCCAACCGTTTGCAGGCGCATAAGTCGAGAAACCAACTGAATACGAGCCTGCTGTGGCAACTGTGACGGTTTGCGTCAGGGTTTGATAGGCCACATCGTCCACAAAATAAATGGCTTTTGCGCCAGCAGCATCTGGACTCAAACTGACTGAAGAGTCAGCAAGCACAGTCTCGCCGTAAAAACTGTTTCCGTAATTTTTAACGGATACCGGATCGCTTCCACCGCCAGTGATAGTCCACCCAGCCAGGCCGCTCTCAAAACTGCCGTTGGTAAGCAAATTACCAGCATGAGCGCCAAATGAAGCACCCACACAAACCAGCGCTGCCAAATGCCTAAATAATTTCATGTAAACCCCTTTGATACTGAAAATTCGTAACTTAATGTTAACGGCAAATGAAACTTTGAATTGGTTTTTTCACCCGTAAACTCGCCACAATCACAAAAACACAACACCCCAAACACCTATGACACACCGTACTGCTTCCCTTTTTGACACCCCAAAAGTTGGCGCCTGGACGCTGGCCAACCGGATTGTCATGGCACCACTCACGCGCAACCGTGCGCCGCAAGCCGTGCCAACGCCACTCATGGCCGACTATTACAGCCAGCGCGCCAGCGCCGGCCTGATCATCACCGAAGCCACCGCCATCAGCCAGCAAGGCCAAGGCTACGCCGATGTGCCCGGGCTGTATGCCGAAGAGCAGGTAGAAGCCTGGAAACCCGTCACCCAAGCCGTGCACCAAGCGGGCGGCAAGATCGTGTGCCAGCTGTGGCATGTGGGGCGCGTCTCGCACACCAGTCTGCAGCCGCATGGCGGCCAGCCGGTGGCGCCTTCGGCCATCACGGCCAAAACCAAAACGGTGCTCATCCACAACGGCGTGCCTGAATTTGTGGATGTGTCCGCGCCGCGCGCGCTGCAAGCCTATGAATTGCCTGACATCGTGCACACCTACGTGGCCGCTGCGCGCAACGCCATCCATACCGCCGGGTTTGACGGGGTTGAAATCCACGCTGCCAACGGCTATTTGCTAGACCAGTTTTTGAAAGCCGGCTCGAACCAGCGCCGCGACGACTTTGGCGGCAGTGTTGAGAACCGCACCCGTCTGGTGCTGGAAGTGGTGCGCGCCGTGACCGATGCGGTGGGGGCTGACAAAGTGGGCATTCGCCTGTCGCCCGTGACCCCGGCCAACGATGCTTTTGACCCCGACCCGCAGCCGCTGTTTGACTACCTGGTGCGCGAGCTGGCCACCTTTCAACTGGCCTATGTGCATGTGATTGAAGGTGCCACCGGTGGCGCCCGCACGCTGGAAGACCGCCCGTTTGACTACACCGGCCTGCGCCGTGCCTACCGTGCCGCGGCCGGCAAAGGCGCCTGGATGGTGAACAACGCCCTGACCAAAGAGCTGGCGCTCGATGAAGTGCAAGCCGGTGCCGACCTGGTGGCCTTTGGCCGCCCCTTCATTGCCAACCCCGACTTGGTGGAGCGCCTGCGCAAAGGCAAACCCCTGGCTGAAAGCGACCGCTCCACGTGGTATGGCGGCGGCGCCAAAGGCTACACCGACTACCCCACGCTCAAGGGCTGACACCCCGCCCCATCACTTCAAAGCAACGAAATTTCTGCCACCAAGCTGTGTGTGGCGCCCGCGGCCAGCGTGATCTGATCTGGCCCGGCGTTGCAAGTTTCCACACACAGCATCTTGCGGTATTCGCCTGCAGCCATGTCGGCAAAGGCTTTTTCGCGCTCGCTCCAAGGGTTCCACACCACTGTGCTGGCGCTGCCTTGCTTGGCGATTTGAATGTGGCGCTGGCCAGCGGTGTCGTCAATCACACAGGTGGCAGTGGTGTTGACATAGACCCGATCTGTCTCGGTGGTGAATGCCACGCTGCCGGCTTGCCTGCAAGTGGCCATGTGTTGCACCTTGTCCAGGTAATCACAGCCATCCAACCCCTGCACCGTGGTTTGAGCCACATCGGCCACGGCAAAGTAAGTGTGCAGCGCGTCGGTCAAGGTCAATGGCGTGCTGCCGGTGTTACAGGTGATCAGCGCCATCGTCAGGGTGCGCCCCACGGTCACTACCAACTCCAGGTCAAACGCGTGAGGCCACAGGGCGCGGGTGCTGGCGTCGTCTGTCAACCCCAAGCGCAGCACCACCTGGCCTTGGCTGTCTTGCGCGGTGTGCCGCAATTGCCACATGCGGGTGCGTACAAAACCGTGCGCGGGCAACCCGTCGCGCGCGCCAAACCACGGCCAACACACCGGCACGCCACCGCGCACGCCTTTGCCTGGCTCAACCACCGCAGCTTTTGAAACCCAAATCACCGGCACTGCCCCGGCAGGCTGCCACGCCAGCACTTGCGCCCCCTGCAGTGCCACGCGGGCACTGGCCTGCGGGGTGTGAATGTGCGCCACGGGCAAGCCCGCGCCGCCGTCCACAAACTCCAGCACACCCGGCAAGCTGTGCTGCTGATTCAAGGTGTCAAGGGCGTGTGTCATGAGGTCTCCTGGATTTAAAATTACTACAAAATAAATAGCTGCTTATGCTTATATTCATTGCGCTAGAGCACAATTTGTTATAAATATTACAACTGAAGTCAGCACCGTTGGCTGTGCGACACTTTACGCCCTTGCCCAACCGTCAACCCCACCACCATGCCCCGCTTTGCCGCCAACCTGAGTTTTTTGTACCCCGAGCTGCCGTTTCTGGACCGCTTTGAAGCCGCTGCCCGCGACGGCTTCAAAGCGGTCGAGTATTTGTTTCCCTACGCCTGGCCAGCCGCTGAACTGGTGGCACGCCTGCGCGGCAACGGTTTGCAGCAAGTGCTGTTCAATGCACCCCCGGCAGGCACCGATGTGGCCAGCGTCAACCCAGCCTGGGCGCGCGGCGCGCGCGGGCAGCTGTGCCTGCAGGGCAACCAAGCTGAATTTGAATATGGCGTGCACCTGGCACTGGACTACGCCGGTGCGCTGAACTGCCCACGCATTCACCTCATAGCCGGGCTGCTGCCTGATGGCATGCTGCGCGAGTCGCTGCTTGACGCAGTGGCCGCGCGACTGCGCTGGGCGTGCGCGCAGGCGGCCGCGCTGGGCGTGAAGGTCATGATCGAGCCCATCAACCTGCGCGACATGCCTGGCTATTTTTTAAACCGGCAAGACCATGCCCATGAGTTGCTTGATGCCGTCAACGCAGCCAACTTGCAGGTGCAAATGGACCTGTACCACTGCCAGGTGCAAGAAGGCGATGTGGCCACCAAACTGCGCCGCTACCTGCCCACCGGGCGCGTGGGGCACATTCAAGTGGCCAGCGTGCCGCAGCGACAAGAGCCAGACGGCGGCGAGCTGTGCTACGCCTACCTGTTTGCGCTGCTCGACGAGCTTGGGTTTGAAGGCTGGGTTGGGTGCGAATACCACCCACGCCTGGGCAGCCAAGCCGGCGGCACCACGGCCGGGCTGGCGTGGCTGAGCCACCTTGGCTCGGCCGCCACAGCACGTGATTAAACTGGCCTGAATGTTCAGATGTTTTTGGCCTCTAGCGCTTGTCTTTCTTGCATCAGCAGCTCTCATAATGAGGGCAACCCACCCACCCACCCACCTTTGGAGTTTTCATGAACGCACCGCTGCCTGCTGCTTGCCTCAACCCAGTTAACCCAGCCCAAACCCTGAGCCAGATCACCCACGCGTGGGACACCGACCTGATCAACCAGCTCACCCAGTACATTGCCATTCCCGCCAAATCGCCCATGTTTGACCCCGACTGGGCGGCCCACGGCTTGATTGACCGGGTGGTGCACAACGCTTTTGACTGGGTGCAAGCGCAGAAAGTGGCCGGCCTGCAGCTTGAAATCATCCGCCTGGATGGGCGCACCCCGGTGCTGTTTTTTGAACTTGCTGCGAGCGCAGGCACTACTGAAAACAGAGCTACCCAGGCAAGTTCTGCAGGCGCCAGCAGCCAAACCGTGCTGATGTACGGGCACCTGGACAAGCAGCCAGAGTTTGCCGGTTGGCGCGCTGGCCTGGGGCCGTGGAGCCCCAAATACGAAGACGGCAAGCTCTATGGCCGTGGCGGCGCTGACGACGGCTACGCCATTTACGCCGCCATCACGGCGCTGCAAACCCTGCAAGCGCAGGGCGTGGCGCACCCGCGCGTGGTGGGCTTGATCGAAACCTGCGAAGAAAGCGGCTCTTACGACCTGCTGCCCTACATTGATGCCCTGCGCCAGCGCCTGGGCGACGTGGGTTTGGTGATTTGCCTGGACTCGGGCGCGGGCAATTACGACCAACTGTGGCTCACCAACAGCCTGCGCGGCATGGCCAGCGGCACGCTCAAGGTGCAGGTGTTGACCGAAGGCATCCACTCGGGCGACGCCAGTGGCCTGGTGCCGTCAAGCTTTCGCATCCTGCGCCACCTGCTTGACCGGCTGGAAGACAGCGCCAGCGGCCGCCTGCTGCCAGGCAGTTTTCACTGCGAAGTGCCCGCCGACCGGCTGGCGCAAGCCCAAGCCACCGCCGCCATTTTGGGCGACGAACTGTACAAACGCTTTCCCTGGGCGCATGCCGACTGCGGCGGCAGTGGCGGCCAAGCCATGCTGCCCACCACCACCGACCCGCTGCAAGCGCTGCTGGCACGCACCTGGACCCCGACACTGAGCGTGACCGGTGCCGAGGGTCTGCCTGATTTGCAAAACGCCGGCAACGTGCTGCGCCCGTTCACGGCGTTCAAACTGTCCCTGCGCCTGCCACCCCCGATTGATGCCGCCAGCGCCGTGGCGCAACTCAAAACCCTGCTCGAAGACAACGCCCCGTACCAAGCCCAGGTCACCTTCGCACCAGACTCACACGCCACCGGCTGGAACGCCCCGAGCACCGCTCCCTGGTTTGAGCGAGCGCTGAACCAGGCCTCAACTGACTACTTTGGCACACCCTGCGGCTACATCGGCCAGGGCGGCACCATTCCGCTGATGAACCTGCTCAGCCAGGGTTTCCCCAAAGCTCAAATGATGGTTTGCGGCGTGCTCGGCCCCAAGAGCAACGCGCACGGCCCGAACGAGTTTTTGCACGTGCCTTATGCCAAAAAGCTCAACGCGGCAGTGGCGCAGGTGATAGCGGCGGCGGCCTGGGCGGGGTGACCGCCGCATGAGCCTCGTCAAGTCCAAACAGCGCGTAGCCGACCACGGCGAGGTCTTTACCCCAGCGTGGATGGTGCAGGCCATGCTGGATTTGGTCAAACCCGAGACCGAGCGGATTGATGCCCGCTTTTTAGAGCCCGCCTGTGGCAGCGGCAACTTCATCGTGCAAATTCTCAAGCGCAAGCTGGCGGCGGTGGAACTCAAATACAGCCCCTCTGACTTTGAGCGCCAGCACTACGCCCTGCTGGGGCTGATGTGCATCTACGGCATCGAACTGCTGGCCGACAACATTTCAGAGTGCCGCGCCAACGTGCTGGACATCTTTGCCGAGTACCTGCACCTGAGTGAAACGGACGACCTGTACCTGGCCGCAACGCACGTGCTGTCGGTCAATCTGGTGCACGGCGATGCGCTGACCATGCGAACGCAAGGCGGCGCGCCCATCAGCTTTGCCGAATGGGGCTACCTGGGCAAAGGCAAATTCCAGCGGCGCGACTTTCGCTTTGACGTGCTCACCGGCGCGTCCAAATTCAGCGAAGAAGGCTCACTGTGGGCAGATCAGGGCAAGCACGACATCTTTACCCCCATCCAAACCCACCCACCAATGACGGTGCGTGAGCTGGCATCCCTACAAGGAAGATGAACAATGGCCAAAATTGAAGTCAAGGGCACCAGCATCACAGTGGTTTCCGGCGATGTGGACGATTACATTTCTCTGACCGACATTGCGCGTTACAAAGACAGCGAACGCACCGACTACATCATCCAGAATTGGCTCAGGAACCGAAACACCATTGAGTTTCTTGGCATCTGGGAACAACTCAACAACCCCGTTTTTAATCCCATCGAATTCGATGGGATTAGGCGCCAAGCCGGGCTGAACAGCTTTGTGCTGACCGCTAAACGTTGGCACGAGGCAACTGGCGCCATTGGCATCACATCCAAAGCCGGGCGCTACGGTGGCACTTACGCCCACAAAGACATTGCTTTCGAGTTTGCTTCGTGGGTGTCAGTTGAATTCAAACTCTATCTCATCAAAGAGTTTCAGCGCCTGAAAGAAACCGAGCGCGAGCAACTGGGCTGGGACATTCGCCGCAACCTGACCAAGATCAACTATCGCATCCATACCGCTGCCATCAAAACCCAACTGATACCGCTGCAACTGAGCCAACAGCAGACCAACCTGATCTACGCCAGCGAAGCCGACTTGCTGAACATGGCACTGTTCGGCCAAACCGCTGCGCAGTGGCGTGATGAAAACCCAGGCAGCAAAGGCAACATACGCGACCAGGCCAATGCCGCACAACTGGTGTGTCTGGCCAACCTGGAAACGCTCAACGCCCATTTCATCCACCAAGGGCTGGCGCAGACTGAGCGGCTCACCCTGCTCAACCAAACCGCTATTGTGCAAATGAAGTTGCTGCTGGCCGATGTGGGCGTGCAGCGGCTGCAAGGCAAGCAGCCATGAACAAACAGGTTTCCTTCACCCTGCGCGGGCGCAACCCCGATGTGCTGACCTGCATTGCCAACTTGTCAAACGACGAGGTCTTTACGCCGCCCGAGCTGGCCGGGCGCATGTTGGACATGCTGGCCGAGGCTTGGGCTGCCGACCACGGCGGGGCAAATCTGTGGGCTGACAGCACGGTGCGGTTTCTGGACCCGTTCACCAAGTCTGGCGTTTTCCTGCGCGAGATCACCAGCCGCCTGACGCTGGGCTTGGCGCAGCAAATACCCGACCTGCAAACGCGCGTGAACCATATCCTGACGCGTCAGGTGTTTGGCATTGGCATCACGCGCTTGACCAGCTTGCTGGCGCGGCGCAGCGTGTATTGCTCCAAACACGCCAACGGCGCGCATTCTGTGGTGCAAGGCTTTGACAACGAGGCCGGCCACATCTGGTTTGAGCGCACCGAGCACACCTGGGGCGAAACAAAGTGTGATTTCTGTGGAGCGCCTCGCTCATTTTTCGAGAGAAGCTCTGGTATTGAGAATTACGCCTACGCATTTATTCACACTGACAACATTAAGACGCGCTTAGGCGAAATATTTGGAGACGACATGCAATTTGACGTGATTATTGGAAATCCACCCTACCAAATGAAGGGAGGAGCAGCGACTCATCAATCTATCACCTGTTCGTTCAGCAGGCCATGAACCTCGACCCAAAATACTTAAGCATGGTCATTCCCTCGCGTTGGATGGCTGGAGGACGAGGGCTTGATGAATTCCGGGCGACGATGCTTTCTGGCGGGAACATTCGTAAATTGACTGATTACCCTGATTCAGGCGAGGCATTTCCGGGCGTGCAAATTAAAGGGGGCATTTGCTATTTTTTGTGGGATGCAGAATACAACGGAAGCTGTTCAGTCACTAGCGTAACCAGTGGCAAGGAAAACCTGCAAGAAGAACGAAATCTAAGTGAATTTGATGTCTTAACGTGAAAGAACGGCGTATCCGGGCGAGTGTTACCCTGACCCCGCCCTGGTCAAAAGCAACGCGACAACAGTGATTCGGTCAGCGACTCAGACAGGAGTCGGTACAAACCCGTATTTGGTC
>NZ_JAQURE010000067.1 GCF_028715765.1 Rhodoferax sp.
TAGGCGTGCCAAGTTAGTTATCGGGATGCTCGCTCCCAAAGAATTTTCTCGGCATCGACCCCGTCACCTCCACCCTAGAGTTTCTTTCATCATCCGGGGCGTCGGCTTGGATTCATGACAGTTAGTTCGTGATGAGCGTGCGCTCAGCATACTTCGGAAAGTCCTTGCGAAAGACGAACCATCAGTTATGGACCTCGTATCTGGCGACACACCATTTGGTATCGCGACCAACTTCGATGCATGGACCGAGCAGGGGGGTGTTGGAAAGTTGGTACTTCACCTTGTCAATCGAGGAAAGCGTGCTAGTGGCTTTGTTCTACGTACGGATATCCGGAAAAACTTAGATGCAATTGATACATGGAAGGTTCTTGTCCCTAAGGCCTACGGCGCTGGTGAAACTTTCCCACATCAAATTCTCGGAAGAGAAATAGTTGCGGAGCCGCCATCGGTATGTACCCAAACCTATTTGGTCGTAGCACCGTTTCTATCGGATCGTGAAGCAAAAAGCTTTGCTAGCTACTACCGTACACGATTCTTTCGATTTCTAGTGTCATTGAGAAAAATAACACAAGACGCGCTGAGATCAACATACACATGGGTTCCGCAGCAGGCATGGAATGACACTTGGACAGATGAATTGCTCTATGAAAAATACGGCATAACAGACAATGAAATTGCATTCATCAACGAAATGATCAGGCCCATGAGCGAAAGCGATGACTAAACCCATCAGCAGATTCTCACCATCATGCCACCCCGGAGCACCCCGTGACCCCGCTTGAAAGGTTTTTCACCGAAGCCCCCAGTTGGCATGAAAAAATCGGTGCCATTCACGCCCTGCTGGAGCGCGTCAAGATCAGCGAAGAGCAGTCGGGCGATGTGCTGCACCTGCGCAAGCTCAACCGCATTTTGTCGGTGCACGCCTCCACCGCCATCGAGGGCAATCAGCTCACCTTGGGCCAGGTGACCGATGTCATCAATGGCAAACCGGTCTGGGGGCCGCCCAAGGATATTCAGGAGGTGCAAAACGCCTGGCACGCCTACAACGAGTTGCCCGGCTACGCCCCTTGGTCGGTGGACGATTTGCTGCGCGCGCACGCGCATTTGACGGAGTCGCTGATCGGCGAATCGGGCCAGTTCCGCTCCAGCGGCGTGGCGGTGGTGGGCAGCGACGGCACACTGTTGCATCGCGGTGCGCTGTCAAAGCAAGTGCCTGCGCTGGTGATGCAACTGCTGGAGTGTGGCATAACCAGCGCAGCGCACCCGCTCATCAAAAGCTCTGCCGTGCATTACCGGCTGGAATACATCCACCCGTTTCGCGACGGCAACGGCCGTATCGGGCGGCTGTGGCAGACGCTGATCTTGTCGCAATGGAATCCGCTGTTTGCCTGGATGCCGATGGAGACGCTGGTGCACCACAACCAGGCGCTGTATTACAAGGCCTTGCAGGATTCCCATGCTGACCAGGCGGTGGATTGCCGTCCGTTCATTGACTTCATGCTGGATGCGATTGCCAATTCGCTTTACAAATACATTGATGTGGCAGTGCAGACGGTGGCGGATGTCCCTGTAAATGTCCCTGTAAATGCCGTCACAGACAAAATTTTGACCCTGATTCACGCCAACCCTGCCGCGACGGCGCAAAAGATGGCGCTAGCGCTGGGTGTTTCTGACAAAACCATCAAACGCCACCTGAAAGCCCTGCGCGAGCAAGGCTGCATCCAGCGCGTGGGCTCTGACAAGACCGGACACTGGAACATCATCGAAAGGCCATTGTGAGCAAAACAAGCCCCAAAACCAAACCAGTTCCCAAATCAAAGCAGCAGCTGGTTGCCGTCGAGCCCGATGCGCTGTTTGGCCGCGTGGCCGCCATCTTGGACCAGGCGCGCGGCAATGTCGTGCGCGCCGTCAACACCCAGATGGTGCTGGCCTACTGGCTGATTGGGCGCGAGATTGTCCAAGCTGTGCAGGGTGGAGAGGAACGGGCGGCTTATGGCAAAAGCATCGTTGCCGACCTCTCCATTCGACTCAGAGACCGCTATGGACAAGGGTTCTCGGTGGCAAACATGAAAAGCTTCAGGCAGTTTTTTCAAACCTATCCAGACCGGTGCACACCAATTGGCTACCCGACGGGTAGCCAATCTTCACCTTCCACAAATCTCCACCCGATGGGTGGAGATTTGTCGCTGCACAGAAAAAGCTACCCAGTGGGTACCAAATCTCTGCAAGGCTTTGCGCCACAGCTCACCTGGTCGCACTACCGGGCACTCATGCTTTGTGAATTTTTAGCGCTTAAATTGACAAACCAAAACATATACATTTGTATATAAAATGAACCATGATCATCGAAAAGATACTTGAGTGGACAGGCTCCTCCAAACGCGATTTGATGGACTTTCCAGAAGACGTGCGGCGAGCTTTTGGGTACGCGCTGGGCGTGGCCCAATTGGGTGGCAAACATCCAGCCGTCAAACCCTGGAAAGGCGAAGGTGCGGGTGTGCTTGAGGTAGTGGAGTCTGCCGAGGGTAATGCGTATCGCGCGATCTACACGGTGCGGTTTTCGACTGTGGTCTATGTGCTGCATTGTTTTCAAAAGAAGTCACCCAGCGGCATACGCACCGCCAGAACAGACATCGAACTGGTTCACCAACGGCTCAAAGCCGCTCAACAACATCACGAGGCGCACTATGCAAAAAGCAGCTAAAACCCACACGGACGGCACAACCTTCGAGCGCAGCAGCGGCAATGTGTTTGCTGACTTGGGGCTGGCGCAACCGGAAGAACTCAAAACCAAGCTGGTTCTGGCCATGCGTCTGAACGAGCGCATCAAGGCCCTGCACTTGAAGCAATCAGAAATTGGGGCGCGGCTGGGGCTGGCGCAACCCAATGTTTCGGCCCTGCTGAACTATCGGTTAGATAACTTTTCGTCTGAAAAGCTGTTGGAGTTTTTCAACACACTGGGCTACGACGTTGATTTCTTGATACGGCCAGCCACCGGTTCGCAACGGGGCAACACGCGTGTGTTGATGGCGGTTTGAATTGACAGCGCCGATGAATAAGCCCAGCATTGACGAAGTGTTGGCGCCCAAGCCAGAGCTCCGGCCTCGTATTTACGCCTATTCCATCGCCGATGCGGCGCACGCCGGGTTGCTGAAAGTGGGGCAAACCACGCGCGATGTGCGCCAGCGCTTGGCCGAACAGCTGAAGACGGCGGCCATTCAAAACTTCACCATTGAACTTGATGAAAACGCCGGGCGCGACGACGGTTCCATCTTTACCGACCATGAAGTACGCGCCGCGCTGGTCAGAAAAGGGTTCAAGAACACCCAACTGGAATGGGTGCGCTGCAGCGTGGCCGATGTGCACACGGTGCTGGCCGAGCTGCGCAGTGGCCAACGCTTTAGCGGCATGCACCACGAAACCTTTGGCCTGCGCGCCGAGCAGTTGGATGCAGTCAACAAGACGTTTGACTACTACCAATCCATCTGGGCTGAAGATGCCTTTGCTGCACCACGCTTTCTGTGGAACGCCAAGATGCGCTTCGGCAAAACTTTCACCACCTACCAGTTGGCCAAAAAGTTGGAAGCCCGGCGGGTGCTGGTGCTGACCTTCAAACCGGCGGTGGAGGATGCCTGGAAGACCGACCTGGAAAACCACACCGACTTTGACGGCTGGCAATACCTGTCGCGCACTTCAGAGGGCGACCCATCGCAGATCGACCGGGCCAAGCCGGTGGTGTATTTCGGCTCATTTCAAGACCTGCTGGGGCACGACGCGGCAGGCAACATCAAGCCACGCAACGAATGGCTGCACACCGTGAATTGGGACCTGGTGGTGTTTGATGAATACCACTTTGGCGCTTGGCGCGACACCGCCAAAGAGCTGTTTGAGGGTGAAGACGACAACGTGGCGCAAAAAGAAACCAAGCTGGAATACGCCGGTGCGTTGGCCGGTGTGAACGAAGACCTGGGTGTGCTGTGTGAGCGTGAGACGGATTTTTTACCCATCACCACGCGCGCTTATTTGTACCTGTCGGGCACGCCGTTCAAGGCGCTGGCCACGGGCGAGTTCATTGAAGAGCAAATCTTCAACTGGACCTACACCGACGAGCAGCGTGCCAAAGCCGCGTTTGCCACAGACCACCCCGGCCAGCGCAACCCGTATGCCGCCCTGCCACAAATGAGGCTGCTCACCTACCAAATGCCCGACGAGTTGCTGGCTGTGGCCAGTGGCGGCGAGTTTGACGAGTTTGACTTGAACGCATTTTTTGAGGCCACTGGCACGGGTGCGGCAGCAGCATTCAAGCACCAGAGCGATGTGCAAAAGTGGCTGGACATCATTCGTGGGGACTACGCGGCGCAGTCTGCTGAGTTGCTCAAAGTGGGCACGCGCCCGCCGTTTCCGTATTCAGACACGCGGCTGCTGCCGTATTTGCAGCATTCGTTCTGGTTTTTGCCCAACGTGGCCGCGTGCCATGCCATGGCCAACTTGCTGGCCAAGCGGTACAACACGTTTTGGCACGACTACACGGTGGTGGTGGCCGCAGGTCCCACGGCTGGCATCGGTCTGGAACCTCTGCCGCCCGTGCGCAAAGCCATTGGCAGCGGGTTTGACACCAAAACCATCACACTGAGCTGCGGCAAGCTGACCACCGGCGTGACAGTGGCACCCTGGTCGTCCATGCTGATGCTGCGCAACCTGAAGTCGCCCGAGACTTACTTTCAGGCAGCGTTTCGGGTGCAGTCGCCATGGGTCATCAAAAACCCCAACGGCGACAACCCGTTGGAGGAAGACATCCTGAAACCCGTGTGCTTTGTCTTTGACTTTGCCCCCACACGGGCGCTGCGCCAGTTGTCGGAATACGGCATCGGGTTGCAGCCAAACGAGTCCAACCCCGAGCACGCGGTGCGCGACCTGGTGGCCTTTTTGCCGGTGCTGGCGTTTGACGGCGCGCACATGACGCAGATCGATGCGGGCGGCATTCTGGACATTGCCATGGCGGGCACATCGGCCACGCTGCTGGCGCGCAAGTGGGAAAGTGCGCTGCTGGTGAATGTGGACAACGGCACGCTGCGCCGCATCATGGACAGCCCCGAGGCCATGGCGGCGGTGGCGCGCATTGAAGGCTGGCGCGCGCTGGGTGACAACGTGATTGAGACCATCATCAACAAAAGCGAGCAGGTTAAAGCGCTCAAAACCAAGGCCAAAGGAGGCGAGCTATCCGCAAAAGAGAAGAAAGAGCTTTCTGCTGAGGAAAAGGAATACAAGTCCAAACGCAAACTGGTACAAGAAAAGTTGATCAAGTTCGCCACCCGCATTCCGGCGTTCATGTACCTGACGGATTTTCGGGAAAACACCCTGCAAGATGTCATCACAAAGCTGGAGCCCGAGCTGTTTTTGACCGTGACCGGTTTAACGGTGCAAGACTTTCACCTGCTGGTTCAGCTCAAGGTGTTCAACACCGAGCAGATGAACCAGGCGGTGTTTGCTTTCAGGCGGTATGAAGACGCATCACTGCGCTACACCGGGCTGGAGAGCCACCCGGGTTTGTCACACATTGGCTTGTACGACACGGTGGTGGCGCAAGTCAGTGCGCCAGCAAATGCTACATAAAAAAGAGCTACTCACGCTTTATTGACAAGCGCTACAGGCCATTTTTGCTTAAAAAATCAAGGCCGTTTGAAGCGTGGGTTTTGCGCTGCCCAGTGGCGTGTATCCAGGCGCTCCAGGCGCACCGTGCCGCCGGTGGATGGCGCGTGCACAAAGCGGCCTCCGCCCACGTAAATACCTGCATGGTTGGCCACGGTTGACTTGCCAAACAGCACCAGATCACCGGTTTGCAACTGATCCCTGGGCACGCTTTGCCCCCAAAACGTCAGCTCGGCGGTGGTGCGCGGTGGCTTGATGGCGGCGCGGGTTTGGTACACATAGCCAATCAAGCCGCTGCAGTCAAACCCGCTCTCTGGGGTGTTGCCGCCATAACGGTAGGGCGTGCCCACCAGGCCGATGGCAGAAAGAGTCACGTCATTGGCTTGCTCGGGCGACAAGCGGCCACTGACTGGCGGGCTGGCAGGTGCCGCAAACTCAGGTGGCACAGTCGCCACCGGGCGGGGGTCGAAGCTGGGCGGACGCGGCGCGCTGGCGCAACCAGCCAGCACGCCACACAGTGCCCATGCCAGCCACAGCCTGTGGCTACCCGGCAGAGCCGCCACACCCAGGCGAGCAGAGCTACGCCAGGGGCAGGCCGTGATGGCTGGCGCGTCAGAGCTTTTCAGTTTCGCCATTTTTGGGGCTCCAGGTCATCAAGCGGCGCTCAACCCGCCCCACCAGGCCATCGAGCACCAGCGCAAACAGCGTCAGCACCACAATGCCAGCCATCACGGTGTTGATGTCAAAGCTGCCTTCAGCCTGCAAGATGAGGTAGCCCACGCCCTGGCTGGAGCCCAAATATTCGCCTACCACCGCCCCCACAAACGCCAAACCCACACTGGTGTGCAAGCTGGAAAACACCCAACTGGTGGCGCTGGGCAGGTAGACGTGGCGCAGCAGTTGGCGTGCATCGGCGCCCAGCATGCGGGCATTGGCAAGCACCACTGGGCTGACTTCTTTGACACCCTGATAGACATTGAAAAACACAATGAAAAACACCAGCGTCACGCCCAGTGCCACTTTGGAGCCCATGCCCAACCCAAACCAGACTGAAAAAATGGGTGCCAAGATGATGCGCGGCATGGCGTTCATGGCCTTGATGTAAGGCTCGGCCATGGCGCTGGCCATGGGCGCCAGCGCCAGCCACAGCCCACCGGCCAGCCCCAGCCCGGCACCAATGGCAAATGCCATCAGCGTCTCGGCCAGCGTCACCCCCAGGTGTTGATAAATGTCAGCGTCGGTCACAAACCAGACCCACACCCGCTGCGCCACCCTGAATGGTTCACCAAAGAAGAACGCCGCCTGCGTGTCGTTGCTGAACATGAAGTTGGGCAGCAGTCCGGGGGCGGTCATCAGGTGCCAAAACAGCACCAACGCCAGCAGCAGGCTTAACTGCCAGAGCCACAGGTTGCTGTTTTTGGGTTGAATCAGTTTCCACATGGGGTTAAGCCACCTTGAGTTGTTGCGCATAGCCTTTGAGCACTTCCTCGCGCAACACCGCCCAAATGGCCGTGTGCAGTGCCAGAAAACGCGCCGTGGTCTTGATCTCGGCCACATCGCGCGGGCGATCCATGTCAATGGTGAAGTCGCCCATGGGGTGACTGCCCGGCCCGGCGCTCATCACCACCACACGGTCACTCAGAGCAATGGCTTCATCCAGGTCGTGGGTGATGAACAGCACGGCTTTCTTTTTGGCCTGCCACAGGTCAAGCAACTCGTTTTCCATCAACTGACGGGTTTGGATGTCGAGCGCTGAGAACGGCTCGTCCATCAGGATGATGTCGGGGTCGAGCACCAGTGTTTGCGCCAGGCTCACGCGCTTGCGCATGCCGCCACTCATCTGGTGCGGGTAACGGTCGCCAAAGCCACCCAGGCCGACACGGTGCAACCAGTCGTTGGCCTGCTGCATGGCCTGCGCCTGCGGCACACCATGAAACTGCAAGCCTGCGGCCACATTGGCCTGCGCAGTGCGCCAGGGCATCAGGCTCTCGGCCTGAAACATGTAGCCAGCGCGCCGGTTGATGCCCGCCAGCGGCTGGCCAAACACCTGTACCGCGCCCACGCTGGGGTTCAACAGCCCAGCGGCCACATTCAGCAGCGTACTTTTGCCGCAGCCAGTGGGCCCGACCACGCTGACAAATTCGCCCGCAGCCACCGTCAGATTCACGTCTTGCACCGCGGTGTAGCGCTGGCCGGGTTGGTCTTTGCTGACAAAGGTGCAGGCCACACCCTGCAGGTCTAGCGCTGCGGTCATCTGGCTTAGCCCTTGGGGTACTTGGCGTTGGCCACTTTGACAAAGTCGTTGGTGTAGACCGCTTTCAAGTCCAGCTTGGCTGCGGCAATTTTGGCGTCCACACTGGCCAGCGCCTTGAAGGCGGTTTGTGACCCTTTGTCAGGAATCATGCCGTTGGGGGACAAGGCACTTTTGGCCGCCAAAAACGCATCAATGTAAACCGCCCGGTCGCCCAGCAAATAGCTGTCTGGCACGGCTTTGATGATGTCTGCCGCACCGGCAGCCTGAACCCACTTCAGAGCGCGCACCATGGCGTTGGTCAACGCTTGCGCAGTGGCCGGGTGCTTGTCCAAAAAGGCTTGCGGTGCGTACAGGCAACCGGCGGGCATGGGGCCGCCAAACACTTTTTCCGATTCGGCCACTTGGCGGGTGTCAGACACAATGCGCAGGTCGCCCGAGCGTTGCAGCAGCGTGATGACGGGATCGAGGTTGCTCATGGCATCAATCTGGCCCGAGCGCATGGCTGCCACCGCACCGTTGCCGGTGCCCACGCCAATGATGCTGACATCGGTGGGCTTCAAGCCCACCTTGGCCAAGGCAAAGTTGACCATCACATTGGTCGAGCTGCCGGGCGCCGACACGCCAATTTTTTTGCCCTTCAGGTCGGCTATCGTTTTGAAGTGAGGCATGGTTTTGGGGTTGATGCCCAGCACAATCTGCGGCGCGGCACCTTGCAGCACAAAGGCACGCATGTGCTGGCCTTTGAACTGCATGTTGATGGTGTGCTCAAACGCACCCGAGACCACATCGGCACTGCCACCCACCACCGCTTGCAGTGCTTTGGAGCCACCCGCAAAGTCCACAATGGTCACGTTTAGCCCTTCAGCCTTGAAATAACCCAGCTGCTCGGCCACGGTCAAAGGCAGGTAATACAGCAGGTTTTTGCCGCCCACGGCAATCGTCACCTTGGGTTTGTCAAGCGCTTGCGCCTGCACCCATTGGGGTAAAACGGCAGCCGCCAGGCCGCTGGCGATGAGGTGTCTTCTTTGCATGTGTGTCTCCGGTGTGATGGAAGTTGCCAGGCTTTTTGAGTGTGCCTGGTCGGGCGGAAATGATACCGACTCGCGCCGCACTGTGTGGCGGGCGTTTACCCGAACAAGCGGGCAGCAGGCCTATGAGGCGACCAGCCGCGAGGCACAGCTGCTGATTTACCATGACCCTGGCGTTACCCCGCTGCCTTGGTGCGATCTCACCCTATTTTTTCAACCACGAGGCCAGCCACCGTTTTTTGAACGCCGTCTTCCAAATAAAGGAAATCGGCGACGTTTTCGGTCACCAAAACAGCGGGGGGACTGAAATCCAGGCAACTGGCGGCAATGGCGGCGTCGGGCAGCTTTAATTTGCCACCATCCACACCAGGCAAGGGGCCACCCAATGTGGTAACGCGGCGCAAGCTGTCAGCGCGCAAAGTCGCAGCCCAATCCAGCACTTGAGACGTGACTTGCACCACCACCAAGTCAGGCTTGGAAAACTCATGTTCAAGCTCTGATTGCGCCGCTTGCCGCTGCAACGGGTCAGGCAAGCGCCGTGCGCCCACCATGCACTCGGCAATGCACATTTGGCTGGTGGCCAAGGTGGCACCAGGGTACTTTTGCAGCAACGCACCCAAGCCCGCAAGCACGCGGGCTTGCTTGTCTGGCAGGCCCAGAATCAGATGACTCCAGACGTTGGAGTCGAGCAGCAAAGCGTGGCGTGCGCTCATTGCAAATCACCCTCGGCGGGCAAGTGCAAAACCACATCCCGGCGCGACCACCCTTCGCGCTCGGAACGCAAAAAGTCACTGATTTCTTGTGCGGGCAAGCCTGCAACGACTGGGCGCGGGCGTGTCAAAAACTCATCTTTATAGGCCTCCAGCGCCAACAGGTCTTGACCGGTGGAGATGGCTTCAACCAGCGTGTCAATTTGTGCCATCAAGGCTTTCAACTCGCTGCGAATGCGGGTGCGCAAGCGGCCCAGGGTGCGCGGGTCAAGCTCCAGGTCTTGCTGCACGCCCAGAATGCCCTGCACAGCTTGGGCAGCTTGCCGACCCAGCGCCACCAGACGGCGGTGGGATGGCAGGTTGGGCGAAAACTCAGGCCAGGGAAATTCGAGAATTTTTTTCGTCACATCACGCTCTCCAAAATTTCCACTCGTTTGAAAGGCCTTGATTGCGCGGTTTACATAACCCGAATTGAGGTAACACTCCAAATATCGCGCTTCATCTTCAGTAGACATAAAGCTTGCGTACATCGCAAAGTCGACGATGAGTCGCTGCTGAAACGACTGAACATTGACTACACAAGCATTTCCATCTTTTGCAGAGCGATTAAATATCACTGCCCATTGCGCATCAATTGGCTGATCCGTCAGACCGCGCTGAAAATTGAGCCGGTTGTAGGCGCTCATGTTTTGCTTCTTCGCACTGACACTGCGCCGCTCGTCCCACAGCCGCTCACACTGGCCAAACCAGCGCGCCGTCTCCAAATCACCACGCGCCGTCAACTCAGGCGCATCCAGCAGTTGCCAGTGCAGCTTGCCTGGCAAAGGCTGGCCCTTGCTGTCAACGTCATCGGCCTGCACCAGCGGCAAGACAATCAGCGGGGGGTTGACCAGCGCAAACGGCAGCACGTTGCGCGCCAGCGCCGCGCGAAACAGGTATTTGCCCTGCATCGGGCCGGTCAAGGTGATGCCATCCCACGGTTTTTTGGCGCCCTCGACCGCCAGCGGGTGGGTGCGCAGATTGACCGTGCGTTCGGCCAGGTCCGTCAAGCCGTCCAGCGACGCGCCTTGAGGCTGCACAAAGTAGAAAGCGCGCGGCACGATGGTGGCCCCTTGCTTGAAGCGCGGCGCGTAGGCATTGCCGCCGGTGTCGCCCTGAATCTTTTGCTGCACCAGGGCCGAGCGTTTCTTTTTGCTTTGTTCTTTTTGCATCATCCAGCTCCTAAAAATATCAGTAAACCCAGATAATCCATTAGAGATTTCGATGTTTCAAGCGAGTCCGAACTTGTGCAGACTTGGGTCAATTTCAGCTTGAGCCCAAAGGCCCTCAAACCACTTTCGTCGCCGTCGTGCCAAAGCCAT
>NZ_JAQURE010000068.1 GCF_028715765.1 Rhodoferax sp.
TTGGCCACGGGTGCCAGGGAGTCTTCAGGTTTGAACTCGCCCTCGGTGGGGCGACCCAAATGGCTGGTCACCATGACCGCGGCACCGGCAGCCAACGCCATTTGAATGCACGGCACGCTGGCGCGGTTGCGGGTGTCTTCGGTGATGTGGCCTTGCTTGTCTTGCGGCACATTCAGGTCGGCACGGATGAACACCCGTTTACCGCTGGCCGCACCACTGGCAATCACATCTGCAAAACGCAATACTTTCATTTGAAATTCCTCAAAACCATTTAAATAGCTTCGCGACACGGGCGCCGCGCCGGCAAAAAAAGGGTGACCATCAACCGCGTCACCCTTTTTGCTTGTTGAATCAGGCCTGATGCAGCGCCGCCACACGTGCCATTTCAAGGCACTTGTTGGAGTAGCCCCACTCGTTGTCGTACCAGCTCACCACCTTGACAAAGGTTCCGTCAAGTGCCAGACCTGCTTCGGAGTCAAACACGCTGGTGCAAGGCTCGCCACGGAAGTCGGTGGAGACGACTTTTTGGTCGGTGTAGCCCAGCACGCCTTTGAGCGCGCCTTGGCTTTGCGCCTTCATCTCGGCACAAATCTCAGCGTAAGTGGCGGCGTTGTTGAGCTCCACAGTGAGGTCAACCACTGACACGTCGCTGGTGGGCACACGGAATGCCATGCCAGTGAGCTTTTTGTTGAGTTCAGGAATCACCACACCCACCGCTTTGGCTGCGCCGGTGCTGCTGGGGATGATGTTTTCCAAAATGCCACGGCCGCCGCGCCAGTCTTTGTTAGACGGGCCGTCTACGGTTTTTTGGGTGGCAGTGGCAGCGTGCACAGTGGTCATCAGGCCGCGCTTGATGCCCCATTTGTCGTTCAGCACCTTGGCCACGGGGGCCAGGCAGTTGGTGGTGCAAGAGGCGTTGCTCAAAATGGCTTGGCCAGCGTATGCGGTGTGGTTCACGCCGTAGACAAACATGGGGGTGTCGTCTTTGCTAGGGGCTGACAACACCACTTTGCGGGCACCGGCATCCAGGTGTTTTTGCGCGGTGACTTTGTCCAAAAACAGACCGGTGGATTCGATCACCACATCGGCACCCACCTCAGCCCATTTCAGGTTGGCCGGGTCGCGCTCTTGCGTGAGGCGAATGCGTTTGCCGTTGACGATCAGGGTGCCAGCATCGACCGACACCTCGCCCTTGAAGCGGCCATGCACGCTGTCAAACTGCAGCATGTAAGCCAGGTATTCGGGTTCGAGCAAGTCGTTGATGCCGACGATTTCGACGTCTTTGAAGTTTTGCACTGCTGCGCGAAACACCATGCGGCCGATGCGGCCAAAACCATTGATACCTAGTTTGATTGTCATTGCATGCTCCTGTTAAAAAAATTAAAAATATGTAACAAAATTAGCCTCTAGCGCTTATAAATAAAGCGTAAATAGCTATTAAATTAGTAGTTCCGAAAAATCTTGAATGACCCGGTCTGGCGCGCAAGCTTGCACGCTTTGACCCATGTTGTAGCCGTAAGGCAGCAGCCACACCGGCACGCCCGCACTGCGTGCCGTAGCGGCATCAATGCTGGAGTCGCCCACAAACAACGCCCGCGTGGGCAGCACACCAAACTGGCTCAAACACTGCTGCACCCCGGCGGGGTTGGGCTTCTTGGTGGGCAGCGTGTCGCCACTGACCACCGCGTCAAACAAGCCTTGCAGCTGGTGCACCGCCAGCACCACCTGGGTGTAGTGGCCTTCCTTGTTGGTGACCACGGCCAGCTTGACCCCTTTGGCGCGCAAGGCCTGCAAGGTCTCGCGCACCTGGGGGTAGGGCTGGCTGCGGGTGCCACAGCGGCGCGCGTAAAAGCCGTCATACACCGGCATGATCTTGCCCAGCAGTTTGCTGGTGCGCACCTGTTCAGGCGTGCTGCCGGTAACTTGCACCAAGGCTTTGACCATGAGCTCGCGCGTGCCGTGTCCAATCCAGTCGTTGACTTGGGTTTGCGTGACCAGTGGCAACGCAAAACGGCTCAAGGTGTCGTTGACCGCATCCATGATCTCGGGGGCGGTTTCCACCAACGTGCCATCCAGGTCAAACAGCATCAAGTCAAACGCGCGCATCACCCTCCCCTTTCAGTTGCTGGAAGGCACCACTGTGTCGGGCAGGGGCTCGGCACGGCGGTGGGCGGCGCGGTGCGCCAGCGTTTTGACCGCGCTGACCACGCGCTCGGCGGTGATGCCAAAGTGCGCATACAGCTTGGGTGCAGGTGCCGACTCGCCAAAAGTGGGCATGCCAATCACCACGCCGGTGCGGCCGACGTATTTGCGCCAGAAGTCAGGGTGGGCGGCTTCAATGGCCACGGTGGGCATGGACAGCGGCAACACCAGCTCTTGGTAAGCCTCGGTTTGGCGGTCAAACACATTGCTGCAAGGCATCGACACCACGCGGGTGGGCACGCCTGCGGCGGCCAGCTCGGCTTGGGCTTTCATGGCAATCTCAAGCTCGGAGCCAGTCGACAAAATGGCCGCTTGCGCACCTTCCATGTCAGACAAGATGTAGCCACCCTTGCGGATTTTGTCGACTTGGGCGATGTCGCTCAAGCGTGGCAGGTTTTGGCGTGACAGGCACAGCGCGCTGGGGCCATCACGGCGCTCCACCGCGCAAGCCCAGGCCACGGCGGTTTCCAGACCATCGGCCGGACGCCACACGTCCAGGCCGGGGATGATGCGCATGCTGGGGATGTGCTCAATGCTTTGGTGGGTGGGGCCGTCTTCGCCCAAGCCAATGCTGTCATGGGTGAACACATGGATGACGCGGATTTTCATCAGCGCGGCCATGCGGATGGCGTTGCGGCTGTAGTCGCTGAAGGTCAGGAAAGTACCACCGTAGGGGATGTAGCCGCCATGCAGGGCAATGCCGTTCATGATGGCGGCCATGCCGAACTCGCGCACGCCGTAGCTGAAGTGGTTGCCCCACACGTCGCGCTTGGCACGCACGCAGCCTTTGAAATTGGTCAGGTTGGAGCCGGTCAGGTCGGCACTGCCACCAAAAAACTCGGGCACCAGCGGCGCAATCACGTCCAGCGCGTTTTGGCTGGATTTGCGGGTGGCAAAAGCGGTGGCGTTGGCGGCAATGCCAGCCAGCACTTCAGGCAGTTTTTCAGCGTAAGCGGGCAACAAGTCACCCGCCATGCGGCGCACAAACTCGGCTGCTTGGGTGGGGTATTTGGCTTGGTAGGCGGCAAACTGGCTGTTCCACTGAGCTTCGGCGGCAGCGCCACGGGCTTTGGCATCCCAAGCGGCGGCAATGTCGGCGGGAATCTCAAACGGGGCAGCAGTCCAGCCCAGTGCATCGCGGGTGGCTTGCACTTCAGCGGCGCCCAGCGCGGCACCGTGCACGTCGTGCGTGCCAGCTTTGTTGGGCGAGCCCATGCCGATGACGGTTTTGCAGCAAATCAGGGTGGGTTTGCCGTCGGCCAGCACGGCTTGGGCTTTGGCCGCTTTGACGGCAGCGTCCAGCGCGGCAGGGTTGTGGCCGTCCACCGCTGGGATCACGTTCCAGCCATAGGCATCAAAGCGCTTGGGGGTGTCGTCGGTGAACCAGCCTTCCACATGGCCGTCAATGCTGATGCCGTTGTCGTCGTAAAACGCCACCAGTTTGCTCAGGCGCAAGGTGCCAGCCAGCGCGCAGGCTTCGTGGCTGATGCCTTCCATCATGCAGCCGTCGCCCAAAAACACGTAGGTGAAGTGGTCCACGATGGCCGCGTCGGGCTGGTTGAACTCTTGCGCCAGCAGCTTTTCAGCAAACGCCATGCCCACCGCGTTGGTGATGCCTTGGCCGAGCGGGCCGGTGGTGGTTTCCACGCCGGGGGTGATGCCAAACTCTGGGTGACCGGCGGTTTTGCTGTGCAGCTGGCGGAAGTTTTGCAGCTCGCTCATGGGCAAGTCGTAACCGGTGAGGTGCAACAGCGCATAAATCAGCATGGAGCCGTGGCCGTTGGAGAGCACAAAGCGGTCGCGGTTGGCCCAATGCGGGTTGGTGGGGTTGTGGCTGAGGTGGCGGTTCCACAGCACTTCGGCAATGTCGGCCATGCCCATGGGCGCGCCGGGGTGGCCAGACTTGGCTTTTTCAACCGCATCAACCGCCAGCATGCGGATGGCGTTGGCCATTTGTTTGGCAAATTCGGGGGTGGGAGTGTTCATATGAATCTCAAATAGGGTTACGAAATAGCGTGACTTTAGCCAGAACGCCGCAGAACCGGCTTTGCCAGGCTGCAAGGCGTTGCCCCCAGTGGGGGGCGGCGGCGCAGCCGACTCAGGGGGCGTTTAAGTCTTTCAACCAGCTTTCTTTTGCCGCTCCATCATGCGCCACACAAAGGGTGTGAAGATGAGTTGCATGGCAAGCTCCATTTTGCCGCCTGGCACCACGATGGTGTTGGCGCGGCTCATGAAACTGTCATCAATCATGCTGCGCAGGTATTGAAAGTCGATGCCTTTGGGGTTGGCAAAGCGGATGACCACCATGCTCTCGTCGGCGCTGGGGATGTCTCGCGCAATGAACGGGTTGCTGGTGTCGACCATGGGCACGCGCTGGAAGTTGACGTGGGTGTGCATGAACTGCGGGCAGATGTAGTTCACATAGTCGGGCATGCGGCGCAGGATGGTGTCGGTGACCGCTTCGGTGCTGTAGCCGCGTTGTTTTTTGTCGCGGTAGAGTTTTTGAATCCATTCCAGGTTGATGACCGGCACCACGCCAATCAGCAAGTCAGGGTGCTGGGCAATGTTGACCTCTGGCGTGACCACCGCGCCGTGCAGACCTTCGTAAAACAGCAGGTCGGTGTTGGCGGGCACGTCTTCCCAAGGGGTGAAGGTGCCGGGTTCTTGTTTGTAAGGGGCGGCTTCGTCGGGGTCGTGCAGGTATTTGCGGCGCTTGCCGACACCAGTGAGGCCGTAGTCGCGAAACAGTGCTTCAAGTTCAGGAAACAGGTTATTTTCAGGGCCAAAGTGGCTGAAGTTTTTGTTGCCTGCGGCTTCAGCCTCAGCGGCCTTGATCTTCATGGCTTTGCGGTCATGGCGGTGAAAGCTGTCGCCTTCAATCACCGCGGCGGTGATGTTTTCACGGCGAAAAATGTTCTCGAACGTGCGGGTGACCGACGTGGTGCCTGCGCCGCTGGAACCGGTGATGGCGATGATGGGGTGACGAATGGACATGGTGGGTGTCTCCTGAAGTTTAAAAATTTATAAGAAATTGGCCTCTAGAGCTTGATGGATAAGCGTGAGCAGCTATTTTTTTAGTAGTACTGCGCACGTTTTCAGGCTCAATCGCGAAACAGGCTGCGCTCGTGAAACAGGGGGTTTTCTGGTTCCACAGCCACCGGCTCGCGGTGGTAGCGCTCAATGCGTTCGACCTCGTTTTTGGAGCCAAAGACAAAGCCAATGCGTTGGTGCAAGCTGGTGGGTTGCACGGTCATCATCGGCACTTCGCCGGTACTGGCACGGCCGCCGGCTTGTTCCATGATCATGCCCACGGGGTTGGCTTCGTACAGCAGGCGCAGACGGCCTGGTTTGGAGGGGTCTTTGGTGTCACGTGGGTACAAGAAGACACCGCCGCGCATCAAAATGCGGTGGGCTTCGGCCACCATGGAGGCAATCCAGCGCATGTTGAAGTCTTTGCCACGGGCGCCGGTTTTGCCAGCCAGGCATTCGTCCACATAGCGTTTGACCGGGGCTTCCCAGAAACGGGCGTTGGAAGCGTTGATGGCAAATTCGTGCGTGTCTGCGGGAATCATCATCTTGGGGTGGGTCAACATGAACTCGCCCAGATTCGGGTCGAGCGTGAAGCCGTTCACACCGTCGCCCACGGTCAGCACCATCATGGTGGTGGGGCCGTAGAGCGCGTAGCCTGCCGCCACTTGTTTGGCACCGGGTTGGAAGAAGTCGGTATCGACCACGTCACGACCTGAGTCAATCACGTCTTGCGGCGCACGCAAGATGCTGAAAATGCTGCCCACCGACACGTTCACGTCGATGTTGCTGGAGCCGTCCAGCGGGTCAAACACAATCAGGTAGTTGCCGCGTGGGTATTGCTTGGGGATTTGGTAGGGGGCGTCCATCTCTTCACTGGCCATGCCCGCCAGGTTGCCCGACCACTCGGTGCGCTGCATGAACACGTCGTTAGAGAGCACGTCGAGCTTTTTCTGGGTTTCACCTTGCACGTTGATCGAGCCACCCTCGTCGGCTGCATGGTTGCCCATGACGCCAGCGAGTTCGCCATAAGCCACGGCTTTGGCAATGCCTTTGCAGGCCAGTGCCACGTCCAGAATCAAGGCGTTGAAGTCGCCACTGGCACTGGGGAAACGGCGGCGCTCTTCAATCAAGAATTGCGTCAGCGTGGAGCGGTTGGATCTGAGGGTCATGGACATGGTGAAGTCTCCGTTAGTTATAAATAATGTAGCTGCTTGTGCTTGTATACAAAGGGCTAGAGGCTGATTTTGCTTGTATCTGATCAGGCTGGGTGGGCGGCGCGGCGCAGTGCCTGCATGATGCCTTTGTAGCCGCCATCGGCATCAGGCGCGCTGAACACGGCACTGCCGGCCACGCAGGTGTCGGCACCGGCGGCCACAATTTCTTCAATGTTGTCGGTTTTGACACCACCGTCTACTTCCAGCCAAATGGGTTGGCCACCGGCGGCGACATGGGCGTCGATCTTGGCACGCACGGTGCGCAGTTTGGCCAGCGTGCTGGGAATGAATTTTTGGCCACCAAAACCGGGGTTGACGCTCATCAGCAAAATCATGTCAAGCTTGTCCATCACGTGGTCAAGCCAATCCACTGGGGCTGCGGGGTTGAGCACCAAGCCAGCTTTACAACCCAGCTCACGGATCATCGACAAGCTGCGGTCCACATGCTTGGAGGCTTCGGGGTGGAAGGTGATGATGTTGGCACCGGCCTTGGCAAACAGCGGAATGATGGAATCCACCGGCTCCACCATCAAATGCACGTCAATCGGAATGCTGACATGCGGGCGAATGGCTTCGCACACCAGCGGGCCAATGGTGAGGTTGGGCACGTAGTGGTTGTCCATCACGTCAAAGTGCACCAGGTCGCAACCAGCGGCCTCAATGGCGCGCACTTCTTCGCCCAGGCGGGCAAAGTCGGCCGACAAAATGCTGGGAGCCAAACGCAAAACTTGAGATGAAGGCATGGGGCGGGCTTTCTGTAAAGTTGAAATTCGTGAGGGTAATGCAGTTCTGGACGGCTTTAGCGCGCTGGCGCAAGATGCCACTGGCGCAACTGCTGCAGGTTGACCTGGCTCAAATCGGGCACCACTTTCAGGGCACCGGCAAAGTCGTGGTGGGCGGTGAAGCTGTTGGGGGTGACCACGGTGGCCAAGCCCGCAGCGGTGGCCGAGCGCAGGCCGTTGCTGGAGTCTTCAAAGGCCAGACAGGCCGCGGCAGGCAGTTGCAAGGCTTGCAACATTTGCAAATACACCTGGGGATGCGGTTTTTTGATCGGGGCGGTAGAAGCATCGCCGATAGCGCTGAAGTTCATGCGCCAGTCGCTGCCAATGGCGTGGCGCAGCAGTGCGGCAATGTTGACCGGTGACGTGGTGGTGGCAATGGCCAGCTGCAGTCCGGCTTGGAGCGCTTCGTCCATGAGCTTGAGCACACCGGGGCGCAGGCTGACGGCGCCGCTGTTGACTGCGTTTTCATAGGCGGCAGTTTTGAGCTCGTGGATGCGGCCAATGCGGTCTTGCAGGGCATTGGCATTGATCGCCAACATGTCGGGGTTGACCTGCTTCCAGTAGTGCAAGATGCGCTCTTTGCCGCCAGAGATGTCCAGCAGCTGGGTATAAAGCGCCAGGTCCCACTGCCAGTCCAACCCGGCTTCTTTGAAGGCGTGGTTGAAAGCTGCCAAGTGCACGCTTTCGGTGTCGGCCAAGGTGCCGTCAACATCGAAAATGAGCGCTTGGAGTGCAGCATGTGCCATGGGGGTGAATCCTTAAAAAGGTGAAGCAGGTGCCGTGTTTTCGGCATGGATTTACTTTAATCGCCCTAACCCATAAACTCTAATCACGTTTTATTAAAAAATCATCAGCATCAGCTGATGAACTTTAGGTATTTGGTTTTTAAAGGAGTTGCCCATGCGCCCGTACACCTTCAAGCAAATCCAGACTTTTTTAGAGGTAGCGCGCCAAGGCTCGGTGTCCAAGGCGGCTGAAAAGCTGTTTGTGACGCAGCCTGCGGTGTCAATGCAGCTGCGCCAGCTGGAAGAGGCTTTTGGACTGGCACTGGTGGAGCCGATGGGGCGCAACATTCAGCTCACGGCTGCAGGGCAGGTGTTTTTGACCCACTCCACCAGCGCCATGGGGCAGTTTAGAGACCTGGAGGCTCTGATGGCCGAGCACATTGGCCTGAAAAAAGGCCGCATGGATTTGGCTGTGGTCAGCACTGCCAAATATTTTGTGCCGATGCTGCTGGTGCGTTTTAACAAGCAGTTCACTGGCATTGAGGTGAACTTGCACATTGACAACCGCGAGAACGTGCTGGGGCTGCTGAGCCGTTTTGAAGTGGATTTGGTGGTGATGGGGCGCGCGCCCAGCCACATGGACTGCGTCGCCAAACCCTTTGCCACCAACCCGCTGGCCATCGTGGCCGCCCCCGACCACCCGCTGGCACGGCGCAAAAATTTGAACTTTGAAGACTTGGCCGCGTACCAGTTTGTGGTGCGCGAAGAGGGTTCTGGCACGCGTGCCGCCATGCAGCGCTTGTTTGACGAGCACCAAACGCCGCTCCATGTGGCCATGTCAATGCCCAGCAACGAGACCATCAAGCAAGCCGTCATGGCCGGCATGGGCTTGAGCTTTTTGTCACTGCGCACCGTGCGCCACGAGCTCGCCAGCGGTCACTTGGCGCTGCTGGATGTGGCCGAGCTGCCGCAAATCAACCACTGGTATGTGACGCACCTCAAAAGCAAAAAACTCTCGCCCGCAGCCATGGCCTTCAAGCAATTTTTGATTGTGCAAGGCGGGGCGCTGATGGATACCTGGAGTTGATGGGTTTGAGAGGTCTAACGTCAAAGCTACGCGGCGACGCGCTTGCGCGTGGCTCGACCTGAGCGCCCCGTTAAACCTTGCGTTTCTTGCGCAAAAGCCAGCATGCTCGCCAAAGCCTTGTTGACGGCCTCAGAAGTAGGAAATGCCTTCTGGATTTCGGGCTGAAGTACCACGACATTGCTGCCTTGCATGAAGTGTTTCAGGTACTTGCCCCTTACGCCCGTGCCAAGCTCACTGCGCTTCAATTCGGGGATGTCTTGATCAGCCATTTTTGTAGATGCTTTTTTCATACCGTGTTGCCTTTCTGGCGCTGATGATTCGCATGCCGTTTCGACGTTCTGTGTGGATGACCACCAAGAGCCGCGATTTATTGGACATGCCGTAGGTTCGACTTCGATCTTCAAATTCGCTGTGGTCGGTGTCAGAGAAAGTCAGCGCCTGACCATCGCCAAAAACGCTCACCGCTTCTTCAAACGATACACCGTGTTTTGACACATTGCTCGCGGCTTTCTGATCATCCCATTCGAAATTGAACATGCGAAACACTTGGAAGGTTTAATGTTTGAGGTAACCGGCTCGCTAAGTCAGGCGGCGTAAAAGGCTGGCGTAGCGGGCGGTTACCAAAGGGGTTATGCGTCATCTACGACGCGTCGTGGTTTACCGCTGAAGAATCTGGACCTAAACCAACCAGCAAGTTTTTCGAGAATGGCAGTTGCTATCGATAACACCACCAATCCGAACGCGAACGAACCATTTATTGTCAGCGTCTCCGCCAGCTTGACGTTCGTAATCGAATCGACGAGATTGATCACAAACCAACAGAGAAGCATCCTAAGAAGTAAGGAGAGGACAGTTTCACCGAGAGAACGCTCAATGGATCGCCTATCCACCAATTGCCGACTGATTGGTTGCAGCTTACTTACCCCATCAACCCTAACATTGCATGACACTTTGGGGTTCCTTCCAGCCACGAGCGCCTGAATGACTACATACTCACCTTGATTCAACAGCAAGGGCTGAAGGACAAGCTTACTTTCGTTGGCATCGATTCTTGCTTCAAGATTCTCTGGGCTACGACGGCTAATCTCTGCCGACAATAGTCGAACAGTTGATCCAAACTCGAACGTTGCTGGTACGGCAAAGTCACCCGCACGGAATGGACGATTCCCCGAGTTCTTGAACGCAAAGACAAGTAAGCTGACATCACGAACAAGAGCTCCGTCTAAAGTGACCGTAACGCGGCTTGACAGGCTGTCGTGAATAGTCAATAACTCCCGCGCAGAGAGCACCCCAAAAGCGAGTTCAGCGCGTGAGCTTTGTGCGCGGTATATCCAGATCGCGACAGCTACGCTGATGACGATTCCGAAAAACTGCCAGGCCTGGTCGCGGAGAAAGTCGAGCATGAGGTATTGATTACGCCTAACGTTCAAGCTCAGCCCGCTTCCGCCGCCGGCTGAGCTTGAACGTTAGGTATGGCCTTAGGCAAGACGAACATTTTGCTGTCGCATGACGCGAGCCAAACTGAGCATTTTTGTGAACTCTGTTTTGTAAGTGTTTGGTACACCAATTTCTGCACAGAACGATGCGGGGTCAACCCCTTCTAGGGCAGCAGCATTTTTCAAGACTTGGAAATGAAACATTGCAATTTTTTGCTTCTCGAGAGCGGCGTTATGCACCGCTTCTCTAATTTCTTCGATCATCGCTTCATGGTCTCCTATGTGAAATGACTAACTCAATGTAAGGAGCCATGCCCGTGTCTCCCTAACATGACACTTATCGCCCTAACATTGAACCGAAAAACTCTCTGAAATCCGCATGGAATATGGGTTATCGACGATTTTCGTTAGTGTGAATGGTCATAACAGTTCCAAGAAATACCAGCACCCAAGTTTTTACACCAACTCTGCTGCTGGGTCAGTGTGCTGC
>NZ_JAQURE010000069.1 GCF_028715765.1 Rhodoferax sp.
CTTCCGATCTCACCTCCACATCAGCATTAGCTTTAACTGGCTCCGCAAAACTGGGGTCAGAGCCCAATTCGGGACGGCGTTCAGGTTTTTGCGAGAGGCTGTAACCCGTATTGGGATCTGACCCCATTTCTGCTCCACTGCGCTCAATCGTGATTTCCAGGATTTCCGGGCGGTAGCGTTTGCCATCGCAGTCCGGGCAACGCAGGTACACGTCGCTTAAAAACTGCATCTCGACATGCTCAAAGCCAGAGCCGCCGCAGGTGGGGCAGCGGCCGTCGCCGTTGTTGAAGCTGAATTTGGTGGCGGTGTAGCCGCGCTGCTGTGCCAGTGGCGTGCAGGCAAACAAGGTGCGAATGGCATCCCACGCACCGACAAAACTCACCGGGTTGGATCGCGCCGTTTTGCCAATGGGCGATTGGTCTACAAACACCACGTCGCTGAGCTGCTCGGCGCCCAGCAAGCGCTCAAACGCGCCCGGCGTGTCGGTAGCCTTGCCAAAATGTCGCAACAGCGCCGGTGCCAGGGTGTCCTGAATCAGCGTCGACTTGCCCGAGCCACTCACGCCCGAGATGACCACCAGGCGCTGCAGCGGAATCTCAACACTGATGTTTTTCAGGTTGTGGTCACACGCGCCTTCCAGAATCAGCCGCGGCGTGTTGGCCGCCACCAGCCGCTTGAACCCCATGCCCACGGTTTTTCGCCCGCCCAGATAAGCGCCGGTCAAGGTGTCGGCATGGCACAAATCGGCGGTAGACCCGTCAAACACAATCTGCCCGCCACGCTCACCGGGGCCTGGGCCCATGTCGATCATGCGGTCGGCAGCCAGCATCACAGCCGGGTCGTGCTCCACCACCACCAGCGTGTTGCCGGCGTCGCGCAGGCGCTGCATGGCGGTGATGATGCGACCCATGTCGCGCGGGTGCAGGCCAATGCTGGGCTCATCCAGCACAAACAAAGTGTTGACCAGTGACGTGCCCAGCGCCGTGGTCAGGTTGATGCGCTGCACCTCGCCGCCGCTCAAGGTGCGGCTTTGGCGGTCCAGCGTGAGGTAGCCAATGCCGACCTCGCACAGGTACTTCAGGCGCGTACTGATTTCTTCAAACAGCAGTTTCAGGGTTTTGCTGTCTGTCTCAGAGACTGGCTGTGCTTGCTGCACCAGTGCAGGGGTTGGCGCATTGGCTTGGCTTGAGGTGTCAGCAGTGTCTCCAGGCTTATCGACCTGGGTTGTCGTTGCAGTTGGGTTTGCTCCTTCCCCCGCTGGGGGAAGGTTGGGATGAGGGCTGACTGCCTGCCCCCTCCCCTGCCCTCCCCCAGCGGGGGTGGGAGCGAGAGAAGCAAAAAAGCGCCGCAGCTTATCCAGCGGCAGCAGCATCAAATCATGCAGACACAGCCCCGGCAGCGCTTCCAGCTGGGCGCGCGTCCAGGCCACACCGTGGGGCATGAAGCGTTTGGCGGGTGCCAGCACCGCGTCCGCATCGGCTTGGGTGCCAATGCGCCACAGCAGGCTTTCGGTTTTCAGGCGGGCACCGGCGCAATCTGGACACTCGGTGTAGCTGCGGTATTTGGACAGCAGCACACGAATGTGCATTTTGTAGGCCTTGGTTTCCAGGTATTCAAAAAAGCGCTTGATGCCATACCACTTTCTGCCCCACTGGCCGTCTCGGTAACCGGCCTCGCCGTGAATCACCCAATGCTGCTGCTCTGGGCTCAGGCGCACCCAGGGCGTGTCGCGAGGAATGCCATGCAGCTCGGCATGGCGCATCAGGTCGTCCTGACACTCCAACCAAGCCGGTGTTTGCAGCGGCTTGATGGCACCGGCACGCAGCGTGAGCTTGTCGTTGGGAATGACCAGGCCATAGTCCACACCGATGACGCGGCCAAAGCCACGGCAGGTGTCGCAGGCGCCCACCGCCGAGTTGAACGAAAACGCCGAGGCGATGGGGTCGGTGTAGCGCTGGTTGCTCTCGGGGCAATGCAGGCCGGTGGAAAAACGCCAGATTTCAACAGCATCTATAACTACATTATCAATAGCTGCTTGCGCTCTATCCATAAGCGCTAGAGGCTGATTTAACACATAAACACTGAGGCGACCACCGCCGTGTTTCAGGGCCACTTCAATGGCCTCCAGCGCGCGCGCACGCTCAGCCGCGCCCAAGCGAAAGCGGTCAGCCACCACGTCCAATACCTTGCGCTGGTCTACCACCCGTTCGGCCTGCACCTTGGTAAAGCCGCTCACCGACAACCACTGCGCAACTTCTTCAGGCGTGGCGCTGGCGGGCAGCTCTACCGCAAAGGTGATTGCCAGCCGCACATCGGCAGCGTCGGTCACCTGATCCAGCTGACCGCTTGCGACCAAGGCGATGGCACGCGACAGCAGCTCGGCGTAAATGGTCTCGGGCGTGTCGTGGCGTACCAGTTGTGCGGTGGCGCGGTCAAACAAACTGCCAGCGCGGGCAAACAGCAGTTTCAGATGGTCATTGAGCTCGGTCATGGTGCCCACCGTGCTGCGGCTGCTTCGCACCGGATTGGTCTGGTCAATGGCAATGGCCGGGGGCACGCCTTCGACCTTGTCCACCGCTGGCTTGTCCATTCGGTCGAGAAACTGGCGCGCGTAGGCGCTGAAGGTTTCCACATAACGCCGCTGGCCCTCGGCAAACAGGGTGTCAAACACCAGGCTGGACTTGCCCGAGCCGCTGGGGCCAGTGACCACGGTGAGCTCACCGGTGCGGATGTCCAGGTCGAGGTTTTTGAGGTTGTGCTGGCGCGCGCCGCGGATGCGGATGGTTCCCTGTGACATGCGTGGTTCCCGGGTGATGAGGGCATTGATTCTAGGGACAGGGGTCACCCCGGCGCAGGCTAAGGGATATCCGTCAAGACAAGCCCGCTAGCAACTGCTAGACTGAAAAAAAGGAGTTCAACATGAACATCAAAGCGGCGTTGGCGCTAACTTTAGGATGGGCACTGAGCGGGGGTCATGCCCTGGCACAGGTGCTAATTGGGCAAACCGTGGGGGTGACCGGCACCGTGGCTGCCACGGTCAAAGAGTCCATGCTCGGGGCCAACTTGTACCTGGACAGCGTCAACGCCAAAGGCGGTATTTTTGGCGACAAGATTCAGGTCATCACGCTGGATGACAAGTTTGACACCAAACTCACCCTGGCCAACGCCAAAATCCTGATTGATGAACGCAAGGTACTGGCCTTGTTCATGACCCGTGGCACGCCACACACACAGGGTATTTTGCCGCTGCTGAAAGAAAACGGTGTGCCTCTGGTGGGACCCTCCACCGGGGCGATGGTGTTCCATCAACCGGTGCAGCCGTATGTGTTTAACGTGCGCGCCACGTACCAGCGCGAGGCCGAAAAAGCCATCACCCACCTGGCCACCATCGGCATCACTCGCATTGCCCTGGTGCATGTGGACGACACCTTTGGCAGCGATGCCCTGGCAGGGGCGCAAAAGGGCATGACCGCCAACAAGCTCACGCCCGTGGTGCTGTCCAAATTTGACCGCAGCAAGCCCGATTTTTCAACCATTGCCCCGGCGGTGGTGAAAGCCGAGGCACAAGCCGTGATGGTGATTGGCTCGGGCACAGCAGTGGTGCAGGGCATCAAGCAAATCAAGGCCGCTGGTAGCGGCGCACAGTTCATCACCCTGTCCAACAATGCCTCAGAAGGCTTCGTCAAGCTGCTGGGTGAGCAGGGGCGCGGTGTCATCGTGACGCAAGTTTTTCCGCAAAGCTTTGGCTACACGCTGGTGAAAGATGCCACGCAACTGGCCAAATCCAAAGGCATTGAGGTGCTTAGCCCGGCCATGCTGGAGGGCTATGCGTCGGCCAAGGTGCTGGTCGAGGCGCTGCGCCGCAGCGGCGCCAAACCAACGCGTGAAAAACTGCTGGCCAGCCTGGACAATTTCAAATACGACATTGGCGGGCTGGAGGTGAGCTACGACAAAGGCAACCACTCCGGACTGGACTTTGCCGACTTGTCCATCATCACCGCCAATGGCAAATTCAGACGCTGAAGCGCCAGTTTTTTTGCGCTGCAAACACCGCGTTGGGATATTGCGGCTGGCCGCGCGAGCCGTTGTAGCGGCCCAGCGCCAAAAACAGGTCGCCGCGCTCGCGCTCCAGGTAGTGCCGCAAAATCACGCAGCCAAAACGCAAATTGGTTTGCATGTGAAACAGTTTGCCCGCATCGCCATCGCCCAGCACGCGCGTCCAAAACGGCATCACCTGCATGTAGCCACGCGCGCCAACGCGGCTGACGGCATATTTGCGGAAATTGCTCTCCACCTGAATCAAACCCAGCACCAGCGACACCTCCAGCCCGGCGCGTTTGGATTCGTACCAGACGGTTTGCAGGAATTCTTTGCGGGTGTTCCAGTCAGACTTTTTGGGCTTCAGGCGTTCGCTCATCGCCCCCAGCCAGCGCAGGTAGGCCATGCGTGATTCAGTGTCAAGAAACTCAGGAACCGGCGGCGCGTGGTTGGCAATGGCCGAACTCAAAGCCGTGCGTACCGCATCTACCAGCGGTTCTTCGACTTGCGCACCAGCCCAAGAACACTCTGATAAAAATAGCTGCCCACCCATTATCCATAAGGGTGAGAGGCCTAAAACGCTTGAAAAAAATGCCCGCCGTGCCAGCTGGGCACGTGGCGCTGTCTGCGCTGTCTGCGCCGCCCCCTCAGGGCGAAGACCCAGGTTGGCAAACCGCATGGGCATCGGTGCCAACGCGGGACTCACACCTTCAGCAAAGCCAGCAATTTGGCCACGATGTCAGCCACCGGCACGGCGCTTGCCACGGCATCACGGCGGTGCTGGTACTCCACATTGCCTTCTTTCAGAGCGCGGTCGCCGACGTTGACGCGGTGTGGCACGCCAATGAGTTCCCAGTCGGCAAACATCGCGCCCGGGCGCTCGCCACGATCGTCCAGCATCACATCCACGCCAGCGGCCAACAGTTCGGTGTAAAGCGCGTCCGACGTGACTTTGACTTCAGGCGAGCGCTCGGCGTTGATGGGGCAAATCACCACCGTGAATGGGGCCAGTGCGTCGGGCCAGATGATGCCGCGCTCGTCGTGGTTTTGCTCGATGGCTGCGGCTGGCAGGCGCGTGATGCCAATGCCGTAGCAGCCCATTTCCATGAACTGGGGTTTGCCGTTTTGGTCCAAAAACGTGGCCTTCATGGCTTCACTGTATTTGGTACCCAGGTAAAACACGTGGCCGACTTCAATGCCACGCTCAATCGCCAACACACCACAGCCGTCGGGCGAGGCGTCACCGGCCACCACGTTGCGCAGGTCGGCCACCAGCTCGGGTTCGGGCAGGTCACGACCCCAGTTGACGCCGGTGAGGTGAAAGTCAGGTTCGTTGGCACCGCAAACCCAGTCGCTCATCACCGCCACATCGCGGTCGACCACCAGCTTGACGGGTTTGAGCAGGTTCAGCGGCCCCAGATAACCCGGTTGGCAACCAAAGTGGTCTTCAATTTCTGCCACGCTGGCAAAGCGGAAAGCCGCCAGACCGGGCAGTTTGTTGACCTTGACTTCGTTCATGTCGTGGTCGCCACGCAGCAGCAGCAACCAGACTTGCGTTTTGACCACTTCGCCCGTATCGCTGAGCGTGTCGGTGGCCAGCACCAGAGATTTGACGGTTTGCGCCAGTGGCAAGCCCAGCAGCTCAGCCACATCCGCACAAGTGCTCTTGCCGGGTGTGGGGGTTTTGGCCATGGCTTGCGTGGCAGCAGCGCGTGGGTCAGCCGGTGCCTGGGCTTCGGCTTTTTCCATGTTGGCGGCGTAGTTGCTACCCGGGCAGTAGACGATGGCGTCTTCGCCGGTGGCGGCAATCACCTGAAATTCTTCGCTCAAATCGCCACCAATGGCACCACTGTCGGCAGCCACAGCGCGGTAGGTCAGGCCAAAACGGTCAAAAATGCGGCGGTAGGCGGCAGCCATGACCTGGTAGCTGGCTTTGGCGCTGGCCTGATCTCGGTCAAAGCTGTAGGCGTCTTTCATGATGAACTCACGCCCGCGCATCAGGCCAAAACGTGGGCGGCGTTCGTCGCGGAACTTGGTCTGGATTTGGTAGAAATTTTTGGGCAACTGTTTGTAGCTGCGAATTTCCTGGCGTGCGATGTCGGTCACCACCTCCTCGCTGGTGGGCTGAATCACAAAGTCGTTCATGTGGCGGTCGCGGATGCGCAGCAGCTCTGGCCCCATCTTCTCAAAGCGACCCGTTTCCTGCCACAGCTCAGCGGGTTGCACCACCGGCATGCACAGCTCCACGGCGCCGGCGCGGTTCATTTCCTCGCGCACGATGGCTTCCACTTTTTTCACCACGCGCAGGCCCATGGGCATCAGGGTGTAGATGCCTGCGCCGAGCTTTTTGATCATGCCAGCGCGCATCATCAGTTTGTGACTGACCACTTCGGCGTCGGCCGGGGCTTCTTTGAGGGTGGAAATGAAGAATTGAGAGGCTTTCATGGGCTAATCCAGCGAGATGTCAGGGTTTTGGCTCTTGATGCACAGCATGTGCTGTGCATAATCAATGCAATTTAAAAATTGGGGTTTGATTATGCTTGACCGAGACGGCTTTAGGCCGAACGTCGGCATCGTCTTGCTCAACCAGAAAAATCAGGTGTTTTGGGGTAAGCGTATTCGGACGCACTCCTGGCAGTTTCCGCAAGGTGGCATTGACCGGGGCGAAACCCCAGAGCAAGCCATGGTGCGGGAATTGCATGAAGAAGTTGGGCTGCTGCGCGAACACATTCGCATTGTGGCCCGCACCCGTGACTGGTTGCGCTACGAGGTGCCAGACCGCTTTATTCGGCGCGATTCGCGTGGCTTTTACAAAGGGCAAAAACAGATTTGGTTTTTGCTGCAACTGGTGGGGCACGACTGGGATTTGAACCTGCGTGCCACCAACCACCCGGAGTTTGATGCCTGGCGCTGGAACGACTACTGGGTGCCGCTGGAGGCCGTAGTTGAATTCAAGCGCGAGGTCTATGTGACAGCGCTGACCGAGCTGTCGCGCTACCTGCCGCGCAATGAGCACCGCAACCGCTTTTTGCGCCAAGGCTTGCGCACCGCGGAGGCCGAGCAAATGTGTGCAGACATTCCAGAGGCGCGTTTTGAACTCCCCCCTGGTGCCACGTTTGAGCCTGACCCACACACTGGAAACTCGCATGCGTAAGCTTTTCACCCTTTGTTTTTTGACCTTCGCTGCGGGTCAAGTGTTGGCACAAGTGGCCGCGCTTGACCCTGACTGGCAAGAGTCTGAGGCGGCGGCGCCCCCGGCCTTCAGTGCAGCGCACCTGGTGGCGATTGACATGCCGCACTATGTGAGTCTGAAGTTCGGTGTCGACCCCGCCACCCTGAGCATCACCCCCGACGGCATCGTGCGCTATGTGATGGTGGCGCAAAACGCCACCGGCTCGGTCAACGCCATGTACGAGGGCATTCGGTGCGCCACCGGTCAGGTGAAAACCTACGCCCGCAGTGCTTCGAACGGGGCGTGGGCTTTGGTCAAAGAGCCACAGTGGCGCGACTTGAGCGACAACATGCCCTCCAAACATGCCATCGCCTTTGCCCGCCAAGGTGCCTGCGACGGCCGTGCCGCGGCCGCCAGTTCGGTGGCAGACATTCTCAAAGCGCTGAAGAAATAAGCCAACTGGCCTGTTCGAAGGGAGCCGAGCCTGGCTAGGCTAGTCGGCCAGCCTCATGCTTGAAATGCCTTGTAGGGATGACTTCAGCCATCCTTGGAAGGTTGAAACCCGCCCGCCAGGGTCAGGGGTTGCGGCTGAGCACCAGGTTGTCACGGTGCACCATTTCGGGCTCGGCGGAATAACCCAACAGGGCTTCAAATGCGCTTGAGGGCTTGCGGCAGATCAGACGCGCCTCAGAGCTGGCGTAGTTGGCCAGGCCGCGCGCGATCTCGGTGCCGGCCAGATCCCGAATGGCGATGACGTCGCCGCGCGAAAAATCGCCCTCCACCGCGGTCATGCCAATCGGCAGCAGGCTGGAGCCCTCGCCGCGCAGCTTGGCCACAGCGCCATCGTCCACGCTGACAGAGCCACGCAGTTGCAAGTGATCCGCCATCCACTGTTTACGCGCCTGGGTTTTTTGCGTGGGTGCCACCAGCAGCGTGCCAATGGCTTCACCTTGGCTCAAGCGCAGCAAGGCATCAGGCTCGCGGCCCCAGGCAATCACCGTGGACGCGCCAGAACCCGCCGCCCGCTTGGCCGCCAAAATTTTGGTGATCATGCCGCCCCGCCCCAAACTGGAACCCGCGCCGCCGGCCATGGCTTCCAGTGCCGCGTCTCCCGCTTGCCCCACATGCACAAACGTGGCAGCGGGGTCTTTGCGCGGGTCGGCGGTGTACAGGCCTTTTTGGTCGGTCAAGATGATCAGCGCATCGGCCTCCACCAAATTGGCCACCAATGCGCCCAGCGTGTCGTTGTCGCCAAACTTGATTTCGTCATTGACCACCGTGTCGTTTTCATTGATGACCGGCACCACGCCCAGCTTGAGCAAGGTCAGCAAAGTGGAACGGGCATTGAGGTAACGCTCGCGGTCGGCCAGGTCGGCATGGGTCAACAACACCTGGGCACTGCCCAGACCGTTTTGGCGCAGCTTGGTTTCATACATTTGCGCCAAACCCATTTGGCCGACAGCAGCAGCGGCTTGCAGCTCGTGAATTTCGTGTGGGCGCGTGGTCCAGCCCAGGCGCTTCATGCCTTCGGCAATGGCACCGCTGGAGACCATGATGACCTCGCGCCCACTGGCGACCAGCACCGCCATTTGACGACACCATTCGCCAATGGCCACCTCGTCGAGTCCACGCCCCTCGTTGGTGACCAAGCTGGAACCCACTTTGACCACCACGCGGCGTGCGTCGCGCAGTGCAGCACATTCAGATTTATATGTCATATTGACCTCTACCGCACGTAGATTAAGCGTGAGCAGCTATTTAATCATGAGCATTCAATGCTCGTCTTCAGGCGCTGCAAAACGTGGGTCTACCACCTCAGGGGTTTGCTCAAGTTGCTGCTGGGCGCTGATGTGCTTGAACACGGTCTTGATCAGCGGCTCGCAACCTTCGCGGGTGAGTGCCGAGATTTCAAACACCGGCCCCTTCCACTTGAAGCGCTTGACAAAATCTTTGACCAAGGCGGCACGTTCTTCCAGCGGCACCATGTCAAGCTTGTTGAGCACCAGCCAGCGCGGCTTGGCATAGAGCGCTGGATCGTATTTTTTAAGCTCATTGACAATCGCTTTGGCCTGCGCCACGGTGTCCACAGCATCGTCAAAAGGCGCCATGTCCACAATGTGCAAGAGCAAGCGGGTGCGCTGCAAATGGCGCAAAAACAGGTGTCCCAAACCGGCGCCGTCTGAGGCACCTTCAATCAAGCCCGGTAAATCAGCCACCACAAAACTTTGCTCAGGACCAACGCGCACCACGCCCAAATTGGGGTGCAGCGTGGTGAAGGGGTAGTCGGCAATGCGCGGACGGGCGTTGGAGATGGCGGTGATCAGCGTCGATTTGCCGGCATTGGGCATGCCCAGCAAGCCGACATCAGCCAGCACCTTCAACTCCAATTTGAGGTTGCGCTTTTCACCCGGCCAGCCCGGTGTTTTTTGACGCGGCGCGCGGTTGATGGCGCTTTTGTAGCGCAGGTTGCCAAAGCCACCATCACCCCCTTTGGCGATGGTGATGACTTCACCTGGCGTGAGTAATTCAAACAGCACCTCACCGGTTTCCGCATCAGAAATGATGGTGCCCACGGGCATTTTCAGGGTGATGTCATCGCCTGCGGCGCCAAACATGTCGGAGCCCATGCCGTGCTGACCACGTTGCGCGTCGTGGCGACGAGAAAAGCGGTAGTCCACCAAGGTGTTGAGGTTTTCGTCAGCCACCGCGAAGACGTGGCCACCGCGGCCACCGTCGCCACCATTGGGGCCGCCGAACTCTTTGTATTTTTCATGCCGAAACGAGACGCAGCCAGCGCCACCATCTCCAGCGGAGACATCAATGTAGGCTTCGTCTACGAATTTCATGGGGTCAACCTTAAAGATGAGAAGTGACAAAAAAAGCTGCTGAATGGACGGCCTGCGCTATTTTTGGTGAATCCTAGAAACGAAAAACCCCGCGCTAGGCGCAGGGTCTTGTGAGGGAGTAACCCAGCGTTTAGGCGGGTGTCACGCTCACGGTAGGGCGATTGAGAGCACCTTTGGTGGCAAAAGACACGTGGCCTTCTGTCAATGCAAACAAAGTGTGGTCTTTGCCAATGCCCACATTCACGCCCGGGTGGAATTGCGTGCCACGTTGGCGAACGATGATCGCGCCAGCGCTGATCAGTTGACCACCGTACATCTTCACACCGAGCATTTTGGGCTTGGAATCGCGCCCGTTTCGCGTCGAGCCGCCGCCTTTTTTGTGTGCCATGACTCTTGCTCCTTATGCTGTGATCGCGCCAATCAGCAGCTCGGTGAACTGTTGACGATGACCTTGACGTTTTTGATAGTGCTTGCGACGGCGCATTTTGAAAATGCTGACCTTGTCGTGTTTGCCGTGCGTCACGACCGTGACGCTCACAGATGCACCGGACACCAAGGGTGTGCCAACCTTCAATTCAGCGCCGCTACCGACTGCCAAAACCTGGTCGATCACAATTTCTTGGCCTACATCCGCAGCAATCTGTTCTACTTTAATTTTTTCGCCAGTAGCAACTCTGTATTGTTTGCCACCAGTTTTTATGACCGCGTACATAATAACCTCTTAAAAATGCTCTGCAAACGAATTTTTACAGAGCCTAAGATTATTACACAAGTCGTTTAAGGGTGCGATTCAAACTGATGTGCCGTAAAGTACGGTTCCTCCACCAAAGCGAAAGGCCAGAGATGACAGGCAAAAGCCAGATGAGTGACGAAGAGATGTTGCGTCGTTTGGGAACCCACCCTGAGAT
>NZ_JAQURE010000070.1 GCF_028715765.1 Rhodoferax sp.
AGAATCAACCGCAAGCAACGCAAGCAAGGACCCCCGTGAACACCCGAACCAACATCGTGATTGACGACGACCTTATCGCCCAAGCCATGTTGCGCGCGGGTGTGAGTACCAAAAAAGCAGCGGTGGAAGCGGCTTTGCGTGCGTTTGTGCGCAAGCCAGATTACTCAGGTTTGCTGGCACTGCGCGGCGCCGATGTGCTTGACCCGGATTACGACCCCCGTGGCCCTTATGGTTTGACACCAGAGGCGCTGGCGCGTCGCGGGTGGCATACATTTGAAGAGGCGCGCATCGCTGTTGAGAAGCAAAGCGACGCGTTGCTCACACAGTCTGTTGCTGCCGTGGCCAAGCCAGTTAAGGCGTCACGTCAAAAACCTGCCAATAAATCACAAGTGGCAGATGCATGATTGCTGACACGTCTGCCTGGATCGAGTTTTTGCGTGCCAGTGACTCACCCGCTGATCGGCGACTGCGACGTGCTTTTCGCGAGGACGAAAAAGTCTGGATGCCCGATGTCGTTTACCGTGAAGTCTTGCAGGGTGCCAGCAAACCGTCCATTTTTCATGAGTTGCAAGAACTGCTTGACACGATGCCCGCTTTCGTCAGTGCCGACCCGTGGGCGTTGTCCAGAAATGCGGCACTGCTGTATGCGCGCTGCCGCTGGCAAGGCTTTACTGTACGTAGCCCCAATGACTGCCTGATTGCTGTTTACGCGATAGAAGCCAGCGAGCCACTGCTGGCGCAAGATCGAGATTTTGCAGCTATTGCCCATATCGAACCTAAACTCCAACTGATTTTCTGACTCTGATTTTTTCGACATTTTTCATTCATTCACACCATGACCTCCACCGTTACATCCGCCCTGCACACCTCCAACATCACCTCTCTGCCGCTGCTGGCGCGCGGCAAGGTGCGCGACAACTACGCCGTGGGCGACGACCGCATCCTGATGGTGGCCAGCGACCGCATCAGCGCGTTTGACGTGATCATGGGCCAGCCCATTCCCGGCAAGGGCGTGCTGCTGACCCAAATGGCGCTGTTCTGGTTTGACAAGCTCGGCCCCAAAGGTCTGAACATTTGCCCGATTCACCTCACCGGTGACGCGCCCGAGAGCGTGGTCAGCGCCGCAGAAGTGCCACAAGTGGCCGGCCGCTCGATGCTGGTCAAGCGATTGAGGCCGATTCTGGTCGAGGCCGTGGTGCGCGGCTACCTGGCCGGCAGTGGCTGGAAGGAATACCAGGAAAACAGCGCGGTGTGTGGTGTCAAACTGCCCGCTGGCCTGAAGAACGCCAGCAAACTGCCCGAACCCATTTACACCCCGGCTGCCAAGGCCGAAATGGGCGACCACGACGAAAACATCACCTTCGAGAAAACCGTAGAGATGATCGGTGTGGATTTGGCCACCCGCATCCGCGACACCAGCATTGCGCTGTACAAAGCGGCCGCCGACTTTGCCGCCACCAAGGGCATCATCATTGCCGACACCAAGTTTGAATTTGGTCTGGACAAGGACGGCGCGCTGATCTTGATGGACGAGGTGCTGACCCCCGATTCATCGCGCTACTGGCCGGCCGAGAGCTATGCCGAAGGCATCAACCCGCCCAGCTACGACAAGCAGTTTTTGCGCGACTGGCTGGAAACCGCGCAAGTGGCAGGCAAGCCCTGGAGCAAAACTCCACCCGCACCGCATCTGCCGCGCGAGGTGATCGAAAAAACCTCGGCCAAGTACCACGAGGCATTGACGCGGTTGACAGGCGTTTGAGATTTCAAAAGCATGCATCACAACGCCGTGGCAGCGGCATTGGCGCAAAAAACCAATGCAGCTGTGTGGCGCTTGGGGCTCCTGCAACAGGCGCATCAGCGAGATGTGGCTTTGCAAGCCGGTGAACCCGGCTTGGACTGGCAGGAAATGAAAACTCATCTGAACCAGCGCCTGGCGCAAGCGCGCCAACTCCTTGTGCTGAGCCGGTTCAGCCCTTGGTCAAAAGTCAGTTCAGCATCATGCTCAGCTTGCGCCGGTAGCTTGATACCAGCGCGGCTTGCGGGTCAAGGTCTACGGCAGCTTTGCCCAGCACCTCAATGCCGCCTGCCGTCTTGCCTGGCGTGGCAGCGGCCGCTTTCGGTTTGGGCGGGGTCAGCAGCTCCAGAATCGCCACCATGGCTTTGCGCGGGGCTTCGTCAGCCCACTTTTTGTCGCGCATGATGATCTCCAGCAACTCATCCATGGCGGGCGTCCACTGGCCCACGGCCATCAGCAGGCTGGCTTTGGCAAAGCGGGTGTCAAAGTCGCGTTTGTTTTCTGCAATTTTGGCATCAAATTGCTCTATAGACCATGTGGAATATGCGTTAGTAGCTGCATATTTAATAGCGTTCAGCCATTGCAGCAAGGCTTCAAAGCGCAATTGCCGTGGAATTTCGGTCAGCTTGGGGGCAAGCGCAGCCTCGGCTTCTTCCAGGCCACCAAGCTCGATCAGCACTTTGATGTAATCAAACCGGGTGTCGTCGTTGCCGGGGTCTTTGGCCAGGGCATCGGCCAGGCGCGCCAGCGCGGCCTGTGGGTCGCCAGACTCAAGCAGCGCCTGGGCTTCGTCGCTCTCGGCTTCGGCTTGCAGGGCTTCTGCGCTGGGCAGGTGTTTGTCTAGAAACGTGCGCACCTGGGGCGCGGTTTGGGCTCCCATGAAACCGTCAACTGGCTTGCCGCCCATCATCAAAATGCAGGTGGGAATGCTGCGAATGCCAAAGGCCTGCGCCAATTGCTGCTCGGCGTCGGAGTCAATTTTCACCAGGGTAAAGCGGCCCTCGTACTCCAGCTCGACCTGCTCCAAAATAGGCCCGAGCGACTTGCACGGGCCGCACCAGGGCGCCCAAAAGTCGATCAAGATGGGGGTGGTCATGGACGCGGCAATCACGTCGGTTTCAAAATTTTGGAGGGTGACTTCAATCATGGCTTTGGCTCTCAAGGTCAAACGTAAAATTCGGGCATGAACTCTACACAAATCGGTGTGCTCATGGGCTCCAGCTCAGATTGGGACACCATGCAACACGCAGTCCACATTCTCCAACACTTCAGCATCCCACATGAGGCGCGTGTGGTGTCCGCCCACAGAATGCCTGATGACATGTTTGCCTATGCCGAGTCGGCCGTGGGGCGAGGCCTGAAAGCCATCATTGCGGGCGCGGGCGGGGCCGCGCACTTGCCCGGCATGCTGGCGGCTAAAACCACGGTGCCGGTGCTGGGCGTGCCGGTGGCCAGCAGACATTTGAGCGGAGTAGATTCGCTGCACAGCATTGTGCAAATGCCCAAGGGCATTCCGGTGGCCACCTTTGCCATTGGTGCGGCCGGGGCCGCCAACGCGGCGCTGTTTGCAGTGGCCATGTTGGCCAACCACGACATTGTGTTGCGCGCCAAACTGGAAGACTTTCGCGCCGAGCAAACCCAAATGGCACGCGGCATGACGTTGCCCCCCAAGCTATGAGCGGCCCCATTTTGTTGCCCGGTGCCACCGGGCTGAACGGCAGCGGCCAGCCAACCACACTGGGCGTGATGGGTGGCGGCCAACTGGGGCGCATGTTTGTGCAAGCGGCGCAACGCATGGGTTATTTCACCGCCGTGCTCGACCCCGATGTGATCAGCCCGGCCGGGTTGGTGAGCCACTACCACATCCAAACCGACTATCTGGATGAAACTGGCCTGACGCAGCTGCTGCAACGCTGCGCGGCGGTCACGACCGAGTTTGAAAACGTGCCCGCCGGTGCGTTGGTCACCCTGGGTGCGGCGCGCCCCACGGCACCGAGCGCCGACGCGGTGGCCATTGCGCAAGACCGCAGCAAAGAAAAAGCGCACCTGGCGCGCAGTGGTGTGCCGGTGGCACCCTATGCCGTGATCGAGACTGCTGAGCAGCTGGCTGCGGTGGTCGATGATTTGTTGCCTGGCATTTTGAAAACCGCACGTCTGGGCTATGACGGCAAAGGCCAGGTGCGCGTCAAGACCCGTGCCGAATTGGCGCAGGCTTGGGCTGAATTGAAGCGCGTGCCCTGCGTGCTGGAGCAGATGTTGCCGCTGGCCTCTGAGTGTTCGGTGATCTTGGCACGTGGCTGGGACGGGGCTTGCGTGCACTACGCGCCGCAAGTCAACCTGCACCGTGCCGGCATTTTGGCTGTGACCCAGGCTTATGAGGAAAATATGCCTCTAGCCCTTGCGGATCAAGCAGTGGCAGCTACAAAGAAAATAGCTGATGAACTGAACTACGTGGGTGTGCTGTGCGTGGAGTTTTTTGTGCTGCAAGACGGCACCCCCGCGCAAGCAGCGCTGGGCAGCCTGGTGGTGAACGAGATGGCGCCGCGCCCACACAACAGCGGCCACCACACGCTGGACGCTTGCGACGTGTCTCAGTTTGAACTGCAAGTACGCACCTTGACCGGCTTGCCTTTGACGCAGCCACGCCAGCACAGCGCCGCCATCATGCTCAACCTGCTGGGCGATTTGTGGGTGGACGATGCCACGCCACCCTGGAACCAGGTGCTGGCGCTGCCCGGCGTGCACCTGCATCTGTATGGCAAGCTCAAAGCCAGCCTGGGGCGCAAGATGGGGCACTTGACCGTGACCGCAGCCACGTCCGCCCAAGCGCGCGTTACAGCGTTGCGGGCGGCTGAGATTTTGGGTATTGAGGCATTTTGATGTGCCAGGCGGGTGGCTGGCAGCCCCTTTTTATGCAAGGGTCTGAACCATGATCTTGCCCGGTGATGCACCTGAATCCATAGCTGCTTGCGCAAGCGCTATAAGGGCTGGAGCCTTGTTAGGCTTGCCAACCGAGACGGTTTACGGGCTGGCCGCAGATGCTGACAATGACGCGGCTGTGGCGCACATCTTCAAAGCCAAAGGCCGCCCAGCCGACCATCCGCTGATCGTGCATGTGGCAGATACCAGTGCGGTGGCGCATTACGCCGCCAGCGTGCCAGCGTTTGCCCAGCAGCTCATGCAAGCTTTTTGGCCTGGTCCTTTGACCCTGATCTTGCCGCGCCGCCCCGGTGTGGCCACAGCTGCGGCCGGGGGCAATCCCAGCATTGGTTTGCGCTGCCCCGCGCACCCGGTGGCACAAGCATTGCTGCAGGCTTTGCAACAGGAGGGGCCGCCGATGGGTTTGTCGTCTGCTGACACCACGCCAGAAGCGTCTGACTTGATGCGTCGTCAAGCTGTCTGGGGCTTGGCCGCGCCAAGCGCCAACCAGTTTGGCCGCGTCAGCCCCACCACGGCGGCACATGTGCAGGGTGAGTTTGGCGCTGCGCTGCTGATTTTGGACGGTGGTGCCTGCCAAGTGGGCATTGAGTCCACCATCATCGACTGCACCCGTGGCGCGCCCGTGCTGTTGCGCCCTGGTGCCATTACCCCAGCCCAAGTTCAAGTGGTGTGCGGTTTGAAAGTGCTTACAAAAGAAGAGCTATTAACGCTTGCTAAACCTGCGCCCAAGGCCTCTGGCACGCTTGAATCACATTACGCGCCCAACGCCACGGTGCGGTTGATGACGGCACAGGCTTTGCAAACGGCGTTGCAGCTGTTGGGTCAAACTGCGCCCGCTGACTCTGTGGTTCGCCCCCGCATGGCGGTCTACAGCCGCACGCTGCCGGCCAAGGCTTGCGGGCATGTACTTTTCAGGCAAATGCCCGCCGATGCCGCCCAGACAGCGCAGCAATTGTTTGCTGTGCTGCGCGAGTTTGATGACCAGGGGGTCAAGCTGATCTGGATCGAAAGCCTGCCTGATGACGCCCCATGGGACGGTGTGCGTGACCGCTTGGCACGCGCGGCGAGTTGAATCCCCCGATGTGAAAAAGCCCCGCCTTGCGGGGCTTTGGGCATCAGAGCGTGGTGCTTCAGAATTTGTAACCCACCGCAATGCCGTAAGAACTGGGGTCCAGCGCAGCGTCGACAGTTTGGCCGGTTGACAGTGTGGTTTTGGTGGTCAAACTGGCCTTGCTGTAAAACACATCCACAAACCATTTGTCATTGAAGGCAAAGGTGGCGCCAATTTGGGGCGTCAAGATGAATTTGGAATCAACGGACAACTTGGTGGGTGTTCCTCCAGGGTTGGTCATGGCGGTCAAGGTGCCACTGCCTTGTTCGTTAAAAAAGTAAGCGTAAGTGAGGCCTAGCCCGACGTATGGGCGGAATTTGGCAGTGGCTTCCATGAAGCGGTATTGCAAAAATATGGTCATGGGCAAGGCTTGCACTTCACCGATTTGCCCCACGCCAGCAATAGCTCCCGCCCCATAAAGCTTGTGTTTGAAGGGCAGTGCAAGCGGCACGTCTACCGAGAGATGGTCGGTGTACATGTAAGTGACGCCGCCGGCCAGTTGGGTGTCAGCGCCCGTGTTGGTTTGACTGCCTGCACCAGTTCTTGGCAAGACAAAAAAAGCTGGAGCACTGAGGTTGCCACTGGGATTAGAGGGTTCGATGGTGGTGGCACCTGCCCGCACCATCCAGGTGCCAGCGGATTGGGCCTGGGCAAGAGCAGACAGACCGATAAGTGCTGCCGCCATGGCCCACTTGAAACTATGTTTTGTCATGATGATTCCTTGTTTAAAGAGTCTGTTCAAAGCCATCCGGCTTGAATCAGGCTGCGGTTAAGTAGCTGACTGGCCAGTTTGTAGACCGCCGGGGTGGGGTGAAAGCCGTCTGAGAAAGCATAAGTGGTCCACCAATTTGCACCTCCGGTTGCACCAGCGGGTGGTGTCATGGCTGACAGTGCGGTGTCGGTACAGGTTTCAAAGTTGTAGGTGGGCAAGCCGTCTGTGCCCACGCCGGTGGCAGGGCATGCTGGCGTGGTCACATTGGTCAGGCCGTAGTCGGCAGGGTGGGCTATGTAGTCGTTGAAGTTGCTGTACAAGTCCACCAACACCACCCGGCTTTCGCCGGTAGCACGGACCTGTAGTTGGGTATTGAACGCCACCACCCAACTGGTGAACAAGGCCTCAGACTGTGCCCGGGCGGTGGCACCTGCCGTGCCACCGCCGTAGGCCGCCGAAATGCTGTCAAGCACCATTTGAAAGCGTGGCGTTTTCAGAATGCCCGGCGCATTGATGATTGCTACATGCGTGGCGCCCTTGTTCAAGGCGTGGGTTTGAACCGCGTCAAACAAGGTGTTGGCCACTGCTGTCATGTAAGAAATGCCAGCGGCTGGAAAACCGGCAGCGCCCGTTGGCAATGCGACCCCTGGGATTGAGCCCAGCATGGTCATGAATGCTGCACCACTGTCTTTGGCAGCATTTAAATATGCGCCCACCAAATCAGCTGCATCATTGCCACCCCCGTCAATCAGCAACAGATCGCTAGCCAGATAAGTTTTGCCTGTACCGGCATCAGTCAACTGTTTGACAATCGATAAGGGCGACGCAGCGCCACCTTTGTCCGCGCCAGGGTTGACGCGCCCCCCACCCACACCGTAACTGGTGCAGCCAGCGGTTGGGTTGGCGATAAAGGTGGTACCGGTGAACTGGTAAAAGTTGCACAAGTTAGAAATGCCGTATGAGGCTGCTGTGAGTTCAGAGAATATCTTGGATGTACTGCCCTGTACGCCAAAAATTCGGCCATAACCAGAACCCGCGGGAAGTGCAGAGAAGGTTCCGCTGTCCGCCAAGCTGTCTCCCATCACTTTGACTGAGGTGATGGACACGCGCGGCGTTTGATTCCCATCACCCCCCCCGCCACCACAAGCCACCAACAACGCCGTGGCCATGGCCACGCCTAAAACTTTGAATTGCCTCATCGAATGTCTCCAAGAAAGTAAAAAGAACGACCGTACTATTTTCCAGTTGCAAATCCTACCCCTTAAGGGCTGGTGTGATGAGTGGGGTAAACCCGTGCGTGCGCGAGCATCTGTGCGCTGTGGCGGAGGGTGACGGGGTTACTTGTAGCGCAGCTTCATGATCAAAATGGCGCTGGCCAGTGCCAGCGTGACAAAGTTGGCAATGACCACTGGCCAGGCCTGCAGCAGCAAACCGTAGGCCAGCCAAAAGGCCACACCCAGCGTGAACACGCTGTACATGCCCAATGAGATGCCTCTGACATCTTTGGTGCGAAAGGTGTGCAGCGCTTGTGGCAGAAAGCTCACAGTGGTCAGGATGGCGGCAAGCGTGCCAATCAGGTCGGTCAGGGTCATGTTTTTGGGGGCTGGGTAACGCGGGCAAAAGTGCGGAAGGCGGTTAGTGATTGTCCATCACCACCCAGTCGATCAACGCGTCCAGTGCCGGTCTGGCCGCGGCCGCATTGGGGTGATTGACCATGGCCACCAGCACATAGCGTTGGCCACTTTGCCCTAGCACGTAGCCAGCCAGTGCGGTCACATCGCGCAAGCTGCCGGTTTTTAGGTGGGCGCTGGCCAAGCTGGCGCGGCTGCGTTTCAAGGTGCCGTCTACGCCCACCACAGGCAGGGACGACATCAGCTCGGGCATGGTGGGCGAGGCGTAAGCTTTTTGCAGCAGCAAGCCCAACTGTGCTGCACTGATGCGGGTGTGGCGCGATAGCCCCGAGCCGTTGTCAAGGGTGGGCACATCGCTGGCGCTGATGCGGCGCTGCCACCATTGGCGCACGGCCAAGCGCGCTGTGTCTGGCGTGGCCACAGCCCATGGGCTGGTGGGCTGCGCGCCGTTGCCAGGCGGAGCCAAACCCAGTGTCAAAAACACCTGCTGCGCCATCACGTTGTTGCTGAATTTGTTGATGTCGCGAATCATCTCCAGCAAGGTGGGTGACGCCAGTTCAAAGCTCGGGGGTGCAGCGGGCGCCACGCCGCTGATGACGCTGCCGTCCAGCTGCCCACCCATGTTGCGCCACAAGCCTTCCATGGCGCGGGCGTTGTAGCTGGCCGGGTCGGCGTAGGCCACCGGCCAGATTTTTTCGCCACATGCAGCGGGGTACTGGCCATCCAATCGAATGCGCGAGGGGGCGGAAAAGTCGGCTCTCAAACCAGCCCGGTAGTCGCCGCAAGCAGCTGACTTGGACAGTGGCACCTGGGTGGGCAGCAGCACACCGGCCAGTGGCGGGTCGATTTGCACATGCGCCACGCCCTGGCGGGCATCTGGCGTGAAGGTCAGCACCAGGGCTTTGAAGTTCAGCAGCAGTGCGTCTGGGCTGGCGTTGTAGGGGCGCAGGGGCTCGCCGTCAAAGTCAGCGGGGTTGGTTGCGGGCACGGCAAAGGCCTGGTTGTCCAACACGATGTGGCCAGCAATGCGTTGCACACCCAGGCCTTGCACCCGGCGCAGCAACAGCCACAGGCGCTCTTGCACCAGCTTGGGGTCGCCCTGGCCTTGAATGACCAGGTTGCCCTTGAGCACACCGTTTTCCACCACGCCGTCCAGCCACACCGGAGTGCGCCACACATAAGCAGGCCCCAGCAGGTCAAGCGCAGCCGTGGTGGTGACCAGCTTCATGACCGAGGCGGGGTTCATGGGGATGTCTGTGCGGTGCTGCAAACGTGGTGCCTGTTCGGCATCGACGCTTGTCACCAGCAAAGACACTGCCGCGTGGGGTACCTTGGCTTGCGCCAGGGCAGTTTGAAATGCAGTGGGCAAAGTTTGAGCCAACGCCGCCATGCTCATCAGCCAGCAGCCAAAAACCAGGCTCCAAAGTCGAGCTGACTTGCGAATCAAACCAGCCCATTCAGGCTGTACTCTACCAATAAGAGTGCCTAGAATGAGCTTGGGTCTTGTGTGTGCAAGACTGAACTGAGCATAGCAATGAGAGGGCAGGGGCATGAGAAATCCAGCGGTTCTTTGGGTAAGCGCAGTGGCAATGTCTTTGCTGAGCGTAGCAGCTTGGGGGCAACAGGCCACCAGCTTCTCAATCAAAGGCTACAAGGTGCAAGGCAATACCTTGCTCAGCCCCGAGGTGGTTCGGTTGTCAACCCAAACGCACACCGGGTCTGACGCCAGTTTTGAGACTATTCAGCTGGCCTTGGAGTCTTTGGAAAAAGCCTACCTGAACGCGGGTTACGGCTCGGTGCGGGTTGAAATCCCGGAGCAAGAGCTTGACTCGGGGGTGGTCACGCTGCAGGTGGTTGAAGGCGTCTTGGGCGAGGTGCAGGTTGACCCCAATGCCTTTTTTGACGCAGACAATGTGCGCCATTCCCTGCCGGCTTTGCGCTTGAGTGAAACTGTCAACATCCATGAGCTCAACCGCAACCTGATGCTAGCCAACGAGTCTGGCATCAAGGTGACCCAAGTCACCTTCAAGCGCAGCGCCAACAGCCGCGATGTAGATGCCACCGTCAAGCTCAGTGCTGACAACCCGGTGCGTTGGCTGGCCACTTTGGACAACACCGGTTCAACCTCTACTGGGCTTTACCGCACCGGCCTGATTTACCAAAACGCCAACCTGTTCAATCGCGACCATAGCCTGTCTTTGCAGGCCATGACCAGCCCAGACCACCTCAGTGCGGTGCGCATTTTGGGGCTGGGCTACCGCGTGCCGTTGTATGCCCTGGGCGACGCGCTGGACATCAATATGAGCAGCTCCAACGTGGACTCTGGTCAAGTGGCACAAGCCGGTGGCGGGCCAGACCTGGCTATCAGCGGCAGCGGCACCATGCTGGGCGCGCGTTACACACACAACTTCGATGCCACGGCCGAGCTGCAACACGCGCTCAGCATCGGCCTAGACCAGCGCGCCTATGGCAGCAGTGTTACCCCATTGGGCAGTGCCGCCAGTTTGGTGCCTGACCTGACCACCCGCCCGGTCACACTAACTGTCATGAATCCAAGCCGACGCCCCGGATGATGAAAGAAACTCTAGGGTGGAGGTGACGGGGTCGATGCCGAGAAAATTCTTTGGGAGCGAGCATCCCGATAACTAACTTGGCACGCCTA
>NZ_JAQURE010000071.1 GCF_028715765.1 Rhodoferax sp.
GGTGAGCAAAGCGGCAACTTGGGGCTGGTGCTGGAGCGCCTGGCGGATGACCTGGAAGAGCAGCAGGCACTCAAGTCCAAACTGCTTGGTGCGGCGCTTTACCCAGCCATTGTGTCGCTGGTGGCCGTGGTCATTGTGCTGTTTTTGGTGACCTATGTGGTGCCGCAAGTGGCGCATGTGTTTGCTGGCAGCAAGCGCGCCCTGCCGTTTTTAACCGTGCTGATGATGGGTGTGAGCAGTTTTGTACGCAGCTATGGCTGGCTGATGCTGATTGCTATTGTATTTGGAGCATTTGGCGCACGCATGGCCTTGGCGAATGCCCAATTCCATGAAAAATTTGATGCCGCTTGGCTGAACCTGCCGCTGCTGGGCAAGATGTCACGCAGCTACAACTCGGCACGCTTTGCCAGCACGCTGGCTATGTTGGCCGGGGCCGGTGTGCCGATTTTGAAAGCCCTGCAAGCGGCGGCTGAAACCTTGTCGAACCGCGCCATGCGCACCGATGCGCTCGATGCCCTGGTGCTGGTGCGTGAAGGCGCGCCACTGGCATCGGCCTTGGCGCAAAAAAAACGCTTTCCGGGGCTGCTGTCGATGTTTGCCCGCCTGGGTGAGCAAACCGGCCAGCTGCCTGTGATGTTGCAGCGTGCCGCCAAGCAGCTCAGCACCGAGGTGCAGCGCCGCGCCATGCAACTGGCCACGCTGCTGGAGCCCCTGCTGATTGTGGCCATGGGGCTGGTGGTGATGTTGATCGTGTTGGCTGTGCTGCTGCCCATCATTCAACTCAATCAGTTGGTGAAGTAGGGCGCAGCGGTTACCAATCCACCAAACTCAACCCCAGGCTCAGCACGGTGCGGCGACGGTTGTAGTCGATCAGGCTGTCACCATAGCCGCTGAACAGCTGGGTGTGCAAGCGCAGGCCGCTTTGACTGCCCTGCACACCGCTGCTACCGAGTTTTTGCAGCCATTCCAGCTTGACTGAGCCATTGGCATGGGCGCGCAGCGCGTGGCGCAGCGTCAGCCCCAAGGTGTTTTGCGCATCTATGTTCCAAAAACCAGCCACTTCGGCACGGCCTATCAGGTTGGCGATGTCGGGGTTGTCGTCGCTGCTGGCGGGTTCAGGCAGGCGGTACCAGAGCTTGCCTTGCACTTGAAACGCTTGGCCTTTTTCCATGCCCGCCATCAAAATGCTGCGGTTCCAGCTGCGCGAAAACGGCAGCGGCTGGCCGTTGGACTGGTGGTTGAGGCTGAGGCCGCCGTAGCGCAAGCGCCATCCGCCGGGCAAAGGGGCATCAGCGGGGTAGATGTAGATCAGCTCGGGCTCATGGTCGGTGGTGCGAAATGGGCGCGACAGGTCACCGCTGAAAATTTGCCAGTTCGACTGCTGGCTGTAGCCAAACCAGAGCGAGTCGCGCTTGAGAGGCTCGGTTTGGGTCAGCAAGCCTTGGGCGATTTTGGTGCGTACCGACAAGCTCATGCGCGTCTCGGTGTTTCTGTAGGGCACAGCCTGGGTCGCGTTGTTGGCTGGGTTGGACGAGGTGGGTTGGGTGTTGACGCTGTCTGAGCCAATCACACTCAAAGAAATCGGCCGAAAACCGCGAATACCAAAGGTGCCGCAGTCGCTGCCCAATTCAAGCTCCCAAAAGCGCGAGAGTTCGGAAAACTGCAAATCTTTGCAGTGCGATACAGGCGGTGTTTCTATCGTCAAAATGATCGGGCGCGTGGATGGTGCAGGCAGCGTGGGTTGGGTTTTATCCACGCCAGGCAGGCTTACCAAACTGCCCTCTGGCGGATGGGAGGGCGTGGGCGCTTGTTGTGCAGACCAGTTGTCAAAGCAGCGCAAACGCGCGTTGTCGTCACTGCTCAAGGCTTGGCACTGTTGCCAACCCGAAGCTTGCACAGATGCTGAATTTTCATTGTCATTGCTGGCCAAAGAGGTTGCAGATGCTGCGCTGACTGCTATAAAAAGTAGAATACGATAGAAATTCATGAGAGACCGCGCTGCGGCGAAACCAGCGCAAGCTGTTGGGTGTGTTAATGAATGTGCCGGATGTCGGGGGCAGCGTGTGTCAAGGGTGCATTTGGGCACGCGCTGCGCTGTCAGCCGCCTTCTGCGCAAACTCAGCGCGCAAAGCCCGGAGTTTTTCGCGCGGGTCTTCTTTCACCGTGGCCTGATCCAGCCCCATTTCGGCAATGAACCGGCTGGGTTGCGCGGCCACCATCTCGCGGCCTTTTTTGCGCTTGCGCGTCCAGCTCACGGCCAAGCTGCGTTGTGCCCGGGTGATGCCCACATACATCAGGCGCCGCTCTTCCTGCAAATGGCTGGTTAGGCTGGCGCTGGCTGCTTCTTGGGCTTGCGCACGCTGGGCGGCCGAGGCCTTGCCTGCATCGGCCGACTCGGGGGTGTCGCGCAGCTGAAACGGCAACATCCCCTCGGTCGCGCCCACCAGCATCACATGCGGCCACTCCAGCCCTTTGGCGGCGTGGAGCGTTGACAGGGTGACTACATTTTGGTCGGTTTCGCGCTCTTGAATAGTCGACAGCAGCGACACGGTTTGCGCCACTTCTAGCAGGGATTTGACCTCGCCAGCGGCATTGACCCCTGAGGCATCTTCCACTTGCCCGCCGCAGCGCCCGCTCATCCAGTCGACAAAATCAATCACATTGCCCCAGCGCGCGGCGGCCACTTTGTCGCTGTCTTCACCCTCTACCAAATACTGCTCAAACCCGATGGCCTTGAGCCAGTCCAGCAAAAAAGTTTTGGCGGCTTCAGCCCCCAGCGTGTGGCGGGCGCGGAACTCCAGGTCGTTCACTTCGCGGCCAAATTCATGCAGGCTGCCCAGCGCTTTGCCAGAAATGACAGCGCCCAGGCTGGCCGAAAACAGTGCCTCGAACATGCTGACCTTGTATTTGGACGCAAAGTCGCCCAGCGCCCCCAGCGTTTGGTGGCCAATGCCGCGCTTGGGCGTGGTCACGGCGCGCAAAAAGGCCGGGTCGTCGTTGTTGTTGATCCACAGCCGGAACCAGGCGCACAGGTCTTTGATTTCGGCACGGTCAAAAAAACTGGTGCCGCCCGAGACCTTGTAGGGAATTTGCGCCTTGCGCAGCGCTTTCTCGAACGCTTTGGCCTGGTGGTTGGCGCGGTACAGCACCGCAAAATCTCGAAATTCTTTGAACTGCGGCCCAGCCTGGTTCAGGCCGCTGGCGCGCAGGCTTTGAATGCGTGCCACGGCGCGCTCGGCTTCGTGCTCTTCGGTGTCGGCATCCACCACCCGCACCGGCTCGCCTTCGCCCAGGTCGCTCCACAGGTTTTTGGGGTAGAGCTTGGGGTTGGGGCCAATCACATTGTTGGCGGCACGAAGAATGGCTGAGGTTGAGCGGTAGTTTTGCTCCAGCTTGATGACTTTGAGTGTGGGAAAGTCAAGCGGCAGCTTTTTCAGGTTGTCCAGAGTGGCGCCACGCCAGCCGTAGATTGACTGGTCATCGTCACCCACGGCGGTGAAACGCGCTTGCGCCGGGTCTTTGCCCCCCACCAGGAGCTTGAGCATGTCGTATTGCGTGGCGTTGGTGTCTTGGTATTCATCTACCAAAATATGGGCCACCAGCGCTTGCCATTTGTGCCTGACGTGCTTGTGATTTTGTAGCAATTTCAACGGCAGGCTGATCAGGTCGTCAAAGTCCACGCTCTGGTAGGCGCTCAAGCGCTCTTCGTAGTGCGCCATCACTTTGGCCACGATGCGCTCGCTGTCGTTGCTGGCTTGGGCACTGGCCTGAGCGGCATTGAGCCCCTGGTTTTTCCACAGGCTGATCGCCCACTGCCAACTGCGTGCGGTGGCCGCGTCCACACTGCCACCGGCATCTTTCAAAATGCTGTGGACATCGTCGCTGTCCAAAATCGAAAAATTGGGCTTCAAGCCCAGCGCTGCACCGTCTTCGCGCAGCAGGCGCACGCCCAAGGCGTGAAAAGTGCACACCACCACGTCTTTGGCGGCACGCCCCACCAGGCTGCGGGCGCGTTCGCGCATTTCTGCGGCGGCCTTGTTGGTGAAGGTGATGGCAAAAATGCGTTTGGCCGGCACGCCGGCGCGAATCAAGCCCCCAATTTTGTGGGTGATGACGCGTGTTTTGCCCGAGCCAGCACCGGCCAGCACCAGGCACGGGCCATGCATGTAGTTCACAGCTTCTTGCTGAGCCAGGTTCAGGCCGGTGTTGGTGGAGGGGGAAGACATGGCAGGGAAGACTGATCCGAAGGGGCGAATCATACCTATGCGGGAACAGGGTAATGTTGCTGCCAGGGTCTGATAGTCTGAACAGGACTTACGCAAAACCGCTCCAGCGTTGTTGCCCCGACTTGCCGTACGCTTGTACTGCCTGCGTCGGGGCGCCTAGCTGGAGCAATTTTGCGTAAGTCCTACTGAAGTTAGAATACTGTAATTAATAAATTTGAACTTTAGAAATTGCATATATGATTGACCGGCACATTCAATCCCACTTGCAAACCCTTTTGGGACATTTCCCCTGTGTGGCACTGACCGGCGTGCGGCAGTGCGGCAAAACAACCCTGCTGAACACACTTGGTGCTGAGTGGCAGCACTTTGACATGGAAAATTCCGCGGATCGGCAGCAACTGCTGGCTGACCCTGATTTGTTTTTTCGCTTGCATACCGGCAAGGTTGTGGTGGATGAGGCGCAGCTAGCACCCCCCCTTTTTGCTGCCCTGCGCGTGGCGATAGACCGCGATCGAAGCAGAAAAGGCCGTTTTGTGCTCTCGGGTTCGAGTTCACCAGAGCTGGTCAAGCAGATTTCAGAAAGTCTGGCTGGCCGGATGGCGCGTCTGGAGATGGCACCCTTGAGCCTGTCGGAGGCATGGCAATTGCCACCCTCGCCCCTGTACCCGATGTTGGCCTCAGGCGCGCCGCTGGCGCAAATTCATGCGGCAGCTGTGGCACGGTTGACGGTGCACCAGGTGCGTGACTATTGGTTTCAGGGCGGCTACCCTGAACCTTGGCTGAGTGGCGATGACGCATTTCGCAGTCTGTGGCAGCGCCACTATATTGATGCCTATTTGCTCAGAGACATTGGTGCCTTGTTTCCCACTTTGAATCGAGATCGATTTCGGCAGTTCATTACCTTGCTTAGCCAGCACTCAGGCAATATTCTCAACAATGCCGATATGGCTCGAACGTTGGGGGTGAGTGAACCGACTGTTCGTGACTGGTTGAGTATTGCGCACGATACCTTTTTGTGGCGGCATGTTCCAGCCTGGGATCGCTCTGCTGCAAAGCAAGCGGTCAAACATCCCAAAGGTTTTTTACGCGACAGCGGACTGTTGCATCGGCTTTTGCGCATTCCCGATGTTGACATGTTGATCACCCATCCCGTCGTGGGCAAATCTTGGGAGGGGATGGTGGTGGAAACTTTATTGCGTGGGTTTGAGAACGCTGGTATGGATGTGACGCCTTTTCACTACCGCACCCGCAGTGGCGCAGAAGTTGACTTGATTCTGGAAGGGGCATTTGGCCCTTCCAAGCTGTTGCCGGTAGAGATCAAATTGACACCGCAGTCTGACAGGCGCGCTTTGCGAACGCTAGCGGATTTTGTCAATGTCCACGACTGTCCACTGGGGCTGGTGATCAACAATGACGAACGCCCACGCTGGTTGGATGAACGCATTTTGGCGATTCCAGCGGCTGCGCTTTAAGTCGCCCAACTCTGCCAGAATAAGACACTAAGACTCTCGACCCCAAGTCACCCTCCCCATGCACGCACTTCACCTCACCGATTACACTCAAACCCTCGGTTCACAAGCAAAACAGGCCTCAGCCCTTATGGCTAAAGCGCCAGCAGCTATTAAAAATAAAGCGCTCAAGCAACTCGCCGAATTGCTGCGCGCCAACGTGCAGGCGCTGCAGATCGACAACGCCAAAGACATTGATCGTGCCGTGGCCGCTGGCTTGGTCGCGCCGATGGTTGACCGCCTCAAGCTCACCCCCAAGGTCATCGAAACCTGCGCCCAAGGCTGTGAGCAACTCGCAGCCATGGCCGATGTGATTGGCGAGATCATGGGCATGCGGGAGCAGCCCAGCGGCATACGCGTGGGGCAAATGCGGGTGCCGATAGGCGTGTTTGGAATGATCTTTGAGAGCCGTCCCAACGTCACTATTGAGGCCGCGTCTTTAAGCATCAAAAGCGGCAACGCCTGCATTTTGCGGGGTGGCTCGGAGGCCATTGACTCCAACAAAGCGCTGGCCAAACTGGTGCAGCAGGCGCTGGTGGCCGCGGGCTTGCCGGCCAATGCGGTGCAACTGGTGCAAACCACCGACCGCGCCGTGGTCGGTGAGCTGATTGCCATGCCGCAGTATGTGGACGTGATCATTCCGCGCGGCGGCAAGGGGCTGATAGAGCGCATCAGCCGCGAGGCCAAAGTGCCTGTCATCAAGCACCTGGACGGCAATTGCCACACCTACGTGGACGACCCGTGTGACCTTGCTCTGGCTGTCAAAGTGGCCGACAACGCCAAAACCAACAAATACAGCCCGTGCAACGCCACCGAGAGCTTGCTGGTGGCGCGCGGTGTGGCCGCAGCGTTCTTGCCGTTGATTGGCCAGATTTATGCGGACAAAGGCGTTGAGATGCGCTGTGACGAAGAAGCCTTGGAAATTTTTAAGCAAAATTGGCCTCTAGCGCCTGTATTACCAGCGCAAGCAGCTATTGAAAACAGAGTGACCCAGCAACCCATTTTGGTGGCAGCGGCAGCGTCTGACTGGTTTGAAGAATACCTGGCACCCATCATCAGCATCAAAGTGGTGGCGGATGTGGATGAGGCCATTGCGCACATCAACCAGTATTCCAGCCACCATACCGATGCCATCCTGACCCGCGACCACCTGCACGCGCAAGCGTTCCTGCGCGAGGTCGACTCGGCCAGCGTCATGGTCAACACCAGCACGCGCTTTGCCGACGGCTTTGAGTACGGCCTGGGGGCTGAAATTGGCATCAGCACCGACAAATTCCACGCCCGTGGCCCGGTTGGCATTGAAGGCCTGACCTCGCTCAAATACGTGGTGCTCGGGCAGGGCGAAGTGCGAGGTTAAATCTTGGCCACCCTGCCGGCTCAACTTGTCCCGATGACCCCCAAATTTGTATTGACCCACCGCCGTGCGGTGCTGCTGATGGTGGGCGTGACCCTGATGTGGTCGATGGCTGGGGTGGTGACACGCCACCTGGAGCAGGCACGCAGTTTTGAGGTGACCTTTTGGCGCAGCTTTTTCACGGCACTGAGCCTGCTGGTGCTGTTGCCGCTGATGCATGGCCGCGGCACCCTGGCCGCTGTGCGGCGGGGCGGTGCGCTTCTGTTGGCTTCAGGCTTGGTGTGGGCCGGCATGTTTACTTTTTTCATGCTGGCCTTGACGCTGACCAGTGTGGCCAATGTGCTGGTCATCAGCGCGTTGATGCCGCTGTTCACCGCGCTGGGTGCGCGGCTCTTCATTGGTCACACCATTGAGCGGCGCACCTGGTTGGCCATTGTGGTGGCGGGCATGGGTATGGTTTACATGTATGGCAGCCAGTTTGGACAGGGCATCAACTTGCTGGGTGCCTTGGCTGCGCTGGCAGTGCCCATAGGGGGTGCAGCCAACTGGACAATCAACCAGCATGCGCACCGACACGGGCAGCATGTGGACTTGATTCCCGCGGTGCTGATCGGTGGCATGGTGTCTGCCGCCGTCACCTTGCCAGTGGCCTGGCCACTGCAAGCCTCTGGGCACGATGTGGCGCTGCTGGCTCTGCTGGGGCTGGTGCAGTTGGCTCTGCCGTGCACGCTGGCCATTGTGTGCGCCCGCGTGCTCAAAGCGCCCGAAATGGCCTTGCTGGGCTTGCTTGAAGTCATTTTTGGCATTCTGCTGGCCTGGTTGGGTGCGGGCGAGGTGCCGGGGCACAACGTGTGGGCGGGCGGCACGCTGGTGATTGCGGCGCTGGTGTTCAACGAATGGATGGCCTGGCGCGGTCGCCCATGACAGCAGCCACCCACATGCCCCTGGCGGAGCGCCTGCGCCCCAGCACACTGGGTGCCGTGGTGGGGCAGCAGCATTTGCTGGGCGAGGGCATGGCACTGCGGCTGGCGTTTGAGTCGGGCCAGCCCCACAGCTGCATTTTTTGGGGCCCGCCTGGCACCGGCAAAACCACCATCGCCCGGCTCATGGCGCACGCCTTTGAGGCGCAATTCATCACCATCAGCGCAGTGCTGGGCGGTGTCAAAGACATTCGTGAAGCGGTAGACAAAGCCCAACTGGCGCAGCAGCAAGGTCTGCGCACCCTGGTGTTTGTGGACGAGGTACATCGCTTCAACAAAAGTCAGCAAGACGCGTTTTTGCCGCATGTGGAAAGCGGCTTGTTCACGTTTGTTGGCGCCACCACCGAAAACCCGTCGTTTGAAGTGAATTCGGCCTTGTTGTCACGCGCAGCGGTTTACGTGTTGCACGCACTGACTCCTGACGATTTAAAGCAAATTGTGGCTCTGGCACAGGCAGAACATGCGCTGCCAGCTATTGAAAATGTAGCAATTGAGCGGCTTGTGGGCTATGCCGATGGCGATGCCCGCCGCCTGCTCAACACGCTGGAAACCCTGGCCGTGTCAGCGGTTCAGGAACAGCGCCAAACCATCACCGATGACTGGTTGCTGAAAGTGCTGGGCCAGCAACTGCGCCGCTACGACAAAGGGGGTGAACAGTTTTACGACACCATCAGCGCGCTGCACAAAAGCGTGCGTGGCAGCGACCCCGATGCCGCCCTGTATTGGCTGGTGCGCATGTTGGACGGCGGTGCTGACCCCCGCTACCTGGCGCGCCGCTTGATCCGCATGGCCAGCGAAGACATAGGCCTGGCTGACCCCCGCGCGCTGCGGCTGGCGCTGGATGCCGCAGACGTTTATGCCCGCCTGGGCAGCCCAGAGGGCGAGCTGGCGCTGGCCGAGTGCGTGGTGTATTTGGCCGTGGCACCCAAAAGCAATGCGGTCTACAAGGCGTTTAACGCGGCCAAAGCCTTTGTCAAGCAAGACGGCACCCGCCCGGTGCCCCTGCACCTGCGCAATGCGCCGACCCAGCTGATGAAAACCCTGGACTATGGCAAAGGCTACCGCTACGCCCATGACGAGCCCGATGCCTTTGCCGCAGGCGAGCGCTACCTGCCAGACGGCATGCCAGACCCCGGTTTTTACCAGCCGGTTGAACGCGGGCTGGAGATCAAAATTGCCGACAAATTGCAGCGCCTGAAAAACCGCAACCATCAAGCCCGCTGATGCGTGGTTAACCTTGCTTATTCAAGTTTGAGCCAAGGGTAAACCCGGCACATTGCAGCCCTGTGACAAAACAGCCCGTGACTACAATCCTGACCACTTTGCGCCCTGAATGCAGGGGTTGGCAGGTTTATTGCTAACAGCCAATCCAAGCCCACAAGGCTGTCGCAGGCATCACACC
>NZ_JAQURE010000072.1 GCF_028715765.1 Rhodoferax sp.
ATGCGCGGCACGCTCGATGCCAATGCCACGCTCACTGGCACGCGCCAACGGCCGCACTGGGCAGGCACTTTGCAAGCTCAAAACCTGGCCGTGCGCTCGGTAGCCGACGGCATTGATTTGCAGCAAGGCAGCTTGTTGGCGCGGCTCGACGGGCAGCAGTTGCACCTGGAAGATTTCACCCTTTATGGGGCTGGCGGCGCCGCTGGTGGCCAAGTCAAGCTCACGGGCCTGGTGCAGTGGCTGCCCGCCCACGCACCCAACACCCCGCTGACGCAACAGCTGGCGGTGTCGCTGCAAGCGCAGTTCAATGCCCTGCGTGTGAGCAACCGCTCTGACAGGCTGCTGAGCGTGTCTGGCCAGCTCAATGGCAATTTGAAAAACAGCACCATGCAGCTGCGTGGCAAACTCAGCGCCGACCACGCCCTGATCACCTTGCCGAGCGAAACCGCCCCCAAACTGGGTGACGACGTGGTGGTGCGCCCGAGCGCACAGCACAGTGCCACACTGGCCACACAGCCGCCCCGCCCGGCACGCACAGCCCCAGCCACCCCAGCAGTACCGGGCAGCCGCATCACCCCTGACCTGCGCATCACTTTGGACTTAGGTTCAGACTTTCAACTGCGTGGGCGCGGTCTGACCACCCGGCTGGTGGGGCAGCTTGAGCTGCAGTCGCAAGCCAGCCAGACCTTCAGCTTGGTGGGCAGCATCCGCAACCGGCGCGGCACCTTCCAAGCCTACGGCCAGCGGCTCGACATTGAGCAAGGTGAGCTCACCTTTTTTGGCCCGCCTGATGTGGCCGTGCTCAACATTTTGGCCATTCGCCCGCAACTCAGCCAACGCGTGGGCGTGCAAGTGCTGGGCTCCACCCTGTCGCCCGTGGTGCGCTTGTATGCCGAGCCCGAGTTGCCCGAAGCCGACAAACTGGCCTGGCTGGTGCTGGGGCGCTCGGCCAGCGGCCGAGGTGGCGAGGCGGCCTTGTTGCAACAAGCCGCCATGGCCTTGCTGGGCGGCAACGATGGTGTCAACACCGGGCTGATGCAGTCTTTGGGGCTGGACGAACTGGGCTTCCAAGGCGGTTCTGGCGACAGTGCCAGCGGCACCACCATCACCCTGGGCAAGCGCTTGGGCAAAGACATTTATGTGGCCTATGAGAGCGGTCTGGCCGGCACTATGGGCGTGTTCACAATTTTTTACGACCTCTCCAGACGCCTGACCCTGCGTGCCCAAACCGGGGAACAAAGCGCGCTGGATTTGATCTGGACACAGCGCTACGACTGAAGTTTTGTCGTGGTGTCAGCCTGCCCCTGCGCCCCAAGCAAGTTTGCGAGCCGACCCAGCCACTTACAATCGATTTACTCCCGCTGTAGTTCAATGGATAGAACGAGTGCCTCCTAAGTGCTAGATACAGGTTCGATTCCTGTCAGCGGGACCAAATTCAAAATGAGAAAAATTCAGCAGCCAAACAGATCAGACCGGTCGGTAGACGCAGTAACACTGGTGACCAGCGCAGGCAGCACGTCATCTCGCAGGGTCAGTCCGGGGTGAGGTGGGTTAAACATGCGGGTCATGATGTGGGGTAGACTTGCAAAACTTTAAGCAGATTCCAATTCACGCTTTGCAGGCTTGCGTGGCTTTGCTTTGGGCATGGTCACTTTTACCGTGGGACTCATTCCAGCCGTGGCGGCCATATCAATCAGGGTATCGAGTGAAAACAGGTTTATCTTGCCGCGCATCAGGTCAGATATGCGCGGTTGGGTGACACCAAACAATTCAGCAGCTTCGCCCTGATTCATGCCACGGCCACGAATAACCTCGCTCAGGCGCATCATCAATTCAGAGCGAGCACGCATACATGCGGCTTGTTGTGGGGTGTCCTCGATAGCGTCCCACACGCTAGAAAATTGCTGTGTCATTTTGAAAGTTCCTTCACCAGTTCTTTAAAGCGCTTGCGTGCAAGCTCAATATCTCGTTTTGACGTTTGCTCAGTTTTCTTTTGAAAGCAGTGCAGCACATAAACAGCGGATTCAAACCTTGCGACATACATCACCCGGAATGTTCCTGCCTCGTCCCATATTCGCAATTCAGTTACACCAGCGCCGATAGTTGGCATGGGTTTGGCATCATCAGGGCTTATGCCTTTTTGCACCTTGTCGATTTGATAACCTGATTCGCGCATTGCAGTTTGTGGAAAACTCCGCAGGTCGTGCAACGATGTTCCCCTGAATTCAATTGTTTTGATTGTGCAAGTATATAAGTTTTTATATTTTATTTTTGACTTAATGGAAGTGCATTTTCAAGTGACAGCAACGGTGGTAAACAGCTCCAAAGGTCAGCGCTTCGCATCTGGCCGAGGTGACACGGTACAGGCGTTGACGCTGGCCACCGCCCAAAAACGCTGCCGGAGCATGGGTAAGAATTAGACCCTGCCACCTAATCTCTCAACTTTCTAAATAAATTCCCACACAGCAAATCGCATTTGGCAGATAATTGCTGCACTGCAACATTTTTAACCAAGGAAACCTTCATGTTCAAAAACACCCCGTTCGAAGCCGCTGCCAAAACCCTGCAAGAAAACGCTGCCAAATTCAACCCAGCTGCCGCCCAAGAAGCAGTCAAGCCAATGCTTGACAACCTCAAAGCCTGGGGCGAATTGGCTCAAAACCAAGCCAAGGCGGCACAAGCTGCCGTGACTGAAAGCATGGAATCGCTGAAAAACAGCAAAGCCCCGCAAGAAGCTTTTGAGCACATCAAAAGCTCTGCCGAGTCCAACATGACGCTGGCCGCCAAGCACCTGAAAGAAGCCACCGCGTTGGGCGTGGCGCAATTTCAGGCCAGCATTGAAGCCCTGGAAAAAAGCCATCCAGCACCAGAAACATTGGCCAGCGTGACCAAAACCCTCAAAGCTGCTGCAGCCACCATGGAAACTGCCGTTGACACCGCCCTGAAAAATGGCGCTGCTGCTGTGGCATCGATCAAAAAACCTCGCTAAACCGCTGCCTGTGACTCACCCCTGAGTCACATCCGGTAGGTTTCGCACCTAAGGGCTTGTAAAGCAATAACATGCGCTTTTGCTCAGCCATCTTTGGGCGCATGGCGTCGTTGCAAATCGCTTGTTTAGCAGAGCTAAACGGCGCGCTTTGCGCCTAGCCCTGCATCCCAAGTCTGGCGATCAAAATGCACAAGTTATTACTTTACAAGCCCTAAGCGGGCTCTGGGTTCACACCAGAGCCCGCTTTTTTATGCCCCGGTGAGCGGCGCCAGGGCGGCAACCAGCTCAGGCAAAGCCACCGGCTTGGTCAACGCCGACAGCAAATAGAGCCCTTGCGCCTGGGCAATGTCTTGCGCCAGCTGCAGCATGTCGGCATCCACACCACTGAACAACACCACGCCGCCTGCATAGTTTTGCGCTGCCAGCGTGTTCATCAACTCAATGCCGTCCATGTCGGGCATGTACACATCACACAGCAGCACATCGGGCGCTTGCGGCAGGCTGGCCAGCAGCGCCAGCGCTTGCTTGCCGTTGGGGGCTGTGTGAATGCGGGTGATACCCAGCGTGGCGAGCATTTCACGCAACGCGTCTTGGGCAAATTCATCGTCATCAACAATCAGCACGGACAAAGCATCGATCTTCATGGCAGGGCACTCACTCTCAAAATAGGTCACTGACTCAGATTGTCTGCGAGTCTCAGGGCGCTAAGCACAAGCAAGGAGTTAGTGTGTGAGTGTGAGGTGCGGCACATGGGCTGTCTATCCCCCAGACGGGGGATTTTCGCTTGGCTGCGGCACAGCCCATGCGCCCGTGATGGCCGCTTGAACGGCTTGAAAAGCGTCACTCACTAAGCCAACTTCCGCGCGGCAGGCTGCGTTGTCACCACCGCGCCCGGCGCGTTCAATGTGCTGACACAGCTCCCCCAGAGCCAGCGCACCCACCGTGCGCGCGGCAGACTTGAGCGTGTGCGCGGTGGTCACGCACAGCGCCATGTCGCCGCTCTGCGCCGCGGCCACCAGCGTGGCCACTTGCACTTGACCATTGGCTAAAAATTTACTCAACAGGCGCTTGTGCATGTCGGGGTTGTCACCCATCAATTGCGTTAATGTACTCTGATTCCATACATCAAATTGGCTTGTAGCGCAGGTAGGATAAGCGTTGGCAGCTATTGAATCAGGAACACTCTGTAGCGCTTCCACAGGCTGCAACCATTGCCGCAGCATGGCCTCAAGCTCTGCCAAGCGCAGCGGTTTGCTTAAAAAAGCGTCCATACCCTGCGCCCGGCAATGCTCGGCCGCACCGGCCATGGCGTTGGCGGTGATGGCAATGATGGGCAGGTGCGTGCCGCTGGGCTCTTGTGCACGGATGGCTTGAGTCAGGCCAAAACCGTCCAGATGGGGCATGTGGCAGTCGGTCAGCAGCAGCGCGTAGCGGCCGCTGACCACCCCCGCAGTGTCACGCAAGCCCTGTTGCCACATGGCCAGGGCTTCACTGCCGTCGCAAGCGGTCTCGCTGGCATAGCCCAGCAAGCGCAATTGCTCACGCAGCACGTCGCGGTTGGTTTCATTGTCTTCGGCCAGCAAAATCAGTTGACCCGTTGCCACAGCTTGCATCACCGTGGGCGGCGGTTTGACCTGGTTCAAACCGGGCTCAGGCTGGGTTGGAAGTGCTGGCTCGGCATCTGCCAGCAGCAGAGGCAGCGCCAAAGTGAACGCAGAGCCCAGCCCTGACTGGCTTTGCACCGAGATGCTGCCGCCCATCAACTGCGCCAGTCGCTGACTGATGGACAAACCCAGCCCGGTGCCACCAAACTGGCGCGAGGTGCTGGCGTCAGCCTGGCTGAAGGCGGCAAACAGCTGCGTGGTAGCAGCTGCGTTCATGCCAATGCCGTTGTCAGCCACCGTGAACTGCAGGCATGCTGCACCTCCCTCGGCCGCAGCAACCACTGCCACATGCAGACTCACACGGCCAAGTTGTTGGGCATCACTTGGGGTGAACTTGATGGCGTTGCCCACCAAGTTCAGCAGCACCTGGCGCAAGCGGGTGGGGTCGGTCATCACCCATTGGGGCAGTTCAGGCGCCAGCTGCAGGGTCAATTCAAGCGCTTTGGCAGTGGCCGTGGGGTGCATCAGTTGCACCACATCGTGCACCAGGCGATGCACATTGGTGGGCAAGGTCTCAATGCTCAATTTGCCAGCTTCAATTTTGGAGTAATCCAGAATGTCATTCAAAATGGCCAGCAGGTTCAGCGACGACTGGTGAACCACGCCCAACATGCGTTGCTGCTCCGGCATCAGCTCGCTTTTCAGTAGCACATCCAGCATGCCGACCACGCCGTTCATGGGGGTGCGAATTTCATGGCTCATGTTGGCCAAAAATTCTGACTTGGCTCGGTTGGCGGCATCAGCAGCCTGCTGTGCCAGTTGCAGCTCGGCAGTGCGCTCTTGCACCAGCTCTTCAAGGTGTTCGCGGTGGGCTTCAAGCTCTTTGGACAAGGCTTGAGAGCTGTCCAAGGCCATGCGGGCGGCATATTCGCTCTCACGTAAGCTCACTTCAAGCTGCTTGCGCTCGGTAATGTCTTGAATCGTGCCATGCATCTTCAGGGGCTTGTGCTGGGCATCAAAAGTGACCTCACCCAAGCCTTGCACCCAGCGCGCCTGACCATCTGAGAGGCGAATGATTCTGTAGTCGTGGTTGAAGTGGCCGTCACCGGTAAGCACCGTCGAAAAATGGTCCAGCATCTGCTGGCGGTGTTCGGGTGCAATCAAGGTGTCCCAACCGGCCACGGTTCGCTCAAAGTGCGCATCAATGCCAAAAATGGCATCCAAAATGGGCGAGCTTTGCCACTGCTGGGTTTCAAGGTCAAGCGTGTAGCTGCCCAGGTGCGCCAGGCGCTGCGCTTCATTGAGTGCCTGTGCGCTCTCTCGCAAAGCTTGTTCGGCCGCTATGCGAAGCGCCTCGCGCTCTTGCGCCTGGCGCGCTGCCAAGCCATCGAGCGCAGCGCTTTGGCGCCGGCGCAAGGTGTTGGCCAGCGCCACCGTCAACAGCGCCAACAAGGTGCTTAAAAAAGCCCCGGTTTGCAGCACCAGCAATGGTTTTTGTTTGATGGCAGTGGTGCCAAAGCCAGGCTTGGCGGTGGCGCGCAGCGTCCAGTGGCGGCCTGGCATGGGCAGTGCCACCACGCGCTGCATCGGCACACCCGACACCGCCGTGTCAGCCTTGTCTGCGTTGCTGTACAACAGAGCTGCGCTCTCCATGCCCAGACCGTCAAACAGTTGCAGCTCAAGGTGCGCATCTTCAGGGCGAGTGACCCGCTTGATCACATCAGCAGCATGAAAAGGCGCGCTCACCCAGCCACGCAGTTGAGGTTGGCGCTGCATCTGGCTGGCTGGACTTGCAGCGGTTTGATACACCGGCAAATACATCACAAAGCCAGGCTCGGGCTGACCCTCGTCTTGCTTGAGTGTGAGTTTGGCAGACAGCGTCAATTGGCCCGACTGCGCGGCTTGGGCAAGCGCCGTGCGTGCTGCCGGCACGGTGCTGATGTCAAAGCCCAACGCTTTGAGGTTGAGTCCTTCAAAAGGCTCAATGTAGACAATGGGCGTGCGTGCACTGCCAGCCTGCGCCTGCGCAAAGCCCACAGCCGTAAAGTCAAAACCGCCTTGCGCGAGCTTGAGCGACTGGTAGTAAACCTGAAAATCTTCGCGTGTGACGAGGTCAGAGGCCTGAAACAAACCACCAAAGCCGCGCAGCACAGCCGCGTGCACTTGCACATGGGCGTTGAGCCGGCCTTCAAGGTCGGCCACTTGCTGGTCAAAACTGGTTTTTAATTCAAGGGCAGCGTCTTGCTTGGCTTGATGCCACAGCAGCGCCGTCAAACCCAGCGTCAGCCCCCAAACCAGCAACCCCCAACCCAACGGACGCATTCGCCCCCACCATGCCGCACCCCATGGGGTGCGTTGTGGCGCGGATGAAGACGGTGGATGGGGGGTCATGTCATGGACGTTGGCTCAAAAGAGTGACTGACTTTAGCCCATTTCAACCCGCCGTGAGGGCTACACGGTCATGGTGAATTACGCGTAACGCCCGGCCATCACATCCAGGTGAATCGGCTTGATCTGGCTGCCATGGCCAGCGCAGCCAAAGGCTTCAAAACGCAGTTTGCAAATGCCAGCAGCGGCCTTACGGGCAGCGATCAGGCTCTTGCGGGGGTCGAATTCACTCGGGTTTTTGGCAAAGCTCTCGCGCATGGCACCGGTCATGGCCAGGCGGATGTCGGTGTCGATGTTGACTTTGCGCACACCCCGGGCAATGCCGCGCACGATTTCTTCGACCGGCACGCCGTAGGTTTCTTTCAGGTCGCCACCGTATTGGCGGATGATGGCCAGCCACTCTTGCGGCACCGAGCTTGAGCCGTGCATGACCAAATGGGTGTTGGGAATTTGCGCGTGGATTTCAGCAATGCGATCAATGGCCAAAATGTCGCCGGTGGGCTGGCGGGTGAACTTGTAGGCGCCGTGGCTGGTGCCAATGGCAATGGCCAACGCGTCCACGCCGGTTTGCGCCACAAAGTCTTTGGCTTGCACCGGGTCGGTCAGCATTTGGTCGTGGCTCAATTTGCCCACTGCCCCCACGCCGTCTTCTTCACCCGCTTCGCCGGTTTCCAGCGAGCCCAGGCAGCCCAGTTCGCCTTCTACTGACACGCCCACGGCGTGCGCCATCTCGCAGACGCGGCGGGTGGTGTCGACGTTGTACTCGTAGCTGGCGGGGGTTTTGGCGTCAGCCAAGAGCGAGCCGTCCATCATCACGCTGGTAAAGCCTGAGCGAATGGACTGCTGGCACACTGCCGGGGTGGCACCGTGGTCTTGGTGCAACACCACCGGAATGTCGGGGTAAGACTCGACCGCCGCCAGCACCATGTGGCGCAGGTAGGCTTCGCCAGCGTATTTGCGGGCACCCGCACTGGCTTGCAAAATGACCGGGCTGTCGGTGGCGGCAGCGGCTTCCATGATGGCCTGGATTTGCTCCAGGTTGTTGACGTTGAAGGCAGGCACGCCGTAGCTGTGTTCAGCAGCGTGGTCAAGCATTTGGCGAAGGGATACGAAAGCCATGGTGTTGTCTCCTGGTGGTTTTAAATAAAATGGGCTCTAGCGCTTATGCAGATTGCATTAATAGCTATTAAATAAATAGTAAATCAAAATTTGCAGGCAAACCCTGCGAGTCTGCCTGCGGCGCACCGGGTGGTTAGCCCGCGGCGCGCTTTTGCAAAATCTCAAACGCGGGCAAGGTTTTGCCTTCCAGCACTTCCAGAAAAGCGCCGCCGCCGGTGCTGATGTAACCCACGTCTTTTTCAATGCCATATTTAGCAATGGCGGCCAGCGTGTCGCCGCCACCAGCAATGCTGAACGCGCTGGACTCGGCAATGGCTTGGGCAATGACTTTGGTGCCGTTCTCAAACGCCGCAAACTCAAACACACCCACCGGGCCGTTCCAGACAATGGTGCCTGCGGCTTTGAGCTGCGCCGCCAGTTTGGCTGCGGTTTGCGGGCCAATGTCCAAAATCAAATCATCGTCAGCCACATCGGTGGCGGCTTTGACAGTAGCCACGGCATCAGCGGCAAAGGTTTTGGCGCACACCACGTCGGTGGGAATGGGCACATCGGCACCCCGTGCCTTCATGGCGGCAATCACCGCGGTGGCTTCGCCCAGCAGGTCGGGCTCGGCCAGGCTTTTGCCAATGTTCAGACCCGCTGCCAGCATGAAGGTGTTGGCAATGCCGCCGCCCACAATCAGGCCGTCCACGTTTTTGGCCAGTGCTTGCAAAATGGTCAGCTTGGTGCTGACCTTGCTGCCCGCCACAATGGCCACCAACGGGCGCTTGGGGTTGGCCAGCGCAAGGTTGATGGCGTCAATTTCAGCCGCCAGCAAGGGGCCAGCGCAAGCGATTGGGGCGTACTGGGCGATGCCGTAGGTGGTGCCTTCGGCGCGGTGTGCGGTGCCAAAGGCGTCGTGCACAAACACATCGCACAGGGCGGCGAGCTTGCGGCTGAGCTCTTCGGTGCACTTTTTCTCACCCTTGTTGACGCGGCAGTTTTCCAGCATGACCAGCTGACCGGGCGCAACAGTCACGCCATCGACCCAGTTAGCCACCACCGGCACTTCACGCCCAAGCAGTTCGCCCAGGCGTTTGGCCACGGGTGCCAGGGAGTCTTCAGGTTTGAACTCGCCCTCGGTGGGGCGACCCAAATGGCTGGTCACCATGACCGCGGCACCGGCAGCCAACGCCATTTGAATGCTCGGCACGCTGGCGCGGATGCGGGTGTCTTCGGTGATGTGGCCTTGCTTGTCTTGCGGCACATTCAGGTCGGCACGGATGAACACCCGT
>NZ_JAQURE010000073.1 GCF_028715765.1 Rhodoferax sp.
CAGTTGCTGGCGCGCCAGCCCCAAGCCCAAGTGCTGGTGATGGTGCCTGAGATCAACCTCACCCCGCAGCTGGAAGAGCGCTTCAAAGCGCGCTTTAACGCCCAGTTTGATGCCGACGCCGTGGTGTCGCTGCACAGTGGCATGACGCCCGCGCAGCGCCTGAACAGCTGGCTGGCCGCCCACAGCGGCGCGGCGCGCATAGTGCTGGGCACGCGCATGGCGGTGTTTGCCTCCATGCCGACACTGCAGCTGATCATTGTGGATGAAGAACACGACCCCAGCTACAAAAGCCACGAAGGTGCGCGTTACTCCGCGCGTGACCTGGCCATTTACCGCGGTCACCTGGAGGGCATCAAGGTCATGCTGGGCTCGGCCACACCCTCGCTGGAGAGCTGGTACCACAGCCGCCCGCAAGCCGAAGGCGGCCGCTACCTGCGGCTGGACATGCCCAGCCGCATCGGCCAAGGCCAGCTGCCGCTGGTGCGCCGGGTCGACATGGCGCACCAGCCCAAAGGTTGCATCATTGCCGCACCGCTGTTGGCTGCCATCGCACAGCGGGTGGCTCGTGGCGAGCAAAGCATGTTGTTTTTAAACCGGCGCGGCTACGCCCCGGTGCTGGAATGCACCGACTGCGGTTGGCAAAGTACTTGCCCCAAATGCAGCGCCTTCAGGGTGTTCCACAAAATTGACCGCACCCTGCGCTGCCACCACTGCGGCCTGATGGAGCGCGTACCCAGTTATTGCCCAACCTGTGGCAACGCCGACATCTCACCCGTGGGACGTGGCACCGAGCGGCTGGAGGAACACCTGAGCGAACTGCTGGCCGACATTCGCCGTCCAGATGGTCAACCCGTGCGCGTGGTGCGCATTGATGCCGACACCACCAAGCTCAAAGGCGCGCTGCAAGCGCAACTGGCGCAAGTGCACAGCGGTGATGTGGATGTGTTGGTGGGCACACAAATGATTGCCAAGGGGCACGACTTTCGGCGCATCACATTAGTGGCTGCTGTCAACCCTGACAACGCGCTGTTTTCAAGCGACTTTCGCGCACCCGAGCGGCTGTTTAGCCTGCTGATGCAAGCCGCAGGCCGCGCCGGGCGCGATGCCGCGGTGGCCAGCCGCAGTGAGATGTGGCTGCAAACCACCCACCCTACCCACCCGCTGTATGAAGCCCTGAAAAACCATGATTACCCGGCGTTTGCCGCCTCGCAGCTCAAAGAACGGTTGCAAGCAGGCATGCCACCCTTGAGCTTTCAGGCGCTGGTGCGTGCCGATGCCCGCAGTCAAGAGGTGGCGCAAGGTTTTTTGAATGCGGCCAGCCTGGCTGCCACCCAACACGCTGACACAGCCGCGCTGCTGCGCCACTTGACCTTGTACCCAGCAGTGCCCATGACGATTGCCAGGGTGGCCAATGTGGAGCGCGCCCAAATGTTGATTGAAAGCCCTTCGCGCACCGCTTTGCAGCGCTTTTTGACGGCTTGGCAAGGTGTGCTGCACAGCACCCGCTCAGCACCAGAATGCAAAGGCCTGATGCGCTGGGCCATTGATGTCGACCCGTTGCTGATTTGATTCCATTTCCATATCAATCCGACATGTTGTTGCTTCGCCTTGTCGTACGTTTGTACTGTCTGCGGCTTCGCGCCTAATGTCGTATCGATCTGGAATTGGAATGACGGGGTTGCGCCAGGGTCAAGCCAGGGGTTTGCTGGCCACGATGACCTGAAAATTGCCGAAAAACACGGTATGCCGCTGGCACTCCACGCCAGGCATGGCTTGCAGGTAGTCCACCGGGTCGTGGCTGTCCCAGAGCGCCAGGCCATAGGGTTCAAACACCTTGAAATAGGTCCAGCTCAAGGCGCGCAGCAGCAGCGGGCTGGGCTTGTGAAATTCGCCCAAATACAGCTTGCCACCCGGTGCCAGCACCCGCATGGCCTCGTCAAGCGCCTGGTTTTTCAAAGGGTGTGGCAACTCGTGCAACAAGAAAAACATCACATTGGCATGCACCGAGGCATCTGGCTGCTTGAGCGCCACCGCGTTGTCTTGCACATACGTCACTTGCCCGGCGTAACTACCCAACTTGGTCTGCGCATGGTCAAGCTCGTTTTGAATGATGTCAGCCACCAGCACATGCTGCGCGCCCGACTTCACCGCTGCTTCCACCACGCGCGGCATCACATTGCCAAACGCGCACGAAGTAATCAGCACCTGTTTGCCCTGCAAATCATCACGGCGCAGCCCATGCACGATCAAAGAGACCAGATGGCTGTACTGAAACAACAAAATCGCAGCAATGATGGGCTGCCAGTCCACCAACCGAATCAGCCGCAGGTTGGAATAAATGGGGTAGACATGCGCGGCCTCGTGCGTCAGCCGCCCCAGCACGCCACGCATCAGTAGCGCACCACGGGTCAAGGTAAAGAAAAACAGCGCTGTGCTGGCCAGTACCAGCACCGTGGCCACTGCGGTGTAAGAAATCCAGGCGGTCATGATGAACTTTCAATGTGGGGCGCTTGTGACGCCCTAAGTCAGAAAGGTTTCATTAAACAACCTAGGGAAAACCCTTTGTTGATACACATCAAAAATCAACCGAGAAAGTCTATGAGGGCTTGGCATGGCAACACGGGCAGTTGCCCCTCATGGCTTCTCTCAAATCAAGGCATTTGAAAGCGGTTGGACATGCCAGCTCACACCATGAGCGACACCACCAGCGAAAACGTCACAAACGCGGCGGCGGTTGAAACCAAAATAATACGCGCAATGCGCCCGTTGTCCGCACCAAAGCGCTCGGCCAGCAGCGACACATTGCTGGCGCTGGGCAAAGCCGCGGTGAGCACCATCACCGTCAGGGCAAAGCGCGGCAGCGGCACGCCCAACTGCATCAACCCCGCCCCCACCAACAACACCAGCAACGGGTGCAAAAACAGCTTGAACAGCGCCACCGGCACATAGTCCCATAGCTTTGGTGCCTGAGCATGCCCTGCCGCGGCCAACATTTGCGAGCGCGCCAACACCGCCCCAATGGTGAACAAAGCCACCGGAGAGGCCGCATCGGCCAACAAACCTACCGTCTGAGCCACAGGTTTTGGCGGCGCCCAGCCCAGCACCGAAACCAGTGCCCCGAGCAAAATTGACCATGGCATGGGGTTGGCCAGCACCCCCTTGAGGGCATTTTTAAGCGCTGTAGTGGCACCATGCGCATCTGCACCATCAAGCCGCGACAAGGCAATGCACAGCGAAGTGGTCACCACCATGTCAATCACCATGGTCAAAATGGCAGGCCCTGCTGCTGCTGCCCCCAAAATAGCCACCAACAATGGCACGCCCATGAAACCAGAATTTGGAAACGCGGCCACCAGCGCGCCAAAAGCGGCATCGTTCCAGCCAATGCGCTGGTTCAAACTCACGGCCACTGTGAACCCCACCAGCACCAGCGCACACAGCAGCCAGGTGGCAAACACGCCCACGTCAAGCAGCTGGGCAATGGGGGTGGACGCGCCAAACCGGTACAACATGCACGGCAGCGCAAAAAAAAGCACAAAGCCATTGAGCCCTGGAATGGCTTCAAGCGGCAGCATGCGCCTGCGCGCAGCCACATAACCGCACAGCACCAGTGCAAAAAACGGAAAAGTGATGATAAAAATTTGCAGCATGTGGCCATTGTGTCAGTTTCAGCTGCGGCAAATTTCGCACCTGCCGTGCCAGATAATGCAGTCATGACCCCATTAGACGCGCCACCACCTGTGCCCGATTCCCCGCCGCCCCAGCTGGCGCCACTCGCCCCCAGCGGCCACTTCATGATGGCGCACCCTGCCCATGTGATGGCGTTGGGTTTTGGCTCAGGCCTGAGCCCCAAAGCCCCCGGCACCATGGGCACGCTGTGGGCCTGGGGCGTGTTTGCCTTGCTGCAACACCGCTTGTCTGACGTGCAATGGGGCGTGCTGATTGCACTGAGCATTCCGCTTGGCTGGTGGGCTTGCAGCCTGACCGCCAAACACATGCGGGTACTCGACCCCGGCAGCATTGTGTGGGACGAAATTGCCGCGTTTTGGCTGGTGCTGTGGTTGATCAGCCCCACCGGGTTTTGGGGGCAATTGCTGGCGTTTGCGTTGTTTCGTTTTTTTGATGCGGCCAAACCCGGTCCGGTGGCCTGGGCAGACCAGCTCTACCACCACGTGCAGCCCGCCAGCGACCGCTGGGCTTGGCCGAAAGCCGGCTGGGGCATCATGCTTGATGACCTGGTAGCTGCTTTTTGCACCCTGCTGGTGATTGCGCTGTGGCGCACATGGGGTGGTGCCTGATGATTGATTCACTATCAAATAGTGAGCTACTTGCGCATGATTCATGCGCTCTATTGGCCAATTTGTTACTTAAAAAAAACTGGTTCCTAGCCACCGCCGAGAGCTGCACCGGTGGCCTGATTGCCGCTGAATGCACGCACCTGGCAGGCTCCAGCGCTTGGTTTGAGCGCGGTTTTGTCAGCTATGCCAACGCTGCAAAAACCGAACTGCTGGGCGTCAATGCGGCGCTGATTGCCCAGCACGGCGCCGTCAGCGAGCCGGTGGTGCGAGCCATGGTGGCTGGGGCACTGGCACACTCGCACGCCCACGTGGCCTTGGCGGTCACTGGCGTGGCGGGGCCAGGTGGCGGCAGTGTGGACAAACCCGTGGGCACCGTCTGGTTTGGCTGGGCATGGGGCAAGCAACTCGTGGCCGAGGTGATGCATTTTGAAGGTGACCGCAGCGCCGTCAGGCTTGCCACTGTGGAGCACGCGCTGAAGCGACTGGGAAACCTTCTGATAAACGAGGTAACCGCATGAAAATTTTGATCGTAGAAGATGATTTGATGATGGGTGCCGGCCTGCAAGCGGCACTGAATCAAGCCGGGTTTGAGGCGCATTGGGAGACCCATGGCATGGCAGCGCAGGCACTGCTGGCCACCGAATCCTTTCGCGCCATGGTGCTTGACATCACCCTGCCCGGCCTGGACGGCTTGAGCCTGCTCAAAGCCTTGCGTGCGCAAGACAGCAAACTGCCGGTGTTGATGCTGACGGCGCGCGACACCACCCGTGACAAAGTGCAGTGTTTTGATGCCGGGGCCGATGACTTTCTGGTCAAAACCACCGACATGGAAGAGCTCATTGCCCGCTTGCGCGCGCTCATTCGCCGCTCTGGCTATATCGGGCGGCTTAAGGTGGGCAAGTTGGTGCTGGATGTAGACACCCAAACGGCCACCCAAGACGGCAAGTGGCTGGCCTTGTCTAACCGTGAATTTGAATTGCTCCAACTGCTGATGGAAAACGCCGGTCAAGTGGTCTCCCGCAACCGCCTGGAACAGGCCTTGTTTGGCTTGAACCGCGCAGGTGAAAGCAACGTGATTGAGGTGCACATCCATAATTTGCGGCACAAGCTGGGCAACAACAGCCTCAAAACCGTGCGCGGCGTAGGCTACGCCCTGACCGACTCGTGAGCCGCTGGCACCCCAAACACATCACCCTGGTTCACCGCCTGCTGGTAGCGCTGGTGGTGGTGAGCGTGCTCTTTTGGGCGGCTATTGCCACTTTGACGACGCGCGACAACATCAAGGAAATCAATGCCTTGTATGACACCCATCTGGCCTACACCAGCAAAGCGCTTCTGCACCTGATGGATCCGGATGATGACGAACTGCAAAGCTTTCCAACCCTGCTGTCCGCTTTGGAAGTGGCACGATTGCTTGACCTCTCGCCCAATTTACCGTCAGAACGTAAGCTCAATCCGCCCGCTCAGCCCGAACAAGAGGCACTAGCGTCAACAACAGAACCCACACCTAGCGCAATGGATCAACGCAAGCGCGAGTTCAACCAGCGGCTGCGCTACCAGCTTTGGCGCGACAACGGGCAGCTGCTGTTTCGCACCGACAACGCCCCAGCCATGCACATGGCGACCCAACCGGGGTTTTCTGACACGCAAGACGCTCAAGGCCAAGGCTGGCGCAATTACTTTGTGACCGATGCCAGCCACAAGGTGCACATGATCGTCTCAGAGCCGCACAGTTTTCGCCAGCACCTGACCAGAAGTCTGATCATCAGCGCCGCCACGCCACTGGCTTTGGGCTTACCCGTGCTGTTTTTGCTGCTCTGGTTTTCTGTCAAACGCGGGCTGGTGCCGCTGGCGCAGCTCAGCCATGAAATTGCCATGCGCAAACCCGACAACCTCACACCCATAGACGCAGATAAAGTGCCCGATGAAGTGCGCCCCATCGTCACCGCGCTCAATGACTTGCTCACGCGCATGGCACACACCTTGGACAACGAACGCCAGTTCACCGACGACGCCGCACATCAGCTGCGCACCCCACTGGCTGCCATTCAAGCCCAGCTCTACACCGCCCGCCACACCCGCGCGGGTGACACCCACCAACTTGCCCTGGAGCAAATGCAAGCCAGCGTGTCGCGTGGTATCCGATTGGTCAACCAGCTGTTGACACTGGCACGGCTGGACCCCAAACAAGCGCCACCACAGCTTGAATCGGTATCTTTGAATGCAGTTGCTGAGGCCGTGTGTGCCGAACTTGCCACACTGGCACTGCAGCGCCAGCAAACCCTGGAGCTGCTGGCACCGGCACAGGTGCCACCCATTGAAGGCAATGCCGACCTACTGGCTATGCTGATCTCTAACCTGCTTGACAACGCCATTCACTACACCCCTGAGGGCGGTCAGATCAGCTTGAGCCTGACGCAAACACCCACCGAAGTAAGCCTGTGCGTGCTTGACAACGGTCCAGGCATTGCCGCAGAGCAGCGCAGCAAAGTCCTGGAACGGTTTTACCGGGTGGCAGCCCAACACCAACCCGGCACCGGCTTGGGCTTGGCCATTTGCCAACGCATTGCTGAAATTCACCACACCACATTGCAGTTGTCCGACCACCCAGCGGGCTCTGGCTTGTGCGTGACCGTGGCTTTTGCGCTGCAACCGACCCCGCCCGCGGCGTCATGAGCAGCGATTTTTTCACTGGCATGGCCACCGGGTTGACACTGATTGTGGCCATTGGCTCACAAAACGCCTTTGTACTGCGCCAGGGCATCTTGCGCCAGCATGTATTTGCTCTGGTGCTGTTTTGCGCGTTGTCTGATGCCCTGTTGATCGCTGCAGGCATTGCGGGTGCAGGCGCGTTGGTGCGTGGCAACCCTGCTCTGATGACCTTCACACGCTACGCGGGTGCCGTGTTTTTAGCCAGTTATGGCGCCTTGGCGGCCCTGCGCGCCTGGCGCGGTGAGCATTTACAGCTCACGCAACAACCCGCCGCCAGCCTGCAAACCGCCTTGCTGGCCTGCTTTGGTTTTACCTTTTTGAACCCGCATGTGTACCTTGACACCGTGGTGCTGCTGGGCAGCATGGCGCACCAGCGGCCGGCCCCGGGACACTGGTGGTTTGGCGCCGGCGCCATGCTGGCCAGCTTGGGCTGGTTTACCGCATTGGGCTTTGGCGCGCGCTACCTGGCACCGCTGTTTGCCAGCGTGCGGGCTTGGGTGGTGTTGGATGGGTTGATTGCGTTGACCATGTTGGGCTTGGCCGGTCTGTTGCTGGCAAGCTGACCCAAGCCCACACCGCGTCAGGCACCACAGCATTTTTTGAACTTTTTTCCGCTGCCGCAGGGGCAGGGGTCGTTGCGACCCGTTTTGGGACCCACTTGCACGGTCTCGACCCGCGGGCCAATGTGCCGCCACATTTCGCGCAGGTCATAGGTGGCCCACACTGCATCGGCAAAGTCATCGAGCCGCTGTTCACTCATGCTGGGCACACTGTCACCATCGAAGGCGGGCACGGTGGCTGGGGCAGTGTCGTCTTCGGTCACGGCCACAATGCATTGCAGCGCGGCATCCAGCACTTGAGCAGCTTGCTTGTCACGCGGGGCAGCCCATTCTTCTGGCCAATTTTCGACCACATACATGAAGCCAATGGCCCAGATTTGGCCAAATGAGGGAATGGGAGCATCACCCAGCTCCTGGCGCTGCTCTGGGCTGAGTGCCGCAATGGCGCCGCGCATGTCCACCAGCTCGGGCTGGTAAGCACGGTCGTCGTCAAGCGACTCAATGGGCGCGTCCAGCGCGGCACTCACTTCATTGAAGCGGCGCATCCACAGGGCAAAAAAGCGCTGAAACTGGGCGTCATCCGCAAACAAAGGGGTGTCGCTGTCAGTCTGCAAATCAAGCAGCACATTGAAATAGTCAGCCGCAGCAATGGCGCGCCGGCAACACACCAGCGCCGCAATAAAGCCCTCGCAAAACTCCCATTGTGGGGTTTCGTCAAAACGGGTGCGCAGGTCATCCAAAATGGTGTCGAGCTCGTCAAAGTCGGCTGTTTGCAGGAGGGTGTTCTCACCTGCGACAGGGACAACTTCAGAAGGGGTGGAGGCTTGGGTCATGATTTTGAGCGTTGATTAAGAATGGCTTAATTTTGCCTTGTTCCCAGCGGTTATCCTCTCCTATCTTGCATCACTTCACCCACACCATGTTCAAACCCCTGCGTTTTTCACTCGCGCTTCTCGGCACTGCCATGTTGGTCGCTTGCGGCGGCGGCGGGGGTGGCGACACGGGTGCCGTGCCTGGCAGCGCCACCACCAATAACACCGCCAGCACCGGTCAGGTGTTGCCCAATACGTCAGTGGCCATTCCCAGCGCCACCTACGCGGTGGGCTCGGCCGAGCTGGGCGGCTGGAATGTGCTGCAGCAAGCCCGTGTGCTGTGCGGTTTTGGGGCGTTGACGCAAAACACCCGGCTGGATAACGCGGCATGGAACCATGCGCGTTACCTCACCAGCATTTCTGGCA
>NZ_JAQURE010000074.1 GCF_028715765.1 Rhodoferax sp.
TGGTGTCGGCGTGGGTGTGGGTGTGGGTGTGGGTGTGGGTGTGGGTGTTGGTGTGGGTGTTGGTGTGGGTGTGGGTGTGGGTGTGGGTGTGGGTGTGGGCGTGGGCGTGGGCGTGGGTGTGGCAGCAGGCGCTTGCAACGCATAAGCGGTTGACCCGGGCACAAACGACAGGCTCCAGCCTGCAGGTTGTGTGGTGTTGGTAAATGCACCTGAGGTGCTGGCAAAGTTTATGACTGTGAACGTGCTGCCTGCGCTGGGCACAAAGCTGGCATACGAGCTGATGTTCAACGTGCCGTTCAACGCGGCATTGCCCGTGACATTGACATAGTCATATCCCGTGCCTTGTGCTGTGCCGCCCAACTCCAGATTCAGCACACTGGCAGCGTTCAGATTAAGGTTGCCATTGACAGTCAACGCACCTGGCGAGAACCCGGGTGCCAAGGTGGCGCTGCCTATGGTCACATCGCCAAACACATTGCCAAAGCCACTGATGGTGCCACCATTGAGGGTGACATTGCCAGTGACATCCCCATGGCTAAGCTGCAAGCTGCCACCCGACAAGGTCAAGCCGCCTTGAAATTGGGTATTGCTGCCACTCAAAGCAACCAAACTGCCCGTGCTGGTGACAGCTTGGGTAAACACCAAACCTGACCCCAGCTCCATGGTGCCAGAGTTGGAAATAGGCGTGGTGAATGTGCGGCCTGAGAGCTTCATGGTGCCCGTGTTGTCAAGTGCGCCGGTTGAAGACCAGGTTAACCCTGCCCCACCCACTGCATCAAAGATGCCCGTGCTGGTGGTGGAGACCGTGCCGCTGCCGGCGTAAGTGCCACTAAGCAGCCGCAGCGTACCCGCCACACTCAAAGTGCCGTTATTGGTGAGGCTGCCACCATCCAGCGTGAAGCTGTTGCCGCTGCCCAGCGTGTTGCTGCCAGTCAGGGTGACAGCGCCACTTTTCACGGTGAGTCCACCCACAGGCAACGAAGTGCCTGCAAAGGTCAATGCCACATTGGGGGCACTCAGCTCGCGCTGCCCACTGCCAGCAAACACCAAATTGCCGCCCGAACTAAATGTCCAATTGCCGGCCCCTGTGACGCGCCCACCCGACCAATTGAGCGCTGAAGTGGAGCGCTGCAAAGTGCTGCCGGTGGTCAGGTTCAACTCGCCATCTATCAGGTCAGCCACGGTGCCCGTCAAACCCAACGAACCAGAGACTGCCAAGGTGCCAGAGTTACTGAAGTTGCCATTGAGCGAACCGCTTAAGCTGGCCACGCTCCCCAAGGCGTTGGTCAAACTGCCACCCCAAGTGAGTGAGCTTGCCGTCAAGGTGCCTTCGTTGACCAAGCTACCGGTGCCGGCCAGCACCGTGCCCGTACCCAGGTTCAAACTGCCCCCAGCAGCCACGCGCAAGGTGGCATCCAGCACTGCGGTGCTGCCTGACACCGCTGCGGTTTGACCGCTTGGCACCACCAACGAGCCCGCGCCACTCAACGTGCCACCCGTCCAGCTAGCGCCGGCGTTGGCCGTGAGGGTGCTGGCTGAATTGAGCACCAGGGAGCCCGCAGACACATTCAAAACGCCCCCTGCGGTGTTGATGCCAGAGAGCGTCAAGGTGCCGCCAGACACCGTCAATCCGCCGCCAAATGCGCTGCCAGTACCCACCGTCAAAGCGCCGCCACTGACCGTCAGCCCGCGGGTGCTGCTAAAACCCTTGATGCTGTAGTTGCCACTGCCCAGCACCAAAGCCCCCGTGCCGGTGTTGATGGTGACAAAGTCGTTGATGCCGGGCAAGATGCCAGCGCTCCAGTTGCCCACATCCGTCCAGCTTGAGCCATCGCCACTGCCGATCCAGCCACCGAACACACTTGCAGTGCCCAGTGTCAAGGTCAGACCAGTGCTGGCATATGCGGTTTGGGTCACCGATGGCGCTCCGTTAACCAACGCAAACGCACTGCTTGCAGTGGTGGTGCCAGAGCTCACCATGCTGACGCTGCCGCTAGTAGCCGTGCCGCTTAAAGTGAGCGTGCCACCGTAATTGACGTTACCAGAAACCGCCAGCGCATCGCTGACCGTGCCTGCACCCAAAGCATCAACTTGCACCTGCAAGCTGCCGCTAGCCCCTAGCAAGAGGTTGCCGTTCAAAGTCAACGTACCCACCGGGGACGCAGCTGTCCCAGGCGCCATGGTGCCGTTGTTGGTGAGCGTAGACCCTGACATGTTCAACGTCCCCAGACCGGTGATGCTACCGTTGTTGGTCAAAGCCCCGGTGTGGGTCAAGGTGGCACCAGCGGCCACTCGCAATTCACCGCTGTTCACGCCAGCGCTGAAGCTGTTGACTGCCATGTTGCCAGCCCGCACGTCAATCAAACCCGTTAAAGTATTCTCAATCGCGCCGCCGCTGTAGACCGAGAGCGTGCCGGTAGGGGTGTCAAAAATCAGCGTGCCTGCGTTGGTCAGCAAGGTGCCTGTACCTGAAATGGAACGGTAGCCATAGCTGCCGTTCATGTTCAAGGTGCCGTTGTTGATCAACGTGCCAGCCGAAAGCGCCCCATTTGTCCAAGTGGAACCTGTACCCGCCAAAGTGATGCCACCCGTGTTGGCCAGATTACCCCCTGTAAAGGTCAAGTTGCCGATGACATTGACAGCGCCTGTGCCATTGACTGTGCCACCGCTCACCTCCAAATTGCCAATCGTGATGGGGCTGGCAAAGGTCAAAGTGCCGTAGCCCCCATCAGCAAAAGTCAGGCTGTTGTTGGCCATGCCGTTGATCGTCATGGCGTAACTTGAGACATTGCTGATTCGTCCTGTGCCAGTGGCCACAAACCCCGCGCCCAGCGTCGTGGCGGCGGTGGCGTTGGAGGCCAAGGTTGCACCTGCAGCGATGTTCAACGTGGCGTTAATCACACCACCCGCATGGCTGACTTGAAGTGTGCCAGCTTGAACATTCACCGATGAACCAGCCCCACCTGAGCGGTTGGAGAAATTGGTGTAAACCGTGTCATTGGCAGCGTTGGCATTGAACACGCCGTCCATGGCCCAAGCCTGCGTGGTGTTCCAAAACGAGCCACCAGCATTGGCGTTCACAGAGACACCACTGCCCAACGCCAGGTTCGCTGTGGATGCGTAATAGTTCGGCGACACAAAGCGAAGATTCCCAGTACCAGACCCGACAAACTCAATGGCACCCACACCGCCAATGGTTTGCGTGCCCGAGCCATCAATGTACAAATAGGTGCTTGAACCTGTGCTGTCAAGCAGCACCTTGGCTCCACCAGATAAAGTCAGACCGTTTTGCAAGACCAGCGTTGAACCATTTTCAACCGTCATATTGACACCCAATGTCACACCATTGAGCGTGCCGTAGACAGAGCTTAGCCCCACACCACCGCTGCTGGCGATCGTGCCGCCCGCGATGCTTCCGTAGGAATTCAGTTGCAATTTGCCACTGCTGCCGGCCAACGTCAAGGTTTGCCCAGTGATATCCAAAGCGCTGGTGAGCACCGCCGTGCCGCCCTGAAAGTCCAAAGACTCAATGTGTGCTTTGCTTACCCCAGACTCCAAGTTCACCGTGGCACCGGCGACCACCGGCAAGCTGCCAGTGAATGTGTACTGGCTGCCATTGAAAGTCAACACACCACCCGCCTGCAAATTTAACCCGCTGGCTGCGCTGGTAAATGGCGAGCTTCCCAGCGTGAGCGTGCCACCTGACCCCACGGTGATGGTGCCCGCGTTGACAAACGCTGTGCTGCCATACCCATACAGCTGCAAGAAACTGTTGGAGCCCACGCCAATGCTGCCGTTGTTGGTGAAAGTGGTTGCATACAAGGATGAAGATGCACCAGTACCGCTGGCCAGCAACGTGCCGTTGTTGACCACTGAGCCGGTGCCATAACCATACACATTGAAGATACCGTTGACTGTGATGCCTGAACCAATGGTGATGGTTTGGCTGGCGTCGTAGCCGTAAATCAAATAGCCGCCAGTGCTGTTGATGGTGGCCGTGCCTGAGACAGTGGTCAGGTCTTGTGCGCCAGTGGTGTTCCAGTACCAATAGCCAGAATTTTTATCCACCGTGATGCCATTGGCCAGCTTGAGGTGGTTGGCTATGAATGTGGATGAACCCGTCTTGAAGGTCAGGTTGCTGCCCAGTGTGATGCCGTCTAGCGTGCCTGAGTTGCTGAAAAACTGCGTTGCATCACCGCTGATCAAGGTACCGTTTTTCAACGTGCCTCCGGTCAAGCCGGTTAATCCGCCCGTGCCCAAAATGCCGCCAGAGCCAATGTCAAACGTGCCTGAACCCAAATCCAACACACGCAACAAATTGACGAAACTGCCGCTGGTTCGGTTGAAATGGCCGGTACCGAGCTGGGTGGTTAAGTTGGCCAGTGTGGCGTCAAAAGACACATCCAGCGTGCTGCCAGCTGCCAGGTTCAAAGTTCCGCTGTTGCTGAATGTGCCTGTGGCAGTGCTGTCACCCACTCGAAGCGTGCCCGACTGGATGTCAATCACGCCGGTGCTGGCGTTGACCAGGTTTTTGCCGGTCAGGTTCAGCGTGCCGGTGCCGGTTTTTGTGATGGTGCCGTTGTTGGTGAATGTGGTCGGTGCAAGGGTGCTGCTGGCTGTGGCCGCGTTGATGTTGATTTGGCCGTTGTTGACCACCGCACTATCTGCTGCTGTACTGTAAAAAGAAACTTCACCATTGAGTGTGATGCCAGAGCCTATGGTGATGGTTTGGCTGGCGTCGTAGCCGTAAATCAAATAGCCGCCAGTGCTGTTGATGGTGGCCGTGCCTGAGACAGTGGTCAGGTCTTGTGCGCCAGTGGTGTTCCAGTACCAATAGCCAGAATTTTTATCCACCGTGATGCCATTGGCCAGCTTGAGGTGGTTGGCTATGAATGTGGATGAACCCGTCTTGAAGGTCAGGTTGCTGCCCAGTGTGATGCCGTCTAGCGTGCCTGAGTTGCTGAAAAACTGCGTTGCATCACCGCTGATCAAGGTACCGTTTTTCAGCGTGCCAGTCAACGCACTGAGGCCACCCGTTTTGAACACCCCGGTAGAGCCTATGTCTAGCACGCCCGTTTGCATATCCAGCACGCCAGTCACATTCACTGCGCCGGCAGTTCTGGAAATATTGCCAATGTCGGCAAACTTGAAATTGTCACCCAAATTCAGAATACCACCAGTCAGAAAAATCCCTTTGCTGGTCAAACTGGTGTTGTTCCAGGTGGCACCAGCCGAACTTGAATCAAAGTTCAATGTGCCTGCACTGAGGTTGATGACCCCGGTGTTGAACATCCCGGAGAGTTGCCAGGTTTTGGTGGCGTCGCCCGCATTGAGCGTGCCTGAGAAAGCAATGGTTTCACCACCGTAATAGCCCAGATAACTGGTTGAGCCACCCGTGCCACTGAGGGTGATGCCCGAGCCAATGGTCAATGTTGTGACGCTACCCAGGTTGCGGTACAGACTGCTGTTGCCAGTAAACACAATGTTGCCGGTGCCGCTGATGGCTTGACTGTTGTCGTAGCGCAGGTTGGAACCATTGCCTAAAGTGACTGTGTTACCTGAGAGGGCGAACCCATTGCGGAAATAGTTGGTGTTGGTGGTTGCCACATTCACTGCCAACACCACATTGTCAAAAGTAGCATTGTTGGCATTCAACACACTACCATTGTTGGTTGAAATCGTGCCACCGTTCAACGCCAAAGTGGCATTGACCACACTTGCCACGCCACCAGTGGCTGCCATGTTTGCATTCAAAACCAGATTCAATGCCCCGGAACCCGATGCAGTGATGGAGGCATTGATGGTGATGCCATTGTGGGCATTGAGCGTTAACGTGACTGGGTTGGGGTTGGTGCCAGTGACCGTGATCGCGTTGTTCAACACAATGTCGCCCAACTGCGCGCCACCAGCACTGGTGTTGATGGTGACATTGATGCCGCTGTTAAGCGCTGCCTCGATGGTGGCCACCGTCACAATGGCTGAATCGGCCGTGGTAGATATGATGGTTTCCACTGAGCCTGACTGCGAAACATTAGCATCAGGCCCCGTAGTTTGAATCGTGACATTGTTCGGGTCCAGCAACCACTGCCCGCCCTGACCCGCCGCCGCGCTGGCATCCGCCACGCGGGTCACATCCAACATGCGTTTGCCAGAGGTTTCAATGTAGCCACCATCCCCACCCAGCGCGCCGCCTTTGGCCGCCACTTGGCCATAAATGCGCGCCGTGTCATTGGCCCAGACCACCACCAAGCCGCCATTGCCACGTAAGTCGGCATTGGCATACAGCGTGGCAGTGCTGGCAATGTAGGTGACCTGGCTGTTGATGAGGTTGGGGTTGAGACCCTGCCAGCCACCACCGACCAGAATTTCACCCCCCCCCAGCTCGCCTGAAGCATCCAGCCTGGCCCCCTCACCCACCAGCACGCGGCCGCCCGCACCAATGCGAATGCTGCCACCCACGCCGGTGCCGCCTGCCGGGCTGGCAGGTGCAGCGGGGTTGACCGGTAGCGCAGGGGCGCTGGGTGCCGGGCGTGCAGGCACGGGTGAGGTGGGGGTTAGTGGTGTAGCAGGGTTGGGCACCGAGGTGCGTTGACCCAGAGCCGCGCTGCGCACCAGACCTGCAGCGGCACCCAGAGCCACATTGGCCAGCGCACTGCTGCCCGCTGCTTCGTCTGGGGTTGCCATTTCGGCAGTGGCCACCACAGGCGCAGGCACTGCGGCTTGTGCGGGCTCTGCCGGGGGCTGAGCTGGCGCTTGATTAACTACATTTTTTATAGCTGGTTGCGCTTTATTTACAAGCGCTAGAGGGCTATTTTGTTGATAATTATTAGCTTCAACCAGACTGGTGGGTTTGACCGACACCACGCCCTGCACCAGCACCTCGCCACCATTGGCCAAGCCTTGGGTGTTGGCCGCGGTGATGCTGATCTCGCCCCCGGTGCTGCCTTGTGAGCCAGTGGCCGTGACCTCGCTGCTGGGTGAGAGTTCTACACGCTGCGCCGCTTTCAGGATGATTTTGCCGTTGACCCCCATCACTGCCGAGCTGGCTTGAATGCGTCCGCTGTTTTTCACCAAACCGCCGTAAATGGAGATGTGCTGCGCCATCAACGTGCCCAGGTTCACGGCTTCTTCGGCACTGTTGCTGATTTCAACGCGGATGTTGGGGCGGTCGATGTCGGCCACCTCCACACTGCGGCCAGCGGCCAGCAAAATCTTGCCATCTGGCGCTTGAATCAGGCCAGAGTTTTCAATTTTGGGCGCCACCAGCAGCACCTCGCCCCCCACGGCGGTGGTGATGCTGCCGTGGTTTTGCAGGCCACCGGCGCCCGGGGTGTCGGTGAAGTGGAGTCGGTTGTTTAAAAAGTCGTCGTTGGACAAGCGCAGCGTGCTGGCCACCAACCCGGCCACGTCCACCTGAGCGCCAGCGCCAAACACAATGCCGTTGGGGTTGACCAAAAACACCCGCCCGTTGGACTGCAGCTTGCCCAAAATGGCCGAGGGGTCAGCCCCCACCACCCGGTTCAACACCTGGCTGGCGGCGCTTTGCTGCACAAAGCGGGTGAGCTCGCCACGGTCGATGTTGAACTACTGCCAATTGATGATGGCGCCCGGGCTGTTGGTCACGGTCAAAGCTTTGCCCGCCTGTGTGAACGTGGCTTGGCCATGCACCACCTGGGGCACCTGTGGGTTGGCCAGCAACGAGCTCGCGGCAGTGGCGGTGAGCAGCGCCAGCAAGGGGTGAAGTTTGAAAGGTGCGGTGTGTGACATGGTGAGACTCCCTGAATTTCTTAAAACATCCAAGCCATCGAGGCATGCAATTTTTGCTCCGAAGCGGCCGGGCCATGGATGCCTGTCACCCCTTTGAGCACATAGCCCCAATCCATGCGCAGTGTCAAATGGCGGCCATACGCCGCACGCAAACCCAGCCCCATGCTGCTGATGGTTTGGCTGGGAATTTCACCCGCTGCAGGCTGGTTGCGCAGCACCCGTGCGCCTTCAATGAACCCCAGGGGAATCATGCGCCAGGGGTCCAAACTGATGGCCGGTGCCCACACTTCTGCGCCTGCGCGCAGACCCGTGTCGCCGGCAATTTCACGCTCGCCAAAGCCGCGCACACTGTCGCTGCCACCCACGCCAAACTGCTCTGCAGCAATCAACAAATCAGACGTGCTTTGTGCCGACAAGCCCCCGCGCAGCATCCACTGCGAGGCCCAGCGTTCGGTGTAGGCCAGGCTGACTTTGAGCGTTTGAAAGCCAGCATCTGCCCCGGTCCGACCACCTGGCTGGTTGAAATCAGCCGTGCTGCCGTTGGAGCCACCTGGCAAGTTTTTCAGCCAAGTCAGGCTGGTGGTAATGTCTCGCTGGGGGGTGTGCCAGGAGCGGGTGTAGCTTAACGTGAAAGAACGGCGTATCCGGGCGAGTGTTACCCTGACCCCGCCCTGGTCAAAAGCAACGCGACAACAGTGATTCGGTCAGCGACTCAGACAGGAGTCGGTACAAACCCGTATTTGGTCA
>NZ_JAQURE010000075.1 GCF_028715765.1 Rhodoferax sp.
TAACTTTTGCCAGACCTGGAGCCTGGGCACAGCCATAACTCCCCATTGGTTTTCAATGGTCTTTAAAAATCGGTCTGTGAAATCCACCAGACCCGCGTGACCGGGCCAAACCATTGTGCACAGCAGAGCAAAAGCAATGGTGCAGTTGGCATATCGACCGCGACAAGATGAAATTTGAAACGTTGAGCTCATACAAGCATTATGTTCGTGACTGCAGTTTGATCTACTTTTCGTTGCGCGAGACTTAGATGTGCACATGAACGATGAAAAACGAAAGTTGCCCCACTGTGATGCTAATAAGTTGATGTTTTTCTGGGAATTTTTCACCCTTCCACCACGACCTGCATACTTTGTGATAAATTCAACCTACATTTTTAGTAAGGGGTTGTTATGAAAAAAGTTTTAGTTTCTGTTGCAGTGCTGGTTGCTAGCTTTGCAGTGTTTGCGTTTGATGCGGCTCAAACAGAAGAGCAAGTGACGCAAGAAATCAACGAGCGCGTGGCGCGTGGTGAGACTTTGGAGCAAGTTGCGGCTGCGGCCAATGCTGCCAGGGTACCTGTTGCAACTTTTCTCGCGGCTTTTACGGCAGCTGGTAAAACCATTGACACCGCTGTAGCATCTGCTGTGGCAGGTGGGTACGTGCCTGACGCAGTGGTTAATGCCGCTGTGGCCAGAGGCGCTGATCCAGTGGCCATGAATCAGATTGCACTGTCTTCATTACCTGCATCAGGTGCAGGCTCCACGGGTAATCAAAATGCGGGTGCGAATGATGGTTTAGATGCTGGTGGACAATCAGGTGGTTCTGTCTTGGGCGGCAACCGTTCCTCCACCATTGGCGGTGGCGGTAGTGGCAGTGTCAGCCCCACCTGATATCAAGACAGGGTTCTAATAATGGCAGCTTAGGCTGCCATTTTTGTTTTAATTTTGTGCATAACATCGGACAGTTGATATTGCCGTCTCGATCTTTGATAACGGCTCTGTTTTGACTTCTACGCACCTCAGGGAATGATCTATGCGTTTGCGCAATCAGCTTTTTTGGGTCATCACAAGTCTTTTTGTAGCCGTGTTGATGGTTATTCTGTTGGTTTCCACTGCTGGTACGCGGCGTTACCTCGAGCAACAATTGGCTTCGCACGCCCAAGACGCAGCCTCAGCCCTGTCTATTTCATTGTCAGAATCATTAGGAAAAAGTGACTCCGTATTTGCAGAAACCCAAGTGTTGAGTGTGTTTGATCGCGGATACTTTCAGCGCATAGATGTCCTAGACACACAGCGAAATGTCATCGTAACCAAAGCGCTGCCAACAAAAATTGAAGGTGTGCCCATTTGGTTTGTGCAGCTGATGCCCATTCATACACCGGCTGGAGAAGCTTTTATTGGCTCTGGTTGGCGTCAATTGGGTAAGGTGTTGGTCGTCAGTCAGCCCACTTATGCGTATCAGCATCTGTGGCGCACCACTTGGCAATTGTTGCTTTGGCTGCTGGCAATTTGCTTGGTGGCGCTGCTTTTGCTGCAAGTGGGTCTGCGTTTGATTTTGAAGCCTTTGCGTGCCATTGAATACACAGCGCACGAAATCCAAGCCAAAAAATTCATTCAAATTGACCAGCGCCCCAAAGCCCCAGAGCTTGCCAGCGTGGTCATGGCCATGAACCAAATGTCAAAACGTGTGGGTGAGATGCTGGATGCCGAAACTGCCCGTGCTGAAAGTTTGCGTCGGCAAGCCTTTGAAGACGACGCAACGGGTTTGGCTAACCGCAGAGGGTTTGAACTGCGACTTACAGAACTCTTGACTGGCGAATTTCACTTTGACCTTGGTTTGGTCATTTCAGTGGAGTTGGATGACATGCGATTGTTAAATCGACACGCCGGTTTTGCAGCGGGTGCAGGCATCATGCAAACTCTTGCCGATGAAGCGCGCGCCACATTTGGACACTTACCCAGCACCATCCTGGCCAGAAGCAATGAGTTTAGCTTCAGCTTTGTGCTGGCTGACATCTCGCAGAGTCAAGCCACTGAGCTTGCGCAAGCATTCCGGGCAAGCTTGATGCAAGCATTGTCTGACAACGAATTTTCTCAACAGATCGGCATTCAGGTTGGAGCGGTATTTTTCACCCAGCGCGATAGCCGCTCAGACGTGTTTGCCCGTGCAGACCTGGCCGTTGAAACGGCACGCCAGTCAGAGCGCAATGGATTCGCTTTGCTGAGTTTTCAGCCTCAAGAGTCCAGTTCACTGGGTTCATTCGCCTGGCGCACCTTGATTGCCACGGCACTGACGGAAAAGCGTTGGCGTTTGCTGACGCAACCCGTCGTTGCGTTAGACAGCACCAAGCTGCTGCTTCAATCCGAGTGCATGGCTCGTTTGGTCGATGCGCATGGTGCCTTGGTGCCGGCAGCGAGTTTTTTACCCATGGCAGCGCGCCACCGTCTGATGCCAGACATTGACAAGGCGATGCTGACCTTGGCATTTGATCATTTGAAAGCAGCACCTTTGGGTGCACCCATGCTGGCTGTAAACCTGTCGCCACAAAGCATTGCAGACCCCACATTTGTCGCTTGGTTTGAGCGTGAATTGACTGAACTAGGCAACAGTGTGGAGCGTTTGGCGATTGAGATTTCAGAATTTGGTGCCATTCGCAATCTTGCAGCCACAGTGAGCGTGAAAGATTTTGTCCAATCACTGGGGGGGCAATTCGGTATTGATCACTTTGGACTTGAACCCCAAGCATTGACCTTGTTGCGGGAAATGCTGCCTAACTACGTGAAGTTGACCGGCTCTTTGTCGGCAGATCTGGTGGCTGTTGAGACCTCGACTGATATGCTCTCCTCATTTGTAAGTCTGGCGCATTCACTAGACGTGATGGTGATCGCCCAACAAGTTGAAAATAAAGCGCAGGTCACCACGTTGCGTGCAACCAAGGTAGATGCGGGACAAGGCTATTATTTCGGAGCACCAAAATAGTCCCATTGAAAATTTCAACCCACCGTGCGACGCTCTGACGAATGGAGCAAGAGCTCGCCCACGCCTTGTACGTCTGTTGAAATTCAGGGTGAATCACGCTGTGCAGCGTGCTCACAGCCAGCAGCACGCACCTGAACGGTTTTCAGCAATTGGATACCATGCCAAATTGCTTACGACCAATTTGAAATTCCAATGCCCGCACCCGCACCCGCATCCGCATCCACCCCCATCGCCTTGGCTGTGACCGACGACTCGGCGCGTATTCGCACCGGGCAGTTTGTCCATTACCCAGATTCCCCCTTTGAGTTGTACCAGCCTTACCCGCCAGCGGGAGACCAGCCCGAGGCTATCCGGCATTTGGTAGAGGGTGTGAACGATGGCGAGGTGTTTCAGATTTTGCTCGGGGTCACTGGCTCGGGTAAAACATTTACCATGGCCAACACCATTGCGCAGCTTGGGCGGCCAGCTATTATTTTTGCGCCAAACAAAACGCTGGCAGCGCAGCTTTACAGCGAGTTTCGGGAGTTTTTCCCCAACAATGCGGTCGAGTATTTCGTCAGCTACTACGACTACTACCAGCCCGAGGCCTATGTGCCGCAGCGCGATTTGTTCATTGAAAAAGACAGTGCCATCAACGAGCACATTGAGCAGATGCGCCTGTCTTGTACTAAGAGCGTGCTGGAGCGGCGTGATGTGGTGATTGTGGCCACGGTGTCCGCGATCTACGGCATTGGCCAGCCCGAGGCGTATCACCAAATGGTGATGACGCTGCGCACTGGCGACAAGATGGGCCAGCGCGACATGATTGCCCAGCTGGTGCGCATGCAATATGAGCGCAACGATGTGGAGTTCAGCCGGGGAGCGTTTCGGGTGCGTGGCGACACCATCGACATCTTTCCGGCCGAGCATTCCGAGATGGCGATCCGTGTGGAGTTGTTTGACGACGAGATTGAGAGCCTGCAACTGTTTGACCCGCTTACCGGCCGCATCCGGCAAAAAATCCCACGTTTCACCGTCTACCCCAGCAGCCATTACGTCACGCCGCGCGAGCAGGTGCTATCGGCGGTTGAGGCTATCAAAATTGAACTCAGTGACCGGGTGAAGGAATTTGTCAGCCAGGGCAAACTGGTGGAGGCGCAACGGCTTGAGCAGCGCACCCGGTTTGACCTGGAAATGCTCAGTGAGGTGGGGCATTGCAAAGGCATTGAAAACTATTCGCGGCACTTGGCGGGCTCGGCTCCTGGTGCGCCGCCGGCCACATTGACCGACTATTTGCCCAAAGACGCGGTGATGTTTCTGGACGAATCCCACGTGTTGATCGGCCAGTTTGGCGGCATGTACAACGGCGACCGCTCGCGCAAGACCACACTGGTGGACTACGGTTTCAGGCTGCCCAGCGCGCTGGACAACCGGCCGCTCAAGTTTGAAGAGTTCGAGACCAAGATGCGTCAGGCGATTTTTGTGTCTGCCACGCCCGCCCAGTGGGAGAAAGACCACGCCGGTCAGGTGGTCGAGCAACTGGTGCGCCCCACTGGCTTGGTCGACCCCGAGGTGGAAGTGCGCCCGGCCACATCGCAAGTGGACGACGTGTTGCAAGAAATCCGCATCCGGGTGGAGAAGCACGAGCGCGTGTTGATCACCACCCTGACCAAACGCATGGCCGAGCAGCTGACCGATTACCTGAGCGACAACGGTGTCAAAGTGCGCTACCTGCACAGCGACATCGACACGGTCGAGCGGGTCGAGATTCTGCGAGACCTGCGCCTGGGTGCGTTTGACGTGCTGGTGGGCATCAACTTATTAAGGGAAGGCCTTGACATTCCCGAGGTCTCGCTGGTGGCGATTTTGGATGCCGACAAAGAGGGTTTTTTGCGTTCTGAGCGCTCATTGATCCAGACCATTGGCCGTGCGGCGCGTAACCTGCAAGGCCGCGCCATTTTGTACGCCGACAAGATCACCGACTCGATGCAGCGCGCCATGGGTGAAACCGAGCGCCGCCGCATCAAACAGCTGGCACACAACAAACAACATGGCATCACCGCCCGCAGCATTGTGAAAGAGGTGCGTGACCTGATTGATGGTGTTTACAGCGAAAAAGCTGGCAAAGAGGCCGAAAAACTCGAGCGCGATGCCATGCAGCGGGCGCAAGTGGAAGACATGAGCGAGAAAGACATCTCGCGCGAGATCAAACGGCTGGAAAAATTGATGATGGAACATGCCCGCAACCTGGAGTTTGAGAAAGCCGCTCGCGTGCGTGACCAGCTGGGCATTTTGAAAGAGCAGGCGTTTGGCGCTTCGGGCAGCAACCCTGTGAGTGTGTTGGCTGCGCAGAAATGACCTTAAAAAAAGCCAGATTGATTAGAGTACCCGACTAAAACACTCTGGTGTTGGCTATACTTGACCGCAACAGTCAACTAAACGCCATTGACCCACCGCACACGAGGCTTCACAGGGCTCTGTTGCGAGGTGAACACCAGTCAAACTGACATGTTTTTTTAAACACCAGGAGTTTTGCCATGCGCCTCACCACCAAAGGCCGCTTCGCGGTCACTGCCATGATTGATCTGGGTTTACGCCAATCGTCTGGGCCTGTCACGTTGGCTGCCATCAGCCAGCGCCAACAAATTTCCTTGTCTTATTTAGAGCAACTGTTTGGCAAATTGCGCCGCAACCAGCTGGTCGAGTCCACCCGCGGTCCGGGCGGCGGCTACACCTTGGCGCGCGCTGCGGCCGATATCACCGTGGCCGAGATCATCACCTCGGTCGACGAGCCCATGGACGCCACCCAATGCGGTGGTAAAGAAAACTGCCTGGGCGAAAATGCCCGTTGCATGACGCATGAGTTGTGGTCTGCTTTGAACACCAAAATGGTGGAGTTTTTGGATTCTGTGAACCTGCAAAAATTGGTGGATGATCAAATTGCCAAAGGCTTTGAGCTGGAAGACCAGCCCACCCTCAAGCGCGCCATCTCCAGCATGCCGGTCATGAAGCCGATTCGCATCAACGCCCCCAACTCGGTGTTTGCACTGGGCGCCAGTTACGCCAAGATGTAAAACTTTTTTTCAAATCACCTGAAAGAACCCTGATGAGCAGCACCCCACACTTTCCCATTTACATGGACTACAGCGCCACCAACCCCTGCGATCAGCGGGTGGTAGACGCCATGATTCCGTGGCTGCGTGAACATTTTGGTAACCCTGCCTCGCGCAGTCACGCCTGGGGCTGGGAGGCCGAAGCCGCTATTGAAAAAGCCCGCGGCCAAGTGGCCGCCCTGATTGGTGCAGACCCGCGAGAAATCGTCTGGACCAGTGGTGCCACCGAATCCAACAACCTGGCCTTGAAAGGCGCCGCGCACTTTTACCAAACCAAAGGCAAGCACATCATCACCGTCAAGACCGAGCACAAGGCCGTGCTCGACACCTGCCGTGAGCTGGAGCGCCAGGGGTTCGATGTCACCTACCTTGACGTGCAAGCCGATGGCCTGGTCAATTTGGATGCCTTCAAGGCCGCCATCCGCCCCGACACCATTTTGGCCAGCGTGATGTTTGTCAACAATGAAATTGGTGTGATCCAAGACATTGCCGCACTCGGCACCCTGTGCCGCGCCCATGGCGTGATCTTTCATGTGGATGCGGCGCAGGCCACTGGCCGCGTGCCATTTGACTTGGCTACCCTGCCGGTGGACTTGATGAGCCTGACCTCGCACAAGACCTACGGCCCCAAAGGCATTGGCGCCCTGTTTGTGCGGCGCAAACCACGCATCCGCATCGAGGCGCAAATGCACGGCGGTGGCCATGAGCGTGGCATGCGCTCAGGCACCTTGCCCACGCACCAAATTGTCGGCATGGGCGAGGCTTACGCCATCGCCAAAGCAGAAATGGCCGAGGAGCTGGTCAAAATTCAGGCGCTGCATGACCGCCTGATCAAAGGTCTGCAAGACATCGAGCAAGTGTTCATCAACGGTCACCTGACCCAGCGCGTGCCGCACAACCTGAACATCAGCTTTAACTATGTGGAAGGCGAGTCGCTCATCATGGGCATCAAAGGGCTGGCGGTGAGCAGTGGCTCGGCCTGCACCAGTGCCAGCCTGGAGCCCAGCTACGTGCTGCGAGCCCTGGGGCGTAGTGACGAACTGGCGCACAGCAGCTTGCGCATGACCATTGGCCGCTGGAGCACCGAAGCCGAGATCGACTACGCCATCCAGACCATTTCTGAGAACGTGGCACGCCTGCGCGAACTCAGCCCCCTGTGGGACATGTACAAAGAAGGCATCGATATTTCAACCATTCAATGGGCAGCTCATTAAAGGAGAATCAAAATGGCATATTCAGACAAAGTGGTAGATCACTATGAAAACCCGCGCAATGTGGGCGCTTTTGATAAGGGTGACGAGTCAGTGGGTACCGGCATGGTGGGGGCACCAGCCTGTGGCGACGTGATGAAGTTGCAGATCAAGGTCAACCCTGACACCGGCGTGATCGAAGACGCCCGCTTCAAAACCTATGGCTGCGGCTCGGCCATTGCGTCAAGCTCATTGGTCACCGAATGGGTCAAGGGCAAAACGCTTGACCAGGCCTCGGCACTGAAAAACAGCGAAATCGCCGAAGAATTGGCCTTGCCACCTGTCAAAATCCACTGCTCGATCTTGGCTGAGGATGCCATCAAGGCGGCGGTCAACGACTACCGCCAAAAGCACGCCACCCCACAAGCCGCTTAAACGCCACACACCCAGGGCTCCATTGCGCTGGGATGTGGGGCTGACCTTGAACTCACAAAGAAAATCATGGCTGTTACGCTCACTGAAGCTGCCGCCCGGCACGTGTCTCGCTACCTGATCAAACGCGGTCAGGGTGTGGGTGTGCGCCTGGGGGTCAAAACCACCGGATGTTCCGGCATGGCTTACAAACTTGAATACGTTGATGAAATCGGCGCTGAAGACATGGTGTTTGAAGGCTTTGGCGTGAAAGTGTTGGTCGACCCCAAAAGCTTTTCTTACCTGGACGGCACCGAGCTTGACTTTGTGCGTGAAGGGCTCAACGAAGGCTTCAAGTTCAATAACCCCAAAGAGCGTGACCGCTGCGGCTGCGGCGAATCTTTTCGTGTTTAAAGCTACTGCGCGAATGCCATGCGTCGTTGCGCCGGATGGGAAAAGAAGGGCCCCATCTCCCTTCTTGGCGAAATCCTCACGTACCGAAGTACGTTCCGGTTTCTGCGCTCCGGGCGCCTAGCCTGACATCCGCTCGCTACGCTTTTAATCACGAAAAGATCATGAAATCTCTCCAATCCAACGACTTTGAGCTGT
>NZ_JAQURE010000076.1 GCF_028715765.1 Rhodoferax sp.
GGATTCAATCATGGGGTTTTTCAGTCGTTTCTTCGGTTCATCCAGCAGCAAAAAAGAGCAGGCCAGTGCGGCTGCCCCCGCCAGCGAATTGGGGCTGGATGCCAAATCGGCCGCCGCTATCCTGGCAGAGATAGACATTGACACCGCCATCGCCGCCCACGAAAACTGGAAATTGCGGCTGCAAAACTACCTTAACGGTCAATCCAGTGAAGAGCTCAAACCCGAAATCATTTGCCTGGATGACCGCTGCGATTTGGGCAAGTGGCTGCATGGCGCCGGCGCGCAACGCTTGGGTAAATACCCCTCGTTTTCAGTGCTGGTGGCGCGGCACAAATATTTTCATGTGCAGGCCTCCAATGTGGTGGCTCTGGCTCAAAACAATGAGCAAGCCAAAGCCATGCAAACCCTGAACAGTGGCTACAGCCATGCCTCTAACCAGGTGGTGTTGCTGCTCAAAGACCTCAAACGCGGGCTGGGACGCTGACGCTGCCCCAGCCTTTCAGAGGCACTTCAACGCGCTCAGAAATAGAGGCGGCGCATATACTTTGCGCATGAATCACACCCTTTTACAACGCGTGCGCCCAGTCTTGGTTGGGGGCGTTTGATCTTGGCAACCACCTCATCCCAATACGAAACCTTTTTGCGCCACGTGCAAACCACGGGCGTTTTCAAGCCTGACCGCACCGGCACCGGCACCACCAGCGTCTTTGGTTACCAAATGCGCTTTGACTTGACTCAGGGGTTTCCGCTGGTCACCACCAAAAAGGTGTTCCTGAAAGCAATCATCGTCGAGCTGCTATGGTTTTTGCGTGGCGACAGCAATGTGAAATGGTTGCAAGAACGCGGCTGCACCATTTGGGACGAATGGGCGCGCGCTGATGGCAGCTTGGGACCGGTGTATGGCGTGCAATGGCGCAGCTGGCCCACGCCTGATGGCGGTCACATCGACCAGATTCAACAGGTGATCGACACCCTCAAAACCAACCCGGACAGCCGCCGCATCATCGTGAGCAGCTGGAACGTGGCCGAACTCGACCAGATGGCGCTGATGCCCTGCCACGCGTTTTTCCAGTTTTATGTCGCGCCTGCCACCACACCGGGTGGCCGCGGCAAGCTCAGCTGCCAGCTCTACCAGCGCAGTGCTGACAGCTTTCTGGGGGTGCCCTTCAACATTGCCAGCTACGCCCTGCTGACCCACATGGTGGCGCAGCAATGTGACCTGGACGTGGGCGATTTCATCTGGACCGGCGGCGACTGCCACATCTACGCCAACCATGCCGAGCAAGTGGCGCTGCAACTCAGCCGAGAGCCTTTCCCCTACCCCACCTTGGTCATCAAACGCCAGCCGGCCAGTCTGTTTGACTACGCCCTGGAAGACTTTGAGGTGCAGGGTTACCAGTGCCATCCCGCCATCAAGGCCCCGGTGGCGGTTTGAGCGCTCACCCCATCACCCGCCGCCAGCTTTGGGCTTTGGTTGCGCTCACGCTGATGTGGGGCACCAACTGGCCGATGATGAAATACAGCCTGCGCGAGCTCTCACCGCTGTACTTTCGCGCCCTCACCATGAGCTGTGGGGCGCTTTGGCTGTATGGCTTTTACCGCTTCAAGGGGGTGCGCATGTGGCCGCAAGGCCGTGAGTGGCGCAGTGTCATGAGCCTGGGCCTGCCCAATGTGTTGGGATGGCACACCTTGGCCATTTTGGGTGTGAAAGAGCTGGCCAGCGGGCGCGCTGCCATTTTGGGCTTCACCATGCCGATTTGGACGGTGCTTCTGGGCGTTTTGTTTTTTAAGGAAAAACTCACCTCACGCATTGGCCTGGCAGTGCTGGCCGTGGCACTGGCCATTGGGCTGCTCACGTTCAATGAATTCACTGCACTCAGCGGCAAGCCGTTGGGCATTGTCTGGATGGAATTGGCTGCCTTGTCTTGGGCTGCGGGCACGCTGATGATGCGCCGCGCGCACTTGAGCATGCCCATGGAAACCCTCACCGTGTGGATGCTGATTTTGGCCAGCCTGTGCTTGTGGGGGCTGGCGTTTGCGCTCGAACCCTGGCCAGGGTGGCAGTTTTCTGCACCCATGTGGGGCAGTCTGGCCTATGGCGCGCTGATCAACTACGGGTTTGCGCAGATCATCTGGTTTGGCATGGCGCGGCAGCTGCCGCCCGCCACCAGCGCCATGAGCATCATGGCCATTCCGCTCATTGGCACCCTCACCGCCACGCTGATTGTGGGCGAGGTGCCGGGCTGGCAAGACATGGTGGCTGTTGTCTGTGTGATGACCGCCATTGCCGCCGTGCTGCTGCCCCGTCGCCCACCCACTGTTTGACCACTTTACGCTGCACCCTGCCATGCAACTCAAACTGATTTTTGCCCGCGCCGCCAACGGCGTGATTGGCCACCACAACACCCTGCCCTGGCACTTGCCCGAAGACCTGGCGCACTTCAAACGTACCACGCTGGGTTGCCCGGTCATCATGGGGCGCAAAACCTGGGACAGCTTGCCACCCAAGTTTCGTCCCCTGCCCGGACGGCTCAACCTGGTGGTCACTCGTCAGTCAGATTGGCAGGCAGACGGTGCGCTGGTGGTGCACTCTTTGGATGCGGCCTGCGCGGCCTGCCCGGCGCAGAGCACGGCTTGGGTGATGGGTGGTGCCGAGGTCTATGCCCAGGCACTGCCACTGGCCACTGAAGCGGTGGTCACAGACATCGCCGCCGAGTTTGAAGGCGATGCGTTTGCACCCCACTTCGGCGCCGAGTGGCATGAAGTGCAGCGCGAGGCACACACCTCAAGCACTGGTTTGCGCTTTGCCTTTGTCACTTACCGCAGAAATTGAAATTTTGGCGCATTGAGTAAGTTGAAATTCATTATTTCAATAGCTACTCATGCTTTATCCATAAGCTCTAGAGCCCTATTTCTTATATGAAACTTGCCACCTGGAACGTCAACTCTCTCACAGTCCGCCTGCCCCAAGTGCTGGACTGGCTGGCCGCCAACCCGGTGGATGTGCTGGCACTGCAAGAGCTCAAGCTCACCGATGACAAATTTCCCCACGCGGCGTTCAAAGCAGCCGGGTTTGAGTCGGTCTGCTTTGGCCAAAAAACCTACAACGGCGTGGCCTTGATCAGCCGCACCCCAGCGCAGCAAGTGACGCGCAACATTCCCGGTTTTGATGACGACCTGGCACGCGTCATCAGTGCCACCGTTGCCTTTGAGTCAGGTTCAGCGGCGAGCGACATCCGCGTGGTGGGTGCCTATTTTCCCAATGGCCAGGAACCAGGCAGCGACAAATTTGAGTACAAACTGGCCTGGTTGCAAGGCTTGCGTGCCTGGCTGCGCACGGAGTTGGCAACCCACCCCCGGCTGGTGTTGATGGGCGACTTCAACATCACTTTTGACGATGCCGACGTGTGGGACCCCGAGGGTATGCGCGACCAGATTCATTGCACCGACGAAGAGCGCTATGAACTCAACGCCTTGATCGCCCTGGGGCTGACAGACGCGCACCGGCTGTTTGCGCAAGCACCCAAAAGCTATTCGTGGTGGGACTACCGAGACTTCGGCTTCAAGCGCAACCGTGGCATGCGCATTGACCACATTTTGGTCAGCCAAGCCCTCAAACCCCTGGTGTCGGCCTGCCAGATCGACAAAACCCCACGCCACAACGAGCGTCCCAGCGACCATGCACCGGTGCTGATGGAACTCAAGGGCTGAAGCCGTCACCCAGTGACAACACGCTTCAGGACGCGGTCATCAAAATGACCCACTTGTTTTTTACGCGCCCTTATCTTCCAGCCCTAATTCCTGAATTTTGCGGGTGATGGTGTTGCGGCCAATGCCAAGTTTTTGAGCAGCTTCAATGCGCCGACCTTTCGTGGCAGCCAGCGCCGCCTGAATCAAACAGGTTTCAAACCGTGCTGTGAGCACATCCCACACATCAGTGCGTTCGGTGGCCAACAGTGCGGCGGCATCGGCTGTCAACCCCTGCTCCCAAGCCAGGCACGCGGCGGCAGTGACCGACGCTGTGGTGGCTGACGCCAAGTCAGTGACAGGCATCACATCCGCTGCTTGAGCATGAATCGCTATTGAATGAAGAGCTGCTTGTGCATTATCTACGGGCGCTAGAGGCACTTTTGATGCTTCAACCTCAGACTCAGACACAGCCACTTCAGGAGGCAAGTCTTTGGCCTCGATCACTTGAGCGGGCGCCATCACGGTAAGCCAATGACAGATGTTTTCAAGCTGGCGCACGTTGCCAGGAAACGCAAACTTGCCCAACCACTGCAAGGCAGTGTCTGAGATGCGCTTGGGCTCCACCCCCAGCTGGCGCGCACTCATCAGCAAAAAATGCCGCGTCAGCATGGGAATGTCTTCCAGCCGCTCACGCAGCGCAGGCAAACGCAGGCGAATCACATTCAGGCGGTGATACAAGTCCTCACGGAACACGCCGTCTTTGACGCGCTGCTCCAGGTTTTGGTGCGTGGCGGCAATCACACGCACATTGGTTTTAACGGCGCTGTGACCACCGACCCGGTAAAAATGCCCATCAGAGAGCACCCGCAGCAGGCGCGTTTGCAAGTCGAACGGCATGTCGCCAATTTCGTCCAGAAACAAGGTGCCGCCATCGGCCTGCTCAAAGCGGCCCCGGCGCATGGTTTGCGCCCCAGTGAAGGCACCTCGCTCGTGGCCAAACAGCTCTGATTCCAACAAATCTTTGGGAATGGCGGCGGTGTTGATGGCCACAAACGGCCCTTTGGCACGCGGTGAATGTTTGTGCAAGGCGCGCGCCACCAGCTCTTTGCCGGAACCGGATTCACCCGTGATCATGACCGTGACGTTGCTTTGACTGAGCCGGCCAATGGCGCGAAACACATCTTGCATGGCCGGAGCTTGGCCCAGCATTTCTGGGGTTTCCACCACCTGCACTTCATTGACCTCTTCGCGCTGGCTCTCGGCCACGGCACGGCGAATCAGCTCCACGGCTTTGGGGATGTCAAAGGGCTTGGGCAGGTACTCAAAAGCACCGCCCTGAAAGGCCGACACGGCGCTGTCGAGGTCAGAGTAAGCGGTCATGATGATGACCGGCAAGCCAGGGAATTTGGCCTTGACCTTGTCCAGCAAATCCAGCCCCGAGCCGCCCGGCATGCGAATGTCGCTGACCAACACTTGGGGCGGTTTGTCGTCGTCCGTCAGGGCGTTGAGCACATCGCGCGCGTTGGTGAAGCTGCGGCTCGGCAGTTGCTCGCGCAGCAGGGCTTTTTCGAGCACGAAGCGAATCGACTGGTCATCGTCGACGATCCAAATGGGTTTCATCACGTTGTCTGGCCTCGGGTTAGACCCCGGGTGCGAACACATGGCACTCAGGGCAGGGGTATCAGAATTTTGAAGTCCGTCCGGCCGGGCTCGCTGTCGCACTCAATCAAGCCATGGTGTTGCTGCACAAAGGTTTGCGCCAATGTCAACCCCAAGCCAGAGCCGCCTTCCCTGCCCGACACCAGCGGGTAAAAAATGCGGTCTTTGATGGCATCAGGCACGCCCGGTCCGTTGTCAATCACATGCAATTCCAGTGCCAACCGATAACGCTGCTTGCCAAACGTGGTTTGGCGCGCCACCCGGGTGCGGAAAATCAGCTGCGCATCGCCCTGCAGCACGCGCTCATTCAAGGCTTGAGCGGCATTGTGGGCAATGTTGATCAGGGCTTGAATGAGCTGCTCATGGTCGCCCCGGAATTCAGGAATAGAGGTGTCGTAGTCGCGCACCACGCTCAAGCCCTTGGGAAACTCGGCCAAAATCAGTGAGCGCACGCGTTCACACACCTCGTGAATGTTCACATCACTGACCACATGGGGCTTGCGGTGCGGCGCCAGCAACCGGTCGACCAACGACTGCAGGCGGTCGGCCTCGCGGATGATGACTTGGGTGTACTCCGCCAGCTCGGGCTGTGCCATTTCAAGCTCAAGCAGTTGCGCGGCACCGCGAATGCCGCCCAGCGGGTTTTTGATTTCATGCGCCAGGTTGCGAATCAGCTCTTTGTTGGACTGGGCTTGTTCGGCCAGGCGCTCTTCGCGGTCTTGGCGGGCTTGCTGCTCCAGCGGCAACAGCTCCACAATGATTTCATGCGCCTCGGTCAGGGTCACGATCACATGCACCGGCAACGGCTCGCGCGACACCCGCAGCAGCCCGGCGTCGTAGCGCAGTGCGGCAAATTCGTTGCTGCCGGCGCCTTGCAGCGCTGTTTTCAAGTGAGCCGGCTCGGTAAAGCTGTCAGGCAAATGCGAGCCCACAATGCTGCGCCGCGAGATACCCAGCGCGTCTTCCAGGGCAGCGTTGGCAAACAACACCGTGCCATCGCTTTGCACCACCGCCACCAAGGTGGCCAGCAGGTCAAACGACTGAAAGCGAATCGATAACGGGCTGGGGGCTTTCTGCGCCGGGAGCGCTGAGCGTTTTGCGAATTGACTCTGGCTCATGTTCAGCGTGCCGCCGTGCTGCCCGTGACCCGGCCAAGCTCGCGACGAATACCGGCCATGTCGCTCTCGTTGCGTGCCAAGCTGGCTTTGAGTTCGGCCACGCGGTCGAGGTATTTTTGGTGATTGCGCACTTCTGAACCGAGTTTTTCAGGCTCGCCATTGTTGAATTCTTTGAGCAACTCGGCTTGACGGCTCTCCGCTTTGGCCAGCTCAGACTGCAAGATCAAGCGGGCATCGGAGTCGCGTGACTTTTGTTCTGCGGCATCCACCTTTGAACCGGCTGGCGTACCTGAGGTAGCACTGGCTGCAGCGCCAGCCTTAGCGGCTTTGGGCTTGATGCCTTGCACCACGGTCACATTGCCACCTTCAACCAATTTGCAGTTTTTAGCCTGAGCCGGGGTGACGTTGTTGGTGTATTCGTTGCCACAACGGTAAATGCGGTCTTGCGCCCACACCGGGGCATGCAGTGCCCCCAACCCAGCCAGTGTGCAAAAAATAA
>NZ_JAQURE010000077.1 GCF_028715765.1 Rhodoferax sp.
GCCCGGCCTGGGGTGGTGCATGGTTTGGGCATTTGGTGGCTCAAGCTGGGGTTGGATGGCACCAATGTGAACCAGCTCACCAGCCAGCGGCTGACCGATTTAGGCCATGGACCCACGTTTTACGACTGCGTGGTGCAGGTAGAGGCAGCGCAAGACGGCGGTGCTTGAGCCAGCCCTAAAACAGCCAGGGTACAAAACGCCGGGTGTGTTGGCTGTAGGCGGCGTAGCCGGCATGGTGTTCGCACAGCCAGTGCTCTTCAAGCGTGGCTTTGACCGCCAGCACGCCAACCAGGGAACACCAGGCCAGCCCACCTGCCATGGGGCTGGTCAACACCGCCATGGCCGCTGCGGCCAACAGTACCGTGCTGTACATGGGGTGGCGAATCAAGCGGTAGGGGCCGCCAGTGACCAGCTGGCCATGCGCTTTGGGTGCGGGGTGAATGTTGAAGTTGCCCAGCCGGTTGTAGGCCAAGGTCCAGCCCCCCAACAGAGCGGACAAGCTACCCAGCAGCACACAAACCAAAGTCGCATTGCCTTGCATCAAGGCTGGCGCTGCCGCCCAAGCCAACCACAGCAGCAGGCCAAATTGGAGCAACACCAGCATTTGGCCAGCACGGTGGCGGTGGGTAAGGAGCAAAGAAATCATTTTTTTGAAGCTTGTGATGTGTCAAGTTGCAGCAATCAGGAAGGGCTACCATTTTGCATGTTGATTTTTTTACCACTCTGAGGAACTCTCATGACCGCTCGTTTGAACAATAAAGTTGCTTTGATCACCGGCGCAGCGCAAGGCATTGGCCTGGCCACCGCGCTTAAATTCGCCAAAGAGGGTGCCATTGTCATGGTTTGCGATGTCAAACAGACCGGCGTGGATGAGGTCGTGGCGCAATGCCAGGCGCTGGGGGCGACCGCGCAAGGTTTTGTCATGGACGTGACCCAGCGCCCGATGGTCGATGCGGTGGTGGCGCAGATCAAGGCCACTTACGGTCGCATTGATGTGCTGGTGAACAACGCGGGTATTACCCAAGACGCACGCTTGCAAAAAATGACCATCGAGCAGTTTGACAAGGTGATTGATGTGAATTTACGTGGTGTGTTTCATTGCACCCAAGCGGTGGCTGATGGCATGGTGGCGCAAGGTAGTGGTGTGATTTTGAGCGCCAGCTCGGTGGTGGGTTTGTATGGCAATTTTGGGCAAACCAACTACGCAGCCACCAAGTTTGGCATCATTGGCTTTACCAAAACCTGGAGCCGTGAGCTTGGCCCCAAAGGGGTGCGTGTGAATGCCGTGGCACCTGGTTTCATTGCCACCCCCATGGTGGCCGCCATGCCTGAAAAGGTGTTGCAAGACCTCAGCGCCAAGGTGCATTTGCGCCGCATTGGCAAGCCTGAAGAAATTGCCAATGTGTATGCCTTTTTGGCCAGTGATGAGGCCAGCTACATCAATGGTGAGGTGATTGAGGTGTCTGGCGGTATTTCTCTCTAATTCAAACCTGTTGACAGTATGGTGTTGAGCTTGTTGATGGCGCACCAGGCCTAGGTCATCTAGGTTTTTTTCTCAGCCGCCCGCTCAGCGTATTTGTTAAAGCGCCAAGCGCTGGCCTCTTGCGTGATACGCCGCCACACTTGGCGTTTTTCAACCGGGCGCATGGCCGTCCAGTGCTGTACTTCGGCAAAGGTACGGCCGCAGCCTTTGCAGATGTCGTCGCCCTGGCTGGTGGAACAAATGGCTATGCATGGGGTGTCGGGTGTACTGTCAAACCATGCCAGCCAGGCCGTCAGCGCGGCGCCTGGCATGGCGGACTCGTCAATTTCATGGGCACGTGCCAACGCCATCACGGCATACACCTCGGCCAGGGCGCGCGTGGTGTCTGGCAACGCTGCGCCTTCCAAGCTGGGCGTTTGACCACGCCAGTAATTGATGGCGGCTTCGATGTCGGTGATGTGTATGGCTGTCATGGGCTGCGGATGATAGCGGTGCAAGCCATTTTCCTCATGGGACGCAAGGTAAGCCCCCTGTTTTGGACAATGACGGTTTTGTTGATACAGGGTTGACTATGGAACTATTTTCTGCGCCGTGGTGGTCTGCATTGCTGGCCATTGTGTTGATTGACTTGGTGCTGGCCGGCGACAACGCCATTGTGATAGCGCTGGCAGCGCGCAATTTGCCCGCGCACCTTAAAACCAAAGCCATTGTCTGGGGCACGGTGGGCGCGATTGTGGTGCGCTCCATCATGACGATTGGCGTGGTGTGGCTGCTGAAAATCCCGGGCTTGATGCTGGTTGGGGGGCTTGGCTTGGTGTGGATTGCCTACAAATTGTTGGCAGATGATGCGGGTGATGCACACAGTGACCCAGGTGCCAACACCTTTTGGGGTGCCATGAAAACCATCATTGTGGCCGACGCCCTGATGGGTGTGGATAACGTGCTGGGGGTGGCGGGCGTCGCGCATGGCGCGTTTGACCTGGTCATCATCGGCTTGCTGATCAGCGTGCCGATTGTGGTGTTTGGCAGTTCGGTGGTGCTGAAACTGGTGGAGCGTTTTCCCATCATCATTCAGGCTGGGGCGGCCGTGCTGGCCTTTACCGCCGCCAAAATGCTGGTCAACGAGCCCCTGCTGAGTGGTGTTTTTGGCAACGTCAAAGTGACATTGACCGATGCCCAGCAAGCGTCTCGTTGGACGCTGGAATTGCTGGTGGTACTGGGGGTGCTGGGCGCGGGGGCTTGGCACAAACGCCAAGCCAAGCAGGCTGCCTCAAATAGATGAGAAAGCACTTTAGGCCTTTCTGTCCTTGATGTCTTCCCAAATTCTGAAGGTTTTCTTGGTTTACTTTTCTGCGCTTTGCGCTTTAACCAAGGCTTCTATCTGGCGCTTGCGGGTGTCAATGATGGAGGCTTCAATGTGATTGGCGCTGGTGCTGGTGACATTTTGAAAGCGCTCTTGTGCCGCTTTGAGCCGGTCAATGGCACCGGCGTAATCCAGCTGAGCGATGCGGGCTTCGGCCTCGGCGCGCAGGGCGCGCAAGGGCTGGTTTTGTGCCGCATAAACGCTGCCAAGCCATTGCCATGCAAGTGCGTCCAAGGGGGCATCAACCAGCCAGGTTTGCAAGCGCTGCGCCACCGAGTCGAGCGCTTGTGCCTGACCGGATTGCATGGCGACTTGGGCTTGCAGGAGAAGGTCTGGGCGCAGCGTGGGTTGGGGTTGTGAGGCTTCAAGGCCGATGGTTTCCCCCAGCGCCAAGACCTGTGGGCGTGACAAGTCGCGTGCCAGCAGCCCAATTTCAACGCCCAACCAACGGGTTTGTTGCTGCGCAGACGCATCTGATGCTGTGATTTTTTGTAGCCGTGCAAATTGCGTGCGCGCTTTGGCGGGCTCTCGCATTCGGCTGGCAGACATGGCCGCACCGTAAAGGATGCCGGCTTGTTCGGCCTGCGGTTTTTGAGAAAAAGCAGCATCTTGCGCCCGGGTTTGCCAGTTTTGCATGGCGTCAAGTCCTGGGTTGGAGAGCACGCGCGCACGCGCCGTCAGCATGGCATGCGCCAGTGTGGGCGTGGTGTTGAGGGTGTGCGTGCTGCCTAGCGACACGCGCGATTGCATGTCGGCAATGCGCTCGGTGGTCAACGGGTGGCTGCGCAAGTAGGGGTAGGCACCACTGTCGTTCAGGCGGGATGCTTGTTGCAGTTTGTCAAACATGCTGACAAAGCCTTGTGCTTCAAAGCCGGCTTGGGTCATGACACCAAAGCCTATGCGATCTGCTTCGCGCTCCATGTCGCGGGAGAAATTGAGTTGGGCTTGCGCCGACAGCGCCTGCCCGCCCACAATGAGTGCGTTGCCGGTGTTGGCATTCTTGCTGGCCGCCAGGGCGCCCAAAATCATGGCGCCAATCATCCATGGGGTTTGCTGGCTGTTTTTGGACATGAGGCGGGCAATGTGGCGCTGGGTGACGTGGCTGAGCTCATGCCCCAGCACCGAGGCCAGTTCGTCTCGGCTGCTGACCACGGCCATCAATCCCAGATGCACGCCCAGATAGCCCCCCGGGAGGGCAAATGCGTTCACGCTGCGGTCGCGCCCGAGCACAATACGCCAGGCAAAGCGCTCTTCAAGCTCTGGCGTGAGTTCGCCTCGTTGGCGTGCGGCTGTCAACAACGGCTGCCAAATGCTTTGGATGTAGTTCGACAAAATGGGGTCGTCAACAAAATCAGGGTCGCGGTAGAGTTCACGGGCAATGCGGTCGCCCAATCGGCGCTCGGCAGCACTGGTCATCTCACTGGTGTCACCCAATTGGGGCAGGGGTGAGGAAATGGTGGATATATCCGCTGATATGGCGGGTAGTGCCGTACAAATTGATACAAATATAATAGCTGCTTGCGCTTTTATAATAAGGGCTAGAGGCTTTTTTTTCATATGAAATTCTGGGTAAAAACTGATCTGGTGACACCGCAAAGCACATCAAAATAGCCAGTGGTGAAGGTAAGTGGCGGAGCATTCAATTCAGCCGGCACTTTGGTTTGTGCTGCACTTATGATGCCATTTCTTTGCAAAGGTTCTTTCTGACTTTTGCGACACTCCACTAAATTAAAGAGGCGCAAGTTATGAGCACACTGACACATTTTGATGCCCAGGGGCAGGCGCACATGGTCGATGTGGCCACCAAAGCGGCGACGCATCGGATTGGTATTGCTGCTGGGCACATTGAGATGCAGGCTGCGACACTGGCGCTGATTGAGTCTGGCACCGCCAAAAAAGGTGATGTTTTGGGTATTGCTCGGGTGGCTGGCATCATGGCAGCCAAGAAAACCAGTGATTTGATTCCCTTGTGTCATCCGTTGGCACTGACTCGGGTTGCGCTTGACTTTAAGCTCTGTCATGTGGGAGAAACTCAACCTGCCAGCGTGTTTTGTACGGCGACCGTCGAGACAGTTGGTCCGACCGGCGTTGAGATGGAGGCACTGATGGCAGTTCAAGTAGCACTCTTGACTATCTATGACATGTGCAAAGCGGTTGACCGCGGCATGGTCATGACAGATTGCAAGTTACTCGAAAAACATGGTGGTAAATCTGGCAGTTTCTTCGCAACAGCATAAGCTGAAGCCATTTGATGGCATTGGTTTGCTCGGAGCGGTCAGTTGGGCGTCAATGCGTTGGTGTTTCTATTGAGCCAGTTGGCATAGTCCACAGGAAAAGCGGCTTGGTAACGAGCGGCGTAAAAGTGCACTTCGTCAGTTTTGCCCAGTAGTTTGCAACTCTCAATCAGTATTTCAACCACCCGCGCTTCAGGTGAAAAATGCAGCATGGCCTGGGCTAATTGGTGGACTTCATGCGCGTTAGCGACAGTTAATTCTGTCGTTGTGAGTTTTGCAAATTGAACTTGATCCTGAAACATTGGCAGTTCGCTGAGTTTGTCCAACGTGTTGTCTCTGTAGGCAGACAACCGCTCTGATTGCGGTAGGTAGATTTGGCTCGCCAGGTGGTAGTTCCACGCAGCGATGCCACACCACGTGAAGGTTAAACCGCAAAGAGCCATTGCGAAATAGCGGAGCTGTTGGATCGTCCTCGGTTGGCAAGATTTGAATTTGGCTTGGAGAAAATCTGAATAAATGATGCTGATACAGGCTAACGCGGTGATCTGAAATGGCCCGTACCACAGAGGGTATTCGAGCAGGCTGTGCAAACCTATGACGGCAAGAACGGACCATGCAAGTTGGTGCGATGGCCTTGTTTCGTGCCAAGGTTTGCACCGCCATACCGCCCAAAGGGCGGCGCTGCAGACTAACACTGCGGCTGGTATCCCTAATTCAACAGCAATTTGCAGTGGCAGGTTATGGGCGTTGTCCAAGATGTCGCAAAAGCGAGTTGTTGGGTAGAGCGTTATGAAGTGCGCATAGTCAAGTTCGCCCCAGCCCCAACCTGTCCAAGGATTTAAGGAAATCAGGTGCAGAACATTGATCCACAGCGTGGTTCTGCTTGCGCACAGTGAGTCACCAGCGCGAAGGCGTGAAAAAGTCCCATTTGAAAATGGGTCCAGCCCCGCCAACCAAGGCAAGGCGAAAGAACTGATGATGTACAAAATAAGTGCAATCAACAACATGTCGACAGGCGACAACGACTTCGCTTTCAATTGTTTTTTTTCAGATGACATCATCTGACTTTGCCAGCCAATAGCCAGTCCAAGCAATGTGACGAGTTGAAAAAATCCTGTGCGTGAAGAAGATGCACTGTTTGCAATGGCTAAAAGTGCAATGCAGAGGATCGTCAGCAAATTGCGCAGGAACCAGTTGACAGCCAAGTCGATTTGCTTAAGGTGGGTGACGCGCCAGTGAAGCCAAACGACAGAGGTGATGCCAATGTTGAGCAATGTTGCAAATTGATTTCTTTGGCGCAAATTGCCAAAGGCTTCACCGGGGTGGGGGTGATTTATCCAGCGCCCTGCCCAATCTGTAGCGTTGAAATATTGAGCCAAACCGATGGAGGCATTGCACATGCCAGAGATCAACCATGATGCAATGAAGGCAAAGAGAACAAGTCTTGGGGAAGTGGTGTGAGAACGGCCGAGCCAACCCAAGCAAACCAGTGACAAACACAGCCATGAAAATAACAGAGGCATGACTGACGCGGATGGCCCAGGACTGAAAGGATTTAGCCACAGGATTATCAAAAGTACACTGCTAAGCAAGGCATGCTTCAGAGTGACCCAAGGCCATTGAGAGAACAAAAATCGCATTTTGGTTGGAGGTGTGCAAAGAAAGATCGTTTCTGAGCATATAATTACAACAAGTTAAACGTGCAGTCTCAGGTTTAATTTTTAAAAAACATCCAAGAAAATTTTGGATGTTTTTTAAACAAAACGCAAAAAAGCGTGCTAGAATACAAGGCTTCGCTGATCACAGCAAAGTAAAGCAAACAAGTAGCAAATTGCTTGTTTAGATCATTAAAAACATACAGCCGATAAGCGTGGGCGTT
>NZ_JAQURE010000078.1 GCF_028715765.1 Rhodoferax sp.
TGTGCCGCTCACCGCCGACTTTGAGCTGGATGAATCGGCCATGCTGGCAGCCATTGACGAGCACAAACCCGCCATCACTTACCTGGCCTACCCCAATAATCCGACCGCTAATTTGTGGAACGACGACGGCATTGAGAAAATCATTGTTGCCGCAGGCGAGCAGGGCGGTTTGGTGGTGATGGACGAGGCCTACCAACCCTTCGCCTCGCACAGTTACCTCAACCGACTGACGCGGCATAGCCATGTGTTGCTGCTGCGCACGCTTAGCAAGTTTGGTCTGGCTGGCGTGCGACTGGGTTATCTGATCGGGCCGCAAGCCTTGGTGGCTGAAATCGACAAGGTGCGCCCGCCCTACAACGTGAGTGTGCTGAACTGCGAAGCGGCCCTGTTTGCGCTTGAGCATCAAGCCGTATTTGAGGCGCAAGCCCTTGATATATGTGCGCAACGTGCTCTGCTTTTTGAAGCGTTGGCCAAGTTGCCCCAAGTTCACGCGTTCCCCAGCCAAGCCAACATGCTGCTGGTGCGTGTGCCTGATGCAGAAAAGACGTTTGACGGCATGGCTGCGCGCGGCGTGCTGGTAAAGAACGTTTCTAAAATGCACCCACTGTTGGCGCAGTGTTTGCGCCTGACCGTGGGTACCGCCACCGAAAACCGCCTGATGTTGGCTGCTTTGGAAGCTTCTTTATGACAAATTTTGCGTTGACCGAATTGCCTGAAAACCACACGTCTCGTGCCCAACGAAAGGCAGAGGTGATTCGCAACACGGCCGAGACCAACATCACCGTGCGCATCAACCTGGACGGCACAGGGCAGTCGCGCCTGCACACCGGCATTGGTTTTTTTGACCACATGCTGGATCAAATTGCCCGTCACGGCCTGATTGACTTGGACATTGATGCCGAAGGCGACCTGCACATTGACGGCCACCACACGGTAGAAGACGTCGGCATCACCCTGGGGCAGGCGGTGCACAAGGCGGTGGGTGACAAAAAAGGCCTGCGCCGCTACGGCCACGTCTACGTGCCGCTGGACGAAGCCTTGAGCCGGGTGGTGATTGATTTTTCTGGCCGCCCCGGGCTGGTGATGGACGTGTCTTTTACCAGCGGCATGATCGGTACCTTTGACACCCAGTTGATGCACGAATTTTTTCAGGGCTTTGTCAACCATGCCCAAGTCACCCTGCACATTGACAACCTCAAGGGCAGCAACGCGCACCACCAGGCCGAGACCGTGTTCAAGGCCTTCGCCCGCGCCCTGCGTGCCGCCCTTGAGCTTGACCCGCGTGCCCTGGGGCAAATCCCTTCGACCAAGGGCTCGCTGTAGTTTTATATGAAAAATTGGCCTCTAGCGCCCGTGGATATTGCGTAAGCAGCTATGAATTTAAATACCAACAGTGGCACGGACAAGACCGTTGCGGTGGTCGATTACGGCATGGGCAACCTGCGTTCGGTGTCGCAAGCGGTGCAAGCCGCAGCGGTGGGCACGGGGTTTACGGTGCTCATCACGCAAGACCCGGATGTGGTTCGCCGTGCCCAGCGCATTGTGCTGCCCGGCCAGGGCGCCATGCCTGACTGCATGCGCGAGCTGCGCGAGTCTGGCTTGCAAGCCTCGGTGCTGGAGGCTGCGGCCAACAAACCGCTGTTTGGCGTGTGCGTGGGCATGCAGATGCTGCTCGATCACAGCGCCGAGGGCAACACGCCTGGTTTGGGCTTGATCCATGGCGAGGTGCTTAAATTTGAGCTGGCCGGGCGCTTGCAAGAAGACGGTAGCCGCTTCAAAGTGCCGCAAATGGGCTGGAACCAGGTCTGGCGCGCCAACCATGGCGGCGCACCGCACCCGGTGTGGGGCGATGTGCCAGACGGCAGCTACTTCTATTTTGTGCACAGCTTTTACGCCAAACCGTCGGATGCACGCCACAGCGTAGGGGAAACCGATTACGGCCAGCGCTTTTCCAGCGCCATTGCCCGTGATAACATTTTTGCCACCCAATTTCATCCCGAAAAAAGTTCTGAGCACGGCTTGAGCCTTTACCGCAACTTCCTCCACTGGAACCCCTGATTCAGTTCGCCCCCCTGATGTGCCGCGCCGCCGTGCCCCCGTTTCTCTGTCTTGCCCGCTGCGCCTGAACCACGCAGCGGTCGTTTTGTTCCATTGACGTTTTCTTCCACCCTCCCACCCCAAGCATCATGCTTTTAATTCCTGCAATCGATCTCAAAGACGGCCATTGCGTGCGCCTGCAACAAGGCGACATGACACTTTCCACCACTTTCAGCGAAGAGCCCGCGGTGATGGCGCGCAGCTGGGTGGACAAGGGCGCACGGCGTGTGCACCTGGTCGATTTGAATGGGGCATTTGCCGGGCAACCCAAAAACGAAGCGGCCATTCGCAAAATCCTGAAAAACATTGGCAGTGAAGTGGATGTGCAGTTGGGCGGCGGTATTCGCGACCTTGACACCATCGAGCGCTACCTGGATGCCGGGCTGCGTTACGTCATCATTGGCACGGCGGCGGTGCGCAACCCTGGCTTTTTGCAAGACGCCTGCACTGCGTTTGGTGGCCACATCATCGTCGGTCTGGATGCCAAAGACGGCAAAGTGGCCACCGACGGCTGGAGCAAGCTCACGCGCCACGATGTGGTCGACCTGGGTAAAAAATTTGAAGATTTTGGTGTGGAGTCCATCATTTACACCGACATTGGCCGCGACGGCATGCTGACCGGCATCAACATCGAGGCCACCGTGCGCCTGGCACAAGCTCTGACGATTCCCGTGATTGCTTCAGGCGGCTTGAGCAGCATGGCCGACATCGAAGCCCTGTGCGCAGTTGAAGACGCGGGCATTGAAGGTGTGATCTGCGGCCGCGCCATTTACAGCGGCGACCTGGATTTTGAAGCCGCCCAGGAGCGTGCGGATGAGTTGAACGGCTGACCTTCTTCTTGAATGACCACCATGGAAAAATCGGAGAGATGCCATCAAGATGACTGCATCAATTGCTGGATTTGGCGCGAGCCTGCATACGTTGCGCACCGAGGCGTTTGATTTACCATAAATTAGAAAACGTGGTGATGGATTCACTTGACTCCTCCGCAGACGACATTCGTTGGCAGCAGCGCTTGCAAAACTATGCGCGTGCGCTGTCGCAGCTGCAAAGTGCCGTTGAATTGAGCAACACTCGCCCGCTAACCGATTTGGAGCAGCAAGGGCTGATTCAAGCCTTTGAATTCACGCATGAGCTGGCTTGGAACGTCATGAAAGACTACTTGCACAGCTTGGGGCAAACCCAACTCATGGCCTCGCGAGACTCCACACGGGCAGCGTTCAAAGCCGGGCTGATTCATGAGGGTGAGACCTGGATGGACATGATTTTGAGTCGCAATTTGAGCTCACACACCTACAACCAAGAGACGGCCAACTTGATCTCAAGCAGGACATCAGAGCGTTATCTGCCTTTGTTGATGGCATTTGGGCAAAAAATGCGGGACATTCAACATGCCAGTGGCGCTTGAATCGCATCAGTCAGGGCGGGTTGTTCAGGGTGAGACATTTGGGTTGTCCTCTCGGGCACTTGGGCTTTTGCGTGGGCTTTTGTCTATCTATCCACAAATTCGTCTGGCCAAGGTTTACGGTTCCAGAGCCAAAGGCAATTACCGCGAAGGCTCTGACATTGACATCGCGTTGGACGCACCAGAGATGACGTTTGATGCCTATTTGAAACTGTGCGGCGATTTAGATGAACTGCTTTTACCTTGGGACATTGACCTGTCTTTGCTCAGCCACATCGACAACCCTGATTTGCTTGAACACATTGAGCGGGTAGGGCAGATGCTGTGGCAAAAACCTTTATGAAAATTCAACCATGCTAGCCAAACGCATCATCCCTTGCCTGGACGTGACCGGTGGTCGCGTCGTCAAGGGCGTTAATTTTGTCGAGCTGCGCGACGCCGGAGACCCGGTGGAGATTGCCGCACGTTACAACGAGCAAGGCGCGGACGAACTCACGTTTTTAGACATCACCGCCACCAGCGATGGCCGTGATTTGATTTTGCACATCATTGAAGCCGTGGCCAGCCAGGTGTTTATTCCGCTCACCGTGGGCGGGGGCGTTCGCACGGTTGATGATGTGCGCCGCCTGCTCAATGCCGGTGCGGACAAAACCAGTTTCAACTCCGCCGCCATTGCCAACCCGCACGTCATTCGCGAGGCTTCGGGCAAATACGGCGCCCAGTGCATTGTGGTGGCCATTGATGCCAAGCGCCGTCAAGGGGTTGACCTTGAGCGACTTGATGCCCACGGTCAGCCGCTGGGCGCAGGGTGGGACGTGTACAGCCACGGTGGGCGCAAAAACACCGGGCTGGATGCGGTTGCCTGGGCGCGCCAGATGGCCGATTTTGGTGCCGGCGAGATTTTGCTCACCAGCATGGATCGGGACGGCACCAAAGCCGGCTTTGACCTGGACTTGACCCGAGCTGTGAGCGAGGCGATCAGCGTGCCTGTGATTGCCTCAGGTGGGGTGGGCAACTTGGATCACCTGGCAGACGGCATTCAACTGGGTCGAGCCGACGCAGTGCTGGCGGCCAGCATCTTCCACTATGGCGAGTTCACGGTGGCGCAAGCCAAAGCGCGTATGGCCGAGCGCGGCATTCCTGTGCGGCTTTAATTTCATGTGCTTTATGCCTCTAGCGCTTATGTACATTGCATAAGTAGCTATTTAATTTATAGTAAGCCTCGTTTTCCACAAAATCTATGAACTGGTTAGACACCCTTAAATGGGACGCCCAAGGCTTGATCCCGGCCATTGCCCAAGAGCAGGGTAGCAACGATGTGCTGATGATGGCTTGGATGAACCGCGAGGCATTGCAAAAAACTGCCGAGCTGGGGCGGGCGGTGTATTTCAGCCGTTCGCGCAACAAGCTGTGGTTCAAGGGCGAAGAGTCTGGCCATGTGCAGATCGTGCATGAGATTCGGGTCGATTGCGATGCCGATGTGATTTTGCTCAAGGTCACGCAAACTGGCCACACGCCGGGTCTGGCTTGCCACACCGGGCGCCACAGCTGTTTTTACCGGGTGGTTGACAATGGCGTCTGGCGCACCGTTGACCCGGTGTTGAAAGACCCTCAAACCATTTACAAAAGCTGATGAGCACTGAACCCCATTCCGTTGATGCCCTGGCCGCTTTGGCTGCGGTGATCGAATCACGTCTGCCTGCGCACGGCGGCGACCCCGAGTCCAGCTACGTGGCGCGCTTGTTGCACAAAGGCCCTGATGCGTTTTTGAAAAAAATTGGCGAAGAGGCCACCGAGGTGGTGATGGCCGCCAAAGATGCAGACCACGGTGGCGACAAAACCCATGTGGTCTATGAAGTGGCTGACCTGTGGTTTCACAGCATGATCGCCCTGGCACACTACGGTTTGCGTCCAGCCGATGTGATTGCCGAGTTACAGCGCCGTGTCGGTCTGAGCGGCTTGCAAGAAAAAGCCATGCGCAAAGTCAAAGCGCGCGAGGCCGAAACCGCCGCCAACCAAACCCAAGGAACCACATGAACCCTCATGACAACCCCACCCAAGCGGTCGGTGCGCTGGATGTGCAAACGCTCAACGGTTTGAACGCTTGGGGCACGGTGAGCTACGTGTTGCATTTGATTGTGGCCGTGGCCGCGTTGGTGCCGGGCGCGCAGGCCGGCCCAGTATTGCTGCTGGTGGCGCTGGTGATTGACTTGGTCAAGCGCGGTGACGCGGTGGGCACCTGGCACGCCTCGCATTTTCAGTGGCGCATTCGCACGGTGTTGATTGCCGGTTTGCTGTACTTGGTGACCGCGCCGCTGTGGTTGCTGTTGCTGTTGCCGGGCTGGTTGGCCTGGTTGGGCATTTCAGTTTGGTTTTTGTACCGCATCATCACTGGCATGGTGCGGTTGAATAAAGGCTTACCCATGGAGATTGCTGCATGAGCTTGCACGCTGACCCGAATTGTTTGTTTTGCAACATTGTGGCGGGGCGCATTCCGTCCAAGGTGGTGTACCAAAATGACGAGTTTTATGCGTTTCATGACATCCACCCGTCTGCGCCGGTGCATTTTTTGATCATCCCCAAACTGCACATCGCATCGATGGCGCTGCTCACGGCTGAGCACGCGCCCATGATGGGGCGCATGATGGCGCTGGTACCCCAATTGGCGTTGCAAGCCGGTTGCCGTCCTTACCCCGAAGGCGGTTTTCGGCTGGTGGTGAACACCGGTGCCGATGGCGCGCAAGACATTCACCACCTGCATGTGCATGTGATGGGCGGCCCACGTCCCTGGCTACGGGGTTAATTGCGGGTTAAATGTGGGGGCGGCTGACCTGCTCCCTTAAAATTTGTTCACTATTTCTGGAGACCATCATGGGTTCATTTTCTATTTGGCACTGGTTGATTGTTTTGCTGATTGTCATCATGGTGTTTGGCACTAAAAAACTCAAAAATTTGGGCAGTGACCTGGGCGGTGCGGTCAAAGGTTTCAAAGAAGGCATGAAAGAGGGTGGCATAGCCCCTGCCGATGACGACGCTGCTACGTCCAAAGTTGCCAACAGTGCGGCAGCTGACAAAACCACGATTGACGTTGAAGCCAAGCAAAAATCTTGATGCGCTCAGATGTGGTGCTGAGAGGCCAGCATGATTGACCTGGGCATTTCCAAGCTGGCATTGATCGGCGCGGTGGCGTTGATCGTGATCGGCCCTGAAAAACTGCCCACCGTGGCTCGCACAGTGGGTGCCTGGATTGGCAAGGCGCAGCGCTATGTGACTGACATGAAGGCTGAGGTCAACCGCTCGATGGCGCTTGATGAACTCAAAAAAATGAAGGACTCGGTGGAAAGCGCTGCCAAAGATGTCGGTCAGTCCATCAAGTCCGGCACCGATGATTTTGAAAAAACCTGGGCTGAAG
>NZ_JAQURE010000079.1 GCF_028715765.1 Rhodoferax sp.
GGCTTTGGCACGACGGCGACGAAAGTGGTTTGAGGGCCTTTGGGCTCAAGCTGAAATTGACCCAAGTCTGCACAAGTTCGGACTCGCTTGAAACATCGAAATCTCTAATGGATTATCTGGGTTGAACGCGCCACCCAATGACCACCGCCCCCACTGACCGCACTGATCCGCTGGATCACACCGCACAGGTGGCGCAGATCGTGCGTTTTTTTGAGACGCTGACGCCGCAAAGCCTGGCGCAGCTGGGTCAGTTTTATGCCCCGCAAGCGCGTTTTACCGACCCATTCAACAACGTGGTGGGCGTGGCCGCCATTGCAGCCATTTTTGACCACATGTTTGTCAGCCTGCAGCAGCCGAGATTTGTGGTGGTGGCGTGCGTGCTGCAGGGCTCGCAATGTTTTTTAACCTGGGAATTCCGCTTTGGTTTCAAGGGCTACCAGGCTGGGCAAGCGCAGGTGATTTTGGGCGCCAGCCACCTGGTGCTGTCAGACACCGGCCTGATCACCGTGCACCGCGACTACTGGGATGCGGCGCAAGAGCTTTATGAAAAATTGCCCGTGCTGGGTGGTTTGATGCGCTGGCTCAGGGCGCGCCTGCAAGCCCGATAAAGCTGTACCAGCCATCACTTTTTCCATTTGCACCGGCGGGCTGGCGCACGCTGCACTGACGCGTCAAAGCTCAGGATGTGAGCTGACGGCTGTTTTGAAACTCTGGCTTGGGGCGGGGTGCCCACCACGAGCGCACTGTGGCAAAAATGTTGCGGCAGCCAGTGCAGCGGTATTGCCCGGTGGGCAACAGGGCGCCGTTGTTGGCGCGGTCAATCACCGGCTGGTAGCTGGTGGCGCCGCATTCTCGGCACTGGTAGACGGTTTTGTAGGTGATTTTTTTGAGGCTTCGCATGGTGCTTGAACTTTAGCGTGCCACCAGCGATGTTGGGCTTGAAAAAATGTAAGGGCGTGTAAACCCTGTGTCGGCAGCGCTTGCTGCCCGAGAGGAGCGGTCAACAGGGTTGGGTGTCTGTGAAACTGCTGCGCTGCATCAGTTTGTCATGCAGCTTGTGCAGATTGGGGTGCGGTTCACGCCAGTTGATCTCTGGAAAACGAAAATCAAGGTAACCCAAGGCCACCCCCACGGCCACATCGGCCAGCGACAGGTGAATGCCCACACAAAACGGCTTGTCGGCCAGGCCTTTGCTCATGGCGAGCAGCGCGTCGTTGACCTTGCCCAACTGGCGGTCGATCCAGGCTTGGCTACGCTGCTCAGCGGTGCGACCGCCCCAGGTGGCTTCCAGCCGAGCCAAGATGGCCGCATCCAACACACCGTCGGCCAGCGCTTCCCAGGTTTTGACTTCAGCGCGCTCACGTCCCACACCAGGAATCAGCTTGCCGACCGGCGACAAGGTGTCGAGGTACTCCACGATCACGCGCGAGTCAAAAATAGCCTCACTGCCTTCCATCATCAGACAGGGCACTTTGCCCAAAGGGCTGGACTGACGGATGGTGGTGTCTGCCGCCCAGACGTTTTCAAGCACGTAGTCGTAGTCAAGCTTTTTTTCAGCCATGACCACACGCACTTTGCGAACGTAGGGGCTTGAGTTGGATCCGATGAGTTTCATGGCCATGTGACAGATTTGAAAGAGATGTTGTAAATAGGAACGCTTCATTCTATACAGCCCAACCCAGCCCTTTTCAGGTCTGGGCAAGGCGCCCCATCGCTGATGACTTTGAGCTGACGCGCCGCTTGCGAAACGGCCTCAAGCTGCACCCTACAATGCCTTGCATGACTACTTCTGCCATTTCTGCCCTCTCTCCGTTGGACGGCCGTTACGCCGCCAAGCTTGCCAAACTGCGCCCTGCCATGAGCGAGCAGGGCTACATGCATCGCCGCGTTCAGGTTGAAGTGGCTTGGTTCATTGCCCTGAGTGACTGCGGTTTTGCCGAGTTCAAACCACTCACGCCAGGTGCGCGCACTTACCTGCTGGGTTTGGTCAAGCACTTCACTGAAGCCGATGGCAAGGCCATCAAAACCATTGAAAAAACCACCAACCACGACGTGAAAGCGGTCGAATATTGGCTCAAATCCAAGTTTGAAGGTCGCCCAGAGCTGGTGGCTGCGCAAGAGTTTGTGCATTTTGGCTGCACCAGCGAAGACATCAACAACACCAGCCATGCCTTGCAGCTCAAGGCCGGGCGCGACTTGGCGCTGCTGCCCAAACTTGATGACGTGATCAAAACATTGCGCGAGATGGCGCACAGCTTTGCTGCGGTGTCCATGCTCAGCCGCACCCATGGCCAAACCGCCAGCCCGACCACTGTGGGCAAAGAAATTGCCAACGTGGTGGTGCGCCTGGTGGCGGCTCGTGAGCGCATTGCCAATGTCAAGCTGATGGGCAAAATGAATGGTGCCGTGGGCAACTTCAACGCCCATTTGTCCGCCTGGCCTGAGTTTGACTGGGAGGCTTTTGCCCACAAGGTCATTGAAACCCCTGAGCCCTTGGGCTTAGGGCTGACGTTTCAGCCCTACAGCATTCAGATTGAGCCGCATGACTACATGGCCGAGCTGTTTGATGCGGTGGCGCGTGCCAACACCATCTTGATTGACTGGTCTCGCGACGTGTGGGGCTATGTGTCCTTGGGTTACTTCAAGCAGCGGCTCAAAGAGGGCGAGGTTGGCTCCAGCACCATGCCGCACAAGGTCAATCCGATTGATTTTGAAAATGCTGAAGGCAACTTGGGCTTGGCCAATGCCCTGCTGCGCCACATGAGCGACAAGTTGCCCATTTCACGCTGGCAGCGCGACCTGACCGACAGCACCGTGCTGCGCAACATGGGTGTGGCGCTGGGTTATGCCGTGCTGGCCTACCAGTCGCTGGCCACGGGTTTGGGCAAGTTGGAGATCAATCAGGTGGCCATTGCCGATGACCTGGACAGCTCCTGGGAAGTGTTGGCTGAGCCAATTCAAACCGTGATGCGCCGCTTTGGCCTGCCGCAACCCTACGAACAGCTGAAAAAATTCACACGTGGTGAAGCCATGACGCGTGAGCTGATGCAAGGCTTCATTGCCGAGTTGGCCTTGCCTGAGGCCGAGAAAACCCGTCTGCTGGCCATGACCCCGGCCAGTTATGTGGGCAAGGCGGCCGAGCTGGCACGCCGGGTTTAATCAGTATCCTGCCCATGGATGGCCCCAGACTTGTTCTGGGGTTTCTTTTTGGTGCGTTCCCCAGGGGTTTTAAAGGTAAATATGGCCACCAAATCCACCATTTTCAAAGCCAGCCTGCAACTTGCCGACATTGACCACGGCTACTACGCTGACCATGCGCTCACGCTGGCGCGCCACCCCAGTGAAACCGATGAGCGCATGATGGTGCGGCTGTGCGCGCTGGCACTGCAAGCGCACCAGTTGCAAGACATTTGCAATGGTGACGGCACGCTGGCTTTTGGTGCGGGTTTGTCCGACCCCGATGAGCCTGATGTCTGGCTGCGTGACTTCACCGGCCAAACCCGGCTGTGGATGGAAGTTGGCCAGCCCGAAGACAAGCCCTTGAGCAAAGCCTGCAACAAAGCCGATGCGGTGGTGTTGTACGCCTTTGGTCATGCGGCAGAGGTGTGGTGGCGTGGCACTGAGAGCAAACTGGTCAGGCTGAAAAACTTGCAGGTGTGGCGCATTCCGACCCTGGACGCCCAGGCTTTGGCGCCCATGGCGCAGCGCAGCATGGTGCTGCAGGCCACCGTGCAAGAGGGGGCGCTGATGCTGGGTGACGGCACGCACACCGTGCACATCGAACCACTGCGCTGGAAATAAAAAAACCGCCGAAGTTTTGCAACTTCGGCGGCAATGACGATTAACACGTCTTCCCTGTTTGACAGTCTGCAGGTCATTTGGCCTGCAGACTCACACCCGCTTAGCGGCCGTAGGCGGTTTCGCCGTGTGATGTGACATCCAAACCTTCGCGCTCAGATTCTTCAGAGACGCGCAAACCAATCGTCAGGTCAACAATTTTGTAGGCCACAAAAGACACTACACCAGACCAGATCACGGTGGTCAACACCGCCTTGGTTTGCACCCAGACTTGCGCAGCAATCGAGTAGTCGGCAGAGGTCACCATGCTGGCTGTCACCCAGTCAGCCACGTAGCCTGGACCACCCAGAGCTGGGCTGTTGAAGACACCGGTCAGGATGGCACCCAAAATACCGCAGACACCATGCACGCCAAACACGTCCAGCGAGTCGTCAGCACCGAGGATTTTCTTCAGGCCATTCACGCCCCACAGACCAGCAAAGCCAGACAAGAAGCCGATGATCAGCGCACCACCGATGCCCACGTTACCGGCTGCCGGTGTGATAGCCACCAAACCAGCCACGCAACCAGAAGCTGCACCCAGCATGGAAGCCTTGCCGCGCATCAGCGTTTCACCCACGCACCAGGCCAACACTGCAGCGGCGGTAGCGCCAAAGGTGTTGATAAAGGCCAGGGCGGCGAAACCATTGGCTTCCAGGGCAGAGCCGGCGTTGAAACCAAACCAGCCCACCCACAGCAGTGAGGCACCGACCATGGTCAGGGTCAGGCTGTGAGGCGCCATGGATTCTTTGCCGTAGCCAATGCGCTTGCCGACCATGAATGCACCGACCAAGCCCGCCACAGCGGCGTTGATGTGAACCACCGTGCCGCCAGCAAAGTCCAGCGCGCCGGATTGCCAGATGTAGCCAGCTTTGGCGTTCATGGCATCGACCACGTCTTTGGCACCGTATGCATCAGGGCCCATCCAGAACCAAACCATGTGGGCAATCGGGGCGTAGCTGAAGGTGAACCACAGCGCCATGAAGGCCAGCACGGCAGAGAACTTCATGCGTTCGGCAAAAGCACCCACAATCAGCGCGCCGGTGATGCCGGCAAAGGTGGCTTGGAAAGCTGCAAACACGATTTCAGGAATGTAGACACCTTTGCTGAAAGTGGCACCATTGGCAAACGTGCCAGCGGCGTTGTCCCAAATGCCTGCCATGAACAGCCGGTCAAAGCCGCCGAAGAACGCATTGCCCTCGGTGAATGCCAGGCTGTAGCCGTAAATGAACCACAGCACCACGATCAGCGAGAACGTGACCATGACCTGCATCAGCACCGACAGCATGTTTTTACTGCGCACCAAGCCGCCATAGAACAGCGCCAAGCCGGGTACCGTCATCAAGATCACCAGCAAGGTGGAAACCATCATCCAGGCGGTGTCGCCCTTGTTAGGCACAGGTGCTGGCGCGGCGGCAGCAGCTGGTGCAGCTTCACTAGCGGCAGCAGCGGGTGCCATAGCGGCCTCAGCTGGCTTGGCTTCGGCCGGAGCAGAAGCTGCTTCAGCTGCGACTGCGGCAGGCGCAGCTTCAGAGGCCGCGGGTGCGGCTTGCGACATGGCCAGCGAACTGCCCAGGAGCAGACCCAAGCCCAGGGTCAGGGATGCGAGTAGTTTTTTCATTTGGTTAACCTCATTGGTAGGGACTGAAGTGTGGGGTTCATAAGGCTTCTTTGCCGGTCTCACCGGTGCGAATGCGAATGACCTGCTCAATGGGCGAGACAAAAATTTTGCCGTCGCCAATCTTGCCGGTGCGGGCTGCGCCCTCAATGGCTTCGATGACTTGGTCAACCAAAGCGTCGTCAATGGCGGCTTCGACTTTGACCTTGGGCAAAAAATCAACCACGTATTCCGCGCCGCGGTACAGCTCGGTGTGGCCTTTTTGACGACCAAAGCCTTTGACTTCGGTCACGGTGATCCCCTGCACGCCAATGCTTGAGAGCGCTTCGCGCACCTCATCGAGCTTGAAGGGTTTGATGATGGCAGTAACAAGTTTCATGCGAACTCCTTGAGAATAAGAAAACGGTCATCCAGGGCAGTTTTTAGAAGCTTCATCAGCTCTCCAACTTGGTGTTGACAGTTCAATTAAGCAGAGTTCGTGCCAGCTTGAAATTCAAGTGACAGCGAAGAGTGGGCGCAGTACAGCCAATCTCCTGTGTGGGGCAGGGTTTGCGGATTGTCAGATGGCTGTTGATTTGCACCGCTTTGGTGCAATTTTAAATTTAGACCAAGTCGTGCACACCTTAAGTGCTGAAGTCTCGTGCTTGCATGCTGAGCTGCAACGAAAAAACCCGCCAAAACCATTGCGGTCTTGGCGGGTTTGAAACGGGTTTACCGAGTAGGTGGGTGCGGCTTTAGGCTTGTGGCTGTTTGCGCCGGCGTGCCACAGCACCCAACATACCCAGCCCAGCCAGCAGCATGGCATAGGTTTCGGGTTCAGGCACAGCGGCCACGGTCATCGAGCTCAGGTAAAACTGGCTGTTTTTGTCGTCGTCACCTGTGTAGCGAAGGTACAAGTCTTGACCGGTATGAGTCAACGCAAACTGCCC
>NZ_JAQURE010000080.1 GCF_028715765.1 Rhodoferax sp.
CGAAGCCACAGGTGGCTGTGCCAGCTCAACCCAGGGTTGCAGTGCAGAAGCAGCATCAACTTGCCGCTGTGTCGGTGGCTGTGAAGCCGCATCAGGTGCAAGTTGAAAAAGCCATGCCCACCACAGAGTTCACCAAAGACATGGATTCCGACAGTGCCATGTTTGACTATGACGATTTATCTGGCGTTGCTGCCTTTGGTAAATCAGCCGTTCCGCGCGCTACGCGTGCCGTGATCAAAAAGTAGCACACAGTGCATCATCCAATATGAAAAAACATGTGGCTTGCTTGTTAGTAAGTGTCTTGAGTTCCTGGAGTGTGTGGGCTCAACCGGCAGGTTTGGCCGGTGCGACCAGTGTGGAGCCTAAGGGGTTTGAACCATTGATTTCAAGTGGTGGTTTTCTGGCGCCCTTCAAATACATTGAACCACCAGTGCCTGCAAAAGAAGCGGTAGCTGTTGAGGTTAAACGCACCGCTGAACAAAAAAAAATCATGGAACTCAGTGACGCTGGCAACTACCAAGCCGCCGGAACGCTTGGCATGACGTTGATGGCTCAAAACCCACTGGATGCCCAATTGCAGTTGGTTGTGGCCAACAGTTTGGCTTGGTCTGGGCGGGTCAATGACGCTACGGCGGTTTACCAAGGCATCAGCTCGGGTAGCCAAGCCAAGGCCGCCGCCGTTGGTTTGGCCAATATTCAGCGGTGGCGCGGTCGGGATGATTTGGCGCGGCCCATGTACCAGCGTGTTTTGACCCAAGAGCCCGATCATGCCGACGCAAAAGAGGGCTTGATGTTGGCTGAACGCGAATTGAGCCCACGAACCACTTTGAGTGCTGGCGCAGCTTCCGACTCGGCTCAACTCAAACGCCGAATTGGGTCTGCCAATCACAAGTGGCGCGATAAAACGGGTGCACAGATATTTGAAATTGAAAGCAGTGGCTTTTATGACTGGACGCCTACGGATGCTGAGCCGCAAACTGATGTCACCTTCAAATACCAAAATTTGGCGTTACCACTCAAGCCTAGTCTTGAGTTAAGCATGCCCACAAGATTGAATCCTGCGGTGTTTGGTGCGGCTCATGTCAAGTTGCTGAATGATCAATTGACTTTAGGTGCTGGTCGGCTTGATTGGGGCAAGATGGCCGCCCATCCTGTGGCATCTAGACAAGGGCTGGCAGCCAATTTTTTGAGTGCAGAGGTCACGCAGTCGTTTTCAATGGGTACCCTTGTCGGGCGACTGAACTATTACGGTATTTCTGACAACAACGCCATTTGGGCGAGTACCGTGAATTTCAACTCGTCATGGCGTCCTTTTGGCAGTCATTTCAAGCCCTTTGTAGGTGTGGAGACGCGCGAAGCTGACCGAAATGTGGCCACGTATTGGTCTCCCGCGCAGGGCTCAGGCAGTGCTTATGCCGGGCTGATGGGGGAGTGGGGTGACGCAGATTGGAATTTCTTTGCGTCTGGTCAGCTGGGGGCGCCTTTGTGGGGTGACGCCGGCAACAGTTGGAGTGTGTCAGCGGGTGCCAAGCGCTGGGTCACCAATGACATTGCTTTGGGACTGAATGTGTGGTCAATGGCCAGTTGGCGAGACAACTCTGCCTACCGGTCTCAGTCTATTGGCCTTAACCTGGAAAAAATTTGGCACTGAAACGCTTGTTGCGCTATGTGATGGCAGCCCTGGTATTTGTTGGGCTGTTTTGGGCATTGGTGCGCAGTTATGACACCGTCAGAGAACAAGAGGGCTCGTTCAGTGCGCTCTTGGAGAGCTACGTACTGACTGCGATTGCTGGCTACTTGCTGTTTTTTCTGGTGCTTTTGGTCATTCGTTATGGCGTTTTGATCATGTATTCTTTTTTTGACCACATTGAGTCTCTGTACAAAAAACGAGAATTCAAAACCGCGCGGTTTTCTGAAGAAAGTTCCTTGCCCATGGTCACCATTGTGGTGCCCGCCTTCAATGAGGGGGTGGTGATTCAACCTGCCTTGCGGGCACTGACGGAACTGGATTACCCCAATTTTGAAGTGATTGTGGTCGATGATGGGTCAACCGATGACACTTATGAGAAGGCTTTGGCCATAGCCAGAGAAAGTTTGGTGGTGCCCATTCGTGTGGTGACCAAACGTAACGCAGGCAAAGCCGAAGCGCTCAACACGGGAATGACGCTGGCTCGCGGTGAGTTTGTATTGAACATGGATGGTGACACCAAGTTGTCACGCAATACCTTGAGGGTGTGTATTCCACATTTTGAAAATCCGTCCATTGGTGCTGTGGCGGGCAATGTCAAAGTGATGAATCGAGAAAACATCTGGACAAATATTCAATCGCTTGAGTATGTAGAAGGCTTGGCCATGGCACGCAAAGCCCAGAGTTTCATTCGATCTGTCAATATCATCCCGGGCCCCTTGGGCATTTTTCGCAAATCAGTGTTGCAGCAAGTGGGCGGCTATGACCACGATACCTTTGCAGAAGATTGCGATTTGACACTGAAAATGCTGATGAAGGGTTGGCATATTGCCTACGAACCCTTGGCCATTGCTTGGGTTGAAACACCCAGTCATTTGCTTGACTTGCTCAAGCAGCGCTACCGATGGACCCGAGGTATTTTGCAAGCCACCAAAAAGCACAGCAATGCTTTGTTTCATCCCAGAAAATCTGGTATCAATTTTTATATTTTGTGGTACATGCTGTTTGAGGGCATTGTGTGGCCCTTCTCTACCATTTTGGGGAATCTGTTTTTCATTTATGTCAGCTTTCAGCATGGGTTGGCTGTGCTGCTTTTTTATTGGTGGCTGCAATTAACAGTGCTTGACGTAGTGGCTGCGGCTTACTGTGTGGTGATTGAAGAAGAAGACCCTTCGTTGATTCTTTATGCTGTTTTTTTTCGGGTTTTTTACATCAACATCACAGACATATCAAAAGCTTTTGCTTCCATTGAGGAGTGGCGTGGCGCAGCCATGACCTGGGGCAAACTTGAGCGAGAAGGTAAACTTTAATCATGGATCTGATTTCAATATTGGCAACTGTCATTTTGGTGACAACGATTGGCACGATGGTGGTTGGTGTTGGTGCTTATGCCGCTTTCAAATTGCGTGACAAGCGCAAGCCGAACAAATCACGCGGCGATGCAACCATGGGGGCCATGGGGTTGCAAGAGCCAGTGTTTTTGCGACCCTACACCCCACCCTTGACAGCGGAGAGCGCGGTGAAGACAGACGCGTTCTGATCGATGAGTCGCAATGACATACACCCCCAGGTTGTTGACCACAGATCAAGCCGGTCTATTTTTAGGCGGATAGGTTTTTATTTGCCTTTTTTTGTGATCTTGGGCGTGGCCTTGCCTGCGCTTGTTTACGTGGTCATGATGCAAATCAATGGATGGAAGCTGCCTGTGTTGGGTTTGCAACAGGTGGTGGCGCGGGTGGCATCGCCTAGTAGTCGTGTTTTCTTGTACGTGTCTCCTACATCAAAGGCTTACTTTGCAACCATTGGCGGAAATTACGACACGTTGCTGAATCCTTGGCGACAGTATTTTGTTGATCGTGGCATGAATGCTTCTGAATTGGGCAGTCTTGCCGACATTGGCTCGCAAAGTGAGGGTGTGCTTATTGTTCCTTCGGCGTTGGCTCTGAGCGACCAAGAACGTGAGGCTATCTTGACTTTTAAAGCCAAAGGGGGGGGCGTATTAGCTACCTGGGCGACCGGTACCCGAAATGGCGCAGGCGATTGGGCTGGCTGGCAGCTACTTGAAGCACTGGGTGCCAAGGTTAACGGCGAAATATCGGCAGATTCCGAAGCCCGGCAATTGACTTTGAACGGCGAATCTCCGCTGTCATACCAACTGCCAGCCGGAACTCGGATTTGGATGGGTAAAACAACCGAATCTTTGTTGCGACTTACGGGTGAGTCTGTGGCCGCCAGATTCATGGACTGGCCTCGTGTGTTGGACGATGCTCGCCGCAGCGAAGGCGCGATTGTGTATTCTGAAACCACGCCGGATACAGGTCGTTCTGTGGTCTTTGCTTTTGCTGAGACGAGTTGGGAATCCCGGCCTTTTGTGCCACGTCAAGTGATTGATGACACGCTGAAATGGTTGCAACGGCAACCTTCGGTTGTTCGCGCCGCTTGGCCCAATGGTAAATTGGCTGCCCAGGTGATCGAAATGGACACGGAGCAAGGGTTTGAAAACGCTGCTGCATTTGCCGACATGATGAAAGCCATCGGTTACCGTGCAACGTTTTATGTGTTGACGTCAGTAGCGACTCAATTTCCTGACTTGCTGAGAAGTTTGGCCAGAGACTTTGAAATTGGTTACCACGGTGATGTGCATGTGAGTTTCAAGGATCAAACTGCAGCAGCACAAGAGCAACGGATTGTCAACATGAAGGCAGATTTGGCTGGTGTTTTGGGTGATATCAGCGGTATCACAGGCTTTCGTGCACCCACTGAAGGGTATGACAACACTACCGAATTGCTTTTGCAAAAGCATGGGATTCGCCATCATGCAGCTGATCCTAGTCGGCTGGAAGGGCGAGTGCCATCACTGGTCAAAATGGAAGGTGTTTCGGCTGCTGACTCGCTCATTGTGTTGGCTCGTACTCAGCGCGATGACATCAATTTGTACTGGGAAAAATTAAGTGTCGAACAGACGAGCAAAGCACTCATTGATGATTTTGATTTGGTTTTAAACACCGCTTCTTTAGGGTTCTTGAGTGTTCACAGTCAAAATTTTGGCGAAGGCAGCGTGTTGCGTTCTGCCATGCCAAGTTTTTTAGATCACGTCAAGAAAAAGAGAAACATGGTTTGGCTGGCCTCTGGTGGTCAAGTCGAACAGTGGTGGCGCGAACGAGAGCGAGTGTCGCTTTCATCATCCGTTTCAGGCAAGCGTCTGGATTTCAACATCACCGTCAAAGGTAATCAGCCAGTCAATGGGTTCACCCTGGTCGTGATGAATCCTCAAAAAGGTGTCCTACCCACCTTACGTTCGACCAAGGTCGGGACTGTGTTGCCTCAAGTCATGAGGTTGGATGACTACCGAGCCGCAGTGATTTTTGAGCAACTCAAGCCAGGTGATTACATCTATCAGGCCACCTTTTCACTCTAAAACAGGCCATTGAAAATGGACAGTGTCCACACCACCGCCAAGTTCACTAGGCAAACACTTTGAGCTGCACTACCGAGATCTTTGGCGCGCTTGGCAAGCGGATGTTCCTCAAGCGATGTATGGTCTACCGCTGCTTCTATGCCGGAGTTGAGCAATTCAACTGCAATACAGAAGAAGTGTGAAGCCGCAATGATGGGCCAAGCGGATTTTTCGATGTGAAGAACCACTAGCATGATCCCACCTAACAGCCCCAGTACGCAAATTTGTCGAAAAGCTGATTCAGATTGCCATGCCATTTGCAAGCCACTCATAGAGTAGTGGGTTGCGTTCACAATGCGTTTAAATCCACGTTTGCCCTTAAATGGGCTGGTTGAAGAAGGTTTCATGAAGCTCGAAAACAAGTGGGCTTGTGAATTAAATCGCACTTAGAAAAACTGTCAGTCTTTGATGGGTGCTCAAACTTAATCTTCACTGTTATATTCCATTCACAAAGTTACTTTTAGGGTGATTCACTTCATCACAATCATGTTTATGGCAGTCATTCAAAGATTTTCTGTTGCGCGTCTAGTCATGCTGATGACTGCCATTTTGATGGTGTCTGGCCAGGCACAAGCGGTAACATCTAAAAAAGCCAAAATAAAAATTGCAGAAGAGGCAACCTCAATTGTCATTGATGAGCGAGCTGAAGTCGGTTTAAACCCAGCAGTCGGGGTGTTAGCCTACCCCTCCAGAACGTTGCGGGTGAGTTTGAAATCATTGGGAGCCGCGCAGCCATTGGTTTTGCGTGGTGTACAAGGGGACGCAAGCGTAGATCTGAGTGTTCGGTTGGATGAGTTGGTAGAGCGTGCGCAACTTCACTTGTCACTCACACTCTCACCTGCACTGATACCGTATTTATCGCACGTAAAGGTGTTTTTGAATGATGAAGTTCTGCACACCATTGCCGTTGATAAAGACAAATTGGGTGTTCCGATTCCCGTGGACTTGGCGCTCAACCCCAAATATTTCAAAGACTTCAACAAGCTCAGATTTCAGCTGATTGGGCACTACATTCTGGAATGCGAGTTCCCCTTTCACTCTAGCCTTTGGGCTGAAATCAGCAATGAAAGTTATGTAGATTTGCAACTGCGGCAACTTCCATTGGCAAATGATTTGTCCATTTTGCCTGCGCCTTTTTTTGACAGCCGTGACAGCACGGAGCAAATTGTTCCATTCGTTT
>NZ_JAQURE010000081.1 GCF_028715765.1 Rhodoferax sp.
GATACCCGCATCATGGTCACCCTGCCCACCGAAGCCGCAGACGACGTGGCTCTGGTGCGTGAGCTGGTTGAAGCTGGCATGGACATTGCGCGCATCAACTGCGCGCACGATGCCCCTGTGCAGTGGCGCGCCATGGCAGCGCATGTGCGCAAAACCGCCAAAAAAGCCGGCCGCAAAGTGAAGATATTGATGGATTTAGGTGGCCCAAAAATCCGCACGGGTGCGATTGCGCCTGGTGCGGCGGTGCTCAAACTCAAGCCAGCTAAAGACGAGTTTGGCCATATTTACAGCCCGGCGCAGTTGGGCATGCAGGCCATGGGAGCGTGCCAACCCATGCCCGGTGTGGCGGTGTGTGTGGGTGTGTGGCAAGAGTGGTTAAGCCGGCTGAAGGTGGGCGCCAGCATAGAGCTTACCGATGCCCGGGGTGCCAAACGCCACTTGCTGGTCACCCGCTGCGACAGCACCGGTGCCGTGGCCGAGTGCTTGCGCACCACCTACATCACCCCCGAGACCGTGTTGCACCTGAAGCACCCCAAAGGCAAAAAAACGTACACCAGCCTGGTGTGTCAAATTGAAAACACCCCCGGCGTCTTGCGCCTGTCGGTAGGCGACCACCTGCTGTTGACCCGCCCCCGCACCGCGCAGCCACCGGACTTTGAAGACTTTGACCAAGACCCCGACACCGCCTTGCCGCAGGTACCTTGCACCTTGGCACAAGTGCTTGATAAGGTCAAAGTGGGGGAGCGCATCTGGTTTGATGATGGCCGTTTGGGTGGGGTGATTTGCAGCATGTACGCCGATGCGGCAGAGGTCGAAATCACCTACGCCCGCATAGGTGGCGAAAAATTGGCGGCCGACAAAAGCATCAACCTGCCCGACAGTCAGCTGAATTTACCTGCGCTGACTGACAAAGACATCACTGACCTCGACACCGTGGCCGAACTCGCCGACATGGTTGGGTTGTCGTTTGTTCAAAACCCCCAAGACATCGCGGCTCTGTGTACGCATTTGCAACGGCTGCAGCGCAACGACATGGGGCTGATCTTGAAAATTGAGACGCTTCAAGGTTTTGAGCGCTTGCCCGAGTTGATGCTGGCCGCCATGGCTGCGCCACACGTTGGCATCATGCTGGCACGTGGCGACCTGGCGGTGGAATGCGGCTTTGAGCGCATGGCCGAGGTGCAAGAAGAGATCTTGAACTGTGCCGAGGCTGCCCACATGCCGGTGATCTGGTCTACCCAGGTGTTAGAAAAGCTGGCTAAGACGGGGTTGCCTAGCCAGGCAGAAATCAGCGATGCGGGTTTGGGGGTGCGCGCTGAGTGCGTCATGCTTAACAAAGGGCCGTTCATCACCGAGGCTGTTCATACCCTTGATCACCTCTTGCAACGCATGGCCGGACACCCGCAAATTGCCACCTACCCTTTGACACGCTTAGGGTCAAAGGCGCAAAAAAGCAGCCTGACCTTACTCACGAGTTGATTTAAGCTTTCTCTGGGGTCGGCTGCATGTCTGGTGGGTCGATCACTTGCCCCTGCATGGCCAGGGTATAAGCTTGGTCGCTGATATCAAGCAAGCGCAATTTCTTGGCGTAGTAGCGGTCTAGCCGCCACTCGGCCAAGATTTCAAGCGCTAACAAAAAGTTGGCATGCTTGAGCTGGTACAACTGCGGTACCGAAATTTTGCCGCCGCTTTGCAGTTGCAACACCAGAACTGAGATGATTTGGGCATCAGCGTCCAATGGGTCGGCTTGAATGAGTTTGCGGGCTTTTTTGATGGCAATCATGATGGTCTTGAATGGCGCTGGCTGTTGATAAGCAGACTTGCGCTCTAAAAATGGAAGATGTGTTTAAGGTACATCACTAAGCGCTTCTTTTTGATGAATTTTTGATGTCATTGGTGTGACATGTTTTTTGTAAATGGCCATACATTCTGCTCTTTGCGTCAGCGTACACACCCAAGCCCTACCGCTCAAAGCGTGCATTAGAGTAAGCTGTAGCCACCCACAGAAACTTACAGGAGAACGTCATGAGTGATTCACAACACGCTGGTTTTGCCAAATTTGTGCCCGGCTTTGACTTTTTGCAAAACCTGGCCAAAAACGCGACGCAAGCCGTGCCGCAAATGCCCAACATGGCCAACTGGATCGCGCCCACGCTCAATGAAGAAGAGCTTGAAAAACGCATTGCTGAACTCAAAGCGGTGCATTTCTGGCTCGATCAAAACTCCAAAGCCCTGGGTGCCACGGTACAAGCGCTTGAAGTGCAAAAAATGACGCTGGCCACCCTCAAAGGCATGAACTTCAATGTGGGCGATCTGGCCAATGCCTTCAAGCTCAAGGCCGTCGACACCGTGGCCAGCAGCGTGCACAAGGTCACCGAGCAAGCTGCTGCCACCGCCCACAGCGTGGCCGAAGCCGCAGAAAAAACCGAAGCTGCAGTGCAAAAAATTGCTGCTGCCACCACACCAGCCGCTGCCCCCGGCATGGTTGACCCGATGCAGTTGTGGACGGCGCTGACCCAGCAGTTTCAGCACATTGCCGCTGGCGCCATGCAAGAAGCAGCCAAGGCCACCAGTTTGGACATGGGCAAAAACCTGGTCAAAGCAGCGGCCAAAGAAACTGCCAAAGCCATGTCCAAAGGCGCAGCCAGCAGCTCCGCCAAAAAGCCTGCTGCCAAAACCGCAGCAGCTCAAAAAACGGTTAAAAAAACAGCGGCTAAGACCGCTCCACGCAGTCGCAGCTAAGGCCTGGACGCTGGGTTTGGCATGAAACTTTTCCCCTACGCACACGCCACCCACCCACAGTGGGGCATGGCCGCCAATCTGGCGCTGGCGCAGTTGCGCGCCCAAATGGCATTGCACGGCTATGCCAGCAGCCCCACGCTGGCGCTGCTCTACATCACCGACCACTACGCTGCCCATGCCAAGGCCATTTTGGACCACCTCAGTGCCGAACTGCCCGAGATCACCGACTGGGCGGGCACCGTGGGGGTGGGCATTGCGTCCAACAACGTGGAGTATTTTGACGAGCCCGCGCTGGCCGTGATGCTGCTAGAGCTGCCCAGCGACCAATACCGCGTGTTCTCAGGCGTGGCACCGCTGGGCTTGACGTTTGAAGCCCACACCGCCTTGGTGCATGCCGACGGCCAAACGCCCGACGTGGCCGATTTGATCAAAGAGCTGGCCGAGCGCACCGATGCCGGTTATGTATTTGGTGGCCTGGCCGCCAGCCGTGGCCCCGCCGTGCAGTTTGCGGTGGCGGCAGACGGCACAGTCAAAGGCCAGGGCAACACCAGTGGGGTGTTTCACGGTGGCTTGAGCGGGGTGGCATTTGGCTCCGAGGTGGCGCTGGTGTCGCGCGTGACGCAAGGCTGTTTGCCCATTCATGGTGCGCACCAGATCACCCGTGCCGACCGCAATGTGGTGCTGGCGCTGGACGGTGAGCCAGCACTGACTGTGCTGCTGCGCGAGCTGCAAGTGACATTGGACGAGCCGCGTGAGGCACTGGTCGCCATTCGCAACACGTTGGCCGGGCTGACCGAGCCCGCCAGCCTGGTGGATGCCACCCCCACGGTATTGCGCACGGGCAACTTTGGCCCCGACGTGATGGTGCGCCACATCATTGGCCTGGACCCCGCCCGCGCTGGCGTGGCGCTGGCCGATGGCGTGACAGAAGGCATGGCGCTGGCGTTTTGCCAGCGCAACGTGCAAGCAGCGCGCGCTGATTTGATGCGCGTGTGCGCAGAAATTCGCGAAGAACTTGAGCCGCAAGAGCAAGCGCTGGAAACCGCTACCGCTCTGGCCGCCTCTGACGCTGAGGCGGCGCCCCACGCCGCGCGTGGCATTGCTGGCGCCATTTACGTCAGCTGCAATGGCCGTGGCGGCGCGCATTTTGGCGGTGACAGTGCCGAGCTGCAAATCATCCGCCGCGCCTTGGGTGATGTGCCTCTGGTGGGCTTTTTTGCCGCCGGAGAAATTGCCCGCCACCACCTGTATGGCTACACCGGCGTGCTGACGGTTTTCACAGGTAAATAGGCCTCTAGCGCTTATAAATAGAGCGCAGATAGCTACATTAAACGTAGCTATTATTTGATTACCCTGGGTGTTTGCAGCCTGCGCCTTGGGGCCATGGCAGACCCCGCAAGCTCAAACTCAAAACGGGCAGTCAAAGGCCTCTTGCCTGGCCTGCTCTTGCTCACGCAGCCAGCGCTTGAAATAGACATCGTTTTGCACCGCCAGCAGGTCGTCTTACATGCTGGCATGTCTTCACGCAACATTTGCTCAGCTTCTTTCAGGTGGCGGCGCAGCGCGGCGGGGCTGAGGGTGCTGAACATGGGCAATTTCAGCTCTGTGATCATTTGCCGTTCCACTGCGTGGTTGAACCGCTTTTGTGCCGGTAACAGGGTGGCGCTGTCAAACTGCAGCGCCGACACCGCCAGCGTGTGCGTGGTGTTGCCGGGGCGAGTTGGTGTGGCAGAGGGTGAAAGTTACCCAGGCTGGGGCATGGTGGGAGCGATTTGAATTGGAAATATTTTATATATAAAAAGCCTGTAGTGCTTATTAAATAATCGTTAGTAGCTATTAAATATGTAGTAATTAAGTTGTGTTGTTGACGGCAGTAGCGCCAGGTGACGCGCTTCAGGGCTGGTATTTCTGCAGCTCGGGCGTGGCGGCCAGGGTGGCTAGTGTCGTCAAAGGTCAGAAGGGCGCTAGCCCTTGTCAATCAATCGTGAAGCGCCCCTATTTTTTTGGTTGGCCAATGGTATGACTGGGTCGTCATGCCAACCACGGCGGCGACCTGATGGCTGAATACTTCAAAGATTGAATTTTTTGCTTAAGAGCTGGGTCGATAGGCTCACAGGCGAACAGCTTAAACTGAACCACGCCTGAGCGCTGCCAGCTTGGCCATTTTTTGGGAGTCATGATTTGATGCAAAACATTCTCAACGCTGTGAACATGCCGCGGGCCCAGTGGGACGAGGCAGCCTTGCGCAAGGCTTTTTACCAAGACATCAAAGAGCGTTACGCCCGCATCAAAGACTTTGAAAACAAAAAGCAGCCCGAAGAAAACCGGTTTCAGCTGCGCATCAACGCCGACACCAAACCTGGTGCCGTGCCTTATGTGGCTTTGATTGCGCCAGAGCAAGACACCTCGGGTCCGTATGGTGGCCTCAGTTTTGTGGTGTTTCCTGCCGATGCAGTTGGCCCGTCTTTGATTTGCATGGTGGTAGGCACCCAGTCGATTGCGCCGGATGACATGGTCTTGGGCCGCCCAGGGCACGCGCGTCAGTGCCGAGCCATTGCCCGCTGGCTATCCACCTTGGCGTCCGGCAGTTTTGCCTGGGCCAAACGTGAGCCGGTCAATACCGATGAAAAGCTGCCTATGGCCGTCAAGGAGCGCCTGACACCCTGGCGCAACACACTTGAAAAGTATGGCCAGGTGATCTACGCCTGCTACGCCCCGGCCGGCAGTGGTACGCCAGCTGATCAAAGTGCACGTGAATCAGCCTTGACGGTGCTGATAGATTTGTTCATGGACGTGCGCGGTGTTGAACGCAAAGCGCTGGCGCAAGCTGCTGCCCAGTCCGTGAAAGCGCAATGGCTGGCGCACCTGATGCCGCCGGTGCAAAGCCAGCAGGTGACCGACCTGTTGCAGACACGTCGGTTCGTGATTTTGGAGGGTCCACCCGGTACCGGCAAAACACGTTTGGCCACAGAGGCCGTGCTGCGCGATGTGTTTGGCGGTGTGGGCGAGGTGATTCAGTTTCACGCCGGCACCACCTATGAGTCTTTTGTGGGCGGTTTGCGACCTGTGACCGACGACAGTGCCCAGGGTTTTCGGTTTGCACCGGCGGCAGGACATTTGTTGCGTGCCATCCAGCAGGCTCATGCCAAGCCACATCTGCCTTATGTGTTGGTGATAGATGAGATCAATCGTGCCGATTTGGCCAAGGTGCTGGGGGAGTGCCTTTACCTGTTTGAACCGGGGGCAATGAATCGGCAAGTGGCGCTTGAGCACGCGTTCACTGAGATCGGTGGACATAACCTGCGCTTGCCGCCTAATTTGTACATCTTGGGCACCATGAACACGGCCGACCGCAGCATTGCCTTGATCCCAGATAATCCATTAGAGATTTCGATGTTTCAAGCGAGTCCGAACTTGTGCAGACTTGGGTCAATTTCAGCTTGAGCCCAAAGGCCCTCAAACCACTTTCGTCGCCGTCGTGCCAAAGCCATTC
>NZ_JAQURE010000082.1 GCF_028715765.1 Rhodoferax sp.
TGATCAGTGCCGGAGGCCAGCCATGAGCGCCTGGGCCGAGGTACAAAACCGCTGGCAAGCCTTGCCGCGGCGCGAGCAACGCCTGCTGTGGCTGGCGTTGGCAGTGGTGGGCTTGGCCATGCTGTGGTGGCTGGCGTTGGCTCCCGCGTTGAAAGTGCTCAATACCGCCCCAGCGCAGCATGCCCAGCTGGATGCCCAGTGGCAGCACATGCAGCAGCTGCAAGCCCAGGCGCAAGCCCTGCGTGCCCAACCGGTGGTGAATGCCGCCCAAGCCCGCACCGCGCTGGACGACAGCGTGAGCCTGCTGGGTGCCAATGCCAAGCTGGTGGTGCAAGCCGAGCGCGTCACCCTCACGCTTCAAAACACCGCCCCTCAAGACCTGGCGCAGTGGCTGGCCAACGCGCGCCAAAATGCCCACATGGCACCGCTTGAAGCCCGCCTGACCCGCAACGCCACCGGCGGCTGGGACGGCACGCTGGTGCTGCACCTGCCTGCCCAATAAATCATGATCTTGAAGACACAAGTCATGTCGCCTTGGCGTTGGGGTTTGAGCGGCGCGCTGTTGGGTGGTCTGGTGAGCTTGCTGTGGTTTGCGCCAGCGCATTGGCTGGCGGCAGCAGTCCAGCAAGCCAGCCATGGGCAAGTCAACTTGCAAGACGCGCGTGGCACGGTGTGGGACGGCTCAGCCCAGCTCACTTTGACCGGCGGCGCTGGCAGCCCGGCGGCGGCCACGTTGCCCAGCCGCTTGCAATGGACGCTGCAACCCAGCGGCCTGGGTCTGGCGCTGCAACTGCACACCCCGTGTTGCTTGCAGCAGCCCTGGCGGGTGCTGGTGCAGCCGCGCTGGGGTGGGCTGCAGGTGGCGTTCTCTGACACCTCGTCCACCTGGCCAGCGCCCTTGCTGGCTGGCTTGGGCACACCGTTCAATACCTTGGCGCTGCAGGGGCAGCTGATGTTCAGCCCGCAGGGCTTGAGCGCCAGTTGGGTGGCCGGGCGTGTGCAGCTGGCTGGCACGGCGCAGTTGCAGCTGCAAGAGGTGTCGTCTCGCCTGTCCACCCTCAGCCCCATGGGCAGCTACCGCTTGACCCTGGCCGGAGGCAGTGCGCCAGAGCTGCAATTGGCCACGCTGCAAGGTCCGCTGCAGCTTTCAGGCCGCGGGCAATGGGTGGGCGGCAAGCTGCGCTTTGTCGGCGAGGCCAGCAGCGCACCTGAGCACTTGGGTGCTTTGTCGAATTTGTTGAACATCATTGGGCGGCGCAGTGGCGCCCGCTCGGTCATTACCTTGGGATAGTTTCATGCCTCAACACACACCAAAATCGCGTTTGATGGGTTTTCAAAAAAGTATCATTTCAATAGCTGCTTACGCACTATTTACAAGCGCTACAGGGCTATTTTGCTTGCAAAACTTGGTTCAAGCCCAGACCCCGGTGAAGGCCAGTGAGGCGGTCACGCTGAATTTTCAGGGGGCTGAGATCGAAGCCGTGGCGCGCACTTTTGCCAGCATCACCGGGCGCAATGTGGTGGTAGACCCGCGCGTTAAAGGTACCTTGACGCTGGTGTCAGACCAGCCAGTCAGCCGCGCGGCGGCTTTGGGGCAGTTTGTGGCGGCCTTGCGGTTGCAGGGCTACACACTGGTGGAGTCGGGCGGACTGTACAAAGTGGTGCCCGAGGCCGAGGCCAAGCTGCAAAGCGCCGGGGTCAACATCCAGGACGAGCGCGCCACAAACGTGCCCACCAGCAACCAGATTGCCACCCAAATTTTCAAGCTCAACCACGAGTCAGCCAACAACCTGGTGGCCGTGTTGCGCCCCTTGATCAGCCCCAACAACACCATCAATGCCAACCCTGGCACCAATTCGCTGGTGATCACCGACTATGGCGACAACCTGCGCCGCTTGTCGCTCATCATTGCAGCGCTGGACGTGGCCAACGCCACCGATGCCGAGGTCATTGCACTGCAGCACGCCCTGGCTTCAGACCTGGCACCGCTGGTGCAGCGGCTGATGGGAGTGGGCGGCAGCACGGTGCCGGCGGGCACTGCCGAAAACGCGTTCAAAACCACGGTGATGGCTGAGCCACGCGCCAACGCGCTGATTGTGCGAGCCGCCAACGGCGCCCAGCTGGCGCTGGTGCGCTCGTTGATTCACAAGCTTGACCAGCCTGATGCCAACCGCACCGGTGCGGCCGGCAACATCCATGTGGTTTACCTGAAAAATGCCGACGCCACCAAGCTGGCCGTCACCTTGCGTGCGGCCATCAGCAGCGCTGCCAGCCCGGCTGCCGCACCCACCGGCGCCCCAAGCACGCCTGCTGCACCGGCCGTCACCACCGGGGGGCAAATTCAGGCCGATGCGTCCACCAATTCGCTCATCATCACCGCGCCCGAGCCGCAATACCGCCAGTTGCGTGCCGTCATCGACCAGCTGGATGCTCGGCGGGCGCAGGTGTTTGTGGAAAGCCTGATTGCCGAGGTCAGCATGGACAAAGCGGCTGAGTTTGGCATCCAGTGGCAAGGGCCGCTGGGTAACGCTGGCAGCGGGGTGGTGGGCTTGCTGGGCAGCAACTTTGGCATTGGCGGCAAAAACATCATCAGCCTGGCTACGGGCGCAGCCACCGGCACGGTGGTGCCGGGGCGTGGTTTGAATGTGGGCGCAGCGCAGCAGGTCAATGGGGTCTATGTGTTGGGCTTTTTGGCGCGCTTTCTGGAAGACTCTGGCAGTGGCAATGTGCTCTCCACGCCCAACCTGCTCACTTTAGACAACGAAGAAGCCAAGATTGTGATTGGCCAAAACGTGCCGTTTGTCACCGGCCAGTTCACCAGCACTGGGGCCACCACGGGCGGTACGGTCAACCCGTTTCAGACCATTGAGCGCAAAGACGTGGGGCTCACGCTCAAGGTCAAACCCCAAATCAGCGAAAACGGCACGGTCAAGCTGGCCATTTACCAAGAGGTCAGCAACGTGCTGGCCTCCAGCGTGAACGCCCCCAACGGCCCCACCACCAACAAACGCACCATTGAATCAAACGTTTTGGTGGAAGACGGTGCCATTGTGGTGCTGGGTGGCTTGCTGCAAGACGAATACGCGGGCAACCAAGAAAAAGTGCCCGGCCTGGCAGACGTGCCTTTGTTTGGCAATTTGTTCAAAAGTGAAGCACGCAGCCGCAAAAAAACCAATCTGATGGTGTTTTTGCGCCCGGTGGTGGTGCGTGATGCGCGCGCCACCGACAAGCTGTCGATGGATCGCTACGACCTCATGCGCAGCGGCATGCAAGATGCCCAGCCCACCCCCAGCACGCTGGTGCCGGTCAACCAAGCCCCGGTGTTGCCTGCGCTGGTGCACCAACCCGCAGCAGTGGCCACACCGGCTGGCCAATAACACCCCCGCCATGCGTTACTCATTGCCCTACGCCTTTGCCCGCACCCACCAGCTGCTGCTGGAAGAAGATGCCGCTGCTTACACCCTGTGGCTGCACACGGCCTCGCACCCTGCGGCGGTGAGCGAGGTGTGCCGCAAATACCCGCAGCTGGCGCTGCAACTGCAAGACGCCGCCACGCTCATTCAGCGCATCAGCGTGGCCTATGCGCAGGGCGAATCCAGTGCCGCAGCGGTGGTCAATGAGGTTGAAAGTGACGCCGATTTAAGCCGCATGATGCAAGACCTGCCGGCCATTGAAGACCTGCTGGAAACCTCTGACGACGCGCCCATCATCCGCATGCTCAACGCGCTCTTGACGCAAGCCGCCCGCGATGGCGCCAGCGACATCCACATCGAACCCTATGAGCGCCATAGCAGCGTGCGTTTCCGGGTCGATGGCACGCTGCGCGAGGTGGTGCAGCCCAACCGTGCGCTGCACGCGGCACTGATCAGCCGCCTGAAAATCATGGCCGAGCTGGACATTGCCGAGCGCCGCATGCCGCAAGACGGCCGCATCAGCCTGCGCATTGGCACGCGTGCGGTCGATGTGCGTGTTTCCACCATTCCCAGCGCCCACGGCGAGCGCGCCGTGCTGCGTTTGCTGGACAAGTCTGAAGGAAAACTCAGCCTGGAAGGCTTGGGCATGCAGGGTGAATTGCTGCAAAGATTTGAGCATTTGGTGGCTCAGCCACATGGCATTGTGCTGGTCACAGGCCCCACCGGGTCAGGCAAAACCACCACGCTTTACGCCGCTTTGAGTCGCTTGGATGCCAAACGCAACAACATCATGACGGTGGAAGACCCGATTGAGTACGAGCTGGCCGGCGTGGGGCAAACCCAGGTCAACCCCAAGATTGAGCTCGACTTTGCCAAAGCCCTGCGCGCCATCCTGCGGCAAGACCCCGACATCATCATGATCGGAGAAATCCGCGACTTCGAGACCGCGCAAATTGCCATTCAGGCCAGCTTGACCGGTCACCTGGTGCTGGCCACCCTGCACACCAATGATGCCGCCAGCGCTGTGACGCGCTTGACCGACATGGGCATTGAGCCATTTTTACTGAGTTCCAGCCTGTTGGGCGTGCTGGCGCAGCGCCTGGTGCGCAAACTGTGCCCGCACTGCAAGCAGCCCGTTGAGGCGTTATTGGGGGCAGTTCCCAATTTTGCGCAGCAAAACTTGGGCTCTGACCCCAATAACGCCGGTGCATCACAACGCTCGGGCTCTAGCTCTACACCCAATTTCCCGAGTCAAGCCGAATACCACCCTGTGGGTTGCGAGCACTGTGGCCACACCGGTTACCAAGGCCGTAACGGCGTGTTTGAGTTGCTGGTGACCGACGACGCCATTCGCGCCCAAATCCACAGCCGCGCTTCAGAGGCTGACATCCGCAGCGCTGCCCGTGCCGCTGGCATGGTCTTGATGCGCGAAGACGGCGAGCGCTTGGTGCGCACTGGCGTCACCTCACTTGAAGAACTGCTGCGGGTCACGCGCGATTGAGTGCCATGTGCTTCAAGCGTGAGGCATTCATAATCAAACATGCACACTTCAAGAGGACACCATCATGGGACTAGCTGCTGAAAACCTCGGCTTTACTGCCGCTGACTACCTGGCCTGGGAAGCCACCCAAGTCGACCGCCATGAATACCTCGACGGCGAGGTGTTTGCCATGGCAGGCGCCGAAGACCGGCATGTGACTGTTGCAGGCAATTGCTATGTGAACCTGCGCCAGCACCTCAGTGGTGGTCCGTGCCGCGCCTACATGAGTGACATGCGCTTGCATGTAGCCGCTGCCAACAGCTATTTTTACCCCGACGTGTTGGTCACCTGCAGCGCGCAAGACCATGCCAGTGCCTTGGTCAAAACCGAGCCCCGGCTGATCATTGAAGTGCTCTCGCCGAGCACAGCAGCCTATGACCGGGGCTTGAAATTCAGCCACTACCGCAGCCTGCCTAGTCTGCAGGAATATGCCTTGATCGACCTGGACACGCGCAGCACAGACGTTTACCGCAAAGGCGCCGATGGCCTGTGGGTATTGCACCCGTTTGCCAGGGGTGAGGTGGTTGAGCTCGCCAGTGTGGCTTTGCAGATCAGTGCCGAGCAGTTGTTTGCCGATGTGCTGGAGCTTTGAGGTTTAAATTTCGATGCCCGTCTATTCCTTTGAAGCCTTAAGCAGCGCGGGTGACACCCGCAAAGGCGTGATCGACGCCGACTCTGCCAAATCCGCCCGTGCCCAGTTGCGCAGCCAGGCGTTGGTGCCGCTCAAGGTGGAGGCGGTCAGTGCCCAGACGGGTTCGGCTGGCACAGCTTCGGCCAGTGGTGGCCGGGCCAAGCGGGTGTTTGGTGCCAACGCGCTGGCCATCTGGACGCGCCAGCTGGCGGGGTTGGTGTCGTCTGGCTTGCCACTGGAGCGTGCCCTGGCCAGTTTGTCGGATGAGGCTGAAAAGCCCCCTGAGCGAGAGCTGGTGGCCACGCTTCGCTCTGAAGTCAACGGTGGCACGGCACTTGCCAAGGCCTTGTCACAGCACCCCCGCGAGTTTTCAGACATTTATGTCGCGGTCATCGGTGCGGGTGAGCAAAGCGGCAACTTGGGGCTGGTGCTGGAGCGCCTGGCGGATGACCTGGAAGAGCAGCAGGCACTCAAGTCCAAACTGCTTGGTGCGGCGCTTTACCCAGCCATTGTGTCGCTGGTGGCCG
>NZ_JAQURE010000083.1 GCF_028715765.1 Rhodoferax sp.
ATGGCTTTGGCACGACGGCGACGAAAGTGGTTTGAGGGCCTTTGGGCTCAAGCTGAAATTGCCCCAAGTCTGCACAAGTTCGGACTCGCTTGAAACATCGAAATCTCTAATGGATTATCTGGGTTCAAGGAGGTGTTTTCTGACACTATTTTCGTGTCAATCCGAGCCAAGCACTGTCAAGCCATCGGTTAAGCTTGAATACACAGGCATCCAGCCACTGGGTGGGGTCGCTGTCTGGGTTTTTATCAAAGGAAAAATGGTCATGAAAAAATGGTGTGTGGCAGGTTTCATCTTGGTGTGTGGCGCTGTCAATGCGCAAACCGCCAGCAGCAAAACCGAGTTGGTCAACAAAATTCTCACGCTGCAGCAAACTGCCATCGAGCAAACCGCCCAAGCCTTGGCTGAACGCCCGGCGTTGCAGATGATGCAGCAAGCCAGCATGGCGTTGCAAAACCAGGTGCCACCTGACAAGCGTGAAGCCGCAGCCAAAGCCATTCAGGCCGACTTGAAGGCTTATGCGGACGATGTGGGGCCTTTGGTGCGTCAAAAAGCGGTCAAGCTAGCACCTTCCACGGTGGGGGCGCTGTTGGAGCAGCGGTTTTCTGAAGATGAACTCAAGCAGCTGATTGCCATCATCGAGTCGCCCGTTAACCGCAAATACCTTCAAATGGGCGGCGAAATGCAAAAAGCCTTGGCCGACAAGCTGATTGCCGACACCCAAACCGTGGTTGAACCCAAGGTCAAGGCGCTGGAGCAAGCCATCGTGAAACACCTGGGCTTGCCCACTGAGCCTGGTGCAAAACCTGCGGCTAAAGCGGCTAAAAAATAAGCCATCCAAAAAAAGCGCCGTTGCAGGCGCTTAGGGCTCACATGCCGGCGTAGTTGGGACCGCCGCCGCCTTCGGGGGTGACCCACACAATGTTTTGCGTCGGGTCTTTGATGTCGCAGGTTTTGCAATGCACGCAGTTTTGGGCATTGATTTGCAGTTGGTCCACACCCGCATCGGTTTTGACAAACTCGTACACCCCGGCTGGGCAGTAGCGGGCTTCGGGGCCTGCGTAAGTGGCCAGGTTCACGTTCACCGGCACGCTGGCATCTTTGAGCGTGAGGTGCGCCGGTTGGTTTTCTTCGTGGTTGGCGTTGCTGATGAAGACGCTGCTCAAGCGGTCAAACGTCAGCTTGCCATCGGGCTTGGGGTAGTCAATGGGTTGGCACTCGGCGGCAGGCTTGAGGTAGGCATGGTCAGGCTTGTCGCGGCGAATCGTCCAAGGCATGCTGCCCTTGAGACCAAACTGCTCCAGCCCGTTCATCAGCGTGCCCACGCGCAGGCCGTGTTTGAACCAGGCCTTGAAGTTGCGTGACTTGTTGAGTTCGGTGTAGAGCCAGCTGGCTTCAAAAGCTTGCGGGTAAGTCGTCAGCTCATCTTGTGCGCGCCCTGCGGTCACGGCTTCAAAGGCGGCTTCAGCGCACAGCATGCCTGATTTGATGGCGCTGTGGCTGCCCTTGATGCGGCTCACATTCAAAAACCCGGCCTCGCAGCCCACCAGCGCGCCGCCCGGGAACACGGTTTTGGGCAGTGACATCAAGCCCCCGGCGGTGATGGCGCGGGCACCGTAGGCGAGTCGTTTGCCAGTAACTTCACCCTTGCTATTTTCCAGATACCAGCGGATGTTGGGGTGGGTTTTCCAGCGTTGAAACTCTTCAAATGGGCTCAAATACGGATTGCTGTAGTTCAGGCCAGTGATGAACCCCATGGCAATTTTGTTGTCTTCCATGTGGTACAAAAAAGAGCCGCCATAGGTGTTGTTTTCCATCGGCCAGCCCGCGGTGTGCAGCACCAGGCCAGGTTGGTGGCGGCTGGGCTCGGCCTCCCACAGCTCTTTGATGCCGATGGCGTAGCTTTGCGGGTCGCAGCCTTCGTCGAGCTTGTATTTCGCAATGACTTGTTTGCCCAGGTGGCCGCGCGAACCTTCGGCAAACACGGTGTATTTGCCCAGCAGTTCCATGCCGATTTGAAAGTTGGCACCGGGCTGGCCAGATTTTTCAATGCCCATGTTGCCCGTGGCCACGCCAATGACGGCGCCACTGTCGTTGTAAAGCACTTCGGCAGCGGCAAAGCCGGGGAAGATTTCCACGCCCAGGCTTTCAGCTTGGGCGGCCAGCCAGCGCGTTAACGCCCCCAGGCTGATGATGTAGTTGCCGTGGTTTTGGCTGCATTCAGGCAAAAACATGTTGGGGGTGCGGTAGCCCGTGGTTTCGCTTAAAAACATCATGGCTTCATCGGTGACCGGCTGGTTCAATGGCGCCCCCATGGCTTGCCAGTTGGGGAACAGCTCGGTCAGCGACTTGGGGTCGAGCACAGCACCCGACAAAATGTGTGCGCCGGGCTCGGAGCCTTTTTCCAGCACCACTACCGACACGTCTTGGCCTTTTTCTGCCGCCAGCTGCTTGAGCCGAATGGCGGTAGACAAACCGGCTGGGCCACCACCTACCACCACCACGTCGTAGGGCATGGATTCACGTGGGCCAAATTGGGTCAAAATTTCTTGCGGGGTCATGGTGCTCTCTCTGATTAAACTCAAGTCAAGGTGAGTGCCTTGCGCTGCTATGAATTGTCTTCGACAAATTCGGGTTTTGTGTGTCAGCCTCATCATAATAGAACGACCGTTCTATTTATTCAGGAGAAATCATGTCGTACTGCATTGACTTATCAGGGCGGGTCGCTTTCATCACCGGGGCGTCCGGTGGCTTGGGTGCCCAGTTTGCACGCACCTTGGCCGGTGCCGGTGCCGCGGTGGTGTTGGCCAGCCGCCGAGTCGACAAATTGAAAGAATTGCGCGCTCAAATCGAGGCTGAAGGCGGCGATGCGCACGTGGTGGAACTTGATGTGACGGATCATGCCTCGATCAAATCCGCCGTGGCTCACGCCGAGACCGAAGTGGGCTCGATTGACATTTTGGTCAATAACTCGGGCGTCAGCACCACCCAGCGACTGCAAGATGTAAGCGATACAGATTTTGATTTTGTCTTTGACACCAATGTCAAAGGCGCATTTTTTGTGGCGCAAGAGGTTGGCAAGCGCATGCTGGCGCGGGCACAGGGCGCGGCACCGGGAAACTTCACGGGGGGACGCATCATCAATGTGGCCAGCATGGCGGGCTTGAAGGTATTTCCCAAAATTGGCGTGTATTGCATGAGCAAAGCGGCGGTGGTTCACATGACCCGAGCCATGGCTTTGGAGTGGGGTAAGTTTGGTATCAACGTCAACGCCTTGTGCCCAGGCTACATCGACACCGACATCAACCACGCCCATTGGCAAACCGAGCAAGGCCAAAAACTGGTGCAGATGTTGCCGCGCAAGCGGGTTGGGCAGCCGAAAGATCTGGATGCCTTGCTGGTGATGCTGTGCTCAGACCAAAGTCATTTCATCAACGGCGCGGTGATTTCTGCCGACGACGGCTTCGGCATTTAAACCGCTGTGCGTGACATGCATTGGCGCGCAACGACCGCAGCACGTGGCGGCCTCAAGCGCTGGCTGCAAGCCTCTGGCTCACTGAGCGCACGTTTGGCGGGCATGGCAGACCTGAAGCTGGCAGCAGGCGAGGGCGCTGGGTTCAGCGTGCGCGTGCTTTGGCAAGGACGTGCCCCTCTTTCTACCGATGAGGCTTGTGCCTTGGGGCACGGTTGGCAGCGGGTGGGCTATGTGCGCGAGGTGCTGCTGCATGTCAACGGCTGCGCCGTGGTGTTTGCCCGCAGCGTCACCGCCCATACCGATTCGGTGGGGGCATGGCGCTCGGTGCGCGGGCTGGGCAGCAGGCCGCTGGCTGATGTGCTGTTCAAAAGCGCCGCCATTGCACGCCAGCCTTTGCAATTCAAGACGCTGGCCGCTCGCACGCCCATGCGGCAACATGTTCAGCGGGCGGTGACTCAAGCCGCGGGTGTGCCGTTGTCTGCCCGCACCTTGATGGCGCGCCGCTCGGTCTTCAGGCGCCATGCCGGCGCGTTGTTGGTGATGGAGGTGTTCATTGCCCCGTCCAACGTGTGGCACTGCCCCAGTGGTTTTGCCCTGAAAAGTTCAGCTAGAAAGATCAAGCCATGAAATATGAATTGCCCGAACTCAAAAAATGGGTGTTTGAAGTGGTGATGCCCATCCGCTGGGGCGATATGGATGCCATGGGGCATGTCAATAACACCACCTATTTTCGTTACCTGGAAACCTGCCGCATCGACTGGATGCGTGCCGTGGGCTGCATGCCTAACCCGCAGGGACAAGGGCCGGTGATCGTCAATGCGTTTTGCAATTTCTACAGGCAGCTGGAGTATCCGGGTGACATCTGCGTGAAGATGTATGCCAGCCACCCAGCACGCACCACGTTTGAGACCTGGGCCACCATCGAGCGGGTTGACCAGCCGGGCGTGATAGATGCCGCTGGGGGCGCCACCACCATCTGGGTGGATTTCCCCAAGCAAAAAGCCATCGATTTGCCAGACTGGGTGCGTGCGCTGGTCAGTTAGTTGAAGTGGCCGCTGGCGATCAGGCGGTCGACCTCAACCTCGGCTGCGGCCCAGTCTTCGGCTGGGTTGCCAGGGGCAAAACCACGGCGCTCGGCAATATAGAAGGCGGCCACTTCCACGTAGTGCTGGCGTTGCTCTGGTGACAAGGCTGGTGTGCTTTTGCTGGCGGCTTTGGGCTTGACGGTGGCTTTGGCGGCAACCTTGTTGCCGGTTTTGGCCTTGGCTGGCGCAGCAACTGCAGGGCTGGTCACGGCTGCCTTGGCAGTTTTTTTGGCTGCAACCGGCTGAGCGGCGACTGACTTTGCTTCAGGAGCGGCTGCGTCAGCCTTTTTGGCAGCGGGTTTAGGCGTGCTGGTTTTTTTGGCGGTCACCATGATGTTCCTTTAAGCATTGAGAGAAAGGTCGACATTCTTCAAGCAAAGTGTGTTTTGGGGCTTGATTTAGGTCAGGTAACCACTTGTTTCTCTTGAAGCTGTCAGCCTGACATCAGCTTGTGCACCAAGTCGCCGGTGTTGCTGGCCTGGTATTTTTTCATCAGCCGGGCGCGAAAAATTTCTACCGTGCGGTGGCTGATGTTGAGCAGACGGCCAATTTCCTTGCTCGTTAAACCGTCCATCAGCAAGGTCGCCACCTCGCGCTCACGTGCGGTGAGTTCGGCTTTGACCGGGCGGTGTGCGCTCAAGTCTTCAAATGTCCAAATCCCGGCCTCGTGCGGGGCCGCCTGGTTGAGCGCCCGGCCAGTCACATGGCACCAAAAAGTGTCGCCTTTGAAGCGCCCGTCAAAGCGTTTCATGATGCGGTCATCCGCATACGTGCCGTGGCGGTTGAGCAGCGGGGCAATGCGTGCACCGGTGCGCTCAAACTCGCCCACGCTGGGGTACAGCACCTGAAAAGACTGACCGATGAGTTGCTCGGAGCTGGCGCCAAACATCTCGCACAAATGGCGGTTGCAGTCCACCATGGTGCGGTTGCGTGACAACGCCAGGCCGATGGGTGCTAGCTCAAAAGCCAGCCGGTAATCGATGTTCATCATGGATTGGATTCACCAATGAGTCACGCAAAGGGGTTACCCCTTACGAAAAACTACGTATGTATTTACGTAGTATCGTTTGTAGGTCATTTATTTTCAAGGAGATAGCTCTGTGAACAAAATTTACCCAAGTGCAGCGGCAGCGCTGCAAGGTATCGTGAAAGACGGCCAGTTGCTGGCTGTGGGCGGTTTTGGTTTGTGCGGTATTCCTGAGGCGTTGATCGACGCTTTGCGCGACACCGGTGTCAAGGACCTCACGGTGATCAGCAACAACGCCGGTGTCGACGGTTTTGGTTTGGGCAAGCTGCTGGAAACGCGCCAGATCAGCAAAATGATTTCAAGCTATGTGGGCGAAAACAAGGAGTTTGAGCGCCAATACCTGGCAGGCGAATTGCAGCTTGAGTTCACGCCACAAGGCACACTGGCCGAAAAGCTGCGTGCTGGCGG
>NZ_JAQURE010000084.1 GCF_028715765.1 Rhodoferax sp.
GGCGCTTGAGTTTGGAGAGCAAAACCGGTTTTTTTGCCAACCTCTCCAACGGCATGAACCAGCTGGTGCAGACCACCGAGCAAGGCTTGTCAGACGTGGCCGAGGTGTTGAGCAGCTTGGCGCAGGGCGATTTGACGCGCCGCATCACCCGCGACTATGCCGGACTGTTTGGGCAGGTCACGCAAAGTGTCAACGCGTCGATTGACCGCTTGACCCAGGTCATGGGTGAAGTGCGTGCCGCCGCCGATGCCCTCACCGGCGCCGCCAACCAGGTCAGCAGCACGGCACAAAGCTTGAGCCAGGCAGCCAGCGAGCAAGCTGCCAGTGTGGAAGAAACCACCAGCCAGATTGATCTGATGAGCGCGTCTATCAACCAAAACAGCGACAACGCCCGCGTGACCGACGGCATGGCCAGCAAAACCACCAAAGAAGCCGTTGACGGCGGCAGTGCGGTGAGCCAAACCGTGTTGGCCATGAAGCAGATTGCGGCCAAGATTGGCATCGTCGACGACATTGCCTACCAAACCAACCTGCTGGCTCTGAACGCCGCCATTGAGGCCGCCCGCGCAGGAGAGCATGGCAAAGGTTTTGCCGTGGTGGCGGCAGAGGTGCGTAAGCTCGCCGAGCGCAGCCAGGAAGCCGCCAAAGAAATTGGCGAACTGGCCACGCACAGCGTCAGCACGGCCGAGCGTGCGGGCAAGTTGCTGGAGCAAATCGTGCCCAGCATCCAGAAAACCAGCGAGTTGGTGCAAGAAATTGCGGCGGCCAGCTCAGAGCAAAGCCAAGCGGCCAGTCAAATTGGTGGCGCCATGGGGCAGCTCAGCACCGCCACCCAGCAAAACGCCAGCGCCAGTGAAGAGCTGGCCGCTACCAGCGAACAGCTCAGTGGCCAGGCTGAGCAGTTGCAGCAAAGTATTGCGTTCTTCAACATGGGCGACGGTGCGGTGGCGGTGCCAGACCGGCATGCGGCGCGCGCCAGCAGCCGCAGCACCGCGCTGTTGGCGCCTGTCAGAGCCCTTGCGCAACCTCGGGATGGCCGTTTGAAAAATGAACCAGCCCCATCAAGCGGTCAGATCAAAGCCTTGAGCTTGGACTTTGACAAAGTCATCAGTGCCCATGCGCAGTGGAAGACCAAGTTCCGCGCAGCCATCACGCAGCAAGAGCAGCTCAAAGCCGAGACCATTGCGCGCGACGACATGTGCGAGCTGGGCAAGTGGATTTACTCAGAAGGCAAGTCGGTGCTGGGGCAAAGCACCGAGTTTGCCAAACTGGTCAGTGAGCACAAACAGTTTCACCACTGCGCCGGTGATGTGGCGCACATCATCAACCAACGCCAGTATGCCGCGGCAACTGACAAAATTGGCCCCAGGTCGGCGTTCACCCAGGCCTCTAACCAGGTCATTTCAACCCTGGGGCGCATGAAGCGTGGCGCGCTGTAGTAACTGCTGACACGCTATTTTTGACCCCTAACCCCCCGCACTGACCACCACCATGAACGCACACGACCGCGACATTGAAGAACGCACCCGACTGGCGGGCAACAACAAGTTTGAGCTGCTGCTGTTTCGGCTGGGCGACTCGCCGCAGTCAGGCGAGCGCGAGCTTTATGGCATCAACGTGTTCAAGGTGCGCGAGGTGTTGGTGATGCCCAAAATCACCGAGCTGGCCAACACCCACCAGCACATGATGGGCGTGGCCAACATTCGGTGGCAGCTCATTCCGGTCATCAACTTGCCAGCCGTGGTGGGCTGCACGCCGCAAAAGGGCGTGAGCATCTTGATGGTGACCGAGTTTGGCCGCACAGTGCAAGGCTTTGCAGTCGAAGACGTGCGCGAAATTGTGCGTCTGGACTGGGACCAGGTGCTGCCGGCCGAAGGCACCCATGCTGGGGCTTTGGTCACGGGCATAGCCCGGCTGGATGGTGCCGACCCCAACACCCGCCTGGCGCAGGTGCTGGACGTGGAGCAGGTGCTGCGCGATGTGACCCCGGTCAGCAAGGAAGAAATCACCAAAGATGTAGTGGGCTCTGAGCCGCTGCTGCCGCCAGGGACTTCGATTTTGGTCGCTGACGACAGCCATGTGGCCAGGGCGGTGATCGAATTGGGTTTGACAGCCATGGAAGCGCCGTTTGTCATGACCAAAACCGGCCGCCAAGCCTGGGACTACCTTGACCAGCTGGGTGCCCAGGCGCAAAAAGAGGGCTTCAAGGTGCGCGACAAAATTGCCGTGGTGCTGACCGACCTTGAAATGCCTGAGATGGACGGCTTTACCCTGACCAAGTTGATCAAGGGGGATGCCCGGTTCAAGGGCATTCCGGTGGTCATTCACTCGTCTTTGACCGGCAGCACCAATGAAAACCATGTGAAAACTGTGGGTGCTGACGGCTATGTGGCCAAGTTTGCCCCGCGTGAACTGGCAGCCACCTTGCGCAAAGTGCTGGCTCAATCAAGTGCCCCGAATTGAAAACTTTGCCACCTCATGCATCCGTACACCCCGAAACCAGTGGAGACAAAAAAATGACCGTACCTCAACAATTTGGTTTGTCAGAGCGCCTGTTTGCGGGCGACGCCATCAACCGTCACGTGGCAGAGCTTACGCAAGAGCTTGAAGTGCGCAAAGCCATCATGAACCTGACCAGCATTGTCTCGGAGTCAGACAAAAAAGGCGATGTTTTGAGCGTCAACGACAAGTTCATGGAGGTCTCCAAATACAGCAAGGGCGAACTCATTGGCCACCCGCACAGCACCACGCGCCACCCCGACATGCCCAAGGAAACCTTCAAGCAACTCTGGGCCACCATTGGCCGGGGTGAGATGTTTCGCGGTGTCATCAAAAACCGCGCCAAAGACGGCGTGCCGTACTACGTGGATGCCGTCATGGCTCCTTTCATGGACGACAACGGCCAACCTTACAAGTACTTGGGCGTGTGCTACGACATCACGGCAACTGAGACTGAACGCCAAAACGCCAAAGGCATTCTGGAGGCCATTGATGCCAGCTACGGCATGGTGGAATTTGACCTGAGCGCCCAGGTGCTGCAGGCCAATGCCAACTTTTTGCACATCATGGGCTACAGCGCGGCTGAGGTGGTGGGCAAGCCACACCGCATGTTGGTGGATGCGGCCTACGCCGCCTCGCCCGCGTACCCGCAGTTTTGGGCAGACCTGAATGCAGGCAAGGCTCAAAAAGAAACCTTCAAACGCATCGCCAAAGGCGGTAAAGAGGTCTGGTTGCAGGCCGTTTACAGCCCGGTCAAAGACGAAATGGGGCGGGTGCTGAAGGTGGTCAAAATCGCCACCGATGTCACCGCTGAACACCAGGCCAATGCCATGCTGGAGGCTGCGGTGGCGCAAGGGCAAGCCGTGACGGGTGCGGCACAACATGGTGATTTGTCGCAACGCATCCCACTGGACGGCAAGACCGGCGATGTGGCAGCCTTGTGTGCCAGCATCAATGCGGTGCTGGACTTGACGGCAGCGGCCATGGGTGATTTTTCAGCCATTTTCAGTGCCTTGGCTTCGGGCGATCTGACCCCCAGAGTGACGCGCCACTACGAAGGCACTTTTGCACAACTCAAACAAGCCACCAACGAGACGTGCGACAAACTCGCTGCCATCATGGGCGACACCGGGCGCGTCATGGCAGGGTTGACGCAGGGTGACTTGACGCAGCGCGTGAGCATTCAAACCGAGGGGGTGTTTGATGAGGTCAAGCAAGACATCAATGCCAGCATGGACAAGCTCGGTGACATTGTGGAAGAAATCCGTGGCGCAGCCGACGCCCTCACCGGCGCCGCCAACCAGGTAAGCGCCACCGCCCAATCTTTAAGCCAAGCCGCCAGCGAGCAAGCCGCCAGCGTGGAGCAAACCACCGCCAGCATCGACGTCATGAGCGCCAGCATCAACCAAAACAGCGACAACGCCCGAGTCACAGACGGCATGGCCACCAAAACCACCAAAGAAGCCGTTGATGGCGGCAGCGCCGTCAGCCAAACCGTGCATGCCATGAAACAAATCGCCGCCAAGATCGGCATCGTTGACGACATTGCCTACCAAACCAATTTGCTGGCCCTGAACGCCGCCATTGAAGCCGCAAGAGCCGGCGAGCACGGCAAAGGCTTTGCCGTGGTGGCCGCAGAGGTGCGCAAACTCGCCGAGCGCAGCCAAGAAGCGGCCAAAGAAATTGGCGAACTCGCAGGCAGCAGCGTCACCACCGCAGAGCGCGCAGGCAAACTGCTCGATGAAATCGTCCCCAGCATCCAGAAGACCAGCGAACTGGTGCAAGAAATAGCCGCAGCCAGCTCAGAGCAAAGCGAATCGGTCACACAAATTGGCGGCGCCATGGGGCAGCTCTCCAAAGCCACGCAGCAAAACGCCAGCGCCAGTGAAGAACTGGCCGCCACCAGCGAAGAGCTCAGTGGCCAGGCCGAGCAGCTGCAGCAATCGGTGGCGTTTTTCAATTTGGGTGACGGCGTGCAAAAGGTAAGCAACCGCCATGCCCTGGCCGCACCAGAGCGGCGCGCTGCCAGTGCCCCAGCAGCGCCTAAGTTATTTGCACCCAGCCGTTCAGGCGGTAATTTCAAACCCTACTGAGGCTGCAACGCCCTCATTTTTCCCCGGCGGGGCAACCCATCCAAGAAAGCCCATCGTGGCCACTCTTCTGTTCAGCGACCGTGAATTCAAAAAAATCAGCGACATCATGTACGCCGCGGCGGGCTTGTCGTTCAACGACTCCAAAAAGTCGCTGATCCAGTCGCGCCTAGCCATCCGCATTCAGCGCCTTGGGCTGGAGAGTTTTGGGGCTTACATTGCGCTGCTGGAAGACGAGTCGCAAGCGGCAGAATTTCAAATGGCAGTGGACCTGCTGACCACCAACGAGACCTATTTTTTTCGCGAGCCCAAGCACTATGAGTTGCTTGAAAAAGAGCTCTCAGAGCGGCGCGCCAAAGCCCCACTGGCGATTTGGAGCGCTGCGTCGAGCTTTGGTGACGAGGCTTACAGCACCGCCATGTTGCTTGCAGATTTGCAGATGCAAGGGCGCATTGGGCCCGACTGGTCTATTTTGGCTACCGACATCAGCCACCGCGTGTTGCTCAGCGCGAAAGAAGCCGTGTACCCGGCCGACCGGCTGCGCAACGTCAGCCCCGAGCGGCTCAAGCGCTATTGCCTACGCGGGGACGGTGCCTCTGAAGGCCAGGTGTTGATTCAAGACAAAATTCGCCAGCGGGTGCAGTTTGCCCAGCTCAATTTGTGCAAGCCGGTGGATGGCATTGGCCCTTTTGACGTGATCTTTTTGCGCAACGTGTTGATCTACTTCGACATTCCCACCAAGATTGAGGTGGTAGACCGGGTGCTGGGTGTGCTCAAACCTGGGGGTTTGTTCTTTTTGGGCACCGCTGAAGGCCGGGTGGCCTGCAAAACCCCGCTGCAAACCGTGCAGCCGGGTGCGTTTCGCAAGGTGGCTTAGGTGGCTACGTTTGAGCTGTTACCGGGTGACGTGGCCTTGGGGCGCAGCGGCGACACCCTTAAAACCCTGCTGGGCTCGTGCGTGAGCGTGATCTTGACTGACCCGCGCCGCACGGTGGGCGTGATGTGTCACATTGTGCATGTGGGGCACCCCAATGTGGCCAACCAGCACAACACTGCGTTTGGCTCTGTGGCCATGGCTGAAATGACGCGGCGCCTGTTTGCCATAGGGTTTGCGCCGCGCAGTTGCGAGGCTTATGTGGTGGGCGGGGGCAACATGTTCCCGCAATTGGTCACGCACCACCATGTGGGGTTGAACAATGTGGACTGGGTGATGGGCTACCTGGCGCATCACAAAATACCGGTGCTCAAAGAAGACTTGGGCGGCACCGGTTACCGTAAATTAAGCTGGGTGGTGGGC
>NZ_JAQURE010000085.1 GCF_028715765.1 Rhodoferax sp.
TAGTGCGCAAGCAGCTATACATAATAAAGCAAGCAACACTTGGGTGATGTCCCCAGATGCCCCAAGCCTTGCCCCTTTGAGTACCTTGGAAACAGGCACTTTGCCGCCAATGGCCAGCGTGCAATGGTTGGATCGCCGTCTGGGCTGGCAAAGCCAAGATGTGGCGCTCGAGGTGGGCGACTTCATTTTGAAACGCGCCGACGGCTGCTTTGCCTACCAGCTGGCAGTCGTGGTGGACGATGCCGCGCAAGGCATCACCGACGTGGTGCGTGGTGCCGACTTGGCCGACAACACGGCTCGGCAAATCATGCTGCAGCGCGCGCTGGGGTTGCCCACACCACGCTACCTGCACACGCCTTTGGTTCTTGGGCCAGACGGGCACAAATTAAGCAAGCAAAACGGCGCCCAAGCGCTTGACACCACCCAACCACTGGCCACGCTCAACGCCGCAGCTAGAGTGCTGGGTCTGGCTGCTGCCAGCGGTGCAGTTGCAGATGCCTTGGGTCAGTGGGTGACGCAATGGCGCGGGCAATGGCTTTGAAAAGCGTCGCCGGTTACGGATTCACTATCCCGTGGGATTCAAAGTCGTGTGGTTGGTGATTTTTGGGGTGTTATGGGGTTTATGTGTTGCGGGTTTGACCCAGCCGCCGCGCCGTGCCAGAACCACCAAAGCAACACCAATGCGAGATTCACCAAAACAGCAACCAAGCCCAACCAGAGACGCCACAACAGCCCTCTCTACAATCTGCCCCCGTGAACGACACCACCCGCCCCTCTCAAAACACCCCCACACCGCCCCGCGCGCCGCGCTTGCGCCCGCAAACCCTGGCTGATGTGGCTTTTCCCAAAACCATCAAAAGTTTCGTGCGCCGCGCTGGCCGCGTGACCACTGGGCAAACCAAAGCGTTTGATGAACTCGGGCCCAAATTCCTCTTGCCTTACCAGCCTGAAGCTCTTGATTTTGTAGCTGCTTACGCAGATATATCAAGCGCTAGAGGCCTAAATGATGCACAAGCTCAGCCACTGGTGCTGGAAATTGGTTTTGGCATGGGCGAGGCCACTGCGCACATTGCCGCGCTGCTGCCTGACACCCATTTCTTGTGCTGCGAGGTGCATGAGCCCGGTGTGGGTGCGCTGCTCAAACGCATTGGCGAGCAAGACCTGCACAACATCCGCATCTGCGCCCACGATGCTGTGGAGGTGATAGACCACATGCTGCCCGAGCGCAGCCTGGACGGCGTGCACATTTTCTTCCCCGACCCCTGGCATAAAAAGAAACACAACAAGCGCCGCCTGATTCAAGCGCCGTTGGTGGCCAAACTGGCTGCACGCCTGAAAGTGGGCGGCTACCTCCATTGCGCCACCGACTGGCAGCCCTATGCCGAACAAATTTTGGAAGTACTCAGCGCCGAGCCGCGGCTGACCAACACCGCTGCCACCAGCCACCCCGAACTGCTGGGCTACGCCCCCAAACCGCACTACCGCCCGCTGACCAAGTTCGAAAACCGCGGCATCAAACTCGGCCATGGGGTGTGGGATGTGGTGTTTGCACGCCACGCCTGACGGCACACGTTGAGCCAGCACGCCTTTCGCCCCAGCCCGCGCCAAGGCATAGGCGCCAGCTGTGTCAGCTTGGTACCTGGCCCATGGCACTCGCTGTTGGATTTCTTGACCCAGCGCTTTCCCGGCGTTGACCGTGCCACTTGGCTGGCACGCTTGGCGCGCGGCGATGTGTTTGACGCGCTGGGCCGCGTCATCAGCCCCGAGCAAGCCAGCGCGCCGCCCTACCCGGCACACCAACACGTGTATTACTTTCGTGAGGTGCCCAATGAGACGCGCATTCCGTTTGACGAGGTGGTGCTGTTTGAAGACGCACATCTGCTGGTGGTTGACAAGCCGCATTTTTTGCCAGTGGTGCCCTCTGGCGGCTACCTGCGTGAAACCGTTTTGGTGCGGCTTAAACACAAGTTGGGGTTAAACGACCTGGTGCCCATTCACCGCATTGACCGCGACACCGCCGGGCTGGTGATGTTTTCCAAGCAGCCCACCAGCCGCGCTGCCTACAGCGCCTTGTTCAGCCAGCACCAGGTGCACAAAACCTACCTGGCAGTGGCGCCTTGGCGCGCTGACCTGGTTTTGCCGCTCACGCGCCAGAGCCGCATGGAGGCTGCTGGGCACTTCATGCTGCAGCACGAGGTGCCCGGCGCGGTCAACGCCATCACCCACATCGACGTGCTTGAAGTGCGCGGCCAGCAGGCGCTGTACCAGCTCCAACCCCGCACCGGCCAGCGCCACCAGCTGCGGGTGCACATGCTGGGGCTGGGTTTGCCCATTTGCAATGACGGCCTCTACCCCACCCTCACGCCCGAGGGATACGCAGACCCAGCCAACCCCTTGCAGTTGCTGGCCAAAGAACTGGTCTTTACCGACCCGGTAACCGGGCAGGCGCGGCATTTTGTGAGCCAAAGAGCGCTGAAGTGGCCGCCAACACAGGGCACAGACACTGGCGCTGCTTGACCCAGCGCAATGGTGTTTGTATCTACGTTCACTCTCAAGGCAAACGGTTCAAACCTCGTCTGTCCAGGTCAATTGATTCCAGCCGCACGCGCTCTGGCGCTGGCTGTTACGATTTTGATTCGATTGACTTGAACGCTTTACACCATGCAAGACACACGCTGCTGCGGCACAGGCACTTGCCTGATTGACATTCACGGACGTTGCTGGTGCGGCCAGCAATGGGATGGCGACCGCATGTGCCACCCCACGGCACCCAGCCAGCCTACGGCGGGTCAACCTGCCACCCTAGACGGCACGCCCAAGGCTGAAGATGCGCCACGCCAACCCAAGTGAAGCGCTACTTTCAGTGTGGTGCGTGGCTGCTGTGCATGCTGTATGGAGTCAATGCCATGGCCACTGAAGAACCCAAATTTGAGGTGATTGCCCAGTTTGAACACATTGAGCTGCGCCGCTACCCAGCGCTCTTGGTGGCTGAAACCTGGGTAGATGGCGACATGGATGCAGCTTCAGGCAAGGGTTTTCGTGCCATTGCAGACTTTATTTTTGGCAACAACACCGCGCCAGGAGCCAGCGCCGGGAAAACTTCAGAAAAAATCGCCATGACCGCGCCCGTGGGCATAGAGCCAGAAGCGAAGCTGCAAGATGCCAATCGCTGGCGGGTGCAGTTTGTGATGCCCAGCCGCTACACCCTGCAAACCCTGCCCAAGCCCAACAACTCGGCGGTGCAAGTGCATGAAGTGCCAGCCAAAACCTGGGCGGTGCTGCGCTATTCGGGCTTTAACACCGAAGCTGGTATCAGAAAACGCACTGATGAGCTGCAAACCTGGCTGGCAGCGCAAAACATCACCCCGATTGGACGCCCGCAACTGGCGCGCTACAACCCGCCCTGGACGCTGCCCATGTTTCGTCGCAACGAAGTCATGCTGGAAATTGAAACACCACCGGTGATGCCACCGCAAGAGTCGCCCTGAGTTCCTGAGGTAAGCGCTGCGCAACAGTCACACCCAGTGCAGCCAGGCGTTTTTTCATGCACAAAACGGCGTTGTCTTTGCTCAACAACAAGGCCTGGTGTGCGACCGCCAGGTCAATGAACTTTTGGTCGTCCGGGTCTTTGCAGGTGGTGGGCGCTTTGGCCGCGGTGTCCACCCACTCGGTCTGACCATCAAACTGCGCCAACACATGCGCTGCGGTGACACCATAAAACGACATGCGCGGGGTGACCTTGGGGTACGCCAGCACGCGCGCCAGCTCGTCGCGCATGGCCTTGGTGGCTACCCATTGCAACTGGTGTGCCGCCATCGCTTGCTTCAACGGCCGTGCGGCAGGGTCATCAAACACAAAGGCATCCAACACGATGTTGGTGTCAAGCACCACTGGTGTGACTGCGATCGGGAATTGGGAATGTGAGGGCATGGAGGTGGTAAGAGTTTGGCGGCAGCGCAAAAATGGGGTCAGAGCACGCGCCCGCTTGGCGGCCGATGATCTGACCCCATTTTTACTTTCTGTACTCGCGCGCCGAGCCTTTCACCATGTCAAAGCGGAACAGGCGGCATTCGATCGGGCCGTTCCACATCGGCACACGGCGGGTTTCCTTCAGGCGCATTTTGCCGGGCAACTTCAGGTCGGGGGTGAGCACCCAAGCCGTCCAGCCCGCGTAGTTTTTCTTCCAGTGGCTGGCCAGCTGGTTGAAAAATTCGCCCGCGCCTTCGGTCTGCGGCAACTCGCGTGCACCAAAGCGCCCCTGCTGTGGCGTGGCTGAACTCAAGCCTGCGCTGTGGCTCGGTTCGTCACCTACCTCACTATCGTCTTCATAGCTATTAGCGCTTGTTTGATAAGGGCTAGAGGCCGATTTTTCTTGATGTTTATGAGCATCCTCTCGCCCGGAGCGCCCGGCTGCGGCCACGCCCGCCACCTCGATGCGCTCGCCATACGGGGGGTTGAGCAGCAGCACGCCACCGCCCTCACCCACGGGAATGGGCGGCATGCGCTGCAGCGCGTCGCCACCGCGGAACTCAATCACGCCCGCCACCCCAGCGCGCTCGGCGTTGCGCTGGGCAAAGTCCACCATGCGGTGCGCCACGTCGCTGCCAAAAATAATAGGCTGTTGGCCTGCGTCCGGCATCACCACTGCATCAGCAGCTTCTTGTTTGATAGCGTCCCAATCGGCTTTGCGATGCGGTACATATTTCTCAAAAGCAAAGCGGCGCTGGCCACCGGCGGGCATGTTGCAGGCCATTTGTGCGGCCTCGATCAGAATCGTGCCGCTGCCACAGCAGGGGTCGTACAGCGGCTGCAAGTCGCCTTCGCCATCGAGCCAGCCGCTGGCGGCAATCATGGCCGCGGCCAGGGTTTCTTTCAGCGGCGCGTCGCCCTTGTCTTCGCGCCAGCCGCGTTTGAACAGCGGCTCACCCGAGGTGTCGATGTACAGCGACGCTGAATCGGTGGTCAGGTGCGCGTAGAGGCGCACGTCCGGCCACTGGGTGTTGACATCGGGGCGCACGCCACCGGCCACGCTGCGAAAGCGGTCGCAAACCGCGTCCTTGATCTTGAGCGCGGCAAAGTTCAGACTGGTCAGCGGGCTGTGCTGGGCGGTGATCTCGACCTTGATCGACTCGCGCGGGGTAAACCAGCGCTCCCATGCCACCTCACTGGCGGCACGGTACAGGTCTTGCTCAGAGCGGTACTCGGTGTAGCTCAGCAGCACCAGCACGCGCTGCGCCAGGCGACTGTAGAGGTTGAGCCGCATGGCGTGGGCAAACCCGGTGCGCACCGCCACGCCGCCGCGCTGTTTGGTGATGCAGCCCGGCGGCAGGCCGGTGATGCGCAGCACCTCGGGGGCAAGGTAGTCTTCTACGCCAGCGGCGCAGGGGAGGAAGAGTTGGAGTTGGTTCATGACAATCTTGAGTTAGAGCGCTTTGCGCAGCGAGGCCGAGGCAATGCGCAGGCCTTCGCGGTATTTGGCCACGGTGCGGCGGGCGCAGTCGATACCTTGTTCTTTGAGCATCTCGGCCAACTGGTTGTCGCTTAAGGGTTTTTTGGGGTTTTCTGCTGCAATAAACTGTTTGATCAAGGCGCGCACCGCCGTGCTGGAGGCGTTGCCGCCAGATTCGGTGCCCAGGCCGGAGCCAAAAAAGTATTTCAGCTCAAAGGTACCAAACGGTGTGGCCATGTATTTGGCCGTGGTGACGCGGCTGATGGTGGATTCGTGCAAACCCAGCTCATCGGCAATTTCACGCA
>NZ_JAQURE010000086.1 GCF_028715765.1 Rhodoferax sp.
CCAGCATCGACGTCATGAGCGCCAGCATCAACCAAAACAGCGACAACGCCCGAGTCACAGACGGCATGGCCACCAAAACCACCAAAGAAGCCGTTGATGGCGGCAGCGCCGTCAGCCAAACCGTGCAAGCCATGAAACAAATTGCCGCCAAGATCGGCATCGTTGACGACATTGCCTACCAAACCAATTTGCTGGCCCTGAACGCCGCCATTGAAGCGGCCCGAGCGGGCGAACACGGCAAAGGCTTTGCGGTGGTCGCTGCTGAAGTGCGCAAACTCGCCGAGCGCAGCCAAGAAGCCGCCAAAGAAATAGGCGAACTCGCGGGAAGTAGCGTCACCACGGCAGAGCGCGCGGGCAAACTGCTCGATGAGATCGTCCCCAGCATCCAGAAAACCAGCGAACTGGTGCAAGAAATAGCCGCAGCCAGCTCAGAGCAAAGCGAATCGGTCACGCAAATTGGCGGCGCCATGGGGCAGCTCTCCAAAGCCACGCAGCAAAACGCCAGCGCCAGTGAAGAACTGGCCGCCACCAGCGAAGAGCTCAGTGGCCAGGCCGAGCAACTGCAGCAAAGCATTGCGTTCTTCAACACTGGTGAAGGCCGTGCACAAGTGCCAGACCGCCACGCCCGCCCAGCCCCTGAGCGCAGGCTCGGCAGTAGCTCTGCCAGTCAGCGCAGCCACGCCCCCTTGATCACCGCCCCAGTGCGCCGCGGGGATTTGGGGAATTTCAAGCCTTATTGACCTGATTGAGGAAGCTTCACATGCACCACCACCAAGCCTTAACGGCGGCCTCAAGCCTGCTTGCCAGCAGCGACCGAAAGCCGCAAGATGAAACCCTGCAATACCTCACCTTCAGCTTGGGTGATGAGGTGTTTGCCATGGACATTCGCAGCGTGCGCGAGATCATTCAGCACGGTGCCATGACGGTGGTGCCGCTGATGCCCGAGTTTGTGCGCGGCATCATCAACCTGCGCGGCGCGGTGGTGCCAGTGATTGACCTGCAGTCGCGCTTTGGTCGTCCCAAAGCTGAATTTGGCAAGAAAACCTGCGTGATTATTTTTGACGTGGGCCCTGAGGGTGACAAGGTCGAACTGGGCTTGCTGGTCGATGCCGTGAGCGAGGTGATCGATATTGCCGCCAGTGCCATTGAGCCGCCGCCCCAGTTTGGCGCCACCATCCAGCGCGAATTCATGCGCGGGCTGGGCAAGGTAGGCGATGAATTCATTGTGATTTTGGAGCCCGAGCGCGCGCTCAACATTGACGACATGGTGGCCTTGACCGAACAAGGTCAAACGCTTTAACTTTATTTTGAGAGTACCCCCCATGAAGCTGCAAAACTTTTCTATCAAAACCCGCGTGTTGGCGGGTGTGGCCTTGCCCATTGTGATGTTCATTGGCTTCACGCTGTGGTTCAGCGCCCAGCTGACACAAGTCAAGCAGAGTTTGACAACAGTCTCTGAGCAAAGTGTGCAACACGCCTTGTTGGCGGCTGCGGTTGACAAAAACGTGGTGCAAATCCAGCAGTTTTTGTCTGACGTGTCGGCCACCCAAGGCAAAGACGGGCTGGACGATGGTTTTCAAAAAGCCAAAGAAAACTTTGATGCGCTCAATGCCGGCTTGGCCACATTCGAGAAGCATTTTGCAGACGTTGGCAACGCGGCGCAGGTCAAGCAAGTTCAGCTCATCCACACTGAAGCCGCAGACTACTTTGCCACTGGCAACACCATGGCGCAGGCGTATGTGGCGGGTGGTCCGGCTGCGGGCAACAAGCTCATGGCCGGGTTTGATGCGGCCAGTGAACAATTGCAAAAAGACCTGGCGCCTTTTGTGGCAGCCCAAGTAGCGCAGATGAAGGCCGACCTGGCACAGTCCGCTGCCAAGACCGACCAGGTCTCGCAGGTTGGCATGCTCATCGTGGCGGCTGCGGTCATTTTGGCCGCACTGTTGGCGCTGGTGATTGTGAACAGCATCACGCGCCCACTGGTGCGCGCGCTGGGGGTGGCGCGTGAAGTGGCGGCGGGTCACCTGAACGCCAACATTGAGGTGGACAGCAGCGAAATTGGCCAGCTCATGGCCCCCCTGGCCAAAATGCAAGCCACATTGCAAGACTTTGAAGCCGCGCAAACAGAGATGGCGCGCCAGCATGAGGCCGGTATGCTGGACTACACGATGCCAGTGAACCAGCTTGAAGGTGCCTATGCGCAAATGGCGCAGTCCATCAACGCGCTGGTGCAGTCGCACATTGCGGTGAAGATGAAGGTGGTGGAAGTGGTAGCCGCCTACACCGCTGGCCATTTGGATGTGCAAATGGATCGCCTGCCTGGGCAAAAAGCACGCGTCACGGCGGCCATGGATCAAGTCCAAAGCGCCATGAAAGAAGCCGCAGCAGCGGCCGCCTTCAACGAACGCATCCGCTTAAGCCTAGACAGCCTGCCGGTGTGCGTGACCGTCTCCAACGCCGAAGCTCTGCTGGTACACGCCACGCCACCCGCCAAAGAACTGCTCAAACTCTTTGGCGGCAGCAGCTTTGATGCTGACAAGTTCTACGGCAACAAACTCTCAAGCCTGTTCAAAGACCCCAGCGACGCAGCCAAATTTGACCAAGCCATCCGCTCAGGCGAAACCGTCGACATGGCCATCCAAGGCCGCCAACTGCGCCTGCTGGCACGCCCGGTCCACAACAGCGCCGGCGTCGCCATTGGCCGCATCACCCAATGGCTCGACCGCACCGACGAAATCGCCTCAGAGACAGAAGTCTCAGACATCGTCAACGCCGCCGCCCATGGTGACCTCAGCCGACGCGTCAGCCTGGAAGGCAAAACCGGCTTCTTTGGTGTACTGGCTCAAGCCATGAACCAACTCATCGACACCAGCGAAGGCGTCATCACCGACACCGCCAAATCACTCGACGCCCTCTCCCAGGGCGACCTCACCCACCGCATCACCCGCGACTACCAAGGCATCTTTGGCCAAGTCAAAGACAACGCCAACAGCACCGCAGAAAAACTCACTGCCATCGTCGAAGAAATCCACGCCGCAGCCGACGCCCTCACCGACGCCGCCAACCAGGTAAGCGCCACCGCCCAATCTTTAAGCCAAGCCGCCAGCGAACAAGCCGCCAGCGTGGAGCAAACCACCGCCAGCATCGACGTCATGAGCGCCAGCATCAACCAAAACAGCGACAACGCCCGAGTCACAGACGGCATGGCCACCAAAACCACCAAAGAAGCCGTTGATGGCGGCAGCGCCGTCAGCCAAACCGTGCAAGCCATGAAACAAATTGCCGCCAAGATCGGCATCGTTGACGACATTGCCTACCAAACCAATTTGCTGGCCCTGAACGCCGCCATTGAAGCGGCCCGAGCGGGCGAACACGGCAAAGGCTTTGCGGTGGTCGCTGCTGAAGTGCGCAAACTCGCCGAGCGCAGCCAAGAAGCCGCCAAAGAAATAGGCGAACTCGCGGGAAGTAGCGTCACCACGGCAGAGCGCGCGGGCAAACTGCTCGATGAGATCGTCCCCAGCATCCAGAAAACCAGCGAACTGGTGCAAGAAATAGCCGCAGCCAGCTCAGAGCAAAGCGAATCGGTCACGCAAATTGGCGGCGCCATGGGGCAGCTCTCCAAAGCCACGCAGCAAAACGCCAGCGCCAGTGAAGAACTGGCCGCCACCAGCGAAGAGCTCAGCGGCCAGGCCGAGCAGCTGCAGCAAAGCATTGCGTTCTTCAACACCGGCGAAGGCCGTGCACAAGTGCCAGACCGTCACGCCCGGTCAACCCCTGAGCGCAGGCTCGGCAATGGCTCTGCCAGTCAGCGCACCCACGCCCCCCTGATCGCAGCCCCAGTACGTCGTGGGGATGTGGGGAATTTCAAGCCTTATTGACCTCTAGCGCTTATGAATCAAGCGTAACATGCTATGAAATATAAAGTAACTCCAACACGCCAAGAGCGGTTGATGCGAGACGATGACTTCATTGTTTCCAAAACCGACTTGAAAGGGCGCATCACCTATTGCAACCGTATCTTTGTTGAGTTTTCAGGTTACGCTGAATCCGAGCTGCTGGGAGCGCAGCACAACATCGTGCGTCACCCCGACATGCCACGCGGCGTCTTCAAGTTTTTGTGGGACACGCTTGAGAGCCGCAAAGAGTGTTTTGCTTATGTCAAAAACATGAGCAAAGACGGCAGTTTTTACTGGGTGTTTGCCAACATCACGCCTGATTTTGACGTGCACGGCGAGCCCCAAGGCTATTTTTCGGTGCGGCGCAAAGCCCAGCCCAACGCCATTGCGGTGGTCACTGATGTGTACAAAGCCATGTTGGCAGAGGAAGAACGGGCAGGGTCCAAAGACGCGTGCGATGCGTCTCTGGCCTTGTTGGGCTCGGTGTTGAAACAAAAAGGAGTCAGCTATGAACAGCTCATCCTCTCGCTCTGAAGGCGCGGGTTTTGCCTGGTTGATGGCCGCCGTTGTGGTGGCGGGCGCGCTGCTGCAAAGCTGGCACGACGGTTGGAGCGCGTTGGCCCTGGTGTGGTTGCTGCCCGCGCTGGGCTGCGTGCTGGCCTGGCAGGCGCGGCTGCAAAGCCAGCAGCGTTATGTGCTTGAAATCCAGTCGATTGCGCAAGATGTGGCACACGGCAAATTTGAGCGGCGCTTACACAAGTTGCCCGCCCACGGCCTCTACCACGACCTGTGCTGGGACTTCAACGACATGCTGGACCAGCTTGAGGCCTGTTTCAGGGAGCAGGCCACGGTGTTGCAGCATGCCAGCCAAGGCCAGTATTTCCGCCGTGCCCAGGCCACTGGGCTGCGTGGCACTTTTGCCAAGGCACTTGAGCAAACCAACCAGTCGTTGCAAACGCTTGCCGACAACGCGGCCCATGAGGCCAAAGCCAATGCCGAAAAACAAGCCGCGCAAGCGCATGAGCGCCAAGTGGCCAATGAAAACCGGCGCATTCGCCTGGCGCTGGACAACGTGAGTTTGCCGGTGCGCATTGCCGACGACGACGGCACGGTGATCTACATCAACCATGCCCTGCGTGCCACGCTGCAGCGCAACGCGGCAGGGTTCCAAAAGCAAATTCCTGGCTTTGACCCCGACGCTGTGGTGGGACACAGCATAGGCATGTTTTACGCCGACCCGGCTGCGGCCTTGGCGCGCTTGAAGCAGCTCACCAGCACGGTGCAAAGTCAAATTGAGCTGGGTGGGCGCATGTATGACCTGTCCACCACGCCGGTGTTGGCTGAAGACGGGCAACGTCTGGGCACGGTGGGGCAATGGCAAGACGTTTCAGACCAATTGGCCGCTGAAAAAGAAATTGACCACATGGTGCAAGCGGCGGTACAGGGTGACCTGAGCCAGCGCTTGAGTTTGGAGAGCAAAACCGGTTTTTTTGCCAACCTCTCCAACGGCATGAATCAGCTGGTGCAGACCACCGAGCAAGGCTTGTCAGACGTGGCCGAGGTGTTGAGCAGCTTGGAGCAGGGGGATTTGACGCGCCGCATCACCCGCGACTATGCCGGACTGTTTGGGCAGGTCACGCAAAGTGTCAACGCGTCGATTGACCGCTTGACCCAGGTCATGGGTGAAGTGCGTGCTGCTGCTGATGCCCTCACCGGTGCGGCTAACCAAGTCAGTAGCACCGCACAAAGCTTGAGCCAGGCGGCCAGCGAGCAAGCTGCCAGTGTGGAAGAAACCACCAGCCAGATTGACCTGATGAGTGCGTCCATCAACCAAAACAGCGACAACGCCCGCG
>NZ_JAQURE010000087.1 GCF_028715765.1 Rhodoferax sp.
TACTCGCGATGCTTTTCGGCAATGCGCGAGGTGATCATGATGATGGGCAGGTCTTTCAGGTGGGCGTCGCCACGGATGTTGCGCACCAGGTCAAAGCCGTCCATGCGGGGCATTTCGATGTCGGTCAGTACCACCGCCGGTTTTTCAACTTGCAGCACCTCCAGCGCCTGCAAGCCGTCTGAGGCCAATGAGACCCGAAACCCCTCGCGCTTGAGCAGCCGCTGGGTGACCCGGCGCACTGTAATGGAGTCGTCCACCACCAGCACCAATGGCAATTGGTTGGCCGCACCAGGGGTGTGGCGTGCGCTGTCTTGACCCGCTTGTTCGACAGCAGCAGGCTCGGCGGTGCGGGCGCTGAACGCGCGGGCTTGTTCGCCATAAGTAGCCGACAAAGCCACCGGGTTGTACATCAACACCACCGCGCCGGAGGCCAACACCGACATACCGGCCAGCCCAGGCAGACGCGAGAGCTGCGGCCCGAGGTTTTTGACCACCACCTCCTGGTTGCCCAGCACTTCGTCCACATGCCAGGCCACGCGCCGCCCAGCGCTGCGGAAGATGGCCACCGAGGCTGTTTTGGCCTCTGGTTCGGCACTGACTTGCGAGGTTTGCAACAACGCGCCGGCCCAGTAAAAGGCCAGCGCATCGCTGTTGTAGTTGAATTCACCGCTGGCATAAGCGGCCTTGAGTTCAGCTTGTGGCACGCGGCGCACCAGCTCGACCAAGCTGGCGGGCACACCCATGACCACGTCGCCCAGCCGCAACAGCACCACTTGGGTGACGGCAGTGGTGAGCGGCAGCATCAACTTGAATTCGGTGCCCTGGCCCGGCTGGGTGCTGAGCTCGATGCGACCACCCAGTGCGTTGACCTCGTTGCGCACCACGTCCATGCCAATGCCACGACCCGAGAGTTCGGTGGTTTCAGATGCGGTTGACAACCCCGAGCTGAAAATCAAATTAGCCACCTGCTCGTCGGTCAGGTGTGCGCCCTCAGTCACCAAGCCTTGCGCTTGCGCCTTGGCGTGGATACGTGCCAGATCCAAACCTGCACCGTCATCACGGAAGGTCACGGTGACATCGTTGCTTTGTTGCGTGAGGCTCACCACAATTTCGCCTTGCGCCGGCTTGCCCGCAGCCACGCGCGCAGCCGCAGATTCAATGCCATGCCCCACGGCATTGCGCAGCAAGTGCTCAAACGCAGGCGTCACGCGGTCAAGCACACCACGGTCAATTTCAAGCGAACCGCCCTCAAGGTCGAGCTTGACCGACTTGTTGGCATCTTTGGCAGCTTGTCGCACCACGCCATACAAGCGCTCAGAGATGCTGTCAAATTCGACCATGCGGGTGCGCAGCAGGTCGCGCTGCAGCTCGCGGGTTTGGCGCGCTTGAGCAATCAAATCGTCTTCAACGCCGGCCACGGTTTGTTGCAGATTGCGCTGCAAGGTGGCCACGTCGTGCACCGACTCGGCCATCATGCGGGTGAGTTCTTGCACCCGGGTAAAGCGGTCAAACTCAAGCGGATCAAACCCTTGGTCAGAATCTTTGGCCTGCGCCAGGCGCGACTGCATTTGCGACTCTGACTGCAGCTCCACGTCACGCAACTGGTGCCGCAGACGATCCAGATTGCTGGTGAGTTCGTCGAGTGAGCCACGCAGCTGTCCCAGCCTCGACTCCAGCCGTGAGCGGGTGATCATCACTTCGCCGGCCTGGTTCACCATGCGGTCAAGCAACTGCGAGCGAATGCGGATGGTTTGCCCACCTGCGCGACGCAGTGGCAACACTGGTGCCATGGAGGCCACACTGGATGCGGGCGCCAAGGCCACCGACACGCTGGACTCTGGCCGAGCGGCGGGCACAGCGGCAGTCAACGCCTCAGCCAAAGTGTCTTCAGCAATGTCAGCCAACACCGGGGTGCGCTCAGGCAACACCAAGGCTTGCTCAGGCATGGCGCGCAAAGCCTCAAACACAGTCGAGATGTTGTCCAACCGGCCCAACAAACTGTCAAGCGCCGCGGCGTCTGGCCGAGCGGGGTCAATGGCCTCCAGGGCGGACTCCATGCGGTGCGCCATTTCACCCAAACGCATGGCGCCAGCCAAGCGGGCGCTGCCTTTGAGCGTATGCAACACCCGCAACGCTTGCTGACGCGCGGTTGCCGCGCCCGGCTGTGCGCTCCACAGGCGCAAGGCGGCGCTGAGTTGCGGCAAGAGTTCAAGCGCCTCTTCTTCAAAAATGGGGAACAAGTCGACATCGAGCACGTCTTGGGCTTCAATGTCATCCTCTTCTGGCTGAATGGCTTGGGGGGAGCGCACTGGCTCGGTCTGTGACTCAGCAACCACGTCTGTCGCTTGAAATGACTCTGACATGGCTGGCAACAACGCTGCGGCATCCTCTGCATCATCAGCCAAAACCACTTCATCTACGGTCGCAGAGAGAGGTTCAGGTTCAGGTTCAGGTTCAGGTTCAGGTTCAGGTTCAGGCTCAGGCTCAGACAGTATCAACTCGGGCGCTGTGGGCGGAGCCGCTTCAGATGCGGTGTCCAAATCAAAGAACGCGTCGAACTCTTCGTCTGAGACTTCCGCGTCCTGCACCACATCAGCCTCAGGCACCAGCGGCGCGGAGGGGTAATTTGAAAAATCCGTATCAAGCAAGGCGTGCAGCCCAGTCAGCAAATCAGGGTTTGCATCTTTCAGGAAACCGGCTGCAAATTGGTGCAGCAAACGGCGCACATCTTCGGCCACATCGACAAACAACTGGGCATGCTCTGGCAAGCCCACACCAGCCATTTGCACATGTTCAAGGCCATGCTCAAGGGCGCGAGACAACTCAGACAAAGCGGTGAAGCCGACCGTGCCAGAACTGCCTGCCAGCGAGTGCGCCAGCGCAACCGCGTGGTCTGGCAACGGATGGTCAAGCTCTAACGACCACTCAGACAACTCCGTCAGCAAGCGGCGCGACCACTCGTCTGCCTCGTTCAAATAGACGTTGTAGAGCGCAATGCCAATGCGCAAATCGCCAATGACCCGAACCTGCTCCTCTGGCTCTGGCTCTGGCTCTGGCTCTGGCTCTGGCTCTGGCAATGATGATGTCTCAGGCGGGAACAAAAGGCTGTCCAGGTCAACTATTTTTTCATCGTCTGGCACCTCTTCGGTCGGGACATCAAGCGCCTCGGCTTCAAGGGCAGACACAGCCTGTGCCGCAGGAGCTGATGCAAGAACCTCTGCGGCAGGCACGTCAAAAGAAAAGTCCAACAGATCAGCCAACGCCTGTGCATCAGCATCAGCAGGCGCATCAACTTGAGCAAACGTCGTGCTGGCAAATTCGGGCGATGCCAATTCGGTGTTGTCAAAACCCAGCTCTGGCACATCCAGACTGAAGTCTAGCGATGCATCAGCGCCATCATCAGCCTCAGGCGTTGGGGTTGGTGTCGGCTCGTCATGCAACCGCTCAACGGGCAAAGCCTCAGCCTCAGCCTCAGCCTCTTGTACGACTGCTACCTCTTCAACGGTAGGCAACGCAAGATCCGCTTGCGTGCGCTGTGGCAACACCAAGTCAGTAGCCACATTCTCCAAACGCAGAGAGTCTGCCGCGGTTCTGAAGGGCTGCGCACGCCAGGCATCGGCCTGTCCGGCGGCAATGTCTTCAACCCAATGACCAAAGGCGGTCATGGCTTGGCCAGACAATTTGATCAACGACGGACTGGCTGGTTTTTGCTGGGGCAACCAGGCATTGAGCACTTGCTCCAGTGACCAGGCTGCCTCGCCAAACTCGGTCAACCCAACCATTCGGGAGCTGCCCTTAAGGGTGTGGAAGGCGCGGCGAAGTGCGGTTTGCTCTTCAAAATCAGCACCATTGGCTTGCAATGCAGCCAAGGTTTGCAGGCCGTTGACGACCACTTCACGCGCTTCGTCCAAGAAAATGCCCAACAGCTCGGCATCATCCTCGTCATCGTCGAGAGCCGGTGGAGGCACTTCGGAGACAGGTGCAACAGGGACAACAGTTGCAGGCGCAGCATCTGCCGTTGGCAACGACATCACCACTGTGGCCAACATCTCGTTCGGTTTGGCTTCGGCAGCGTCTACTGCATCAGGCATCGTATCTGCAGTGGGGGCAGTCAAAGGTGAGGGCAAAGAATCGAGTTCTGGGTCTTTTTGCCGCCCCATGAGTGAGCGGAATTCACCCAGATCTTCGTCATACACAAATAATTTTTTGGCCAGCTCACGCTGGTAGCTGAGCATGTCAATCAAAAAGCCCAAGGTACCCAGGCTGTTGCCCAGCTTCTCAAACGCGCCAGCAGCCACAGCCGCAGGGTCAACCTCATCCACCAAACATTGCGCCACGCTGTCGCGCAGGCGCAATGTGGCCAAGGCGGCTTGGTCTAGCCCCAACACCGAAAACACACCCCGCATTTGCGCCAGCTTGCCCGGCACTTCATGCAAGGGTGATTTGTCTTGGCAGTTGCGGAAAAAAGCATCAAGTCCGGTTTCGACTTCTCCCAAGCTGGCGCGCAATTCGTCAACCACACTGCCCATGATTTGCCGGTCACTGACACGCCGGTAAAGCTCTTCCATCCAGTTGTCCAGCGGCTCTGACTCACCACCTGCCAGCACCCGGTCGAGTCGTTGCGCCAGGCAACGGCTGCGCTCGCCCATTTGCGCGCTGGTGGGGTCCAGATCGTCATAAGCCGCTTCCAGATAAAGTACAGCGGTGGCCACTTCCATGGCCATGGAAGGCGCCGGGGCGGTGCCTGCCTTGGCCATGGCCTCAATGGTTCGCGTCAAAGCTTGCGCCAGCTCAAGGCTATCGGGGTGCAGTTTCATGATCGAGTCGCTGACCAAATTGAATTGATCGAGAGCAACTTTGATGCGAGTTACATCGCCCCCCGACAGCGACGACCAGGTTTCTGTGGCCGCCGCAATGCGCTTGCGCGCCTGCGCCAGCAAGGCGGGATCGAAACGGCCAAATTGAGGCTTGACGTAATCCGCAGCGACTGCATTGACCAAGCCATAGGCTTCACGCACCGCACGCAGTGCAGGCGCGTGCTGCCCGGCTGCCGGAACAGCCTGGGCGCAAAAAAACAGCAGGTCTTGCGCCAAACCCTCTGAGATATCAGGCTCACCGCACGCCAGGGTGCGGTATTGCAACAATATTCTGGAGGCCGCACGCTTGGTGTAGAGGTCTGCGCCACACAACCCAAGCGCGACAGATTCAAAGTAAGCACTGGATAGCGCCCAAAAGGTGCGTGCGTGCAAGCCGGATTGAGCCGCAGCGAAACCCCAGCAAATGTCTGCCATGGACAAGGCTCAGGCGTTATGTGCAGACTTCACGACATTGAGCACATAACCGTCGATGCGCGTACGCACCGCCGCATCGT
>NZ_JAQURE010000088.1 GCF_028715765.1 Rhodoferax sp.
TAGCCGCCATTCGATATGCGCAAGAAGCTATTGATTTAAGAGCAATTGACCAACACGCAGTTCACCCGCTGGCAGGCATCAACCTGCAGCGCGCACTGGAGGCACAGGCGTTTGAGCTGGGGGGCAACAACTACGACGCACCGGGGCAATTGGTGGGGGACTTCATTACAGGGCGGCCATCTACCGCATTCGGTCAGGTGCTGCCGTCTTACAAACCTGGCGTGAAATTGGGTAATTTGCACACCGCCTTGCCCGACTACGCGATTGCAGCCCTGCAAGAAGCGCTGCCCGCTTTTGGCAAAAAAATCAAAGGCTTTGACCTGCCTGATGCCGTTTTGACCGGGGTAGAAACCCGCACCTCCAGCCCCCTGCGCATTCCGCGCGGCGAAGATTTTCAAAGCACCAACACCCAAGGGCTGTACCCCGGCGGGGAAGGTGCAGGTTACGCCGGGGGTATTTTGTCGGCCGCCGTGGACGGCATCAAACTGGCTGAGGCGGTGGCTCTGACACAGCTTTGATACCTTCATGAGATATCAAAATCAATAGCTACTTACGCAATAGATATAAGCGCTAGAGGCCTAAAATGCATGTAACTTTTGGGTGATTGAATGAGGCCACCCAAACCGTGACTACCTCGACCCGCCTCAACTCGCGCGTTTGAACAACGCCAGCAGCGAGCCCGCCAGCACAAACAAGCTGCCAAAGATGCGGTTCATGGCGCGAATGTGGTGCGGCTCTTTGAGCGCACCCAGCACCCTTGAGGCCAGCGCGGTGTAACCCGACATCACCACCATGTCAGTCAAAGCCAGCGTGGCACCGATGATGAGGTACTGCGGTAGCAGCGGATGGCTCAAATTGATGAACTGCGGCACCACCGCCAGCAAAAACACTGTGCCTTTGGGGTTGACGATGTTGATCAACCAGGCCTTCAGAATCAAGCTACGCTGAGTCACCACTTCGCCACTGTCGTTGATGGCCACCATTGGCCGCGCCGGGGCACGCCACTGCGCAATGCCCAGCCACACCAGATAGCCCACGCCCAGCCACTTGACCACGGTAAACGCAGTGGCCGACGCCGCAACCAGCGCCCCCAGCCCAACACCTACCACCAACAACTGCGTCCAGATGCCCAGCACCAGGCCAAAGATGGTGACGTAGCCGTATTTGAAGCCGTGGTTGAGTCCGGCGCTCATGGACGCAATGGCGCCTGGCCCGGGCGAAATGCTGATGGCCCAGGAGGCGGCAAAAAAAGTGAGCCAGGTGGTCAGTTCCATGGATGGAGTGGGGTTGAGACCTTCAAAGCCCCCATTGGCAATCAGCCCGCAGGGTGCTTTGAAGGTCTGAAGCCATGTCAGTTTTGGGCGTTTTGCAGCGCGGCAATGCGGTCTTCAATCGGTGGGTGGGTGGAAAACAGTTGGCCAATGCCACCGGCAATGCCAAAGGCAGCCACGCTTTTGGGCAGCTCACCGGTGTGCAGGCCACCCAAGCGGGCCAGCGCGTTGATCATGGGTTGGCGCCGCCCCATCAGTTCAGCGGCACCGGCGTCAGCGCGGAATTCGCGGTGGCGGCTGAACCAGGCAACCACAATGGCAGCGGCAAAGCCCAACACAATGTCGAGCACAAAGGTGGTGACCATGTAGCCAATGCCGGGGCCGCTGTTTTCGCTGTCGCCCTTGCGCAAAAAGCTGTCGATGGCGTAGCCGATGACACGGCTCAAAAACACCACAAAAGTGTTCATCACACCCTGGATCAGCGTCATGGTGACCATGTCGCCATTGGCCACGTGCGCCACTTCGTGGGCGATCACGGCCTCGATTTCTTCATGCGTCATGCCTTGCAGCAAACCGGTGCTGACCGCCACCAACGATGAATTTTTAAACGCACCGGTGGCAAAGGCGTTGGGGTCGCCTTCAAAAATACCCACTTCAGGCATGCCAATGCCAGCCTTGGTGGCCAGTTTTTGCACGGTGTTGACGATCCAAGCCTCGTCGGCATTGGCGGGCTGGTTGATGACGCGCACGCCCGAGGTCCACTTGGCCATGGGTTTGCTGATCAGCAACGAGATGATGGCGCCGCCAAAACCCATGATCAGCGCAAAGCCCAGCAACGCGCCCAAGTTCAAGCCGTTGGGGGTGAGGTAGCGATTCACGCCCAGCAAGCTGGCCACAATGCCCAGCACCGCCACCACCATGACGTTGGTTAAAACAAATAAAAGTATGCGTTTCATGATGTCCTTTTCAAAAAAAATGCGGCTCATCCGCGAAGTGTGTGAATGGTAGAGATGAAACGCCAAATTTCAATGTTTTCAAGGGTCAAACCCTTACGCCGACTGCCGATTTGGTGCGCATCAGTCAGGCTGCGGGGTCGTCAACTGCAGCGTCCAAGCTGTCGGCTTTGACCTTGCGAATGCCGGGCTTGGCCAGCAGTTCAACATAAAACGCGGGACTGCCAGCCTGTGCGGCGGCGTCAATCAGAGCAGTCAGTTCGGCCACATGTACGGACAGAGCCAGCTCAGCGGTGTGGCCAAACTTACAGTCAAAGTCCCAAAAATCCACGCCTTCAGGCAGCGCTTTGCGGCGCTCGCGTTTTAAGTACTGGCGAATGTCGTGCTTGGTGGCTTCCAGTACGCGCGCTGGGTTTTTGCCTTCAATTTGGAGTTGAAATGTTTTTTTCACGGTGTCCTTGTGTTCGGTGGGGCGCGCAGAGCTGCGGCCAAACGTTGAGCACCTGATTATCCAGCCAAGGGCTGCAGCGCTTGCAGCACTCACTGCCGGGCACGGGGGAGATTCAAAGAGATGTGGCTAAACCACTTTTGTGCGGGCTTCAGACTGTGTCGAAGTTTTGCTATGACTGCCATGGGTGTCGGACTGGCTCTATGCCGTCGGGTTTCTTCAGCGCTCTGCTGCTGCGGTGGTGCGTGCGGTTTTGGGGGCAAAACACGCGCGGGGCTGAGGGTTCAGCCCGCCCAACACCACTTGCGCGCGCCTTTGTCCCCAAAGCCCGGTCACCTGACCCAACCACCACGCCTTATCTGTGTGGATGTTGTGCTGGCATAAATAACAAAATTAATAGCTATACCTTTACTATAGGAGGGCGTTCTCAAATCCAATCGCTACAGGCTGTTTTCTTATAAATCTTCGAGTTCAAACAAAGTGAGGCAGGGTGATTGGGTTGGGTGACCGGGCTTTGGGGTGAAATGCGCGCGAAAGAGGTATTTGCGTAATCAAACATCAGCACCGCGCGTGCTTTCACCCCAAAACCGCACGCGCCTGACCCAGTCGCCCTGCCGGGTTCCACCCCACCCATCACAGCAACACAAGAGCAATTGGAACATCGCCCCCAGCACAGCGCTTGCCCTTAAACTGAAAGTTGTTTTTTCTCAACTCTGCACATGACTTTTTCTTCTCTTGGCTTGAACACCTCTTTGTTGCAGGCTTTACATCGGCTGGGATGGGTGACACCGACACCGATTCAATTGGCGGCCATTGCACCTGCGCTGCTCGGCCAAGACGTGTTGGGGTGCGCCCACACCGGGTCCGGCAAAACGCTGGCGTTTGCGCTGCCCCTGTTGCAAACACTGTCACCCCAGGCCAGTCGCCAGCCCCAGGCGTTGGTGCTGTTGCCGACCCGTGAGCTGGCCGCCCAAGTGGGTGACACGCTGCGCGACTTGGCGCAACAGTTGCCCGTGCCCGTCAAGATCTCTGTGGTGTTTGGCGGGGTGTCGATCAATCCGCAGATGATGGCCTTGCGGGGCGGTACCCAGGTGCTGGTGGCCACGCCGGGGCGGCTGCTGGACTTGGTGGCACAGCACGCGGTGAAGCTCGACCAAATCAAGTGGCTGGTGCTGGACGAGGCCGACCGATTGCTTGACTTGGGGTTTGCCCAGGAGCTGAACCAGATTTTGGCGCTGTTGCCACAACAGCGGCAAAGCCTGTTTTTTTCCGCCACGTTCTCCCCAGCGGTTCAAACCCTGGCGCACAGCATGCTGCATGAACCGGTGTGGGTGGATGTGCGCCCGGACGCAGCCCCACCCGTTGACATTACCCAACGCGCCATTGCGGTCGATGCGTCTCGCCGCACCCAACTGCTGCGCCATTTGATCACCCAACACGGCTGGTCAAGGGTGCTGGTGTTTGTAGCCACCAAATTTGCGGCAGAAATCGTGGCGGATAAATTGCGCAAAGGCGGCGCTACGGCCGAGCCGTTTCATGGTGAATTGAGCCAGGGCAAGCGCACCCAGGTGCTGGCCGACTTCAAGGCCGAGCGCTTGAGCGTGGTGGTAGCAACCGATGTAGCTGCACGCGGACTTGACATTGCCCAATTGCCAGTGGTGGTGAACTTTGACCTGCCACGTTCGGCCACCGACTACACACATCGCATTGGCCGCACCGGACGCGCAGGCTTACCCGGTCTGGCGGTCAGCTTCGTCAGCGCTGAGGCTCAGTCGCATTGGCGGCTGATTTCCAAACGCCATCATCTCAAGGTGCCACTTGAAAGTGTGGTGGGGTTTGAGGCGCAAGACGAAGCTCCCGCCCCATCAACCGACCCCAACGCAGCGGGCAACGGCGGCATCAAAGGCAAACGCTTGAGCAAAAAAGACAAGCTGCGGGCGCAGGCTGCATCAGAAGGCATTGATGAGCGCACCCGGCATGGAACTTAGAACCTGAACGGCGCGGCTGATATTTGTGCTTTGAACCCAGATAGTCCATTAGGATTTTCAAAAGAAAAGTGGTGCAAACCTCCCAGTGCAGATTTCTAATGGATACCATTAGAAATTCCGTTTGAAATCATACGGTTATCCAACAGTCTGGAGGTGA
>NZ_JAQURE010000089.1 GCF_028715765.1 Rhodoferax sp.
TGTCTAGCCCCAAAGACGCGGCCACCGAGGCACAAGAGCAGCGCATGTGGCAAGACCACCCGCAAGTGGTGCGGCTGGTGCGCCGCGGCCGCAGTGGCATGCTGGCGCACGGCATTGAAGTGCTGGCGGCGCCGGTGCTCTACCACGAGTTGCTGCAAGCTGTGGGGGTCGCCTGCGGCCGTCTCAAGGTGACTGACCTGGTGCAACACCATTCCCAAGGCACCCAGCCAGCGCCGCCGGCGCCCTTGGCCGATGAGGCTGCCCGCCGCGGCCAGCTGATTTTGGTGGCCGAAGACAACGAAACCAACCGCGATGTGATGCAAGAGCAGTTGCGCCTGCTGGGCTATGCGTCCGAGGTGGCACCTGATGGCGCACAAGCCTTGGCCATGTGGCGCAGCGGCCGCTATGCCCTGCTGTTGACCGACTGCCACATGCCTGTGATGGACGGTTTTGAGCTCACCGCGGCCATTCGCCAAGCCGAGCCTGCGGGCAAGCGGCTGCCCATTGTGGCCATCACCGCCAACGCCATGCAGGGCGAAGCCGAGCGCTGCCGTGCCCGCGGCATGGACGACTACCTGAGCAAACCTTTGCGCATGCGCGAGCTGGCAGGCTTGCTAGACAAGTGGTTGCCATTGCCCAAGCCGCCTCAAGAAAATACAAAAATCATAGCTATTAGCGCAGGTGCAGCAAGTGCTACAGGCCAATTTGATGTATGGAATCCAAACACCCTGCCAGAGCTGGTGGGGCACAACCCCGCGCTGCACCGCAAGCTGTTGGACAAGTTTTTGTTCAACGCCCAAGCGCAGTGCACGCAAATGACGGTGGCCTGCGACGCGGCAGATTGGCCCACGCTCACGCTGGTGGCGCACACGCTCAAATCAGCCTCGCGCTCGGTCGGGGCGCTGGCCTTGGGCGAGTTGTGCCAGCAGCTGGAAGCCGCCAGCCGCGCTGCCGATGCCGCCGCTTGCACCCCCTTGTGTAGCCAACTGGCTCCTGCGTTGGCACCGGTGCAAGCGCTTGTTACCGCGTACCTGGCAACCCTTGCCACCACCGGGGATAACCCTTCATGACGCTTGACGATTTGTTTCAGCGCAGCTTGGCCTTGCCAGTGCTGCCGCAAGTGGTGCAGCAGTTGCTGGCCAGTTTTCAGAGCGAAGACCTGCGCGCTGACCAATTAGCCCACCTGATTGGGCAAGACCAGGTGCTCAGCGCCAAGCTGCTGCGCCTGGCCAATTCAGCCCACTACCAACGCCCTCAGGCCATCAGCACCTTGCACCAAGCCGTGCAGCTGCTGGGTTGGGTGAATGTGCGCACGCTGGTGATCAGCGTTGGGCTGATGAGCTGCTGCCCGCAACTGCCCGCCGACTGGAGCAAACGCTTTTGGCAGCACAACCTGCGCTGTGCCGTGGCGGCCAGACACTGGGCCGGGTTGGCTGGCGCAGACCCAGAGTTGGCCTACCTGCTGGGTCTGCTGCAAGGTCTTGGCATGCTGCCCATGCGCCTGGCCGAGCCCGAGCTGATGGCCAAGCTGGATGCCCAAACCAGCCCGTTCGAGCTGCAACGCTGGGTCTGCGAGCGCTTGACCCTGGGCTATGCCTACACCGATGCCAGTGCCAAGCTCACCGCCCACTGGCAACTGCCCGCTGTGTTTGCCCAAGTGCTCTCGCTGGTGGCCGAGCCAGCGGGCAGCACGGCACTGGCCAAAGATTCGGCCCCTGTGCGCTGGGCGGGCTTGGTGCAGCTGGCCGTGTGGCGGGCGCAAGTTTCAGAGGGGGCTGCCCCGGCGCAGCTGCAAGCCGCTTGGCCCCGCGCCATGGCTGTGCAAGCGGGTTTACCCGAGACGGCCGAGAGCATTGACTTGGCCAGCTGGGAAACCATGGGGCCAGAGTTGATGGTGTTGCTGGGGTAGAACACCACCAGTGCGCGTGAGCGTGCGCAAGCGCACAGACGGTGGCGCGTCTTTCTTTTAACCTGAATCTGTCGCTGGCTTTGGCTCGCGATAAGACTCATATTTAACCCAAAGAAAGCCGCACCATGCTTCTCAAAAAAACTGTAGACACCCCCACCAGCCTCATGGACGATGCTGCCGAGACGGCTCAACAAGCCATCAAGACCACCCAGCAAGCGGCCAGCGATGCGCTTGACACCCTGACCGATGCCCTGCAAAACCTGAGTCACCAAGCGTTGCCCATGGCCGAGAGAGCCCAGGCTCAGGCCAGCGCCTTGGCCAAGCGCGGCTTGGATGGCGTGCTCGACACCACCCACCACATGCGGCGCACGGCCGAGCAGGCCTCTGAGAGCACGGTGGCCTACATCAAGCACGACCCGGTCAAGTCGGTGTTGATTGCTGCCGCCACCGGTGCTGCTCTGATGGCACTCATCAGCCTGGTCAGCCACACCCGCCAGACCCGTTAACGCCACGCCTGCGGACTGCTGTGATGCACCCCTTGCTTGCCCTGCTGACCAGCCAGCCCCAGCTGCTGGCAGACCATGCACAGGCTTATGCCGTGTTGTTTCATGAAGAGCTTGAGCTGGCGCGCAGCGCGTGGCAACGCCAGCTCACGCTGCGGGTGGTTGCGTTGGGGAGTCTGGGCGCAGCCTTGCTGTTGGGTGGCATGGCCGTCATGCTGTGGGCGGTGACGTCGCTGGTGGGCAACCCGTGGGCGTGGGCGCTTCTTGTGGTGCCCCTGCTGCCCCTGGCTTTGGCCGTGGTTTGCTTTCGCATGGCGCGTGAGCCACAGCAGCGCAAAGCTTTTGCCAATTTATGGGGTCAAATCAAGGCTGACTTGGCACTGTGCCGCACCGTCACGCCCTCTTGAAGAAAGTGGCCTGACACAACACCCCTGATGCGTTGCCGCAAACCGGGGTGTTGTTCCACGCCATTTGGCGCTGGCATTCACTTGCACCTTGAAGCCAGGCTCGATGGCAAAGTTATTTTTGCTTGGTCACTTCGTGGCCAATCACACCACCTACGGCAGCACCTGCAGCTGTGCCCAGCAGGCCGCCGCCCACCACATTGCCAGCCACGCCGCCAATCACGGCACCGGTGGCGGTGCCGCGTTCTTGCTGCGTCATACCGGCGCAGCCGCCCAGGCTGAGTGCAGCCAGCAAGGCCGCCACGGTCAGGGAAAGGGTTTGATGAGTTGAGTTCATGAGAAATTTCTCCAAAAATAGTCAGGGGTTGAATCGTGTGGATGTGACTGGCACAACCGCATGGGCGAAGTTCTATTTTTAGGGGCTTTCAGACGCCGGTCTGTGCGCAAGCGTACAGATGCCAAACACATGCATGACAAAAATAGACCCATGCGCACGGCGTAGCGAGAAGTAGCCAGCCCAAGCGCGGTGCAACCTGTGTTTTTGACGTAGGCTCAAGCTTCAATTTTTTAGGAAACCATCATGCCAGTGACTGTCGATATCCTCAATGCGAACATTTTGATTGTGGACGACCAGGAAGCCAATGTGCTTTTGCTGACCCAATTGCTGTCAGAGGTTGGCTACTCGCGCTTGACCAGTTGCATGAACCCGCAAGAGGTGTGCGCGCTGCATCGCAAGCACGCGTTTGACCTGATTTTGCTTGACCTGCAAATGCCAGTGATGGACGGTTTTCAGGTCATGGAAGGCCTGAAAACCAACATCTCTGACCCTTACCTGCCGGTGATTGTGCTCACGGCCCAGCCCGGCCACAAGTTGCGCGCCTTGCAAGCCGGTGCCAAAGATTTCATCAGCAAACCGTTTGACCTGATTGAGGTCAAAACCCGCATTCACAACATGCTTGAAGTGCGCCTGCTGTACAAAAAATTGGCTGAGTTCAACCACCTGCTGGAAGAAAAAGTCGCCGAGCGCACTGCCGAGCTGCGCGAGAGCGAGGCACGCTTTCGCAGTTTGACCGAGCTGGCCACCGACTGGTATTGGGAGCAAGACGAGTCGGGCAGCTTTTCCAAGGTGTCTGGGCCGGTGCTGGAAATGCTGGGCCTTCAGGTTGACACGCTGCACGGCCAGAGCGAGAGCACCCGTGTTGGCGGCTGGGATGAGACTGAGCGTGGCATGTTGCTGGCCACCATTGCAGCGCGACGGCCGTTTCTTGACTTTATGTTGCACCGCACGTTGCCTGACGGCAGCGGGCAAACCTTTCAGGTCAGTGGTGAGCCCATGTTCAACAGTTGCAGCTGTTTTGTGGGCTACCGTGGCATCGGGTTAGAGCTCACAGCCCAAGCATAAAACCACTCAAAGCTGGGAAAAATCCATGTTGTCACTCCACAGCCCCACCCAAAATGATCTTTTGGCGGCGTTGCCAACTGCAGACTTTGAGTTGTTAAGCCCCCACCTGCAATGGGTGCCCTTGGCACTGGGCCAAATGCTCTATGACCCGGGTACACAAATGCGCCATGCCTACTTTCCCACCACGGCCATTGTGTCGTTGCACTATGTCACTGCCTCTGGCGCCTCGGCCGAAACTGCGGGTGTGGGGCGTGAAGGCATGGTGGGTATTTCGCTCTTTACCGGGGGCGACACCACTTCAAGCTCGGCTGTGGTGCAAACCGCCGGCCATGCCTACCAGCTCGATCGCCATGTGCTCAAAGCCGAGTTTGACCGCGCCGGGGCACTGCAGCGCCTGCTGTTGCGCTACACCCAGGCTTTGATGACGCTGATGGCGCAAACGGCCGCTTGCAACCGCCACCACACGGTCGGGCAGCAACTGTG
>NZ_JAQURE010000090.1 GCF_028715765.1 Rhodoferax sp.
GTGGCCAGGGTGGCTGGGACCTGCGCGCCGTCACCCGGCTTGACCACACTGGGGCTCAACTGTTGTGGAACCGCTGGGGGCGGCAGTGGCCTGCGCAAGTGCTTTTAAGCCCCGGTCAGCAGGCCATGCTGGAGCGGGTGGCGCGTTTTTCTACGCCTGCTTTGCCACCCCCTCGGCGGCGGCTGTGGCCCCTGTTTTTGCAATTGGGCGAGCGCCTGTGGCGGCTGTGGGATCACGCCTTGGGGCTGCTGGCGCTCACTGGGCAACTGTGGCTTGACCTGTTGACCCTGCTGCGCCACCCCAGGCGTGGCCCGTGGCGCGATGTGTCTGGCCACCTCTATCGCATTGGTGCCACGGCGCTGCCGATTACCGCGCTGGTGGGTTTCATGATTGGCACGGTGCTGGCTTACCTGATGTCGCGCCAGTTGCGCCAGTTTGGTGCAGATGCCTTCATCGTTCATATTTTGGGGGTGGGGCTGATCCGTGAGCTCGGGCCCATGCTGGCCGCCATCTTGATTGCCGGGCGCTCGGGCTCGGCCATCACGGCGCAAATTGGCGTGATGCGCGTGACCGAAGAGCTTGATGCCATGCGTGTCATGGGCATTGCCCAAGGCTATCGGCTGGTGCTGCCACGTGCCTTGGCGTGCGCGCTGGCCATGCCATTGATCAGCGTCTGGACCACGCTGGCGGCGCTGTTGGGCGGCATGCTGGCGGCCGATGCCACGCTGGGCGTGACGCCGGCCTATTTTTTCAGCACGCTGCCGCGCACCGTGGCGGTGGGCACGCTGTGGCTGGCGTGTGCCAAGTCGGTGGTGTTTGGCGGGTTGATTGCGTTGGTGGGCTGCCACTTTGGCTTGCGCGTCAAACCCAACACCGAAAGCCTTGGGCAAGGCACCACCGCCTCGGTGGTGACCAGCATCACGGTGGTGCTGCTGGTGGATGCGCTGTTTGCTGTGGTGTTCAGGAACGTTGGCTTATGAACCGCGCCGTGGTCGAGATTGATGCGTTGTGGTCGGTGTTTCGCGGTGGCGGGGTGGACGCGGTGGTGCATCAAGACTTGAATTTGCGCATTGAGCGCGGCGAATTGCTGTCGATTGTGGGTGGCTCAGGCAGCGGAAAAACCGTGTTGTTGCGGCAAATTTTGGGGCTGGAAACACCGGCGCGTGGGCGTGTCACGGTGTTAGGGGAGGCCGCTGCCAGCATGGGACGTGAGGGCGCGGCCAGCCGGGTCGGCATGTTGTTTCAGCATGGGGCGCTGTTTTCGGCTTTCAGTGTGCTTGACAACATTGCCTTTGCCTTGCGTGAGCTCAAAACGCTGCCGCCAAGTTTGGTGCGTGATGTGGCCATGGTCAAGTTGCGCATGGTTGGGCTCGATGCCAGCGCGGCACACAAAATGCCTGCCGATTTGTCTGGCGGCATGGTCAAGCGTGCGGCGCTGGCGCGTGCGCTGGTGATGGATCCGCCCTTGCTGCTGCTCGATGAGCCGACCGCCGGGCTTGACCCCGGCAGCGCCGACGCGTTTTGTGCCCTGCTGCAGTCGCTGCACCAAGAGCTGGGTTTGACGGTGGTGATGGTCACGCACGACCTTGACACCTTGCTCGCGTTGTCCACCCGCATTGCCGTGGTGGCCGATAAACACATCGTGGCGCAGGGCAGCGCCGCGCAGGTGATGGCGCACCCGCACCCGTTCATCCAAGACTATTTTCTGGGTGAGCGTGGCCGCCGAGCCCGTGCCTTGCTGCAAACCCGCCCGCAAACCAGTTAATCTACGCCATGGAAAACAAATCTCACGCTGTGGCCGCGGGCAGTTTTGTGCTGCTGCTGACGGCTGTCTTGATGGCCCTGGCGGTGTGGCTCACGCGTGACACCCGTGCCCTGGTCAGCTATGAGCTGGCGGGTGCGGTCAATGTCAGTGGTCTGCAGCCGCAAGCCAGTGTGCGCTACCTGGGCGTGCCTGTAGGCAAGGTCAGCGCCATTGGCCTGGACCCCCTCACGCCAGGGCAAGTGCTGGTGCAAATTGCCGTGGAAGACAGCGCGCCCATCACCAGCCGAACCACGGCCAGCCTGGGTTTTCAGGGGGTCACTGGCCTGGCTTTCATTCAGCTTGACGATGCACCGCTGGCGGCTACCGCGGCCAGCCCCAGCCGCCTGCCGCCGCACAGTCGCCTGCCCCTCAAACCGGGGCTGATGAGCACCTTGGCCGACCGTGGTGAGCGTTTGCTGGGGCAACTGGAGCAGTCTGCGCAGCGTGCCAACCAACTGCTCGCGCCAGACCACCAGCAAGCGCTGATGGTTGCTGTGCGCCAGATCGGCCTGGCCGCTGCAGAACTGCAGCAGCTCAGTGCCCAAACCCGCAACCACTTGCCAGCGCTGGCGCAAGCCAGCCAAGACACGCTGGCTGTGGTGAAAGCCACAGCGCAAAGGGTGGGCGACAGTGCCGATGCGGCGCGCACCTCGGCACGTGCTTTTCAGCGTGTGACCGAGCGTATGTTTGCCAGCGGCGGCACGCTAGACCAGTTCAGTCAGTTCACTGAGGTGTGGGTGGCCACGGGTCAGGCTGTGCGCCATCGCACCGTGCCTGAGCTCGAATTGGTGCTGCAGGGCGCGCAGCGCACCACGCAGGGCTTGAATGAACTGGCCAACACTTTGGCAGACCAGCCGCAAGCCCTGCTGCTGGGTAAACCCGCCGCCGAGCCAGGCCCTGGCGAGCCCGGTTTTGCCCCGCCTGCCGTGCCAAGGCGTTAGGCGTGCGTTTCATCAAAACAAACCATGCCTATCAATGTGTGCCCAAACCTAGCCCAGGCCAGCCAGGTGGGTTGGCGAACATCCCTGGCCATGCTTTTTGGGAGTTGAGAAGATGATGAATTTGATAGCTGTTCACGCAATCTCTCGTAGGGCTAGAGGCTTTTTTTTATCTGTTTCACTGGTTTTGGTGGGCTGTGCTTCGCCACGCGCGCCAGGCAGTGGGGTGGTGTATGACTTTGGTCCCGGTGCCTTGTCCGCCGCCAGTGCACCAGCGCGTGGGGCGACCGGGTTGCCGGCCTTGGAGTTGGCACCAGTGCGCGCCAGTGCGGCGCTCAACAGCCCGGCGCTGATGTACCGACTGGCCTACGCCGATGTGCAGCAGCTCAAGCCCTACGCCCAGGCCCGCTGGAGCATGCCACCCGCCCAGTTGGTGGGGCAGCGTGTGCGCGCAGCGCTGGAGCAGCAGCGCCCGGTGTGGACCACGGGCGGCCTGGCGCTGGCACGCCCCGCGCGGCCAACGGCTGCCTCGAATGCAGCGCTGGTTGCGGCCAGCCCAGCCATCCCGCCGCCGACCTTGCCTGCCCAACTGCTGAACTTGCACCTGGAACTGGAAGAATTCAGTCAGGTGTTTGACGCCCCGCAACACAGTGCCGGGGTGTTGCGCCTGCGTGCCACCCTGACGCAGCGCAGCTTTGCGGGTGAAAGCCTGGTGGGACAGCGCAGCTTTGCCGTGACCCAAGTGGCCACCACCCCCGATGCCAGCGGCGGTGTCCATGCGCTGGGTCAAGCCACTGAGCAGGTTGTGGCGCAATTGGCGCAGTGGCTGGCACACCTTGAGGCCGTACCATCTGGCACCCTCTCACCACAAACCACGCCATGATTGATCTCTATACCGCTGCCACGCCCAACGGGCACAAGGTGTCTATTGCCTTGGAAGAGCTGGGCTTGCCCTACACGCTCAAGGTGCTTGACCTCAGCCAAGCTGAGCAAAAGCGCCCAGAATTTTTGGCCATCAACCCCAACGGGCGCATCCCTGCCCTGGTGGACCGCGACGAAGGCGACTTTGCCGTGTTTGAGTCAGGTGCCTGCCTGATTTACCTGGCTGAGAAAACCGGTCAGTTGATGCCGCCAGATGCCAAAGGCCGCTCTCGCGTGTTGCAGTGGCTGATGTTTCAAATGGGCGGCATTGGCCCGATGATGGGGCAGGCCAATGTGTTTTACCGCTACTTCCCGGAAAAAATCCCCAGCGTGATTGAGCGCTATCAAGGTGAAACCAAGCGCTTGTTTCGGGTGCTTGACGGGCATTTGAAAGACCATGAGTTCTTGGCGGGCGACTATTCCATTGCCGACATCGCCAACTGGGCCTGGGTGCGCACACACCGTTGGTCGGGCGTGGCGATGGACGACTTGCCCCACCTCAAGCGCTGGCGCGACCAGTTGCGCGCCCGCCCGGCGGTGCAACGCGGCATAGAGCAACCCCCGTCGGCTCTGGACGCCCGGGTAGACGACCCGGCCAAAGCCCAAGCCTTTACCGACAACGCCCGCAAAATGCTGGAGCGCGGTCAATCCATTCAATCAGGTGTTTGAACATGAAGCTGTATACAGCGCAACGCGCCCCCAACCCACGCCGTGTGACGATGTTCATGGCCGAGAAAAACATCACCCAGATCAGCCTGGTCGAGGTGGACTTGAATGCCCTGGAGCACAAAGGCGAGGTCTACCGCGCCAAGAGTCCGCTGGCCAAAGTGCCTGCGCTGGAGCTTGACGACGGCCG
>NZ_JAQURE010000091.1 GCF_028715765.1 Rhodoferax sp.
TTTATCGCTTAATGTTAATGTTACTCGTTTTCCCACAAAAACTCCTGGAATATTGGAGTATATATTATAACCGAAAGTATCTTTTATTCCAACAAATTACGTATTTAATTTAATATTAACGGCTTAACACATTTTAAATTTCATGAATAAATATTAATGCCTGAAAATTGCTTGACGAAATCGTTGCAACAACCAGGCCATCAATAAGCCATAGGCAATCCAAGTTTCCTTCAGGCCAGCCCAAGAGCCACGCAACAGTGCCCATAATGAGCGAGAAAAGGGTTCAATAAAAAGTGTGGCGAGCATCGTGACCACGGCACCCAACCAAGAAAAATGCTTGAATGCATACAACAAACGGCTTTGCAATGAATAGAACAAGCGCCGTGCCTTGATCTGGTTAGATGTACCACCGCCAGCGTGGAATGCTTGGGCATCAGCCAGATACACACTTCGGTAACCTGTTAGGTGAGCCCTGAAAGAAAAATCAAGATCTTCCAAGTAGACAAAAAATCGCGTATCAAACCCTGCTAAATCTTTAAAAAGCTCAGTTCGCACCAAGAAAAAAGCGCCAATGACATGTTCTACAACGCGCGTTTTCGTATGATCCCAATCGGCCATAAAGTGCCCCATGCTGGGGAATATGCGATCCAGCCCAAGCGCATGAGCAAACAAACCAGGTACAGAAGGGAACCACGCACAACTCCGGGATACATGACCCGATTCATCAAGCAACTGCACACCGCATATACCCACCTTGGCATTGGCCGGATCCTGCATAAATGCCATCGTTTTTGGCAAGGTATCTGAATATAACGCAGCATCTGGATTCAAGAAAAGCAGGTAATGGCTGCACGCTTTTTTTGCGCCAAGGTTACATGCATGACCAAACCCCAGATTTTCAGAATTGCGAATGATCATGGGTTTGAATGACAAGTTCTGCAACAGGCTGACCTGCTCTAGTGAATCATCAGACGAAGCATTGTCAACAATGATCACTGTAGCGACCAATCCGTGATGGTATTTATCAATACTGGAAACCACATGCGCCAGCTGGGCACCGGCGTTCCAATTGACGATGATGATTGATACCTGCGTATTACTCGTCATGAAATAAATTCTTCAAATAGTTACTTTTATATCAAAAAAACTATTTTGATGCCAAGTAAACATATTGACTGGTGAGCAAATTTGCAAAAATACCAAATGTGATTGCATTCAATTTTCCAGAATTCAAATGAATGCCAAGGCTTGTCGGCTTCATAGTCTCTATCTTTAAAAGAGCTCCTGTTAACAAGTCAGCTGATGACGACTTTGTAAAGAATCTCAAATGAGTTTTATCCAAAATTCCTTTGTCTGTATACCTGAAGCTACCAAATAAAAGCGGAAAAACCAAAGAAAAATGCTGTGCATTAGGCAATGAGACTATGATTTTCCCGCCCTCAGATAAATATAAATCTGTGATTTTTTTTAAAATCGTCCAAGGATCTACCAAGTGCTCCAAAACATCAAGTAATAAAATTAAATCAAATTTACCAATTGTTTCTGGTAACTGGTCTTTTTCAATATCAAGACAGTGAATAACATCAACTCTGCAGCGTGCTGCATCAGCTGCTTCTTCAAACAATTCAATACCAACTGTTTCGCTACATAGTTTTTTATTCTTGATCATTTCAAGCGTCTGACCAGACCCACAGCCAACTTCCAAGACACGTCTTGAAAACTTAGGTATTAATTCAAGTATTTCGTACCGTACCGCAGAAAAATAATCTTGTTTTTTTGAAACGTAAAGATTCATAAATTATCCAATTAATGATTGCTCAATATCTTCAAGAGAATAGCATCAAAAACCGTTCGTCCAACCCACGCCCAGGCAACACCATAGAGTCCATATATATTTATTAGAAAAAAAAGTAAACCGATGAAAATTGGTAACTCAATCAAATGCAGTTTTGCAGTTATATCGGAGCGCCCCTTGGCATGCAGTAATGAAAAATACATTGATCCAATACTGTTCGCAAATACACCAAGGCACAATATTTGTCCAATCACAACAGACTCATCTGGCAAATTTTTCCCAATCCAAAAAGGTAACAATGATGGCAACAGCAGTGCCAGCGTGACAGTCACAACCAACATGACACCAATCACTGCAAACAACCAACGTCTAAATAGCAATTGCCATTGGAGAGGGTCTTGGTGCATTTGCTTTGCCAAGCTTGGAAAAACCACAGATGACACCGCGCCAACCACAACAAGACTTTGAACGACAACTTCGTAAGGAATAGTGTAAGCAGCCACAGCTGCAGCAGAAATCAGCCCGCCAATCACAAAGCGGTCTGCCTGTACAAGCAACGGCCCAGCCACGCTACTGACAGTGACCCAGCCACCAAATACGAATAACTGCTTCTTGATTTCATCTCTACGCACACTGGCACACAAAGCCGATGAACACCCTAGACTGGTATTGACACAACGTATTGCCAAAAAGCGAAATATGACAAGAGCAGTGATCCGTGAAATCAACAGTATGGCAACCAGCCAAACCAGGCTGTTTGAAAAATGCGCTACCCAATAAGGCCCCAGAAAATTCAGCACCCCCAAACCCATACGCAAAAGGCTGATGCCCCTGAATTTCTCGAACGCCTCATTCACACCGCGGTAAGTTGCAGAGATAGCTTGCACAGGCACAGCCAGAGCAAGTAAAAAGACAGAGACGTTGATCTCCGATGACAAGTCGGCTGAGTGTCGAATCAAATTTGCAACACCTGACACTGCTGCTAGCGTCAAAAACAAAAAACCGATGGTGCCGGTTAATAAAGTAAGTCGCGTTGCTGTCTGAATGACAAAAGGAATATCCGCCAAGGCGCTCTGCCCCCGCAATTGAGCCAGCAACTGTGTCGTTGCACGACCAATACCTAAATCAAACACGCCTGCATAGCCAATTAATCCCCACGCCAACGCCAACAAACCAAAACGTTCCAGTCCAATCAACTCAATAAGCGCGGGGATAGTCAATGCAGCAATCACCAGAGGCGAAGCCAATCCAAGCAGGTTCCATGCAACATTGCTCAGTCGCATGAACAGAATTCAGAAAAGATACAGCTTGCGGATTCGAACATTTAGTACTGCTGTAACCTCAACAGGAGTGAAAACCAAGCATTTTCCTCTGCATCCCATTGCGAGTGAGCCTGGCTTATTTCGAATAGTTTGACTACACGCATGTGATAATTTTGATATTTATTTGATAGCTGCATGCAGCTTTACCCGTAAGGGCCAGAGGCTAATATGATATGTATATCTTCTTTTCACGATGGCACTGACTACTAGTAGCGCTGCAATCATCTGTTGGGTTTGCTGGCATCGCGGCCAGTGACGCTGTCTTTGATGACCGTTTGCATTGCAAAACGCCTAGCGTCGAGGGTCTGCGTGTACAGGTTCAATTTGAACTCGCGGCTCAATAACCCTGGAACAGAAAATCCAACGCACCGGTAATGCACGCTTGTTCATCACTGAGCGACGCAACACTGGCTTGCAAGATACGTTGAGGCACAGCACCCAATTTGGGCGTCTCCAGCAGGTAGTCCTGACCCAAGATGTTTAATACTGGCGTTAATCGGGTGGGGAGCTTGACCTTTGCAAAGTGCTCCAGGCTGCGCAGCGGTATAACCATGCGACTGTCCAAGCCATCAAGCAAGTCGCTTTGAACATCAAGCAAATAAGGCGTGGCGCTGGCATGCGCGCCTGGGTTGGGATACACATCAAAACGTGCCATCAAAAAGTTCTCCACTGATCCAGCGGCAGACCTTCAGTTTCGATCGTGGCGTTATAGGCTGCAATAAAGTCAGCATGCTCACTACGCCAGCGGTGCCTCTGTTCCTGTGCGACACGTTCACGCAAGTAGGTGTCGCACATCTGTGAAATATTGAGTTCAAGTGCTTTGGCTGCATCCAGCACATCAACGCTCAGACTCAAATTGATCGCTTTTTTTAAGGGTTGACGCACCCGAAAGCCGCGTTTGGGTGTGGTAGTTTGAGTAGCTTGCATGGTGACTTTTAATGCACATTAGAAGATGCGCACATCGTAACAAATATTTCAAAAGTGCTGAATTGATGTGTTGAACAGAAATGGCTGGCGACGCCCCGGCAGCACGCTTTGCGCCTGCCACCAGCCACACCAAAAACCACGATTATCCAATGCCGGGCTTCAGCCCCCCATCACCCAGATACCTATTTGGCTTTCTTCATGACCAAGGGGTCAATAGCCAGCTTTAACCCAGATAGTCCATTAGGATTTTCAAAAGAAAAGTGGTGCAAACCTCCCAGTGCAGATTTCTAATGGATACCATTAGAAATTCCGTTTGAAATCATACGGTTATCCAACAGTCTGGAGGT
>NZ_JAQURE010000092.1 GCF_028715765.1 Rhodoferax sp.
CGACCACTTGCGCCACCACCTCGCCGCCTTGCACGGCCACCGTGCTGGCACTCATGGCCAGCTGGTTGGCCTGGCGGGCGTTGTCGGCGTTTTGCTTGACGGTGGAGCTTAGCTCTTCCATGCTGGCAGCGGTTTGCTCCAAGGCGCTGGCTTGGCTTTCGGTGCGGTTGCTGAGGTCTTGGTTGCCTTGGGCGATTTCGGCACTGGCGGTGGCCACGGATTCGCTGCCTTGGCGCACGTGGGACACCACTTTGACCAAGTTGGTGCGCAAGGCTTCCAAGTCACGCAGCATGATGCCAATTTCATCGGCTTGTCCGGCTTCAATGGTGGTACTGAGTTCGCCTGCAGCCATGTTCACCAAAGCCGTTTGCGCGTTGGCAATAGGGCGTGTAATGGCTACCGTGGTTTGGTAGGCCACTAGCAGTACGCTCAGCAAAGCCAATAGCCCCAAAATTTCACCCACCAAGGCCCAGCGTTGAATCACCTTTTGATCTTGTAAATAGGCTTGTTCAGCGATCTGTTTGGTCATGGGGATCAGCGCCTGCAGGTGCTTGATCACGCTTTTATGCAGCACGGGCCACTCGTCTTCAAGCACGCTGGTCAGTGCTTTGGTGTCGTTGGCTGCGTAGCCTGTGTCAATATGGGCTAACACCTCATCTACTTTTGACCAATTGGCTTGCAGTGCTTGAAATTCGGCACTGCTTTGCTCATTGATAAAAATTTTGGCAAACAAGGGCAATGCAACTTTGGCAGTTGCCACAAGTTCAGCGCGAGCCTCTGTCAAATGATTGCGCGAGCCCTGCACCGGCAATTGCTCAAGCAACACGCCCGCCACCCTGAAACGCACTTCAAGCAAGGTGCTTTCCAATTTCTGAATGTGTGCAATCGACAGGGTGTGATCTTCATAAAGGTCTTGCAGGGCTTGCGCACTGAGCCGGTTGGCCATGAAGGTAACAGCTGCCAGCGCCGCAATACCCAGTAAGGCAAAAGCCGCAAGCATGCTTAAACGGTTTTTAATTGATAAAAGCATGCCCATGGCTCAGCCTCCTTTTGCTTGATGAACTGAATCAGTTACTGTGTTGGCAAGCCAGCAGCCACCCATTCAGGCATGCCACCACGGAACCATTGCACCTTGCTGTAACCGGCCTTGATGGCCGCCACCGAGGCCTTGTAGCTCTTCCAGCAGCTGCCTGAGTTACAGAAAAAAACCACTGGGGCGGCTTTGTCGGTGGGCAGTTTGGTCAGGTCAAAACTGTCCTGGGCGGGGTCAAAGTTGACGTCTTTTGCACTTTTTTCTTTGTAGGGCACATTTTTTGCGCCCAGAATGGTTTTTTCTGCAAATTCAGCGGCCACGCGGGTGTCAATCACTGGCACGCCTTTGCCTAGCAGGGTTTTGACTTCTGCTGCGCTCACCAGGGTGGTGCCTTTCAGCGTGGCTGGGGTGTCTGCGGCCAGCACGGGCATGGCCAAGCCCACGCTCAAAGCCAAGGCTGACATCAGTTTGAGGGTGCTACGTTTGTTCATGAAAGTCTCCTTTTGGGGTTGAAAAACTGGATAGTACGGGTGCGCAAGGTCGATCAAGCCAAGAGCAGTTTGCGCTGCATCAACACTTGCTCATATTTTTAAGTTTAGAACTTAAATTTTTCAAATGTCATAGAACAAAGGGGCTTCGGTGTTGTACTGGCTGGCCAAAAATTGGCTTGGTCTGAAATCATCAGGGCTTTGCAGCAGTGCTTCAAACTGTGCCAGTGGCACCGGTTTGCTGAAGAAGTAGCCTTGTGCCACTTCGCACTGCAGGTCGGCCAGCAGCATGCCTTGCGCGGCCGTTTCTACCCCTTCAGCCACCAGCGTCATACCCATGTTGTGCGCCATGCCAATGATGGTTTTGACCATTTCCACATCGTCCGGATTTTGGTCTGAATGGCTGACAAAAGACTGGTCAATTTTCAGCACATCAATCGGGAACCGGCGCAAATACGACAAGCTTGAATAACCCGTGCCAAAGTCGTCCAGTGACAGCTGCACCCCCATGTCATGCATGCGTTGCAGCACTGGCCCCATGCTTTGGGCATCCAGCAGCAAGCTCTCAGTCAGCTCCACGCTCATGTGCTGGGGCAACACACCGCAGGCCAAGGCCGAGGTTAAATTGGCCAGCAATTCATCCGGGTGCAAAAACTGCCGTGCCGACACGTTAAAACTCACCTTCAACGCGTGCCCCTGGTCTTGCCAAACTTTGGCTTGACTGCACGCTTGGTGCATGACCCAACGGCCAATCTGGTTGATCAAGTCACTGTGCTCGGCAATTGGGATAAAGCGCCCAGGCGGCACCAGTCCCATGGTGGGGTGGTTCCAGCGAATCAAGGCCTCACACCTCAGCAAATGACCGGTGTGCAAATTGACCTGTGGTTGGTAATACAGCTCAAACTCTTCACGCTCAAGCGCCTTGCGCAAATGGCGCTCCATGTGCAGCCGCTCTTGCGCGTCGTCATTGAGTGCCTTGGTAAAGAAGCGGTAGGTGGCGCGCCCCAATTTTTTGGCTTGGTACAGCGCGGCATCGGCTTGCTTGAGCAAGGTGTCGGTGTCTGCGCCATCTTGCGGGCACAGGCTGATGCCAATGCTGGGCGTCACGCGCAGCTCTTCACCACGAATGTGCATCGGCTTTGACAAGGCGGCAATCACCTTGTCAGCCATGGCGGCAGCGGCCAGCTCAGTGGCCACGTTGGGCAGCAGCAGCACAAATTCGTCGCCACCCACCCGGGCCACGGTGTCTTCGGCGCGCACGCACGCTTGCAAGCGCAGCGCCATTTGCAACAGCAGTTCGTCGCCTACTGGGTGCCCCAGGCTGTCGTTGACCAGCTTGAAGTGGTCCAGGTCTAAAAACAGCACTGCCACATGGGCTTGGTGGCGTTGGGCACTGCTGATGGCCTGGTTCAGCCGGTCGTGCAGCAAGCGGCGGTTGGCCAGCCCGGTCAGCTGGTCGTGGTAGGCCATGTAAGCAATTTGCCGGGCGGTTTCTTTTTGGACTGAGATGTCTCTGAAAAGCGTTTGAAACACCGTCACCCCATCCGGCAGCTGCATCAATTGCACCGAAATGTCGACGTCAAACACCGTGCCATCGGCGCGGCGGTAGACCGACTCAAAATCGTCTCGCCCGGTTTGCAGTATCTTGAGCTTGCGCGCCTCAACCGTGGCTTGGTCGTCTTGCGCCTCAAAGTCCCACACATGCAGGGTGGGCATTTGAGCGCTGCTGTAGCCCAGCTGGTGCATGGCTTCGCGGTTGTGGGCGGCAATTTGCATGCCGGTGTCGATCAGCAACACGCCCTCGGGCAGTTGCTCAAACAAAGCTTCGTATTGCTTGTGGGCAATGGTGGCTTCTTCTTCGGCCAGCTTGCGGGTGTGAATGTCTTCAATCACCGACACGCCAAAGTCAGGTGTGCCGTCGTCTTTCCAGACCACCCGCACATTGATGGCCACCCAAACCACTTGGCCATCTTTGCGGATGTAGCGCTTCTCCGAGCGGTAAATGACCATCTCTCTGGCCAGCAGGCGCTTGATGTTGGCCATGTCGGTGCCCACATCGTCTGGGTGGGTGATGCCCTGAAACGACAGGCGCATCAGCTCTTGCGCCGGGTAGCCGGTGATGTCGCACAGCTTCTGGTTGACCCGCGTCCACTTGCCCGCAGGTGAAATATGCGCCATGCCCACCGCCGAGAGGTTGAAGGTTTTCTCAAACAACTCGTGCTCGCGCTCAAACTGCAGCTGGGTGGCATGGCGAATGGATATGTCGTGAAACACCAGCACCACACCAAACAACTGCCCACGTGAATCAAACAGCGGCGCGGCTGAGTGTTCAATCACCAACTGGCTGCCGTCTGGCCGCACCAAGGCCGAGCTTGCCAACGCCTGCACCGGCTTTTGCTCTGCCAGCACCTGCTGTACGGGCGAGGCCAGCGTTTGCCCCGTGTGCAGGTCGGCCAGCTTGATCACATCCATGTAGCGCTGCCCGCAAGCCCGCGCTTGGGTAGTGCCCAGCATGGCCTCAGCACGTGCGTTGAGCGAGGTGACCTTGCCCGCCACATCAAGCACCACCACCGCATCGTCAATGGCCTCAAAAATGGCACGGGCACGCCGGTCGTGCCGCCCCAGCTGGCGCATGGTGCGGTATGAACCCAGATAATCCATTAGAGATTTCGATGTTTCAAGCGAGTCCGAACTTGTGCAGACTTGGGGCAATTTCAGCTTGAGCCCAAAGGCCCTCAAACCACTTTCGTCGCCGTCGTGCCAAAGCCAT
>NZ_JAQURE010000093.1 GCF_028715765.1 Rhodoferax sp.
AATTTGCAGTTTTTAGCCTGAGCCGGGGTGACGTTGTTGGTGTATTCGTTGCCACAACGGTAAATGCGGTCTTGCGCCCACACCGGGGCATGCAGTGCCCCCAACCCAGCCAGTGTGCAAAAAATAAGTCTGATGTTCATACCCTGCCTTTTAACGTGAAACACCATGAGTGTCCCATAAGGACAGCACCGCTATCAGGAAACAAAAAAGGGACAGCCGAAGCTGTCCCTCATTCACTTTGCAGCTTGCCCAAGACAAGCCGAAAAGGAATTTACAGTGAGTAATACATGTCGTACTCAACCGGGTGGGGAGCCATGCGGAAGCGTTGCACTTCACCCATTTTGAGCTCAATGTAGGCATCGAGCATGGAGTCAGAGAAGACGCCGCCTTTGGTCAAGAAACCGCGGTCGTTGTCAAGGTAGTCCAGCGCTTGATCCAGGCTGTGACACACGGTGGGCACCAACTTGTCTTCTTCTGGCGGCAAGTGGTACAAGTCTTTGGTGGCGGCTTCACCCGGATGGATTTTGTTTTCCACGCCATCCAAACCGGCCATCATGAGTGCCGAGAAGCACAGGTAGGGGTTGGAAGATGGGTCAGGGAAGCGCGCTTCGATGCGGCGGCCCTTGGGGTTGGCCACGTGCGGAATGCGGATCGAGGCCGAACGGTTGCGTGCTGAGTAAGCCAGCTTCACGGGCGCTTCAAAACCAGGCACCAGGCGCTTGTAGCTGTTGGTACCGGGGTTGGTGATGGCGTTCAGGGCGCGAGCGTGCTTGATGATGCCGCCAATGTAGTACAGCGCAAAGTCGCTCAAACCGGCATAGCCGTCGCCGGCAAACAGGTTCTTGCCGTCTTTCCAGATCGACTGGTGCACGTGCATGCCAGAGCCGTTGTCACCGGCGTAGGGCTTGGGCATGAAGGTGGCGGTTTTGCCGTAGGCGTTGGCCACATTCCACACCACGTATTTCAAGACCTGCGTCCAGTCAGCGCGCTGCACCAGGGTGCTGAACTTGGTGCCAATTTCGTTTTGGCCAGCGCCGGCCACTTCGTGGTGGAACACTTCAACCGGGATGCCCAAAGATTCAAGGATGAGCGACATTTCGGCGCGCATGTCTTGCGTGCTGTCCACTGGGGGCACGGGAAAGTAGCCGCCTTTCACGGTGGGGCGGTGACCGCGGTTGCCGCCTTCGAGCTGCTTGCCGCTGTTCCAGGGGGCTTCGTATTCTTCAATGGCAAACATCACATTGCCAGGCTCGTTGCTCCAACGCACGCCATCAAAAATGAAGAACTCTGGCTCGGGGCCAAAGTAAGCGGTGTCACCCAAGCCAGAGGCCTTCAGGTAGGCTTCAGCACGGTTGGCAATCGAGCGGGGGTCGCGGTCATAGGCCTTGCCATCACCAGGTTCGACCACATCGCATTGCAAAAACAGCGTGGTTTCTTCAAAAAACGGGTCAATGTTGGCGGTGTTGGGGTCAGGCATGAGTTGCATGTCTGAGGCTTCAATGCCTTTCCAACCTGCGACAGACGAGCCGTCAAACGCATGACCAGAGGAAAATTTGTCTTCATCAAAGGCAGAAATTGGCACGGTCACGTGTTGTTCTTTGCCACGGGTATCGGTGAAGCGAAAGTCAACAAACTTGACTTCGTTGTCTTGCACCATCTTCATCACGTCTGCGACGGTCTTAGTCATTCATAACTCCAGTAGGGTCGTTGTAGAAAAGGGTTCTTGGTGAGGAATGCAGTTTTTGTGCCAGATCAGGTGGGATTCAGCCCGATGTGTCAAAGCGGCTATTCTGCCTTGAGTTCATGCCGTTTAAGCCGCACGGCGCAGCATTCGGTTTAAATTCAGTGCCTGCAATGGCCGATGAGATGAACCAAATGCACTACTAAAGTGCATTTAGAGGCGAAAAACTTAATTACGCACCAATTCAGGGCCGTATTTGAGCTGGAATGGCGCCAATCCGGTCAACATGTCTGCAAAGGCAGCGGCCACCGCGTCAGGGGCGCCTTTGACACCCAGCTCAATATGGCGGCCATATTCAGGGTGATCCACGCTGGGCAGGCTAAACACCTTGACACCGGGATGAGTGTGTTCCAGGGTTTGCATCAGTGGAGTCAGGGTGGCCTCCATGGCACCAAACACAATCAAAGAGCGTTCCAGCCAGGCTTGTGAGGTGAAAAACTCACGGTAGTGGGTGTCAAGCACCCATTCGACCATCGGCCAGGCCATCACCGGGAAGCCGGGCACAAAATGCACCCGGCCCACACTGAAGCCGGGAATTTTGTTGTAGGGGTTGGGAATGATCTCGGCACCTTGCGGAAAAACGCCCATGTTCAGGCGGTGCAGGTTGTCGGCCTGGCTGGGGTCATAGACCTTGCCTTGCTCCAGCGCCACGTCTTGCATGCGCTGCTCGATCAAGGCCTTGGCCAGGGGGTGCAAGTGCAGTTCTCGCCCCAGGGCTTGGGCAGCGCATTGGCGGGTGTGGTCGTCTGGGGTGGCGCCAATGCCGCCAGTTGAAAACACCACATCGCCTGAGGCAAACGCCCGTTTCAAAGCGGCGGTGATGCGCGTGGGCTCATCACCCACATAGTCGGCATAGGCCAACGACAGGCCACGGGCTTTGAGCAACTCGATGACTTTGGGCAAGTGTTTGTCCGCACGCTTGCCAGACAAAATTTCATCGCCAATGATGATCAAACCAAAATGGGGACGGGCTTCAGTGGGAGTTGGGCAATTTGAGGGGGTCATGGGGCGGGGCTGAGGGTGAAGAATCCAGATCAATGACTTCCATGCCAGAGGCTGGCGCAGGCACATGCTCCAGGCGCAGCTGCTGCAACGCGGCCAAGCAAAAATGCGCAAACCAAAGTGATGACAAGGCAAACACCCAGGCATAAATCCAGATGGCCAAGGGCACCAGCACCACAAAAGCAGCGGCCAACAACGCCCCAGAAGCCCAGATCAACCCAGGTGCCGCTCCCAGGTAACCGCAAAACACACCAATGCCAAGCAAGCTGAACCGGTAACGGCGAAAAATCTCACGGCGCTCAGCCTGACTGGCGTGCTCGGCCAGCGCATCAAAGGCCATCACCCGGTAGGTGAGCCAACCCCAGATCAGCGGCGGAATGATCAAAATCAAAGGGGGAATCAGCCACAGGGGCAAAGACACCAGCATGGCCACCAGCGCCAGCAGCGTGGACAACAGCGACCAGCCCAAACTGCCCCAAAACGAGCCGCCCTTGAGGCGCACCAAAGCCGGGAAACGCTTCTCTGCCACCCAAGCCGTCAAGGCTGGCGTCATCAGCAAAGCCACCGCCAGCAAAGACACCACCACAATCAACGGCGTGACGGCAAAAATCACAATCAGCGGTGCCAACACGACATCCAGCTTGCCCACGCCAAAAGCTGCCAGCCAGCTGGACATACTGTCAACCATGGCGGAGGCCTGCAGCCACTGGCGCACCACTTCGAGCGCCGCATCCCAATACACATAACCCAGCCCAAGCGAGAGCACGGCCAGCAACATCAAGGGCAGCAGCGACAGCAGCAGCACCCGTGGGTGCAGGCAATACGCCACCGCGCGCCAAAAAGAATCAAACAACAAGGTCATGTTGGAAGCATACCGCAGGCGTTAAAAAACCTAGGCGCGACCCAACAGCCGCAACACACCCAAGCGCTGCTGGGACCAAAACCCCTGGCCGTAATCGCGCCCCTGCTCCAGCTGGTCGCGCACCCCGGTGGGGTCAAAACGGACCTCAAAGTTGGCGGTGCCAAACCACATGTCCCACCACGGCAACAGCACACCAAAGTTGTGTCCACCCAGGGTTTGTGGCGCGCCAGACTCGTGGCCAATGCCCGCCGCATGGTGCAAGCGGTGAAAACGCGGACTGATCCACAGCCGCTCACCCACCCGGCCAAACCACAGCCGCACATTGGCATGCTGAAAACTCTCGCTGAGCTGGGTGAACGCCACAATCGCCACAAACTGCCCCGGCGCAA
>NZ_JAQURE010000094.1 GCF_028715765.1 Rhodoferax sp.
CGGATACCCGCGTGGCCTCAAAGGGCAAGACATCCCGCTGTTTGGACGCATTGTGGCGGTGGCCGACGTGTTTGACGCCCTCACCAGCGAGCGCCCCTACAAGAAAGCCTGGAGCGTTGAAGATGCCGCCAACCTGATCAAAAAAGAGGCTGGCAGCCACTTTGACCCGGCTTGCGTGAACGCTTTTTTCACTGACTTTGACCGCGTGCTGGCCATCAAACAGCAATTCATGGACGACCCAAATGAACAACGCAATGACCCGGTTTAAATCGCCCCGTGCGGGCTTGCTGCTGCTGATGTTGCTGGCGGTTCTGGTGGCCGCCGTGCTGGGCTACAAGCAGCTCAGCCGACCCCTGCAAAGCCAGCCTTTTGGCAACCCTGACAAGGCTTTGGCATCCACCCCGGTGAGTTTTGCCGTGACCCAAGCCCTGCCACAAGCCGTCAACCTTGATGTGCGCAAAGTCACGTTGGGGCAGCAGCTGTTTCATGATGCCCGCTTGTCCAAAGACAACACCATCAGCTGCGCCAGCTGCCACAGCCTGGACTCTGGGGGCGTGGACAACCGCGCGCGCTCGGTGGGCGTGGCTGGCGGGGTGGGAGGCATCAACGCACCCAGTGTGTTCAACAGCGGGTTGAACTTTGTGCAGTTCTGGGATGGCCGCGCTGCCTCCCTGGAAGACCAGGTGGAAGGCCCGGTGAACCACCCCTTAGAGATGGCCTCCAGCTGGGCGCTGGTGCTGGATAAGCTGGGCGCTGATGCCACTTACTCATCGAACTTTGGCACGCTTTACAGCGATGGCATCACCACGGCCAACATCAAGGATGCCATTGCCACTTTTGAACGCTCACTGGTCACCCCCAACTCGCGCTTTGACAAATTTTTGCAAGGCAATGTGAATGCGTTGACGCTTGAGGAACGCACTGGCTACGAGCTGTTTCAGTCTTACGGCTGCGCCAGCTGCCACCAAGGGCAAAACCTGGGCGGCAACATGTTTGAAAAAATGGGGCTGATGGGCGACTATTTTGCCGACCGTGGCCACCTGACAGAGGCCGACAAAGGCCGCTTCAACGTCACCCACCACCCCGACAATTTGCACGAATTCAGGGTGCCGAGTTTGCGCAATGTGGCCTTGACTGCGCCGTACTTTCATGACGCCAGCGCCGCCACGCTTGAACAGGCCATTGCGATCATGGCCAAGTACCAGCTGGGCCGCCCCATGCCCGCGCCAGACCTGACCGCCATTGCTGCTTTTTTACGCAGTTTGAACGGTCAATACAACGGCCAACAGTTATGAGCTTGGGGCGTGTGTCGGTCAAATACGGCTTGTGGCTGTTGGCCTTTGTGCTGCTGGGCTGGCTTTACCGTCAATCCACCCAAATTGACATTGACCTGCATGTACGCAAAGTGGCTTACCTTGAGCAACTGCGCCAGCAAGATGCCCGGCTGAACCAGTATGTGCTGCAGTCACGCTACGGGCTGCTGTTGAACTATGACCCGTTGGTGGCCAGTCAGCAAGACATTGCGCACCTGCTGGCCAGCTTGCAAACCATCAGCCCAACCCTGTTTGGCGCAGGCAACAGCCCCTTGCAGCTCGCGTTTGCCAACTACAAAAACCAGTTCAAAGACAAATTTGCGCTGGTGGAGGCGTTCAAGTCCCACAACGCGGTGCTGCGCAATTCCGCCCGCTACCTGCCGTTGGCCGTGGCAGAACTGTTGAATCAGCCCGGACGCACGCCCCAGCGCGACAAGCTGTTGCACGATGTGCTGGAAAGCGTGTTGCTGTTTGATGCGCATGGCAACGAAAAATTGGTGGGCCACATTCGCACCGTGATGGCCACGCTGGCGGCACAAGAGCGGCAGCAACGCGAGGCAGTGGCGCTGCTGGCCAAGCATGTCGAGATCATTTTGAGCTACCAAAATGAAGTCAACCAGTTCACCAAAAACATCACCCAGTCGCGCACTGCGGCAGATGGTGACCAGTTGTTTGAAATCTACAGCCAGCAGTTTGCCCAGCGCCAGCACCAGGCCGAGCAATACGGTTTGGCGGTGGCGCTGCTGGCGGCAGCCATGCTGGCTTATGTCGCCTGGATGTTGGCTACTTTGCAGCAAGCCCGCAAAACCCTCACCGAGTCGCTGCGCGAGCTTGAATTCCAGAAATACGCGCTTGACCAGCATTCCATCGTCAGCATCACCGACCGCAGCGGAAAAATCACCTACACCAATGGCAAGTTCACAGAGGTAAGCCAATACAGTGCGCAAGAATTGCTGGGGCAAGATCACCGCCTGCTCAACTCTGGCTTTCACCCACATGCTTTTTTCAAAGACATGTGGGCCACCATAGGTCATGGACAGGTGTGGCATGGCGAGGTCAAAAACCGGCGCAAAGACGGCTCGGACTATTGGGTGAACTCCACCGTGGTGCCGTTTTTGGATGATGCGGGCAAAGTGCTGCGCTACGTCTCCATTCGCAGCGACATCACCGAGCGCAAAAACGCCGAGCAAGCCATGCAGGCGGCGGTGGCGGCAGCTGAGCAAGCGGCTCGCATCAAGGGCGATTTTTTGGCCAACATGAGCCACGAAATTCGCACCCCCATGAACGGCATCATTGGCATGACCCAGCTGGCTCTTGACACCAACCTGAACGATGAACAGCGCGAATACATCAGCCTGGTCAAAACCTCGGCCGACGCCTTGCTGACGGTCATCAACGACATTCTGGATTTTTCCAAAATCGAGTCCGGCAAGATGACGGTGGAGGTGATTGAATTTTCACTTGAAGCCATGCTGCGTGACACCCTCAAAACGCTGGCGGTGCGGGCGCATCAAAAAGGTCTGGAGCTGCTGCTGCAGGTGGCACCCAATGTGCCAGACCGGGTCTCTGGCGACCCTGGGCGCATTCGGCAAGTGATCTTGAACCTGATCGGCAACGCCATCAAGTTCACCGAGCATGGCGAAATTGAAGTTTCGATTGACGCTGACAGTGCGGCACCACCGGGCTTGGCTCGCTTGACCTTCAAGGTGCGCGACACCGGCATTGGCATTGCACCCGACAAATTTGGTGCCATTTTTGACTCGTTTTCACAAGCCGACACCAGCACCACCCGCAAATACGGCGGCACCGGGCTGGGCTTGACCATCTCTAGCCAATTGGTGGCCTTGATGGGCGGGCAAATTCAAGTGCACAGTGAACTGGGTGCGGGCAGCACTTTTTATTTCACCCTGGAGATGCCCATCACCTCTGGCAACGCCTGGGTGCGTTACCAAAAAACTGGCCGCATTCAGGGCATGCCAGTGCTGGTGGTCGACGACAACCACACCAACCGGCAACTGCTCTGCCACATGCTGCGCAACTGGCACATGCAGCCCACCGCTGTGCCCGATGGCCCGGCCGCCCTGGCTGAGTTGGCCAAGGCCACAGCCGCTGGCAAGCCGTATGCGCTGGCGCTGTTGGACATGCACATGCCCGGTATGGACGGCTTTGAATTGGCCGCGTTGATGCGCACCTCACCACAAGCCCCTGCCGCCACGGTGATGATGCTCACCTCGCAAGGGCAGCGCGGTGACGCTGAACGCTGCCGCGCAGCTGGGATCAGCAGCTACTTGAGTAAACCAGTGTCACAGTCGGACTTGCTTGACGCCCTCATGACTGCCCTGGGCGAGCCACTGGCAGACACTGCGCCCTTGATTACCCAGCACGCCTTGCGTGAAAACCGCCGCAAATTGAACCTGCTGCTGGCTGAAGACAACCCGGTCAACCAAAAACTGGCCATCACCTTGCTGCAAAAGCAAGGCCACAGCGTGACGCTGGCACACAACGGCCGCGAAGCCCTGGAACACTGGCAACGCAGCCGGTTTGATGCCATTTTGATGGACGTGGACATGCCCGAGATGAATG
>NZ_JAQURE010000095.1 GCF_028715765.1 Rhodoferax sp.
ACAGGCCGACCACGCCATTGGCGGTGAGCCAGCGGCCCTCAATGATTTTTTTCAGCATCGCCTGGCCGTCAGCAAAGACTTTTTTGGCCTCTGTGCCCACCACCTCGTCGTCCAGAATGGCTGGGTAGGGTCCGGCCAAATCCCAGGTTTGAAAAAACGGGCCCCAGTCGATGTAATTGGCAATCTCGGCCATGTCAAAGTTTTTGAACACGCGCCGTCCAATGAATTTGGGTGCGGTGGGTTGGTAGCCGGTCCAGTCGATGGGTGTTTTGTTGGCTCGCGCCTTGGCCAGCGGCCACAGCGGTGAGACTTTTTTGTTGGCGTGTTGCTGGCGCACACGTTCGTAGTCGGATCTGATCTCTTGCAAAAACGCCGGGGCCGCGTCGCCCAGCAGGTTTTGCGCCACGCCCACACTGCGGCTGGCATCGGGCACGTAAACCACCGGACCGTCGTAATGCGGCGAGATTTTGACCGCAGTGTGGACTCGGCTGGTGGTGGCGCCGCCAATCAGCAGCGGGATTTTTTTGATGCGAAAGTAGTCGTCTTTCTGCATCTCGCCGGCCACATAGGCCATTTCTTCCAAGCTGGGCGTGATCAAGCCTGAGAGACCAATGATGTCTGCACCCTCGGCCTTGGCACGCGCCAATATCTCGTGGCAGGGCACCATCACGCCCATGTTGACCACGTCAAAGTTGTTGCACTGCAAGACCACGGTGACGATGTTTTTGCCGATGTCATGCACGTCGCCCTTGACCGTGGCGATGATGATCTTGCCCTTGGTGGCCACGTCACGCCCGGCGGCTTCGTCGCGCAGCTTTTCTTCTTCAATGTACGGAATCAGGTGCGCCACGGCGGATTTCATGACGCGGGCGCTTTTCACCACCTGCGGCAAAAACATCTTGCCCTGGCCAAACTGGTCGCCCACGATGCTCATGCCGGCCATCAGCGGGCCTTCAATCACGTGCAATGGGCGGCCGCCTTTGGCGATGATCTGTTGGTAGGCTTCTTCGGTATCCGCGACGATGAAGTCGGTGATGCCGTGCACCATGGCGTGGCTCAGGCGGTCTTCCACGCTCACTGGCTGCTCGGGCGTGCCGCGCCATTCGAGTTTTTTGGACTCGTCTTTGGCACCGCTCTTGGCGGTTTCGGCAATTTCCACCAGGCGCTCACCGGCATCGGGGCGGCGGTTCAGCACCACGTCTTCGACCCGTTCACGCAGCACGGGTTCCAGGTCGTCATAGACCCCAACCATGCCGGCGTTGACAATGCCCATGTCCATGCCCGCTTGGATGGCGTGGTACAAAAACACGGTGTGAATGGCTTCGCGCACCGGGTCGTTGCCACGGAACGAAAAGCTCACATTGCTGACACCGCCACTGACCTTGGCACCCGGCAGGTTGGCCTTGATCCAGCGTGTGGCGTTGATGAAATCGACCGCATAGTTGTTGTGCTCTTCAATGCCGGTGGCAATGGCGAAGATGTTGGGGTCAAAAATGATGTCTTCCGGCGGGAAACCTACCTCGTCGACCAAGATGCGGTAAGCGCGCTGGCAAATGCCAATCTTGCGTTCATAAGTGTCGGCCTGCCCTTGTTCGTCAAACGCCATCACCACGGCGGCCGCACCATAGCGGCGCAGCAGCTTGGCCTGGTGCTTGAAGTTGTCTACGCCTTCTTTCATGCTGATGGAGTTGACCACCGGTTTGCCCTGGACGCAGCGCAGACCGGCCTCAATGACGCTCCATTTGCTGGAGTCGATCATCACCGGCACGCGCGAAATGTCGGGCTCGGAGGCAATCAGGTTCAAAAAACGCACCATGGCCGCCTGGCTGTCGAGCATGGCCTCGTCCATGTTGATGTCGATGATTTGCGCGCCGTTTTCCACCTGCTGGCGCGCCACGCTCAGCGCTTGGTCAAACTCGCCGTTCAAAATCATGCGGGCAAAGGCTTTGGAGCCGGTCACGTTGGTGCGTTCGCCGACGTTGACGAAAGACGCCACCGGCGCCTGAGGTTCAGCTTGGCCTGCCTCCGAGGGGGCGAAGGCGGCCGTGCCAATGCTCAACGGCTCCAAGCCAGACAGTTTCATGGGGGGAACAAGAATTTCAGACATACAACTCACCTGTGGACAATCTCGGTTTCGATCAGGTGAGCGTCGTTGGGGGGGCATGTCCAAGCCTGACAGGGCGCTAGGGCCTGCTGCAACGCTCCTTGGAATTAGGCTAAATTTTAAAGCCTGTCAGCGCACGAATGCATCCCAACTGGTTTTGCAAATCAGCGCCGACACCACCAGCAAAAACACCACCCGCACAAACCCGGTGCCGTGCTTGAGTGCCAGCCGCGTGCCGGCCAAGCTGCCCAGCACATTGGCCACGGCCATGGCCAGCACAAAATGCCACCAGATGTGTCCTTTGGCAATGAACAGCGCCAGCGCTGAAATGTTGGTGGCGGTGTTGACCAGTTTGGCTGCAGCTGAGGCGCTCAAAAAGTCATAGCCCAGCACGCGCACAAACAAAAACACCAGAAAACTGCCGGTGCCGGGGCCAAAAAAGCCGTCGTAAAACCCGATCACCCAACCAATGCCAGCCGCCACCAGCTGCTCACGGCTGCCTGAAAAGCGCGGCGCGTGGGTGCGCCCCAGCTCTTTTTTGGTCAGGGTGTAGAGCAACACCAGCAGCAACACAAAGGGCAGCAGCTTGCGCAAAAATTCGGGTGACACCACCGTCACCAGCCAGGCGCCTAAAAATGAAGCCAGCAACCCAGCAGCGGCTGCAGGCAGCAGTGCCGCCCAGCGCATTTGCACCTTGCGGCTGTACTGCCAGGTGGCCATGCCGGTGCCCCAAACCGATGCGCCTTTGTTGGTTCCAAACAGCGTGGCCGGGTGTGCGGTGGGAAACACCGCAAAAAGCGCTGGCACCAAAATCAGCCCACCCCCGCCGACGATCGAGTCCACAAACCCGGCAAACAGAGAGGCGACAGAGACGATAAGCAGTTCCATGGCGCGCATTGTCGCATTTCAGCGGTTTGAAAAAACTACTAAATCAATAGCTGCTTATGCTTTATTCATGTGCGCTAGAGGGTGATTTGGCTTATAAAAATGACAGGCCTGCCAGCAGATTGAGGAAAAACCTGGCGGTGTTGCGTCGGTTGTCAGACCCACCATTGAAAAAGGCACCGGGGTTGCCGGTGCCTGTTCTGTTTTTGTAGTCTGACCTCGTTGGGTCGAGTCTCCTGGGGTCTTCGTCTTGAACAGACCATCAGTCCGCAAGCGATGCATGGACTTTATGCCCCAAACCCGTGCAAAACCATTAGGGCATTCCCTCTAGGGGTTCTCCCAGGGGTGTTTTTCACAGCTGCTTTCTCTGTTGCCGTGCCCCGGCAGCTCTTGCAGCGCACTTCATGTATAAACCCAAATCAACCGCAAGTCGACGCGCCATGCACGAATCCTCACCCACTCTGCACACCGACCCCGCTGACCAGGCTGGTTCGCGTGCGCTGCTGGGTGGCAGCTGGAGTGCCGCAGCGCTGGCGGCGGCGTGGCCAGCGCTAGACGCAGCGCTGTCAGTGCCCTCCTGTGGCCAGGGTGGCTGGGACCTGCGCGCCGTCACCCGGCTTGACCACACTGGGACTCAACTGTTGTGGAACCGCTGGGGGCGGCAGTGGCCTGCGCAAGTGCTTTTAAGCCCCGGTCAGCAGGCCATGCTGGAGCGGGTGGCGCGTTTTTCTA
>NZ_JAQURE010000096.1 GCF_028715765.1 Rhodoferax sp.
TGGGCAAAAAACTGGGCAAAGTTGAGCGCCACTTCAAACATGTCACGACTGCGGTCAAACACCATGAAAGCGCCTGCGGTGTGCACGTCCTCAAAGCCGATGTGACGACCAAATTCCGAGGCCGACAGGCACACGCCTGAGGGCCCGCCCACCTGCACCGCCTGCGTGTTGCGCGCGCCACAGTCTTCCAGAATGCGGCCAATGCGCGTACCAAACGGGTATTCGTAAATGCCGGGGCGCTCACAGTCGCCCGAGACCGAGTGAATCTTGGTGCCGGTGGACTGCGCCGTGCCAATACCGCGCCACCAGTCTGCGCCGTGCAGCGCAATGTGCGCCACCGCACACAAGGTTTCAACGTTATTGACGGTTGTGGGCTGCCCCAGGTAACCGCTCTCGACCGGAAAAGGTGGGCGGATGCGCGGCGTTCCGCGCTGCCCTTCAAGCGATTCGATCAGCGCCGACTCTTCACCGCACACGTAAGCCCCGGCACCCAGGTGGATGGTGATGTCAAAGTCAAACCCGGCCTGCCCAAGAATCGCCGCACCCAGCAACCCGGCTTCGCGGCGGCGTTGCAATACCGTTTGCAGATGGTCGAGCAAAAAGCGGTATTCACCGCGCAGGTAAATAAGGCCCTGACGCGCGCCCACCACCAGTGCGCCAATCGTCATACCCTCCACCACCGCGTCAAAGCTGTGCATCAGCAGCACCCGGTCCTTGAACGTGCCGGGTTCGCCTTCGTCGGCGTTGCAGACCACGTAACGTGTTTCGCCCGGGGCGTTGCGGCACAGCTGCCATTTGGTACCGGTGGCATAACCGGCCCCGCCACGGCCGCGCAGCTTGGCACGCTTGAGCTCGTCGAGCATCGCTTGCGAACCGCGCGCCAACGCCGCGGCCAGCGCCTGCCCAGGCTCGGGCTGCACGCCGAGCTTGACGTCGGCACGCTGAATGTTTTCATCGACCCGCGACCAGTCAGCAGGCCATTGGCCGGGCGGCGTGTTTTGCTCAATCAGCGTGGCCAGGTGGTCAATGCGCGCCGGGGTCAGGCGCGTCACCACGTGGTGATGGTTGACCAGCAGTGCAGGACCCTGATCGCACAAACCGGTGCACGAGGTAGTAGTCACGCTGACGCGGCCGTCTTCACGCATCTGGCCCGGACGCACTTTGAGCAAATGGCACAGGTGGCGCAGCATTTCTTCGCTGCCGCCCATGCGGTCGGTGATGTTGTCGCTGAACAGGATGCGGAACTGGCCGACCGGTTGCAAGTGAAAAAACCGGTAAAAGCCGGCCACGCCTTCCACATGCGCCAAGGTCAGCCCAAGCGATCGGGCAATCTGGTCAAGTGCCGGGCGCGGCACCCAGCCACGCATGGCTTGCAACTCACGCAGGATTTGCACCAGGGCATGAGGGTCACGCTGGTAACGCGCCAGCAGTGAATCGATGTCTTCCGAACTGGGCGTGCACGCAAGAGTGGTCTGTGACATGGGGGCTTGCTCTCCTTGCTGAAATCAACGCGTCCATTGGGCCACATTGGCCGGCAAAAACCCATGTCGCAGGTCAACAAAGCCTGAAAAACAACCAAGGTTTACCCTTGTTTCAGACGCATCTCGGCGGCCCGTGCGTGGGCTTGCAAGCCTTCGCCATGGGCCAACACCGACGCAATCTGACCCAGCGTTTGCGCGCCCGCCTCGCTCACCTCGATCAGGCTGCTGCGCTTTTGAAAGTCGTACACGCCCAGCGGCGACGAAAAGCGCGCGGTGCCGCTGGTGGGCAGCACGTGGTTGGGCCCGGCGCAATAGTCGCCCAGGCTTTCGCTGGTGTACGCACCCAGAAAGATGGCGCCGGCGTGTTTGAGCAGTGGCTCCCAGCGGTGCGGCTCGCGGCTGGAGACTTCCAGGTGCTCCGGGGCGATGCGGTTGCTGATGGCGCAGGCTTCTTCCATGCTGCGGGTATGGATCAGCGCGCCGCGGCCGCTGAGCGACTTGACAATGATCTCGCGCCTGGGCATCTCGGGCAGCAAGCGGTCGATACTGGTTTGGACTTGGTCGATGTACGCTTTGTGCGGACACAGCAAAATGCTCTGCGCGAGTTCGTCGTGCTCGGCCTGGCTGAACAGATCCATCGCCACCCAGTCGGGCGGCGTGCTGCCGTCGGCCAGCACCAGAATTTCACTCGGCCCGGCGATCATGTCGATGCCGACCACGCCAAACACACGCTTCTTGGCGCTGGCCACATAGGCGTTGCCGGGGCCGGTGATCTTGTCCACCTTGGGCACGGTGGCCGTGCCGTAAGCCAGCGCCGCCACCGCTTGGGCGCCGCCAATGGTGAAGGCTCGGGTCACGCCAGCCACATAAGCCGCAGCCAGCACCAGCGTGTTGACTTCAGGCTTGGCATCAGATGCCGCGCCTGTGCCTCCACTGGCCACGCTGCCGCGCACAGGCGTGGGCACCACCATGATGATCTCACCGACACCGGCCACATGCGCCGGGATGGCGTTCATCAACACGCTGCTGGGGTAAGCAGCTTTGCCACCGGGCACGTAAATGCCGACGCGATCCAGCGGCGTGACTTTTTGCCCTAGCAAAGTGCCGTCTGCGTCGCGGTAGCTCCAGCTCTCGCCGCTGGCTTTGCGCTGGGCTTCATGGTAGCTGCGCACACTGGCAGCTGCGGCTTGCAGGGCTTGGCGCTGGTCATCTGGCAATGCGTCGAAAGCGACTTTGAGTTCGGCTTGGGTCAGCTCCAGTGCTGCCATGGACTCGGCTTGCAAGCCATCAAAGCGTGCGGTGTAGTCCAGCACGGCGGCATCACCACGCTGCTGCACGTCTGCCAGGATGTCGGCCACGCGCTGCTCAATGCCGGCATCGGTGTCGGCCGACCAGTGCAGGCGGGCTTTGAAGTCTGCGTCAAAAGTGGCGCTAGCGGTTAAAAGACGGGCGGGAGTAGCTATTGAATTCATTTTGGTTGCTTAAGGCAAATGGACATCCAGAAAATAACAATTGAGTTGAGAAGTTAGGTTTAACGTTCTCGGTGCACTTTGATGCCAACAATGACGCTTTTGACTGTGTCGTCTTTTGCAAGCTGCACACGCTCCACGGTGTAGTCGCCGCTACCGACTTGAAACTGATTCAAAAACCGCAATGCATCAATCACACCAAGCAGCCGAGTCAATGTGTTCATAGCGATACCTCCACAAAGAATTTACTACCTCACCGCCGACTCAAACGCATCAATGATGCGTCGAATAGGCGCCTGCTTGAGTTTCAGCGCGGCCTGGTTCACCACCAGGCGCGAGCTGATGTCCATGATGTGCTCCACCTCCACCAGCTGGTTGGCCTTGAGGGTGTTGCCGGTGGAGACCAGATCGACGATGGCATCCGCCATACCCACCAGCGGCGCCAGTTCCATGCTGCCGTAGAGCTTGATCAGGTCCACGTGCACGCCTTTGCTGGCAAAAAACTCGCGTGAAATCGCCACGTATTTGGTCGCCACGGTCAGGCGCGAGCCTTTTTTGACCATGTTGGCATAGTCAAAACCTGAGCGCACCGCCACGCTGATGCGGCATTTGGCAATTTGCAAATCCAGCGGTTGGTACAAGCCCT
>NZ_JAQURE010000097.1 GCF_028715765.1 Rhodoferax sp.
GCTTTGGCACGACGGCGACGAAAGTGGTTTGAGGGCCTTTGGGCTCAAGCTGAAATTGACCCAAGTCTGCACAAGTTCGGACTCGCTTGAAACATCGAAATCTCTAATGGATTATCTGGGTTTAAAAATGCACCCCCCGCAACATCTGCTGTAACGCCACCGCCTCAGCCGACAGGTGTTGTTTGGCGGTTTTTTCTCCAGCCTTGGCACCTTTGGCCGCCGTTGAGTCCGGGAACATCCTGAAACTGGTGTTCATGGCGATCTGCGCCACGCGTGGCAGCACGGCGTGCAGAATTTGCCCAGTAATGCCCAGCCGGGTGGCAATGCGCACTGGTTTGAAGATGCACGCTTGGGCAACCATGTCGGCGGCCTCTTCGGGAGCCAGTGTGGGCACGTTGTTGTAAAGGCCGGTGGGGGCAATCATGGGGGTGCGCACCAGAGGCATGTTGATGGTGGTGAAGCTGATGCCTTGGTCGGCAAACTCGCTGCTGGCACAACGCGTCCAGGCATCCAGCGCGGCTTTGCTAGCCACATAGGCGCTAAAGCGCGGTGCGTTGGTCAACACGCCAATGCTGCTGATGTTGACCACATGGCCTTTGTGCTTGGCCACCATGCCGGGCAAAAAGCCCATGGTCACGCGCAAGCTGCCAAAGTAATTGAGCTGCATGGTGCGCTCGTAGTCATGAAAACGGTCGTAACTGGACTCAATGGCACGGCGAATGGAGCGCCCCGCGTTGTTGATCAAGAAGTCCACCCCACCATGCGCTGCCGTCACCTTTTGCACAAAATCGGCACACGCAGCCTCGTCTGAGATGTCCACCGCATAGGCCGCAAAGGTGTAGCCCTTGGCTTGCGCCTGGGCACAAGCCGCATCGAGCTTGTCTTGGTCTCGGCCACAAATCAGCGTGATGGCTCCAGCCTCTGCAAACTTATGCGCAGTGGCCAACCCAATGCCTGAACTCCCACCCGTGACCAGCACCACCTTGCCACCCACAGTGCCGCGCAGGCTGCGGTCAATGTGCAGGTCGGGATCAAGGTGGCGCTCCCAGTAGTCCCACAAGCGCCACGCGTAATCTTTCAAATTGGGGCACGCCACCCCACTGCCTTTGAGGGCTGCCAGCGTGTCACGGCAATCAAATCGCGTGGGGTAGTTGACAAACGTCAACATATCCTCGGGCAGCCCCAGGTCTTTCATCACAGCACTGCGCACGCGACGCACGGGCGCCAGCGCCATCAGCCCTTTGGTCACACTGCGCGGAATAAAGCCCAACAACGCCGCATTGATGAACAAGTTCATTTTGGGGGCGTGCGCCGCTTTGCTGAAAATGTCCAGCACATCACCCACCCGGTAGCCCACCGGGTCGACCAGGTGGAAGCAGCGCCCTCGGATGTCTTTTTGGTGACTGATGACATGGAGCGCCGCCACCACAAAATCCACCGGCACAATGTTCACCCGACCGCCCTCCAAACCAATCGACGGCAGCCAGGGCGGCAAAATTTGGCGCATGCGCTGAATCAGCTTGAAAAAGTAATACGGCCCATCAATCTTGTCCATCTCGCCGGTCTGGCTGTCGCCCACAACCATCGCCGGGCGGTACACCGACCAAGGCAGTTGGCACATTTGACGCACAATTTTTTCGCTTTCATGCTTGGTGTGAAAGTAGGGGTGCTCGTAGTTTTCGGCCTCGGCAAACATGTCTTCGCGAAACACCCCCTCGTACAAACCCGCCGCCGCAATCGAACTGACCAGATGAAAGTGACCAGCCTCAATGACTTGGGCAAATTCGACCGTGTGCCGCGTGCCCTCCACATTGACTTCCATCTGGCTGGCAGCGTCTGCCCCTAGGTCGTAAATGGCGGCCAAATGGTAAAAATGATCGACCTTGCCCTTGAGCTGCTTGACAACTTCGGCTGCAACGCCGAGTTTTTTGGCAGTCAAGTCGCCGTAAACCGGAATCACACGCGCAGCACTTGCCGCCCAAAACTCGCGCAACGCCTTGACCTTGCTTTGACTGTCTTGCCGAATCAAAAAATAGACCACGGAGCCCTTGCGCTCCAGCAGCTTTTTCACCAAACGCTTGCCAATAAACCCCGTGGCTCCGGTCACAAAATAGTGCATGTTGCACCTCCAATCTGGAGCGCATTTTTGCCTGAGAGTGCCACATTTTCTGTCAGCATAAACCCGTGTATCGCGCCAACACACGCGCTCAAAATTAGAACGCCACACCTACACCTGGCGCAAGATGCCCCCTAAAGTCATGGCCATGGACGCATGATTCGGTTTGAATTTTTTGCGTGCTTTGTTCAACCCCACCGGAGCCCCACATGGTTACCAAACTGAAAAAATCTACCCCCTCGACTAAAAGCGCCAGCAAAGCATCGGCCAAAGCGGCAAGCCAAACCAGTGCCGACCTGTCGGGCACCATCAAAGACTCGGCCCAGCAAATTTGGCAGGCCGGGTTGGGTGCCTTCATGAAAGCCCAAGCAGGCGGCACCAAAGCGTTTGAAGCCCTGGTCAAAGAAGGCGTGACACTGCAGCGCAAAACCCAATCTGCAGCCGAAGAAAAGATCACCGAAGCAGCTCAAAAAATGACCAGCATGGCCACCGACCTCACCAGCAAAGCCTCGGGCCAATGGGACAAGCTGGAGAGTATTTTTGAAGACCGTGTGGCCAAAGCACTCAACAAACTGGGCGTACCCAGCGCGCAAGACATTGACGACCTCATGGCGCGCATGGACGCCCTCAATGCCAGTGTGCAACAACTCGCAGCCCTGAAAACAGCCGCCAAGCCTGGCACCCAACCCAAAGCCGCACCAGTGGCCAAGGCGACAAAAAAATCCACCCTCAAACCGGCCACCAAGCCAACCACCAAGGCCGCCGTGAAAGCAGCCACAAATGTTCCGCCAGAAACTGCACCGGGGCCAACCAAGCAGGCACCACGCAAACCCGCAGCGCGTAAAACAGCAGCCAAGACTGTGCCTGCCGCTGAGCCTGCTGCAGCCAACCCGGCTTGACCCCTGGCTTGATGCCACTGCCACAGTCCGTTCATGAGTGTTGTACCCACAGCTGCCGACCCAAGCCCGCCCCGAATTGCATTGGCCTTGGCTGGTGGCGGGCCGCTCGGTGCCATTTATGAAATCGGTGCGTTGTGCGCCTTGCAAGAATCTTTAAATGGAATTGAATTCACCGCCCTGCAGCATTACGTGGGGGTGTCTGCTGGCGGCTTTATTGCAGCGGGCTTGGCCAACGGCATCACCCCGCAGCAGCTCTTTCACCTGTTCATTGAAGACCGCAAGCGGCATGCCGAAGCGTTTGACCCGTCGTTGCTGTTGCGCCCAGCGTTACATGAATTTTTTTCGCGCGGCATGCACCTGCCACAGTTGCTGCTGCAGGGCACTTGGCAAAGTTGCTTTGGCAAACGCTCGTGGCTGAGCGCCTTGGAGCGCCTGGGGCCGGGCTTGCCCCCCGGGGTTTTCTCCAATGCCCAGATTGACATCGAGCTGGCGCGGCTGTTTTCCCAGCCGGG
>NZ_JAQURE010000098.1 GCF_028715765.1 Rhodoferax sp.
TGTGGTTTGACTGGAGCAACCGGTTTGTCTGGATTGTGCTGCTGGTCACGCTGGGGTTTGGGGCCATCGGCTGGTCAGACGACTGGCGCAAAGTGGTCAACAAAGACCCCGAGGGCATGCCCTCGCGCGAGAAATACCTGTGGCAGTCGCTGATTGGCCTGGTGGCGGCGCTTTACCTGGTGTTTTCTATTTCCGAGAACACCAACTACCGCGTGTTGGAGCTGTTTTTCACCTGGATTCAATCTGGCTTTGACATGAGCTTGCCGCCCAAAGCCGGGCTGATGGTGCCGTTTTTCAAAGAAATCAGCTATCCCTTAGGGGTGCTGGGTTTTGTCGTGCTGTCGTACTTGGTGATTGTGGGCTCCAGCAACGCCGTCAACCTGACCGACGGGTTGGACGGTCTGGCCATCATGCCGGTGGTGATGGTGGGCGCGTGTTTGGGCGTGTTTGCTTACGTCACCGGCAATGTGGTGTTTTCGCGCTACCTGTTTCTGCCCCACATTGCCGGTGCTGGTGAATTGATGATTTTTTGCTCGGCCATGGCCGGCGCGGGCTTGGCCTTTTTGTGGTTTAACACCCACCCCGCGCAGGTGTTCATGGGTGACGTGGGTGCGCTGGCGCTGGGCGGGGCGTTGGGCACAGTGGCGGTGATCGTGCGGCAAGAGATTGTGCTGGCCATCATGGGCGGCGTGTTTGTGGCTGAAGCCCTGTCGGTGATGCTGCAGGTGACTTACTTCAAGTACACCAAAAAACGCTTTGGCCAGGGCCGGCGGATTTTGAAAATGGCACCGCTGCACCATCACTTTGAAAAAAGTGGCTGGAAAGAAACCCAGGTGGTGGTGCGCTTTTGGATCATTACCATGCTGCTGTGTCTGGTGGGTTTGAGCACTTTGAAGCTGAGGTAAGCGTGAATACCCTCATGCCTTTGTCTGAGACGCTGCCTGTGCCGCCTGATGCGCTGGTGGATGCGACGCCCTTGCCCAGCTTGCACCCGCTGCACGGCATGGGTGTGCTGGTGTTGGGCTTGGGCGTGTCGGGCCTGGCCATGGCGCGCTGGTGTGCCCAGTGTGGTGCGCAGGTTACCGTGGCCGACACCCGCAGTGCACCGCCACAGCTGGCCGTGCTGCAGCGCGAGGTACCGGGTGCCCAGTTTGTGGCGGGCGCGTTCAGCGCGGCATTGGTGCAGGGTACGCCGGTGCGCGCCGTGTTCAAAAGCCCGGGCTTGAGCCCTGCGCAAACAGCACCTGTGATGGAAGCTGCACAGGCCATGGGCATCAGCGTGGCAGGTGAATTGGGCTTGTATGCCCAAGCGCTTGATTTTCTGAAAACCACACAAAACTATGCCCCCAAGGTGCTGGCCATCACCGGCACCAATGGCAAAACCACCGTCACCTCGCTGACCGGGCAACTGGTGGCGCGCGCGGGCAAAACAGTGGCCGTGGCGGGCAACATTGGCCCCACGCTGCTTGACACTTTGAGCGAGCTGCTGCAAGCCAACACCCTGCCTGAGGTCTGGGTGCTGGAGTTGTCGAGCTTTCAGCTTGATGGTGAAAAAACCTTTGAGCCGTGTGCCGCCACCGTGCTCAATGTGACGCAAGATCATCTGGACTGGCATGGTTCCATGGCCGCCTATGCGCAGGCCAAAACTGCCGTGTTTGGGGCAGCCGGCTTGATGGTCTTGAACCGTGACGACCCGTGTGTGATGGCCATGCGGCCTGAGCCGGTCAAGGTGCGGCTGCAAAAACTGCGGCAGCGCCCGTACCTCAGCTTTGGTGGCAACCTGCCCGAGCGCCCTGGCGACTTTGGCCTGGAAGTGCAAAACGGCATGACCTGGCTGGTGCGCGCCCTGGAGGCTGATGAAACCCACAAGCTGCGCAAAGGCGAGTTGCCCGACATCCACCTGCAGCGCCTGATGCCGGCTGACGCGCTGCGCATACGCGGCCGCCACAACGCCATCAACGCCTTGGCCGCGCTGGCGCTGGCTTGCAGCGCCGGCTGTGCCTTGGCACCGATGCTTTATGGCCTGCGCGAATACCGGGGCGAGCCACACCGGGTGCAGCCGGTTGGCACGGTGAGCGATGTTGAATTTTTTGACGACAGCAAAGGCACCAATGTTGGCGCCACCGTGGCAGCCTTGCACGGCCTGGGCGCTGACCGCAAGGTGGTGCTGATTTTGGGTGGCGAAGGCAAGGGGCAAGACTTCAGCCCGCTGGCCGACCCGGTGCACCGCTTTGTGCGCGCAGTGGTGCTGATCGGGCGCGATGCGCCACTGATTCGTGCCGCGCTGGCTGTCACCCCCGTGCCGCTGCTCGACGCGCCGGACATGCCTGGCGCTGTCACCCTGGCCGCAAGCCAAGCCAAGCCGGGCGATGCGGTGCTGATGTCACCCGCCTGTGCCAGCTTTGACATGTTTGACGATTACGCGCACCGCGCCCGCGTCTTTGTGCAAGCGGTGCACGACCTGGCGCTTGAGGCCGGTGTGCTGCTGGAAGGCGAGCCATGAGTCAGGTGGCTAGCAGTCTTTACGGCCGTCTGGCGCAATTGGGTAGCGTTTGGGGGCGTGCCAAGTCGGCCACCAGCGAAGTGCTGCCGGTGCGCTTGGGTGTTCGCCACCCAAGCGCCACCCGCGCCGCATCCAGCCAAGTGCAAGACTTTGATGTCAGCCTGGTGTGGGTCACGGTGGCGCTGTTGCTGTGGGGGCTGGTGATGGTCTATTCGGCCTCGATTGCCATGCCTGAGAACCCGCGTTTCGCCAAATACACCCCCACTTACTTTTTGGTACGCCATGCGCTGTGGCTGTTTTTGGCTGGGGTGGGGGCGCTGTTGGCCTACCAAGTGCCGCTCAAAGTGTGGGAAAAAATGGCGCGTCCACTGTTTGTGCTGTCACTGGTGTTGCTGCTGCTGGTGCTGATTCCAGGCATTGGCAAGGTGGTCTATGGCGCCCGGCGCTGGATTGGCTTGGGACCCTTGAGTTTTCAGCCCTCGGAGCTGGCCAAGTTCACCATACTGCTGTATGCCGCTGATTACATGGTGCGCAAGATGAAAGAGCGCGAAAACTTCATCCGTGCGGTCTGGCCCATGGGGCTGGCCACCGCCTTGGTGGGCGGGCTGCTGCTGGCCGAGCCCGACATGGGTGCGTTCATGGTGATCGCTGTGATTGCCATGGGCATCTTGTTTTTGGGGGGGGTCAACGCCCGCATGTTTTTCTTGATCTCGTTTGTGCTGATGGGCGCTTTTGCCGCCATCATTGCCGCCAGCCCATGGCGGCGCGAGCGCATTTTTGCCTACCTTGACCCGTGGAGCGAAACCAATGCACTGGCCAAAGGTTACCAACTCACCCATTCGCTGATCGCCATTGGCCGGGGTGAAATTTGGGGC
>NZ_JAQURE010000099.1 GCF_028715765.1 Rhodoferax sp.
GTCGTCGTTCCACAAATTAGCGGTCGGATTATTGGGGTAGGCCAGGTAAGTGATGGCGGGTTTGTGCTCGTCAATGGCTGCCAGCATGGCCGATTCATCCAGCTCAAAGTCGGCGGTGAGCGGCACACCGACAAAGTCCATGCCTTGCAGTTGTGCACTCATGGCGTACATCACAAACCCTGGCACGGGAGCCAGCACCACGGCTTTTTTGAAACCGTTGGCCGCGCTGGGTGGCACGGCGCAGGCCAGCGCCAGCAGGCTGATGAGTTCGTCTGAGCCGTTGCCCAGCATCAGGTCAAAACCGTCTGGCACCGGCGCGTAAGTTTTGAGTGCCGCATGCAAATCATTGACGCGGCCAGCAGGGTAGCGGTTCAGCGCCAAGGCGCCCAGGCGCTGGCCCAGCTTGGCTTGCAGCTCAGGCGGCAAACTGTGCGGGTTTTCCATGGCGTCGAGCTTGACCATGCCATGCGCGTCTTGCACAACATAAGCGTGCATGGCTTGCACGTCGGGGCGGATGCGGGTTGAAACAGAAGCGTGAAAAGGTGTCATTGGATGAGGCCAAGCGCGTTTGGCAAAGTGCGAAAAGGATTGATGATGGTGAGACTCTCTACGACGCGTTCATGCTGGAGGTCTTCTGTCAACAAATAGCGGCAACCTTGCTGAAGTGCAGCCGCCAGCATCAAAGCATCCCAATAGCTGTAGCCTGTCTCGTCCTGCAGCAGCCAGGCGTGATCGACGGTGGCATCGTCCACCAACCACGGCCGCCAGACCCGGTAACGGCGCACCACCTCTTGCGCCTGCTGCGGCTTCAAACTGGGCGCGACCTTGCGCAGGTTGGCATAGAGTTCATGCAGCACCTGGCTGCTGATACGACCCCGCTGACCTTGCCAGCACCAGCTGAGCCACTGCGCTGCAGCGTGCTGTTTATCAGGATGTCTCGGGTCTTGCGCGTAAAGCAGGACATTGGTATCAACGAAAACGGTCAAGTCGCTCGGCATAAATTTCATCGCGTTTGAGGTAGGCAGCGTCGAAGACAATCGGCTCGAAACGCAAGGCTTCGCGCATGGTACGACCGTAGGCATCATCGTGTCGCATCTTCTCGGCAATCATCTCGCCCACCCACCGAGAAACGCTGGTGTTGCGCTTGGCGGCTTCAACGCGCACCCACTCAGATGCGGCATCTTCCATCGTGATGGTGATATTTTTCATGGCCAAATGATACACAAAGTTCGTGTAACACAAAGTTCGTGTTGTGCCACAGGTATCCTTTCAGCGCAACCGCATCTCGGCGGCTCGGGCATGGGCTTGCAGGCCTTCGCCATGCGCCAGCACCGAGGCGATCTGGCCCAGCGTCTGCGCGCCCTGCTCGCTCACTTCGATCAGGCTGCTGCGCTTTTGAAAGTCATAAACGCCCAGCGGTGAGCTGAAACGCGCTGTGCCACTGGTGGGCAGCACATGGTTCGGGCCAGCGCAGTAGTCGCCTAGGCTCTCGCTGGTGTAAGCACCGAGAAAAATCGCACCCGCGTGTTTTAGCAGCGGCTCCCAGCGGTGCGGGTCACGGCTGCTCACCTCAAGGTGTTCTGGCGCAATGCGGTTGCTGATCTCGCAAGCCTCTTCCATGCTGCGCGTCAGGATCAGGGCGCCACGGCCGTTGAGGGATTTGGCGATGATCTCGCGCCGTGGCATCTCGGGCAGCAGGCGGTTGATGCTGGCCTGCACCAAGTCGATGTAAGCGGCATCGGGACACAACAAAATGCTTTGCGCCAGCTCATCGTGCTCGGCCTGGCTGAACAAGTCCATCGCCACCCAGTCAGGCGGCGTGCTGCCATCAGCCAGCACCAGAATTTCGCTCGGGCCAGCAATCATGTCAATGCCGACCACACCAAACACACGCTTTTTGGCGCTGGCCACGTAGGCGTTGCCGGGACCGGTGATTTTGTCAACCTTCGGGATGGTGGCCGTGCCATAAGCCAGTGCCGCAACCGCTTGGGCGCCGCCAATGGTGAAAGCGCGCGTGACACCGGCCACATAAGCTGCGGCCAGCACCAGCGTGTTGACTTCAGGCTTGGCATCAGATGCCGCGCCTGTGCCTCCACTGGCCACACTGCCGCGCACAGGGGTTGGCACGACCATGATGATTTCACCGACACCTGCCACATGGGCAGGAATGGCGTTCATCAACACGCTGCTGGGGTAAGCAGCTTTGCCGCCGGGCACGTAAATGCCGACGCGGTCCAGCGGCGTGACTTTTTGCCCTAGCAAAGTGCCGTCTACGTCGCGGTAGCTCCAGCTCTCGCCGCTGGCTTTGCGCTGGGCTTCATGGTAGCTGCGCACCCTAGCAGCTGCGGCTTGCAGGGCTTGGCGCTGGTCGTCTGGCAATGCGTCGAAAGCGACTTTGAGTTCGGCTTGGGTCAACTCCAGCTCGGCCATGGACTTGGCTTGCAAGCCATCAAAGCGTGCGGTGTAGTCCAGCACGGCGGCATCACCACGCTGCTGAACGTCTGCCAGGATGTCAGCCACACGCTGCTCAATGCCGGCATCAGTGTCGGCCGACCAGTGCAGGCGGGCTTTGAAATCTGCGTCAAAAGTGGCGCTAGAGGTTGATAAACGTGCGGGCGAAGCTATTGAATTCATTTTGGTTGCTTAAGGCAAATGGACATCCAGAAAATAACAATTGAGTTGAGAAGTTAGGTTTAACGTTTTCGGTGCGCTTTGATGCCAGCAATGACGCTTTTGACTGTGTCGTCTTTTGCAAGCTGCACACGCTCCACGGTGTAGTCGCCGCTACCGACTTGAAACTGATTCAAAAACCGCAATGCATCAATGACACCAAGCAGCCGCGTCAATGTGTTCATAGCGATACCTCCACAAAGAATTTACTACCTCACCGCCGACTCAAACGCATCAATGATGCGTCGAATAGGCGCCTGCTTGAGCTTGAGAGCGGCCTGGTTCACCACCAGGCGCGAGCTGATGTCCATGATGTGCTCCACCTCAACCAGCTGGTTGGCCTTGAGGGTGTTGCCGGTGGAGACCAGATCGACGATGGCATCCGCCATACCCACCAGCGGGGCCAGTTCCATGCTGCCGTAGAGCTTGATCAAGTCCACATGCACGCCTTTGCTGGCAAAAAACTCGCGTGAAATGGCTACGTATTTGGTCGCCACGGTCAGGCGCGAGCCTTTTTTGACCATGTTGGCATAGTCAAAACCTGAGCGCACCGCCACGCTGATGCGGCATTTGGCAATTTGCAAATCCAGCGGTTGGTACAAGCCCT
>NZ_JAQURE010000100.1 GCF_028715765.1 Rhodoferax sp.
ATGGTGGTGGTGAAGGTCAAGCTGCTGGCCGTCAGCCCCAGACGGTCTTCACGAAAACGTTCGCGCAAGGTGTGTGCTGTGTTGCGCCAGGGAAAGTGGCGAAATTCGCGGTAAACATCACGGTAAAGAGCAGCCAGCCGCTGCCAACCACGGGTTGAAATAGGGGTCAATGTCATGACCGCTATGATGCCACCCCGATGACATCCACCTCAAACGCTTCAAATTCTTCTATGCCGCAGCACGTGGCCTACACCCGCATGCTGGCCGTGGGCAGCCTGCTGGGGCTGATTGTTTTAGGCCTGGCCTGGGAGCTGTTGCTGGCACCGCTGCGCCCTGGGGGCTCCTGGCTGGCCTTGAAAGTGCTGCCACTGTGCGTGCCACTGGCGGGCTTGTTAAAAAACCGCATGTACACCTACCGCTGGGTCAGTTTGCTGGTCTGGCTGTATTTCACCGAAGGCGCCGTGCGTGCCTACAGCGACCGTGCCCCCGGCAACGCGCTGGCCTTGCTTGAGGTGGTGCTGTGCCTGCTGCTTTTCACAGCTTGTGCCCTGCATGTGCGCCTGCGTTTGAAGGCCTTGCCCGCGGCCACCCCCAACGATTTCGCCCACCACTGACCATGCAAGCCCTGCTTCAACAACTTGAAACCCTGGTGGGTGCAGCGCATGTGCTCACCCAAGGCGACTTAAGCGCATGGACGCAAGACTGGCGCCAACGCACACATGGCCGAGCCTTGGCGGTGGTGCGCCCAGCCAACACCCAAGAAGTGGCGCAAGTGGTGAAAACCTGCGCGGACTACCTTGGCGCACATCCAAACTGCGGCTTAAGCATCGTGCCCCAAGGCGGCAACACCGGACTGGTGGTGGGCTCTACGCCAGATGAAACTGGCTTGCAAATTGTGCTGAGCCTGCAGCGCATGAACACCGTGCGCCAGCTGGATGCGGCCAACCTGACGCTCACCGCAGAAGCGGGTTGCATTTTGCAAAATGTGCAAGACGCGGCGCGCCAAGCTGGGTTTTGGTTTCCGCTGAGTTTGGCGGCCGAAGGCTCTTGCACCGTAGGTGGCAACCTGGGCACCAATGCCGGCGGCACGCAGGTACTGCGCTTTGGCAATGCCCGTGACCTGTGTCTGGGGTTGGAGGTGGTCACGCCACAGGGCGAGGTCTGGCAGGGCTTGAGCGGCTTGCGCAAAGACAACACCGGCTACGACCTGAAACACCTCTACATCGGTGCCGAGGGCACACTGGGCATCATCACCGCCGCCACCCTCAAGCTCTACCCGCTGCCCAAAGCCCAGCTCACGGCCTGGGCGGCAGTACCGTCAGTGCAGGCAGCAGTCGAACTTTTGGGCTTGGCCCACCAGCACTTAAGCGCCAGCCTGACCGGTTTTGAGCTGATGGGGCAGTTTGCCTTGCAGCTGGTGAGTCGACATTTTTCGGCCTTGCGCGTGCCGCTATACCAGCACACGCCGTTTTGTGTGCTGCTCGAAGCCGCCGATGCGGAATCTGAAGCCCATGCCAGGACCCAGCTTGAGGGGCTGCTGGAAGCCGCCCTGCACACGGCGTGCGTGACCGATGCGGTGGTGGCAGAGAGTTTGAGCCAAGCGCAAACCCTGTGGCAAATTCGCGAGCACATCCCGCTGGCACAAGCCGCTGAAGGGCTCAACATCAAACACGACATTTCAGTGCCCATTTCACACATGGCTGCCTTTGTGGCCGGCACCGACGCGGCTCTGGTGCAAGCCTTGCCCGGTGTGCGGCTGGTGAATTTTGGCCATTTGGGCGACGGCAACCTGCATTACAACGTGCAAGCCCCCGAAGGCGTAGACCCGGCGGTATTTTTAAAAGACCATGAGCCACGCGTCAACAGCCTGGTTTTTGACGCAGTGCAGGCGTATGGCGGCTCGATTTCTGCCGAGCACGGCATTTGCAGCTTGAAAATGGAGCACCTGGCGCATTACAAATCACCGGTGGCGCTGGCTGCCATGCGCGCCATCAAGCAGGCGCTTGACCCACAAAACCTGATGAACCCGGGTCGGGTACTGCGTCGTTGAAACAAATATTTCACATGACTGTGAGATATTTGACAAAATAGGCCTGACATTTGCATGTCATGCCTGTTTCAACATTCAGACAAAAGGGATTCAATCATGGGGTTTTTCAGTCGTTTCTTTGGTTCCACCAACAGCAGCAAAAAAGCAGAAGCCAGTGCAGCTGCACCCGCCAGCGAATTGGGGCTGGACGCCAAATCGGCTGCAGCCATCTTGGCCGAGATCGACATAGACACCGCCATTGCCGCCCACGAAAACTGGAAATTGCGGCTGCAAAACTACCTTAACGGTCAATCCAGCGAAGAGCTCAAGCCCGAAATCATCTGCCTGGATGACCGCTGCGATTTGGGCAAGTGGCTGCATGGCACCGGCGCCCAACGCTTGGGTAAATACCCCTCGTTTTCAGTGCTGGTGGCGCGGCACAAATATTTTCACGTGCAGGCCTCCAATGTGGTGGCTCTGGCTCAAAACAATGAGCAAGCCAAAGCCATGCAAACCTTGAACAGTGGCTACAGCCATGCCTCCAACCAGGTGGTGCTGCTACTGAAAGACCTCAAACGCGGGCTGGGACGCTGACGCCGACCAGCCGTTTCAGAGGCACTTCAACGTGCTCAGAAATAGAGGTGGCGCATATACTTTGCGCATGATTCACACCCTTTTACAACGCGTGCGCCCAGTCTTGGTTGGGGGCGTTTGATCTTGGCAACCACCTCATCGCAATACGAAACCTTTTTGCGCCACGTGCAAACCACGGGCGTGTTCAAGCCTGACCGCACCGGCACCGGCACCACCAGCGTCTTTGGTTACCAAATGCGCTTTGACTTGACTCAGGGGTTTCCGCTGGTCACCACCAAAAAGGTGTTCCTGAAAGCCATCATCGTCGAATTGCTGTGGTTTTTGCGTGGCGACAGCAATGTGAAATGGTTGCAAGAGCGCGGCTGCACCATTTGGGACGAATGGGCGCGCGCTGATGGCAGCCTGGGGCCGGTGTATGGTGTGCAATGGCGCAGCTGGCCCACGCCTGATGGCGGTCACATCGACCAGATTCAACAGGTGATCGACACCCTCAAAACCAACCCGGACAGCCGCCGCATCATCGTGAGCAGCTGGAACGTGGCCG
>NZ_JAQURE010000101.1 GCF_028715765.1 Rhodoferax sp.
GTGCCGTTGGGAAAATACGGCCGCTGGGGCATGAACATGGCTTGTGCCGGGCACTGCACATGGCCACTGGCATACGGCCAAATATCGGCAAAGGTGCGAAACAAGCTGGACTTGCCGCTGCCCGAGGGGCCTTGCAACACAATGCGCTCGCCGGCTGCCGCACGCACCTGGGCGCCGTCGAGCAGCACCACGCCGTTGGGCAGCGCCAGGTGCAGGTCAGTGCCTTCGAGTGCATCAAAAATTGGAGCTGCTTGCGCTTGATTGACGGGCGTTAGCGCCTTAAAAGAGGCTTCAAAACTGGTCAACCGGTCGGTTGTGGCGCGCCATGCCGCCAGGCTGCTGTAGTTGTCCACAAACCAGCTCAATGCACCTTGCACTTGGCCAAAAGCGCTCGATATTTGCATCAGCTCCCCCAGCGCAATGGCGCCGCTGAAAAAGCGCGGCGCCGCCACCACAAACGGAAACACCACCGCTGCCTGGCCAAAAAAGCTGGTGAACCAGACCAGGCTTTTTTGCGCCTTGATCAGCGCCAGCGTATTGTCCAGCACCCGGTCAAACCGGCCATTGAGCTGGGTCTGCTCGACCGCGGCACCCCGGTCGAGCGCAATGGCCTCGCTGTATTCGCGCACCCGCACCATGTGGTGGCGAAACTCGGCCTCCAGGCGCTGCTGTTCAAAGTTGAGCTTGATTTGTGGCCGCCCAATGTAGTGGGTGATGACGCTGCCCGCCAGGCAGTACAGCAACGCCATCCAGACCATGAAGCCGGGAATGTTGACCTCTGTTGCCCCCAGGGTGAACGCAAAGCCACCCGAGAGCGCCCACAAAATACCCACAAAGCTGGCCAAGGTCACTACCGCGTTGAGCAGCCCCATGGTCAGGGAAATGCTGTAGCTGGTGAACTGGTTGATGTCTTCCTGAATGCGCTGGTCTGGGTTGTCAGGGGGGCGCTGCGGCGTGGCTGGGCTGCCCGGCGCTTGCGTGGGGTTGGGCGGGTTGGCAAACCGCATCAGCTCCAGCTGGTAAAACGCATGGTTTGACAACCAGCGCTGCAGGTAATGGCGGGTCATCCAGGCGCGCCAGCGCAGCTCCAGCAGCTGGGTCAGGTAAAACTTGTACACCGCCACCACGATGAAGATCACCGCCAAATAGCTAAAGCGCCCCAGCTGCGACCAAAACACGCTGGCATTTTTGTCTTGCAGCGCGTCATAAAACAGCTTGTTCCATTCGTTGAACAGCACCGCCAGGTAGACCAGCGCCAGGTTCAAGACCACGATGGCGGCCAGCAGGGCACGCGCCTGCCACTTTGGGTCGGAGGCGAAATAGGGCCGGGTCAAGGCCCAGGCTTGGCTGACAAAGCTTGTGAACTGGGCCAGTCGGTGCTGGGGAGTTGGGGTTGTTTTCATGTGCTGTGGCGGCTTGGAGCGGCGTTGTCAGGCTCACACTGTGTGAGTCAAAGGGACGAACCAGGTTGACTTACAGAATCAGTGTGGGGTTGGCCACATGGCCGGAGGGCACGTGCTGGGCAGCGCTCTCGATGTGGCCGGTTTGGTCGTCAAAGAAAAAGTCAGGCTCGAACTCACGCAAAAATTCGCCTTTGGCCAGGCCGCCCAAAAACATGGCTTCGTCCACCTCAATGTGCCAGTTCATCAGGGTGCGAATGGCACGCTCGTGCGCCGGGGCGCTGCGGGCGGTGACCAGCGCCGTGCGCAGGCGCATGTGCGCAGTGCCGGCGCGCTGCAGCTGCTGCAAGGCCAGCAGCAGGGGTTTGAACGGGCCGTCGGGCAGTGGCAGGGCGGCCTTGTCGGTTTCATGCTGCACAAACGCTTGCAAGCCTTGGGTCTGGTAAATGCGCTCAGCCTCGTCGCTGAACAGCACGGCGTCGCCGTCAAAGGCAATGCGCACTTCATTCGGGTGGGCGGCGCTGGCGTGGGCCGAGTGTGGGTAGACCTGAGCTGCCGGCACACCGGCGGCCAGGGCTGAGCGCACGTCGCTCAAGTGGGTACTTAAAAACAAGTTGGCATGCAGCGGTTTCAGGTAGCGCCAGGGGGCTTGGCCGCGGGTGAAGCTGCCGCGCTCAATGGCCAGGCCGTAATGCCGCGCCGAGCGAAACACCCGCATGCCCGAGACTGGGTCGTTGCGTGACAAGATGACCACTTCCACCCGCTGCACGCCCCCCGCCCCATCATCACCCAATGGTGGCATGGGTGGGTTAAACGCCAGCAACTTTTGCACCAGCGAAAAGGCCACACCGGGCTTGGCGGGCTGGTCGAGCCGCTGCAACTGCAGATCCATGTAGGCGCGGTCATCGCCTTGCTCAAACACCTGGTTTTCTTCTTCAAAGTCAAACAGGGCGCGGCTGGAAATGGCCACCACAAGTTTGCCGTCCAAGGTGACTGCCATGGGGTCTCCTAATCAGTTGGGGTCAGAGCACGTCGCTGGCGCGAGTGGTTTGACCCCAAAGGTATCACGCTTGCAAAAACATCTGAAACACCGGGTTGGCGGTTTCCTCGACATACGGGAACCCCAAGGTTTGCAGAAACTGCGTGAATTCGGCGTCTTCTTCAGCGGGCACTTGCAGCCCAACCAAGATGCGGCCGTAGTCGGCGCCCTGGTTGCGGTAGTGAAACAGGCTGATGTTCCAGCCCGGGCGCATCAGGCTTAAAAATTTCAGCAGCGCACCAGGGCGCTCGGGGAACACAAAGCGCAACAAACGCTCTTCTTTCGCGAGCGCCGAGTGGCCGCCCACCATGTGCCGGATGTGTTCTTTGGCCAGCTCGTCGTGGGTCAAGTCGAGCGCGCTAAAGCCATGCTGGCTGAGGTGTGCGGCAATCTTGCCCGACTCGCCCTTGGCCGCGGTGGTCAAACCCACAAACACATGGGCTTTTTGTGCGTCGCTGATGCGGTAGTTGAATTCGGTCACGTTGCGCAGGGTTTTGGCGCCGCCAAAGCTGGGCAGGTTGCCAATGAGCTCGCAAAAGCGCCTGAAACTGCCGCGCTCTTCAGGGATGGTCACGGCAAACAAGGCTTCGCGCTCTTCACCCACTTCGGCACGTTCGGCCACAAAGC
>NZ_JAQURE010000102.1 GCF_028715765.1 Rhodoferax sp.
GCAGCTGCCAGCCATCCACAATATCGCCCACCAAATACAGGCGCTGGCACGTATGAGCTTTCAAAAATGCCAGCAAAGCCTCAGCCTGACAGCCAGGGCTGCCCAGGTGCACGTCAGAGATGAACAGCGTGCGCCACTGTGGTGGCCTGGAGGCGGTTGCATTGCCTTGCCCAAATGGCAGCCCGCTCGAATGGATGGAATCAAACTGTGCTCGCATGGTTTCTCCAGTGGCCACAACAGAGTGGCCAGCCATCATCACCCCAAGCAATGACAAATATGTTTCAGGTGGATGACGCGCCTGTGACTTCAACCCAGCGCTGGATCTGCGCGATGACCCAGTCCGCATCGTCCAGTGGCAGGTCATGGCCTGCCTGTGCATGTTCAAACAAGGGCAATGTCCAAGCCCGTGCCAGCTGGCGTGAGCACACCACATTCACCAACGCATCTTGCGTGCTGGCCAGCAGCAGGGTGGGGCTGGCCGGGGCAGATGGGTTGGCCTTAAAGCGCGCCGCAGCCCACAGTTGGCGCAGCACATTGGCGCGCGTCACTGGGTGTGCGGCGCGCAGTGCCAGCCAGTCGCTCACCACCGCCTCAGGCGCCATTCGGCAGGTGAGCTGCCAGAGCGTGTGTTCAATGTCTTGCCCGCGCATGGATGGCAGCAGCAGACGCAACAAGCGGCCATAGTTTTGCGGCCGCAGGCGCTCGTGCAACACGTTAAACGGGCGCATGCTGGTGTTGATCCAGACCTGTGCTGCGACCTCTTGCGGATGTTGCTGTGACCAATGCGCCGCCGCCATGGCACCCATCGACAAGGCCAGCAGGTGGTAGGGCGGTGGCGCCTGCAGCTGCCGCAGTTGCGCCCGCAGCGCATGCACCAACCCCGCCACTTGGCAGGGGCTGCGTTGGGCGTACAACCTACCGCAGCCAGGTGCATCAAGCACCCACACCTGTGCGGGTGCCAGAGCGGCTTGCAACTGCAGCCCAAAAGCCCCCCAGTGACCACTTTCACGTGTCAAGCCGCGCAGCAACACCCAGTGTTGAGGGCGCTGGGTTGAAGGGGAAGCCGTGGTCATGGTGGGGCGAGTGGATGGGCGTTCAATACCAGGCCTGTAGCGCTTGGTCGTGCAGTGTGGCGCGTTGCACGGGCGTGGGCAGCCAGCGCTGGCAACTGCTGGTGGCGCGTGCCAGAAAGTCCAGCAGCGATTGGTGTTGGCGCAGCACGCGCTGCTGGCGGTGCTGGATCAGTGGGTTAAAAATGCCGTGGCGCGAGAACAACTGGCGTGGGTTCTTTTTCACCCACAGCCAAGAACCCATTTCCAGCGTCAGCGGCAAAAACACCTGTCCGGGGCGCTGCAAAGACTGCAGGTACAGGTGGTCCCAAACATCGCCATGCGCCAAATATTGCAGGCTTTGGGGCTCTATCACATAGCGGTGATAGCTGTGGGTTTGTTCAAAAATAGCTTTCAGAGCCTGCAGCTCGGCCAGGTGCGCCATGGGCTCGCGTTTGTGGGCAAACGGAAACCACAGCCGGTCGCGCGTGCCAAAGCCAGAATGACAGTCCACCGTCAAGGCAAATTGGCACTGCCCCAGCAGGTCATTGACCACGCCGCAGAGCGCCTGATTTTCCGGTTCCATGGGAGCGCCACTGAGGCCTTGATACCACGGCAAGTGGGGACTGATGCGCTGCCCACCCACCAAAAAAGGCACGGGGTCAAGCGCCTGCACCGGCGCATTGCGCATCAAGTCCACACCCTGGGGGTTGGCGCGGGTGCGCAGCGCCATACCCCCGGGGTTGACGATGGGCATGAACACCATGCGCACGTCGGCCAGCTGCTGGTGCAGCGTGCTGTCCCATTGCAAGCGCCGCACCAGCGTGTGCAGGTAAGCAATTACCACTTCAGTGCCAATGCGCTCCAAGCCATGCACGCCACCAAAATACCCAACCACCGGGGCGTTGGGGTGGCGGCTCCCCAGCTCAATGGCGTAAATGGGCAAACTCACCCCGCCCGCAAGCGCCACCCGCTGCACCACCCGGGTGTGCAAATGCGCCGCACCCAGCTCGATCACGCGTTCTAACGCAGCCAGTTCAGGACACAGGGTTCGGTACATCGGGTCTTTCAAGTCAGCCGTGCATGGGGTACATGTGGTTGAGCTTAGCGTGTGACGGTGTTGCTGGCTAGCACACCAGTAAAGACCGGTGCAGGGGTTGGCTTTGTCACAGGCTTGTCACTGACTGACCCTAAGCTGAAGCATTTCCAAGACTCATCTTGACCATGTTTCAAACCCATTTTTACCGCTGGCTGGCCATCCCTGTGTGCGTGTTGGCTGGGTTGATCGAAGTGTTTGCGCTGCAGCGTCGGCGTTTGAACGCACCGCGCAGTGACAAAGTTTGCCGCACATGAAAAAGGCCAACCCGCACACCGTGCCCATGCCTGATGTCGCACCCAAGCCTCCCGAGCAAGACCTTTGGAGCCACGTGCAGTGCACCGAGCTCATGGCACGGCTGCAGGCGCTGCGTCTGACGCTGCTGGCGCGTGAAACCGACATGCACGCCACATTGGCCAGCGTGCTGCCCGCCAATCGACCAAGCGCCTGCAATTTGATCCATTACGTGGGGCTGCGCAGTGTTGATGTGCGCCCGCTGCAAGACCAGTTGGCGAAGCTGGGGCTGTCTTTGTTGCGGTGCACCGAGTTGCATGTGCTGGCTCACTTGGACAAAGTGTTGGGGGTGCTGCACCGCTTGCTGCAAGAGCCCTGGCAAGACCCATCGGCACAGGCGCCCCTGGGTCAGGAAAGCAGCCAAGCCCATTTGCAACGCAATGCCTTGATGCTGCTGGGCAACAAGCCACTGCTGCGTGATACCCGCATCATGGTCACCCTGCCCACCGAAGCCGCAGACGACGTGGCTCTGGTGCGTGAGCTGGTTGAAGCTGGCATGGACATTGCGCGCATCAACTGCGCGCACGATGCCCCTGTGCAGTGGC
>NZ_JAQURE010000103.1 GCF_028715765.1 Rhodoferax sp.
GCGATCAAATTCAAGACACCTCCAAGCGCATCAAGCGACTGGGTGAATCGTCTCAGGAAATTGGTGAAATCACCGAGCTGATCTCCGACATTACCGAGCAAACCAACGTGTTGGCGTTGAATGCCGCTATTCAAGCGGCCTCAGCCGGCGATGCCGGGCGCGGCTTCTCTGTGGTGGCCGAAGAAGTGCAACGCCTGGCGGAACGCTCGGCTGATGCCACCCGCCAGATTGCAGCGCTGGTGAAGGCCATTCAAACCGACACCCAAGATGCGGTGGGCGCCATGGAGCGCTCTACGCAGGGTGTGGTGGAAGGTGCCAAACTGTCAGACAACGCCGGCCATGCACTGTCTGAGATTGACCAGGTGTCACGTCGTTTGTCTGATCTGATTGAGCAAATTTCCAACGCTACAGCGCGTGAAGCCAGTTTGGCCAACGGGGTGGCTGAAAATATTCAGCACATTTTTGCGGTGACTGAGCAAACCGGTGAAGGCACTCGCAGCACCGCTGCGCAGGTGCGAGAGCTCTCCAAAATGGCCGAAGAGTTGCGTCAGTCTGTGGCGCGTTTCCGCATTGCTTGATCGCACTTGTTACCACCTGAATTGAACGGTTGATTCATGCATCCAGACGCTGCCCTGTCCGGCGAAAAAACGGTTGTTGAGCCAGACCTGGGGCCTTTGGCCTGGGTGCTGGATGAGTTGCGCAAATCGCTCGACAGTGCCAGCAAAGCACTCAAGCGTTTTGTGCGCGACGCTGAGTTGTCACGTGGCTCAGACATTGCTGCGCTTGATGCCAGTCAATTGCGCATTGCGCGCCAGCAGTTGCACCAAGCAGTGGGCGCCTTGGAGATGGTGGGCTTGGCGGTGCCCGCCAAGATGCTCCGCGCCATGGAAGCCTTGGTGCAAAAATTTGTGCAGCGGCCTGAGTCTTGCAGCGATGATGCGGCTTTGAAAGTGGAACTGGCCAGCTTTGCCCTGACCGACTACCTGGAAGGCTTGCTCAAAGGTAAATCTCTTTCTTCTGTGGCCTTGTTTCCGCAGTACAGCGCCGTGCTGAACTTGCTTGGTAGCGACCGTGTGCATCCTTCTGATTTGTGGTCACATGAGTGGCAGTGGTTGCCGGTGCCGGTGCCAAACAGCGTCGCAGCCATTTCGTACGATGCGGCGGTGCGTACGCGCATCGACGGCTATGTGCTCAATGTCGTGAAGTCTGCACATACCGCCTCAGCCTTGGCCATGGCAGACATTTGCTGGGGTTTCGCTGCGGCTCAATCCGGCTTGCACGCACGCACCTTTTGGGCGCTATCCAGTGCTTACTTTGAATCTGTCGCGCTTGGGTTGTGCGTGGCAGACATCTACACCAAGCGTGCAGCCTCCAGAATATTGTTGCAATACCGCACCCTGGCGCGCGGTGAGCCTGATATTTCAGAGGGTTTGGCGCAAGACCTGCTGTTTTTTTGCGCCCAGGCTGTTCCGACAGCCGGGCAGCACGCGCCCGCACTGCGTGCGGTGCGTGAAGCCTATGGCTTGGTCAATGCAGTCGCTGCGGATTACGTCAAGCCTCAATTTGGCCGTTTCGATCCCGCCTTGCTGGCGCAAGCGCGCAAGCGCATTGCGGCGGCCACAGAAACCTGGTCGTCGCTGTCGGGGGGCGATGTAACTCGCATCAAAGTTGCTCTCGATCAATTCAGTTTGGTCAGCGACTCGATCATGAAACTGCACCCCGACAGCCTTGAGCTGGCGCAAGCGTTGACACGAACCATTGAGTCCGTGGCCAAGGCAGGCACCGCCCCGGCGCCTTCCATGGCCATGGAAGTGGCAACCGCTGTGCTTTATCTGGAAGCGGCTTATGACGACCTGGATCCCACCAGTGCACAAATGGGTGAGCGCAGCCGTTGCCTGGCGCAACGCCTCGACCGGGTGCTGGCAGGTGGTGAGTCAGAGCCGCTGGACAACTGGATGGAAGAGCTTTACCGGCGTGTCAGTGACCGGCAAATCATGGGCAGTGTGGTGGATGAATTGCGCACCACCCTGGGGGAGGTCGAGGCTGGGCTGGATGCTTTTTTCCGCAACTGCCAAGACAAATCACCCTTGCATGAAGTGCCGGGCAAGCTGGCGCAAATGCGGGGTGTGTTTTCGGTGTTGGGGCTAGACCAAGCCGCCTTGGCCACATTGCGCCTGCGCGACAGCGTGGCGCAATGTTTGGTGGATGAGGTTGACCCAGCGGCTGTGGCTGCTGGTGCGTTTGAGAAGCTGGGTAACAGCCTGGGTACTTTGGGCTTTTTGATTGACATGCTCAGCTACCAGCGTGAGCTGGCCAAAAAATTATTTGTGTATGACGAAAATCTGGGTGAATTCCGCTCACTCATGGGGCGGCAAAAAGACCCAGAACCCGATTCTTTGCCCTCACCTTTGCCTGCCCCCAATGCAGATACGGTGTCTGATGCCGTAGACGCTGCCGAAGCCAAGCCGAACGAGATGTTGGCCACAGTGGTGATGTCGTTGCCAACGGCAGATGCTGCGCCTGCTGCTGTTGTCCCTGTTGCACCTGTCTCCCAAGTGCCTCCACCGGCTCTCGACGATGACGAGGATGATGCCGAGCTGTTGGGCATTTTCCTGGACGAAGCGCGTGAGGTAGTAGTTAACGGGCTGCAGACCTTGGCTGCCTTGCAAGTCAATGGTGCTGATTTTGATGAGCAAACCGCTCTTCGGCGTGCCTTTCACACCCTCAAGGGCAGCTCCCGCATGGTTGGTTTGACCGAGTTTGGCGAGGCAGCCTGGGCGCTGGAGCAAGTGCTCAATGCCTGGTTGCCCCAGCAAAAACCGGCCAGCCCGGCGTTGATCAAATTGTCTGGCCAAGCCATGACTGCCTTTGGTCAATGGGTTGAAGACATTGCCGCCGGGCAGGCCGATGCCTGGCGTGCGCAGCCCTTCAGAACCGCAGCAGACTCTCTGCGTTTGGAGAATGTG
>NZ_JAQURE010000104.1 GCF_028715765.1 Rhodoferax sp.
ACTTTGCTTGACCTGCCAGACCCGATTGCCGAGGCGTTCAACTCTGGTCGCGCCAAGGACGTGACGGTTATCAACGAGCTGGTGACGGCTTTCAAGAAGAAGCCGGAGGAAGTCACTGACTGGCTGGGCGACGAGAACCAGGAAATCACGCGGGGTTCGGTCAAGCTGCTGCGCGAGTTCCTGGACGACAAGCGCAAGCAAGAGCAGCAAGACGGCGGCGAGGGTGCTGGTGCCGAAGGCGAGGGCGGCGAGGACGCCGGCCAAGAAGGTTCGGACGCCAAGAAGAAGGAAAAGGTCGACGATCCCGACAAGCTGAAAAAGGCCATCATCCAGGTGCAGCATGACGAGCGCCCGGCGCGGCTGATCTTGAATCGACGTCCACCGGCCGAGGGCTTCGCCTGGTTGAAGTACGACGATGACGGCCAGGAGTTCGAGGCCAATCTTGCCCAGGTGCAGCTTGTCGCGTTGCTGGAAGGCTGATCGACCCAATCGAACCGGGACAAATCCCCACCACGAACCCGCCGACCCGGCGGGTTTTTTTTCGTCCGTCGCGCACCAAGCCGGGCTTTAGCCGCTAAAAAAGTTTAGCTATACCGCTTGACAAGTAATAATAATAAGAATATTATTCTTCTTACCTTATCAAGTCACCGGAGCCGCACACATGGAACTGACCAAAGACACCCGCGACCGCATCTTTGCCGCCGCCGATTCGCTGTACGAGCAGGCCGGCCGTGCGGCCTTTCCGACTGTTGACGCCGTGCGCAAGACGGCCAGGGTCAACATGAACGACGCGAGCGCCGGCATGAAGGACTGGCGACGTGCGCAGACGGCGCAGGCCGCCCCGGTGGCCGTCCAGGTTCCCGAGGCTGTCATGCAGGCCAGCAGCGCGGCACTGTCTGCCTTGTGGCAGGAGGCCCAGGAACTGGCGAACGAGTCTTTGCGGGCTGCGCAAGCGGGCTGGGATGCGGAGCGGATCGAGGCAGAAACGCTCAACAAGCAGATGGCCGACGCCTTCGAGGCGCAAAAGGCCGAGCTGGAAGCTGCTCAGGCTCGAATTGATGAACTGGAAACTGCTGGCCGCCGGGCGGCCGCCGATGCCGAGGTGCAACGTCAGCAGATCGAGGAAGCGCGCAACGCCCTACTGGGCATGCAGCAGCGGGCCGCCGTCGCCGAGCAGCGGGCCGAGGAAATCGAGCGTCGGGCGTCAGACCTGCGCACCGAGCTTGACCACGCGCACCAGGAGGCCGCACAGGGCCGCGCCGAGCTGGCCGGAGTACGCCAAGCCCATGCCGCCGAGATTGGGGCGCTACGGTCTGATTTGGCCGCCTCCCAGGCCAAGGCCGAGGCGGCGGCAGAGAAGGCGGCGGCCGCAACCGACGCGCTGCGCACCGAGTTGGTTACTGTGAAGGCCAAGGCCGAGGCTGCCCAGGAGGCGCACCAGGAGCAACGCAAGCAGGCCGCAGCCGAGGCACACCGCACGGCCGAGCGCATGACGGCCACACAAACCGAGCGCGACCAGGCAAGCAAGGGTGAACGCCAGGCGCGAGAAGAGGCGGCCACGTTGCGCGGCCAATTGGATGCCCTCAAGGATCAGAGCGCACAATTGATGCAGGCGGTCAAAACTCAGGGTGAAAAGCCGGTGCAAAAGCCCAAAAAAGACTGATAAATCGAACGCTTTGCGATAAAATGGAGTGTTGCTGAAACGCGACAAATTACAAGCAACCAGGTCAAAAACGCACCTTTTTGACAGAAACCGACAATAAAGGAGCATCCAGATGAAGCAACGCCTTCTTGTAAGGAACGGGCAACGTCTTGTTCAGAGCGAGCAAGGAGGACAGTGGAATACGGACAAGGTGGAGAAAGCTGGGTCAGTGAAACCCGGCATCTACAACATCTACCTGTCCAGTCAGGTCGACAAGGCAAAAGCCCATGATGGCGTGATCGTGTATGCCGACAAGGATCATATCTACCAGCAAGTCGGCAAGAACTTTGTCATGCACAACCGGGCGGATTTCGATAAACTGCCTGAAATCGGCGCAAATTCAAGCGTCAAATACGACAGCGGCAAGGCGGTAGTAACCGCATCGTCGATTAAGCTGGGGCGAGGTATATCTTGATTGCCAACTTTAGCCGCTAAAATTCAGGAGGCGCATTACATGATCCAGTCCAAGGAATCGCAGGCGACCCGGCCGGGTCTGCAACTCGCCAAGCCGGGGTTGGATGCCGTCGCCCAGGCGGACGCTCTTTTGGAGCGCGCCCAGGAGGCCCAGGCCGAGCAAACGGCGCTTCTTGAGGCTTCCCCCTTGGAGTCCCAATACAGCGCCGCTTTCGCGGCGCAGGTTGAAGCGAAACACGACCAGGCCGAGCGCATCGAGGATCGGCTTGAAAACTTGATCGAGCAGCAAGCATCACGCTTGCAGCAAACACAGGCCAGCCAGCCCGGCCTTTTCTCGCGCCCTGGTGCCCGCGCCAAGTGGCAAAGCCAGATTCAGCAGCAGCAGAGCGCCATGCAGCGCCTTCACGGCCGGCTTGAGGCTGTGCGCGAAATCAAAGACGGCATGGGTGCTCACGGCCCGCGCATTGAAGAGCTTGCGCACCGGAAGGTGCGCGCCCAGGAGCCGGGGCTTGCGAAGGACTGGGAAGAAATGCGGGAAGCCGAACGGCTTCATCAAGCCTTGCTGCGCAAGCAAGAGCAAGAGAAGAAGCAAGCCTTGGAGCGCGAGCGAAGAGGCGAAAATCTTGGGCGCGGTTTGCGCCTTGGCTTGACCCAAGCCTGATAAAGGTTATTTATGCCCATCCCCTCGAAAAGGTAAATCCGCAATAACTTG
>NZ_JAQURE010000105.1 GCF_028715765.1 Rhodoferax sp.
TCAAAGGCCAGCTGGGTGCCAAACGGGCGCTTGAGATTGCAGCAGCCGGGGGCCACAGTCTGCTCTTGATGGGGCCACCAGGGGCGGGCAAGTCGATGCTGGCGCAACGCTTTGCCGGGTTGCTGCCGCCCATGACCACCTTGGAGGCGCTGCAAAGCGCGGCCATCGCCAGCCTGGGTGGGCAGTTCAAGCTGGAGCACTGGGCACAGCGCCCCACCCACCACCCGCACCACACGGCCAGTGCGGTGGCTCTTGTGGGCGGCGGCTCGCCACCCCGGCCGGGCGAAATCTCGCTGGCACACAACGGCATTTTGTTTTTGGACGAACTGCCAGAGTTTCCCCGCGCGGCGTTAGAGGCGTTGCGCGAGCCGCTGGAGACCGGGCGCATCACCATCTCGCGGGCGGCACGGCGGGCAGATTTCCCCGCCCGGTTCCAGTTGATTGCGGCCATGAATCCCTGTCCCTGCGGCTATTTGGGTTCCAGCCAAAAAACCTGCCGTTGCACGCCCGACCAAGTGGCACGCTACCAAGGCAAGCTCAGCGGCCCGTTGATGGATCGCATTGATTTGCATGTGGAGGTGCCCGCGGTGTCGCCGGCAGAGTTGATGGAGGCACCACCCGGTGAAGCCAGTGCCAGCATTCAGGCGCGCTGTGTGGCCGCACGAGCCCGCGCTATCGACCGCCAAGGCGTGCCAAACCAGGCGCTGCAAGGTCAGGCATTGGACGAACACTTGCTGCTAGACCCTGCAGCCGCCAAATTTCTCAACCTGGCGGCTGCGCGGCTGGGTTGGTCAGCGCGCAGCACGCACCGGGCGCTGAAAGTGGCGCGCACCATTGCCGATTTGGCCGGTGCGCGCAGCACCCAAGTCACCCACGTGGCCGAAGCCATTCAGTACCGGCGCTCGGTGCTGGCCAATGGCTGAGGATGTGGTGAGAAATAACTTCCCAAATCCGCCTCTGCAAACCTGGGTGTTATGACCTCCACTTCCTGAGATCAATGCGTTAGGCAAGCGCGCTTACCGCGGCAACAAGCTGCTGCCTTGCACCTGCACCTTGCTGCCCACGGCGGCGGGGACGCTTTGCCGCAGCAGGCGGTGGCTGCCGTCGTCCATGCGCACGCTGACATCGTAAAGGGTGGTTTTTTTCATTTTTTTCTCGACCGAATTGCCAGCCATGCCGCCACCTACGGCGCCCAAAATGGTGGCCAGCACCTTGCCATTGCCGTCACCCACCTGGTTGCCTACCACTGCGCCCAACACGCCACCGGCCAGGGCGCCAGTGCCGCTGCCTGTGCCTTCCACGTCAATCGGGGTCACGCTTTCAACTGTGCCGCAGTCTTGACACAGCGGCGCTTCCGGGGCGCGTGCCACGGCGGGCTCGGGGTTGCGTGGCTGCACCGCTCTGGGGCTGGCGCTGGGCTCGAAGACTTCTGTGGATCCTGAATAAGGAGTGCTTTGCGCTTGTTTGACGGGCGCTAGAGGCTTGTTTGGCATAGAAGTCTGTGGCCGGGTCAGCGTTGTGTTGTGGCTGGTATGGCTGTTGGCTTGGTTGTTGTGGGTGGCCAGTGGCTTGCTGCTGGGCGCCACTTGCGGTGCTAGCGCAGTTAAGGAGGGCAACGCTGGGGCGCTGGCTGCAGTTTCCGCCGGGGCACTTGGCGCGGGGAGCACGGCCATGCGCGGCTCGGTGGGTTGGCTTTGAATGCGGATCAGCGTGGCGCCCATGGCCAGCACTGCCACGCCCAATACGGCAATGGCCGCCCACAGGGGTTTGTTGCTGGCAGATGCAGTGGGCGCAGACAGTGGGGAGGTGGGGGTGTTCATCAAAGGAGCCTTTCTAAATAAGTCCGTACAGGCTCAACGCCGCGCCCGCGCCAGAGGCCGACGCGAGCGGTGTAACAGTGCGTAAAGTCCGGTTACAAATGGGGCGCCAGCAGCCGCTGCAGCTCACGCTCGGGCAAGCCACGGCGACTGGCCAGGTCTTTCAACTGGTCTTCACCGATGCGCCCAACATTGAAATAGCTGGCCTGCGGGTGGCTGAGGTAGAAGCCGCTGACGCTGGCCGCGGGAGCCATGGCCAGGCTCTCGGTCAGCGTCATGCCAATGTCTTCGCACTGCAGCAGGGCAAACATGTCTTTTTTGACGCTGTGATCCGGGCAGGCCGGGTAGCCGGGTGCCGGGCGGATGCCTTGGTATTGCTCGGCAATCAGTTCTGCTGGGTTCAGCGCTTCGGCGGGAGCGTAGCCCCACAGGTCGGTGCGCACTTTGCGGTGCAGACACTCGGCAAAGGCTTCAGCCAGGCGGTCGGCAATGGCTTTGAGCATGATGGCGCTGTAGTCGTCGTGCGCGGCCAGGAACCTGGCTTCATGCTTCTCGATGCCCAGGCCTGTGGTCACGGCGAACACCCCCACGTGGTCTGCAGCACCGGGTTGACCGGTTCGCGCTTGGTTTGATTTTTGTTGGTCTTTTATGCCTGTAGCGCTTGCTGCACTTGCATTAGCAGCTACTGATTTTGATGTGGCCAATGTGGGCGCCACAAAGTCTGCCAGGCAACGGTTGGGGTGAAAACTGCCGTCGTCCTCTTGCTCGCGTGCGGCTTGTTGGCGCAGACCATACCAGGTCAGCGCCACGCTGCTGCGGGTCTCATCGGCGTAGAGCGCGATGTCGTCGTCACCCACCCGGTTGGCGGGGTACAGGCCGACCACGCCATTGGCGGTGAGCCAGCGGCCCTCAATGATTTTTTTCAGCATCGCCTGGCCGTCAGCAAAGACTTTTTTGGCCTCTGTGCCCACCACCTCGTCGTCCAGAATGGCTGGGTA
>NZ_JAQURE010000106.1 GCF_028715765.1 Rhodoferax sp.
TGCTGGCCAGGGTGGATTTGGCCTCAGAGGGTTGCGGCTTTTCTTGTAACGACTGCACTTGCCCGTCTTCACCCGCCACCACAATGCCGTAGTTGGAGACCTCACTCAGCGGCACATCCAGCGTCACCACACTGGCCATGGCGCCGTCGGTTTTGTGCTCGTGCAAGGCCGCGCCAATGTCCAGGTCAATGATGGCGTCGCCACAAATGACCAGCGTGGTTTCATCAAAAAAGCCACTGAAATCTTGAATGCGGCGCATGCCCCCAGCAGAGCCAAACGGTTTGGGCACCACCTCGCCTTGTTCGCGCACCCCCTCGTAGGCATAGCCAATTTCAACGCCCCAGCGGTGGCCGTCGCCAAAATACTGCTCAATTTTGTGGTGGTTGTAGGCCACGTTGACCATGATTTCATTGACGCCGTAATGCGCCAGGTGCTCAATCAGGTATTCCATCACCGGCTTGCCCAAAATGGGGATCATCGGTTTGGGCAGGTCTTTGGTGAGGGGTCGAACCCGGGTGCCTTGCCCGGCGGCCAAAATCATGCCCTTAGCCATGGTGTGTCACCTTGTTTTTCATTGCATCTCGCTCCCGTTTCTAGGTCAAAAAAATTCAGCCCACACTATAGCCGCTCAGGTTTGCGTTTTGCCAACACCAAGTGGTGTGGCAGAGGGTGGGTAGGCTGCTCAAGCTGTTGCTGAAGTTGCCGAGCAACTGTGACGGCATGGCCAGCGGTGAACGCCATCTTTTTGACCGCACCGGTATTGCCCTGTGGATCATTTGTGTGCTATTTTTTGAATAGCTGTATACGCTTAATTTATATGGGCTAGAGCCATAAAAGTCATGTAAAAATCAAGCGTAACGCTTGCTGCGCAAATTATTTTTCATCTCGCGCAGCAGTGGCTGCAGTTTGTCGCCGCCAATGCGTAGAGCCACGCAGGTGGCCAAGATGTCGATGATCATCAGGTGCAGCAGGCGCGACACCATTGGGCTGTAGCGGTCGTAGCCTTCCGGGTGGTCGGCTGCCACATGGATGTGCCCGGCGCTGGCCAAGGGCGAGCCGCTGGCGGTGATGACGATGGTGGTGGCACCGTTTTTGCGGGCAATGTCGCACGAATCCATCAGGTCGCGCGTGCGCCCTGAGTTGGAGATCACCACCACGCAGTCGCCCGGTTGCAGCAGCGATGCGCTCATCACCTGCATGTGGCCGTCGCTGTAGGCCACGCCGTTGATGCCCAGCCGAAAAAATTTGTGCTGCGCATCTTGCGCCACTACCCCTGAGTTGCCGACTCCAAAAAACTCGATGCGGCGGCCGGTTTTGTAGGCGTTGACGAGGGCGTCCACGGCTTTTTCAATGGCTGTGGCAGAGGCATCGTTGCGGTATTTCAGAAACGCGGCCACGGTGTTGTCGATGACTTTGACCATGATGTCGCTGGTTTTGTCGTCCACATCCACACTGCGGTGGATGAACGGCACGCCTTCGCTCACGCTGCCGGCCAGCTTGAGCTTGAAGTCGCTCAAGCCGTCATAGCCCACGCTGCGGCAAAAGCGCACCACGGTGGGCTTGCTCACATGGGCGCGGTCGGCCAGCTCACTGACCGGCATGAGGGCAAAACTGCGCGGGTCTGAGAGCACCAGTTTGCCGACGCGTTGCTCAGCAGGAGCTAAAGATGGCAAAGAGGCTTTGATACGGTCAAGCATGGTGCGGCATTCAAAAGGTTAAAAAATCGGGCGGCTGCTCACTGCTGTCAGCACTCTTCGCTCCAGCAAAAACCATCGCGCGCAATCATGGCGCTGGTGGCGCTGGGGCCCCAGGTGCCAGCGGCGTAGGGGCGTGGCCCCTGGGCGTCGGCCTGCCAGTGGGTCAAGATGGGTTCGACCCAGCGCCAGGCTTCCTCTTGCTCGTCGCTGCGCACAAACAGGTTCAGGCGACCCTCAATCACGTCCAACAAAAGTCGCTCGTAAGCACCCACACGTTCGTGGCCAAAGCGTTTGTCAAAGTCCAAGTCAAGCTGCACCGGCGCGAGGGTGTGCGAGTTTTTGCGGTTGTCCTGGCCTTGTGCCAGCAGGTGTAGCTCCAGCCCGTCTTTGGGTTGCAGGTTGATCACCAGCCGGTTGGCCATGCCAATTTGCGAGTTGAAAATGGCGTGCGGCGTGGGGCGAAAGTTCACCACAATGCGCGCATCGCGTCCAGCCAGGCGCTTGCCGGTGCGGATAAAAAATGGCACGCCAGCCCAGCGCCAATTCGAGATTTCGGTGCGCAGTGCGACAAAGGTCTCGGTCTGGCTGGCCGGGTTGACGCCTAGCTCGTCGCGGTAAGCGGCTACAGCCGCGCCGCCAATGGCACCCGCGCCGTATTGCCCGCGAATCACGTCTTGTTTCAGCGTTTCAGCGGTCCAGGGTTTGAGCGAGCGCAGCACCTTGAGCTTTTCGTCGCGAATGGCATCGGCATGCGAGTTGATGGGCGGCTCCATGCCAATGGCGCACAGCAGTTGCAGCGCGTGGTTTTGCACCATGTCACGCAGCGCGCCGGTGGTTTCGTAAAACGCACCACGTTTTTCCACACCCAGCTCTTCGGCAATGGTGATCTGGATGTTGGCAATGTGCTCGCGCCGCCACAGCGGTTCAAACAAGGCGTTGCCAAAGCGCAGGGCAAACAGGTTTTGCACCGCAGGCTTGCCCAAATAGTGGTCAATGCGGTAAATCTGCCGCTCGCTGAACACTTGGCCGACGCAGTGGTTGATGCTGCGGTTGCTGGCCAGGTCGTGCCCAAGTGGTTTTTCCAGCACCACGCGGGTGTGCGCGGTGTTCAGCCC
>NZ_JAQURE010000107.1 GCF_028715765.1 Rhodoferax sp.
CCACGCGGGCCACCGCGCCAGTTGCTGTTGCGACCAGCACCTGCACCGGTATCACCACGGGTGGGAATGCCTTTTTTCTTGGCGGGGTCACCCGCCCAGCTGCTGGACAACTTGGCAGATTTAACTTCTTTGCCATCGGCTGCCGCTGGTTTGGCACCCGGTGCTGCGGGTGCAGCAGGTTTGGCTGTGGGTGAACCGGCCGGTTTGTGCAGTGTGCCTTTGATCGTGCCTTTGGCGGCATCGGCGGGCTTCACAACCGGCTTGGGTTCTTCGGGCTTTTTGGGAGGTGGCACTTTTTTGCCGGGCTGCGACATCATCAAGCGAATGGCTGCAGCTTCAGCTTCCGCTTTGCGACGGCGATCAGTCAAGTCAGCGGCACGCGCCTGGTCTTCTGCCAAGCGCGCTTTGGCGTCTACCGCAGCCTGTTCTTTGGCTTGTGCTGCCGCTTGAACTTGTGCTTGCACTTTGGCAGCGGCTTGCAGGTCGACGTGGGCTTGTGCAGATTCGCTTTCAGCTTGCGCGGCGGCTTCTTTGCCTGATGGAGATTCAGTCTGAACCTGCTGCGACACAGCTTGCCGTGCCGCTTGGGCTTGCGCGGCTTGGGCTTGTTGAGCAGCAGATTCAGCGGCCGCTTGAGCGGCGGCTTGTTCTGCCGCTTGGCGTGCAGCGGCCTCTTGGGCTTCGCGCTGACGCCTGCGCTCTGCCAGCTCTTCTTCTTGGCGCCGGATCAACTCTGCTTGGCGCGACGCTTCTTGTTCGCGGCGAGCCAGATCAGCGTGGTCAATGGCTGGGGTTTGCACTTCTTGTGCATCTTGCTCAGCTTCATGTGACGCAGCTGCTGCCTCAGAAGGTGTGGCAGCTTCCTGCGGCTCATCACGCCGGACAAATGTGCGTTTCTTGCGCACTTCCACCTGAATCGTGCGGGCTTTGCCGGTGGCATCAGCCTGCTTGATTTCGGTGGTGGTTTTTTTGAGCAGTGTGATTTTTTTTCGCTCGCCCGTCGCTGTGCCGTGGCTGGCTTGCAAATAGCCCAGCAGCCGCTGTTTATCGGGCTCTGAGAGGGTGTCAGACGCGGCTGATTTGGCCACACCTGCCGATTTCAATTGCTCAAGCAATGTTTCGGTGGATTTTTTGAGTTCATTTGCAAACTCAGCGACGGTCATACTGGACATTTTTTGGGTAACCTTTAGTTCCATCCTTCACACCCACGAGGGTGTGAAGGGCTTTACAACAACTGGGTGTTCATGATCAAGACTCTTGAGCCGAAGCGTCATTGGTAAACCAATGCGCACGCGCCTTCATGATCAACGCTTTGGCTTCGTCAACAGACTGCCCGGTCAGCTCAGTGAGCTCATCCACAGCCAGATCTGCCAAGTCGTCAAGGGTGTTGACACCATTCTCAGTCAGCTTGGCCAATTGGTCAGGGGTCAAACCTTCCAGCTGGTTCAATGTTTGAGGCTCGATGCTCACCTTTTCTTCATTGACGATTTCCATGGTCAACAAGGCGTCTTTGGCACGCGCACGCAGTTCATTGACAGTGTCTTCGTCAAAACTTTCAATTTCAAGCATCTCTTCGAGTGGCACGTAGGCCACTTGCTCCAGGCTGGCAAAGCCTTCAGCAATCAACAGGTCGGCAATTTCTTCATCGACGTCGAGCTTGTCCATGAACAAGCGACGGCTGACATCCAGCTCAGAGGCTTGCTTTTGAGCTGACTCAGCTGCATCCAAAATGTTGATTTTCCAACCGGTCAGCTCGGCCGCCAGTCGCACGTTTTGACCGCCGCGGCCAATGGCAATGGCCAGGTTTTCTTCGTCTACCACCACATCCATGGCGTGGCGTTCTTCGTCCACCACAATGCTGCTGACGTTGGCTGGCGCCAGCGCGCCAATCACAAACTGCGCCGGGTCTTCGCTCCACAACACAATGTCGACGCGCTCACCGGCCAATTCGTTGGTGACGGCGTTGACACGCGTGCCACGCACACCGACACAGGTGCCAATGGGGTCCACTCGCTTGTCGTGCGACAACACGGCGATCTTGGCGCGAGAGCCGGCATCACGGGCGCAGGATTTGATCTCTAGCAAGCCCTGTTCAATTTCTGGCACTTCGTTGCGGAACAGCTCAATCATGAAGTCAGGCGCTGAGCGGCTCAGCACAATGGGTGCACCGCGCAGGGTCAAGTCGACTTCCATGATCATGGCGCGCACGCGGTCACCGGTGCGAAAATTCTCTTTGGGAATCATCTCGCCACGGCGTAGACGACCTTCCACACGCCCGGATTCGACAATCAGGTCACCCTTGTCCATGCGTTTGACCGTGCCCACAAACACTTTGTCGCCGCGCGACATGAAGTCGTTGAGCAACATTTCACGCTCAGCATCACGAATTTTTTGCAAAATCACTTGCTTAGCCGCCATGGCACCAATGCGACCAATCGGCACGGACTCGATGGTTTCTTCAATGTATTCATCGACTTCAATGTCCGGGATTTGCTCTTTGGCTTCAAAGTGCAAAATTTCCTGGTCTGGCAATTGCAACCCCGCCTCATCGGGCACCACATGCCAGCGACGGAAGGTTTCGTAAACACCGGTGTCACGGTTGAGCGACACGCGAATATCCACCTCACCGCTGTACAGCTTCTTGGTGGCTTGCGCCAATGCGGCCTCGACCGCGCCAAACACCACATCACGCTCGACGTTTTTCTCGCGTGAGATGGCATCGACCAACATTAACATTTCGCGATTCATGCCATGACTCTCCTGTTTCAATTCAAATGGGTTCAGACTCATCCAAAGGCTGCGCCGCAG
>NZ_JAQURE010000108.1 GCF_028715765.1 Rhodoferax sp.
TTTGGCATGGGGGCCTGCCAGGGCCGGTTTTGTGCCCACACCACAAGCCAACTGGCGCATGAACACGGTTTTGGCTTTGATCCCGCGGCGCTCAACGGCGACGTGCCGCGCTGGCCACTGCGCCCTGTGTCGCTGGCGGCGTTGGCCGCTTATGCCGAACCCGGCTCTGAATCCATTTTTAACCGGCAAGCCACTTGCCATTTTCAAGGAGAAAAGCCATGACCAAGACCAACCGCCGCAACGTGCTTTTGGGTAGCGCCGCTTTATTGGGCTCTGCCATAACCGTCCCAACCTGGGCGCAGAACCAGGCTGACATGGCCACCTGGGAGCGCATTGCCAGCAGCAAAACGCTGCGCATTGCCGCCGTGGCTGGCGGCGCCCCTAATTACCACAAAGACCTGGCCACCGGTCAATGGAGCGGCATCATGATCGACCTGGCCAATGATTTGGCCGCCAAGCTCGGTGTCAAGCTGGAGATCAGGGAGACCACTTGGGGCAATTCGGTGCTGGACTTGCAGTCCAACAAAATTGACATCTTTTTTGGTCTGAACCCGACGCCACAACGCATGAAGGTGATTAGCTTTTCCGAGCCGCTGTACAACAACGCCTACAGCCTGATTGCCAAAAAAGGCTTCAACCCCAAGACCTGGGAAGAGATGGACACGCCTGAGGTGACCATCGCTGTCGATGTCGGTTCGTCTTACGACAACCTGGTGACCGCCATGTACAAAAAAGCCAAAATTCTGCGCTTTGAGAAATCCGCCGATGCCACGCTGGCGGTACAAACCGGTCGTGCCGATGTGCAGCCGCTGGTGGTCACGCTCTCAGCCGGTATTGTCAAAAAGAACCCCGGCATTGGCCATGTGGTGGTGCCTGAGCCCATCAAGGGCACTTCCACCAACGCCGGGCTGCGCATGGAGACCGATCAGCGTTGGAAAACCTATGTGGACGGCTGGATTGCCGAGCTGCGCAAAAGCGGCGCCATCAACACCATCGTGCTGGGCAACCTGGACAAGCTGATGAGCATCAAGCGCGAAGAGATCCCCGCCATCGTCAGTTTCTAACCCATTCGCAAGGGACGTTGGCGTGTACGAGTGGAACTTTCAATACCTCTGGCAATACCGCCAGCTGTTTGCCAATGGGCTGATGGTCACGGTGGGCTATAGCCTGCTGTGCATCGTGTTTGGCCTGACGGTGGGGCTGGTGGCCGGTATCGGCGGGCTGGCCAAATCGCGGCTGATTCATCTGCCTCTGAAATGGTATGTGGAGCTGTTTCGGGCCACGCCGGTGCTGGTGTTGATCATCTGGTTTTATTACGCGCTGCCGGTGCTCATTGGCGTGGCCATGACGGCATCGGTGGCGGCGGTGCTGGCCTTGTCCTTGTACGGCGGGGCGTTTTACGCCGAGATCATCCGGGGCGGCATTGTGTCCATCGACCCCGGCCAGAGTGATGCCGCGCGTGCCCTCGGCATGACGCGTTTTCAGGTGATGCGCCGGGTGGTGCTGCCGCAGGCCTTGCGGCGCATGACGCCGCCGCTGATGAACCAGTCCATCATGCAGCTCAAAAATACCTCGTTGCTGTCGGTGCTGGCCCTGCCTGACCTGGTCTACCAAGGCCAGGCGGTGGCGCACGAAACCTACCGTCCGCTGGAGGCCTACACGCTGATTGCGCTGATGTACATCGCCATTTTGTTGCCCGCCAGCAAACTGGTGCGCCGGCTTGAATCCAAACGCGCCGAGTAAGTTTTATCACCAGACAATGAAGCACGCCAGACGCCATGCCATGATCGACATTCACGGGTTACAAAAGAGCTTTGGTGACCACGTCGTCCTCAAAGACATCCACATGCACATTGACAAAGGCGCGGTGGTGGCGCTGCTGGGGCCCTCGGGCTCAGGCAAGTCCACGCTGCTGCGCTGTGTCAACCTGTTGACCATTCCCGACAAGGGCAGTATCCGCGTGGGCGATCACGAAATGACCTATTCAGGCGATGCCACGCGCTTGCCTGGCGACCGCACGTTGGCGCGCTTTCGAGCCAATACCGGCATGGTGTTTCAGCATTTCAACCTGTTTCCGCACATGTCGGTGCTGCAAAACGTCATGGAAGGCCCGGTCACCGTGCTGCGCGCGCCCAAGGCCAAAGCGCGTGAGCAAGCCCATGCCCTGTTGGCCAAAGTGGGTCTGCAGGACAAGGCTGACCAATACCCGGCGCAACTCTCGGGTGGCCAGAAGCAGCGTGTGGCCATTGCCCGCGCGCTGGCCATGCAGCCGCAGGTGATGCTGTTTGACGAGGTCACCTCTGCGCTGGACCCCGAATTGGTAGGCGAGGTGCTGGGCGTGATCCGCGACCTGGCAGCAGACGGCATGACCATGATTCTGGTCACCCACGAGATGTCGTTTGCACGCGAGGTGGCTGACCAGGTGGTCTTCATGCGCGACGGCGTGGTGCTGGAAAGCGGCACGCCGCAGGCAGTCATTGACGAACCGCAACAAGCCGCCACACAGCAGTTTTTTGCGCGCTACCACGCGGGTCAGACTGTTTAATGGCCGTATCAACCGGCCCCTGGCTGTACCGTTCTTGGCGTTTGATGCCTGTCAGGCTGATGTCTCAGGCTCAATGCCATAATCTCGCCCCATGAACCCCTTGCACACCCTGCGCACCTCACCTTGGCTGGCCAAATTGGCCTTGCTGTGGTTTGCTTTGACGCTGGGTGTGGCCGTGGCCTCGCCCATGGTGCAGCCGCACAACGAGCTGGTCATTTGCACCGGCGCGGGCATGCTCAAGGTGGT
>NZ_JAQURE010000109.1 GCF_028715765.1 Rhodoferax sp.
GCATGGGCGACGACGGCGCGCGTGGCATGAAAACCATGCACGATCTGGGAGCCCGCTGCATTGCCCAAAACGAAGAGACATGCGTGGTGTTTGGCATGCCCAAAGAGGCCATCAAACTGCAGGCGGTAGACGACATCTTGCCGCTGGAGAGCATGGCGCGCGCCATTTTGCAGTTTGATTCCCGCGCCTGAGGCGCTTTGGTAACCCGTTGAAAGAAATAGCATGTTGTTGACCTCAGAGCAGGAAATGATCCGCGACGCTGTGCGCGACTTTGCCCAGGCCGAGCTGTGGCCGCAGGCCGCCAAGTGGGACAAAACACACACGTTCCCCAAAGAGGTGCACAAAGGCCTGGCGGCGCTGGGTGCTTATGGCATTTGTGTGCCCGAAGCGTTGGGCGGGGCTGGCTTGGACTACCTGACGCTGGCGTTGGTGCTGGAAGAAATTGCCGCTGGCGATGGCGGCACCAGCACCGTGATCAGCGTGACCAATTGCCCGGTCAACGCTATTTTGATGAAGTTTGGCAACGCCGCGCAGCAAAAGCAATGGCTCACGCCGCTGGCGCAGGGGCAGCTGCTGGGCGCGTTTTGCCTGACCGAGCCGCATGTGGGCAGCGATGCGTCTGGCCTGCGCACCACCGCAGTGAAAGATGGCGACAGTTACGTCATCAACGGGGTCAAGCAGTTCATCACCAGCGGGCAAAACGGCGACGTGGCTATTGTGATTGCGGTCACCGACAAGGGCGCGGGCAAGAAGGGCATGAGTGCGTTCATTGTGCCCACCGCCACGCCCGGCTATGTGGTGGCGCGGCTGGAAGATAAGCTGGGTCAGCACAGCAGCGACACAGCACAGATCAACTTTGACAACTGCCGCATTCCCGCTGAGAACCTGATTGGCGCAGAAGGCCAGGGCTACGGCATAGCGCTGGGCGGCTTGGAGGGTGGGCGCATTGGCATTGCGGCGCAAAGCGTGGGCATGGCGCGCAGTGCGTTTGAGGTGGCGCTGGGCTACGCCAAAGACCGCCAGAGTTTTGGAACGTCAATCATCAACCACCAAGCGGTTGGCTTCAGGCTTGCGGAGTGCGCTACAAAACTAGAAGCTGCCAGGCAGTTGATCTGGCACGCAGCGAGTTTGCGTGATGCCGGACGCCCGTGCCTGAAAGAAGCCGCCATGGCCAAGCTGTTTGCCAGCGAAATGGCCGAACAGGTGTGCAGTGCCGCCATCCAGACCCTGGGCGGTTATGGCTATGTGAGCGACTTCCCGGTCGAGCGCATTTACCGTGACGTGCGCGTGTGCCAGATTTACGAGGGCACGTCAGACGTGCAAAAAATCATCATTCAACGCGCGTTGGGGTGAGCCGCAAGCAGCTGGGCCACTTGCGTGAGCCAGGCGTTGTTGTCAAGTATGTAGCGCGCGTCCCGAAATTTGTAATTGGGTGGCGAGCGGAGTTCGCGCTCTGGAATTTCCCAAATGATCAGTGCCGGTGGGCTGGTTTTGAAAGCCTCATCTTGCAAATAATTCAGCATGCCAACCCATGGCCCTTGGTCAACGGGGATGGAAATGTCCAGCACGTTGCGCTGCAAAGCGTAGCGCAGGGCATCTGGGTAGCCGGTGATTTTGTCTGAATAACTGCTGCCAATGGCCGTGATCAGCGTGGTGTCTGCGCCAGACAGCAGTGTGGCGGTTGAGGCGTTCACCCGGTTGACCTTGAATTGCAACACCTGCTCGGCGGCGTATTTGCGTGCGTTGGGGGGTAACAGTTTGACCAGGTCGCGGGTGCGAACTGAAATTTTGTGGTCAGCCCAGGCCAAGGTGAATTTTTCTTCGGGAATGGTTGCCAGCACGGCCTTGAGACGAGGGGAGTCATCAAGGCTGCGCTGGATAGTCTCAGCGGCCAACAGCGAGCCACGTGGCGACCAATGGGTGTCAAGATGCAAAAACAGGGGGGTGTCACTGGATCGGTGGGGGCTGGTGAGAAAAGCTGTGTCAAGCCTGACCACGTGCACGCCAGCGGCCTGCAGCGCATCAGCGGCAGCTGCATATTTACCGGCTGTGTAAGGGTCGAGCACCATGGGGTCTGGCAACTGATCGGGGTTGACCCGAATTTTGGAGGGCACGATGACCAGCGCCAGGACAATGTTTTTTTGCGCCAAGAGCTGGTTGGTTTTGTCCAGCAAGTTCAGCGTGGCTTGGGTGTCTGGCGCGTCAGCGGGGGTGGCAAATTCATAGCGTGTGAACAACCAGCCGTCTTTGCCGGTAATGACAGAGGTTTCTTGCGGCATGGCTGCCAAACTCAACAAGCTGGTGATGAGCAGTGCGACCCATTTGATGCGGTGGTGCAAGGCGGGTGTTAGAAAAATGTGCCGCATGAGTGGGGTCTTTCTTATTTGCCAGTAAAGCGCTCAACCGTGTTTTGAACGCTGAAAAAAACCGGGTTAGAGCGCTTGTCTCGGGTCAAAAACAAAGAGGTGGCGGTGCTTTGAGCCAGATCGAGCGATGTTTCAAGTGGCGCTGCCATGGCATCAGGAGTGACTGCCAACAGCTTGACCTGAATGGGGTTGACTTGCAGGGATTGCGACGTTGGGTAGCGTAGTCCGCGAAAAATCACGACTTTGGATGAGGCCACGGTGATGTCAACCGGT
>NZ_JAQURE010000110.1 GCF_028715765.1 Rhodoferax sp.
CCTGGTCTGTGATGCTGAACACCTGCCGTTTCCTGATGCCCATTTCAACCTGGTCACGGTGGCTTTTGGTCTGCGCAACATGACGCACAAGAACGTAGCCTTGGCTGAGATGAACCGGGTGCTCAAACCGGGTGGCAAGCTGTTGGTGCTGGAGTTTTCCAAAGTGGCCAAGCCGCTAGAAAAAGCTTATGACTGGTATTCGTTCAAGGTGCTGCCTAAATTGGGGCAGTGGGTGGCGGGTGATGCGTCCAGTTACCAATATTTGGCTGAGTCGATTCGCATGCACCCAAGTCAAGAAGAGCTCAAATCCCTGATGAAAGCTAATGGTTTTGGCCATGTGGATTACCACAACATGACGGGTGGTCTGGTAGCCTTGCATGTGGGTATCAAGTGTTGAGCGGCTTTTCCGCCCAATGATGTTGTGAATCAAATTCAATCAGGAGAAATCATGAAACGTTGGCTATCGGTTTTGAGCATCTGTTTGGTGCTATTTGCAGGGCATGCCGAGGCTGCCAAGCGTTTTGGTGGCGGCAAATCTTTCGGTCAACAGTCCAGCAATGTCACGCAGCGCCAAGCCTCGCCTGCAACTGCGCCTTCGCAAGCAGCGAACAACACTGCCAAAGCACCGGCCGCGGCACCTGCTGCAGCGGCTGCACCCAAGAAACCTTGGGGCGCGATGTTGGGCGGTTTGGCTGCAGGCTTGGGCTTGGCTTGGTTGGCCAGCTCGCTTGGGCTGGGTGCAGCCATGGGGCAGTTTTTGATGTTTGCCCTGCTGGCACTGGTCATTATGGTGGCGGTGGGCTGGTTCATGCGGCGTAAAAGCCAAGGGGGTCAAGTTGCAACTTCGCCGTTTGCGTTCCAGGGTGCTGCTGCAGGTGCGGCTTCGGCACCAGCGCCAACTTCATTGTCGGCAGACTATCGGCCTGAAAATGTGGGCAACGATGCCTCTGCCCGGCCTTGGGAACGCAACACCACCGCTTTTGAAGCCAGTGCACCGGTCAGCGCTGCCACTGCCACGTCGGGTTCGATGATCGGCTCGGGTTTGTTGGGTGCACAAACTTGGGGTATTCCTGCGGGTTTTGACTCTGAAGGTTTTCTCAAGTCAGCCAAGGCTAATTTTGTGTCATTGCAAGCCGCTTGGGACAAATCAGACATTCCTGCGCTGCGTGTGATGATGACAGACACCATGCTGAAAGAAATTCAGGCGCAACTCGCTGAGCGTGAAACCCATCCGGGTGGCTCACAAAACATGACTGAAGTGGTCATGATCGAAGCCCATTTGCTGGGGATTGAAGATTTGGGCAACGATTACATGGCCAGCGTGGAGTTCTCAGGCATGATTCGTGAAGATGCGGCCAGCTCACCGAGCCCATTCCGTGAAGTCTGGAACATGGTCAAATCCAAAAATGGCAACAATGGTTGGTTGGTTGCAGGGGTTCAAGCCCTGCAGTAAGGCCGAAGCTTATTTTTCGGGGAATAATCGGGGACTATGAGCACACAGTCCCCTTTTCCATTTCTGGAGGGTCTCCTCCAAAAACTCCCACTCCCTCAAATTCAACCACCCGCCTGGGCAGTCAACGAAGCGCAGCGCCGCTTGGTTTTGTTGCTGAACCATGTGTTGATGCAAGAGCCCGAAGCCATGGCACGGCTGGCTCGGCAAAAAAACCAGGTGATGCTGGTGCAGTGGCGCATTTTCAGTTTCAAGCTACAAGCCACCCCAGCGGGTTTGCTGGACTTGGCCAGCGCTGAAACACCAGCCGACTTGGTGATGACCTTGACGGACGAATCACCTTTGTCTTTGGCGCAGGCCACCTTGCGTGGCGAAAAACCTGCGGTTCGCATCGAGGGTGATGTGCAACTGGCCGCAGAGGTGAATTGGCTGGTGGAGCATGTACGCTGGGACATGGAAGATGACTTGGCGCGCGTCATTGGCGATGTGCCTGCCCATACCTTGAGCAAAATGGCCACCACACTGGCCACATCTTTGCGCGAATTCATGGCCAAAGCGGCCACATTTGTGCCTGGCAAGTCAAGCGTATGACGCGCCTTTTTCGTGGGGCGTTCATCCTTTGGGTGATGTTGCGCCATGGCCTGGATGAACTGGTGCTGACCAGTTTCAACAAGCCATGGTTGTTGCGCTTGGCACGGTTGCTGACCTTAGGGCGCAAGCTAGATGCGCCGCGCGGTCAGCGTATTCGGGAAGCCCTTGAGAGTTTGGGACCTATTTTTGTCAAATTTGGGCAAGTGCTCTCAACCCGGCGTGACTTGTTGCCGGTGGACATTGCCGATGAATTGGCTCGGCTGCAAGACCGTGTGCCACCGTTTCCAAGTGAAGTGGCCATCGAGATCATTGAACGTGCCTTTAAAAAGCCGGTAGACAGCATCTTTGTGTCGTTTGAGCGTCAGCCAGTGGCCAGTGCATCCATTGCCCAGGTGCACTTTGCGGTGCTCAAAACCAAGCAAGGCATTGAGCGCGAGGTGGCCGTGAAGGTGTTGCGCCCAGGCATGCTGAGCGTGATTGACAAAGACCTGGATTTGCTGCGCATGATGGCGGGCTGGGTGGAGTCGCTCTCT
>NZ_JAQURE010000111.1 GCF_028715765.1 Rhodoferax sp.
AAAACAAATCTTGATCAGGCGCAAAGTTGGCGTGCAGCGGCATCAGGGCACCGCCCAGGGCGCGGGCGTCGGGGCCGGCCAGACCTGAGATCACATTGGCGCTCCACAGGCCTTCCCAGTTGTAGCGAGCCAGGGCGGCTTGGGTGGCGGCAATCAGTTGCGCCAACAAGGCGCGGCTGAAAGAGCCGTCAACCACCACCGCATCAATGTCCAAAAAAGCCGTGCCGCTGACCACGGTGTGTGCCAGGGCATTGGCGGCGGTGCTGACCCAGCCCTGCGTCTCTGACTCAAAGGGCGGCTCAAGCGCACGCGCGTCGTAAGCCGCATGGGGGTCAAGCCCGCGTGCCGTAAAGCGCTGCTCCAGTTCCCAAAGCGAGGCTTGGCCAATCAGCTGCGCGGGCGGCTGTGCTGTGTTTGACCTGTCAGCCAAGCCCATGGGCAGTGAGGCCACAGCACCGGCATTGCCATGCACGCCGCCATGCAGATGCGAGTTGATCACCAGCCCGCCACCCACAAAAGTGTCCACAAACAGGTAAAGGAAGTTTTTCAGGTCGCGGCCACGGCCTTGCACCAGCTCGGCCACGCACGCGGCCGAGGTGTCTTTGGCAAAGCTGACCGGCACCTGGGTCATGCCCTGCACCTGGGCACGCAGATCGATTTGGTTCCAGGCTTGCGACTGGGCGTCAGACAAGCCCAGCATGCGATGCCAGCCGCCCAGCTGAAACGGTGCGGCCACACCCACACCCACCAGTCGATCGCGCAGGCTACCCAGCTCGTGGTGCAGGCGCTGCATGTGCGCGGCCATGGTGGGCAGCAAGGTGGTTGCTTCAGGAAACACGTAGTCCAGACTCAGGCGCTGGCGCACCTGACCACAAAAGTCCACCAGCAGCCAGTCGGCACTGCGCCGCCCAACCTTGATGCCAATGGCAAACGCACCGTCTGGGTTGAGTGTGAGTGGCACCGACGGCTGGCCAATGCGGCCACGCACCCGGTCTTGTTTCAGGATCAGGCCATCTTCTTCCAGCCGGGTGGTGATCAGGCCAATGGTTTGGGCGGTCAGGCCAGTCAGGCGTGCCAGGTCGGCTTTGGGCAAGCTGCCGTGTAGGCGAATGGCTTGCAGCACCACCCGTTCGTTGAACTGGCGCATGCCCACATGGTTGGAGCCGCGCGGTCGCAGCAGGGTAGGGGGTTCAGGTGGGGCGGGGCGCGTGGGGGTCATGGGCGCAGATTTTCGCCGATCACCCCTTTGCGCAAAATGAAATTTCCAAAAGGCTGGGCTTCACCGGTCAGAACGACGGCATAAGCAGCCCGCGTCCGCTCATAAAAAGCATAGCGCTCTACGCCCTCTGTACTTTGGTTGGGCAGCATTTGGGTAGATAAAAGTTGGCACACTTCGCGCTGCAGGGCAGAGCGGTAGCCGGCGGGCTGGCCAGACACGACCATGAAAGCGGCCGGGTGCGGCACGTCGCTGGCCAGCGGCAGCAGCGTGGTGATGGCTTCCACCACCTGCACCATGCCGGTGCCGGGCAGCCGGATCACGGGTTTGCCAGCGGCCAGGCTCATGGCGGTGAAGTTGGCATCAGCCAGCACCAGGGCGTCGTCGTGCCCCATTTCCATCATGAGTTTGAGCAGCTCGGGCGTGAGCAGGGGTGGAATTCCTTTGAGCATGGCGTGCCTTGGGGTGAGATTAAAAGATGGGATGAAGGCAGAGCAGGGCGGTCATCAGGCGTGCGCCTCGGCGGGCAACTCATCCACCGTTTTGGCTCCCGTCATCACCGCCACGGTGTCGCTCATGCTGATGGTTTTGGGGTTGACCACCGCCGCACGTTTGCCCAGGCGCTGGATGTGGATGCGGTCGGCCACCTCAAACACATGCGGCATGTTGTGGCTGATCAAAATCACCGGCAGACCTTTGTCGCGCACGCGGCGAATCAGCTCCAGCACCATGTTGCCTTCTTTCACGCCCAGCGCGGCGGTAGGCTCGTCCATGATGACCACATGCCGGGCAAACGCGGCCGCCCGTGCCACCGCCACACACTGGCGCTGGCCACCTGAGAGGGTTTCCACCGCTTGCGTCATGGAGCGAATGCCGACCTTGAGGTCGTTCATGCGGGCAATGGCTTGCGCCAGCATTTCTTTCTTGTCCAACAGGCGCAGCCATTGCCCCAGCAGGCCGGGCTTGAGAATTTCGCGACCCAAAAACAGGTTTTCTGCAATGCTCATGGCAGGCGCCACCGCCAGGTCTTGGTAAACGGTTTCAATGCCAGCACGGCGCGCGTCGATGGGGCTTTTGAAGTGCACCGGCTGGCCGTCCAGCAGCAGCGCACCTTCGTCGGGTACGGTGGCCCCGGACAAGGCTTTGATCAGCGACGATTTGCCAGCACCGTTGTCGCCAATCACCGCCAAAATTTCGCCCGCGCGCAATTCAAAGTCGGTGCCGTCCAGCGCTGTGACCTGGCCGTAGCGTTTGACGATGCCCTTGGCTTGCATCACCAAGGGAGCGGATGTGTTGTTCCCCATGTTCATTACCGTGCTCCTTTGCGCGACATTTG
>NZ_JAQURE010000112.1 GCF_028715765.1 Rhodoferax sp.
TCTGTGGTGGGCATGGCTTTTTCAACTTGCACCTGATGCGGCTTCACAGCCACCGACACAGCGGCAAGTTGATGCTGCTTCTGCACTGCAACCCTGGGTTGAGCTGGCACAGCCACCTGTGGCTTCGCCACAGACAGCACCGGGGTCACAGCGGGGGTTGGCTGAAGCCACGGGACACCGCCATCCACAGCAACAACCGTGTCAGGTTCTTCAGTGGGGTCGGCGCCACTTTCAGTCGCTTTAGCCTCCGGCGTGAAGTCTGGCAACAACTCATCTGTGGCCTCTCGCAACAAGGCTTCCAGCTCTGACTGAATCTCTTCTGGATTGACTGCAAATTTGGCGCTGGCAAATGCATCTTCAACAGACAAGCCCAGCAAGCGCTCCACCGTATTGAACAGCACCGCCTGTGGGCAAGCGTTCAAAAACACAAAACAGTCTGAGGCATCGGCGGTGATCAAATCGCCAGCGCGCGAAATCTTGTTGCCGGCAATCAAGTCAGCCAGTTTCCGATCTGGTTTAGGCCGCCCAATCATCAAAGCACATGGCACATCCAAGGTTTTGGCACGCTCCAAAATCAAGGCAACCTCTTTGACAAACCGTGCAGGCAAAAGATAACCATGCAACTGCGTGGGCAAGACACTGGCCAGGGCAGCCTCGAAGTTGATGTTGACATCGCGGCTGAAAATTTGCCCTTTGAGCGACTCCAGCAGCAGTGGCAGTCGGCTCAATGGCACATCGCGATTGATCACCAGATTCAACCCCAGCTTCAGCAAGAGGGCTTCATTTTGGTAGCGCAGTGAAGCCTCTTTCTCTTGCACCACAATGCGCGCATAGCGCCCCATGGTCAACCTGAGCGTGTGCACAGTTTCAGCCAATTGCCGCAATTGAGACCCACGCTGAAACAACAAAATACAGGTCGCAGACTTCATGTTCCGCGTGGCGTGCATCATGCCGATCAAGGTATCGACTTTCTGCCATTTCCCTTGCATCTGCTGTGTCAAGCCCACCAACTCTGGATCCATGTAAAACACCATCGCTTCAGCAGAGTCAACACGTTCCAGACCGGCATCCGGGCTGTCGACATCTACCAACTGCTGTGGATTGCCTGCCTCATAAAGACCAGAGACCAAGGGTTTCAAGTTAAAACTGCGCCCAGCTGTAGTGCCCTCATTGGATTGCCAATAATCAAATGTGAGCTCCAACCCATGGCGCTGGGCGCCTAGCCGAGCAATGCCAGTGAGGTTGTCCATCAAGGCATTCAGTGTTCCGACCTGTGCCCCACTGGTGCGCGTTAAAACCAACAAGAAGGTGATTTGGTGCGCTTGCGTCCACTTTTTGAGCACTTCAACCTGTTCCAACGCAATCAATACATCATGCAAGGCAAGCAACTCATCAGCCTGATCAAAAACTACATAAGCGCCATCAGGAAAAGCAAAATGCTCAAGTTCTTTAACAAACGCTTCAGCCCCAAAACGAAATAACTTTTTTGAAAACTCATCCTGCAGCGTAAACAACTGCAACTGACGCTCTTGAATCGCCTGATGAATGTTCAGGTTGCCATAAGACTGTAGGCGCTGCACCAGAGACTCGGGATTTTGCTGCAGCAAAAGCCGGCAATTGAGTCCCCGATCCAATCCACTGGCAAGGCTGGAGGCCAACATCGGAAACCGAGCGGAAGCTGTCTCGGCCAGCAACACATAAAGCCCACCGTTGATTAAACTGTCTGTCAGCTCAGGCAACCCTGGCAAAGCGAGATTAGCGTTCATTGAGCTGATGTTGAAAATTGAAATAATTTGAAGAGCTTAATTTAACTCATATGATATTTCAATTAGGTATCACATCAGGTCATCAAAATTGACTTGTGACGGTATAAATTCACGATGCCATTCAACCTTAAGTCAGACGATGTAGTGATCTCATTTATTGTCGAAAGCCACCCCTTACCTTGCAGCCACACCCCATGAACCATTTCAATCGTTTGATCAGCGCCACCCTGTTGTGCGCAGCGCTTGCCATTCAAGGTTGTTCAGCCACGAAAAATTTGCCCAAAGAAACCCTCTCCAGCCCTGTTCCCATGGGGCAAGTGGTGGATGATCAAACCCTCTTTTTACCTAAAAATGCCTTCCCATCCAAGCCCAGCCAACCGCCAGCGTTGTCTCAAGCACCTGCCAACCTTCACGTGACTGGGCAAGCGCTGGGGTTAAAACCCATGGTGTGGCTGTATGCATCGCCCACCTCAAAAACGCTTTACGCATCTAGCGCAGCTGACTTTCAAAACAACATTCGCCAGTGGGAAACCTTTCTTTCTAAGTACCACGTACCGTTCAAAACCATCGCCTCGCCTGCGCAGCTTGAAAGCAGCACACCAGGCGTGCTGGTGTTGCCTTCGTTGGTGGCGCTGTCTGACAAAGAGCGACTCGCCATTGGCCAATTCCGCCAGGCAGGCGGCAGCGTTCTGTCCAGCTGGCTCACCGGCGTGAGAGATGAACAAGGCACATGGCTTGGCTTTGACTTTATGAACAAAG